>NZ_JBIUCI010000007.1:0-505876 GCF_044593635.1 Streptomyces sp. NPDC051913 | reverse complement strand
ATCATCTGCATGCGCGCGCCGGGCATGACCATGTTCCGCATGCCGATCTTCGTGTGGAACGTGCTGCTGACCGCCGTCCTGGTCCTGCTCGCCTTCCCGGTCCTGGCGGCCGCGCTGTTCGCCCTGGAGGCGGACCGCAAGTTCGGTGCCCATGTCTTCGACTCCGCCAACGGCGGGGCGCTGCTGTGGCAACACCTCTTCTGGTTCTTCGGCCATCCAGAGGTGTACATCATCGCGCTACCGTTCTTCGGCATCATCTCCGAGGTCATCCCGGTCTTCTCCCGCAAGCCGATGTTCGGCTACATGGGCCTGATCGGCGCCACCATCGCCATCGCCGGCCTGTCCGTGACCGTGTGGGCCCACCACATGTACGTCACCGGCGGCGTTCTGCTCCCGTTCTTCTCCTTCATGACGTTCCTCATCGCCGTGCCAACGGGCGTGAAGTTCTTCAACTGGATCGGAACGATGTGGAAGGGGTCCTTGAGTTTCGAGACCCCGATGCTCTGGGCCACCGGCTTCCTGATCACCTTCACCTTCGGTGGTCTGACCGGTGTCATCCTGGCCTCGCCGCCGATGGACTTCCATGTGTCCGACTCGTACTTCGTGGTGGCGCACTTCCACTACGTCGTCTTCGGCACCGTCGTCTTCGCGATGTTCTCCGGCTTCCACTTCTGGTGGCCGAAGATGACCGGCAAGATGCTGGACGAGCGCCTCGGCAAGATCACGTTCTGGACGCTGTTCATCGGCTTCCACGGCACGTTCCTCGTCCAGCACTGGCTGGGTGCGGAGGGCATGCCGCGTCGTTACGCCGACTACCTGGCGGCCGACGGCTTCACCGCCCTGAACACGATCTCGACGATCAGCTCGTTCGTCCTCGGCGCGTCGATCCTGCCGTTCCTCTACAACGTGTGGAAGACGGCCAAGTACGGCAAGCCCGTCGGCGTCGACGACCCGTGGGGCTACGGTCGCTCGCTCGAGTGGGCGACGTCCTGCCCGCCGCCGCGGCACAACTTCCTCACCCTGCCGCGGATCCGCAGCGAATCCCCGGCGTTCGACCTGCACCACCCGGAGATCGCCGCTCTCGACCAGCTCGAGAACGCACCTCACGGTGAGAAGGCTCTCGCGGGCGGCAAGGAGGCCGGCAAGTGAAGATCCAGGGCAAGATGTTCATGTGGCTGAGCGTCTTCGTCCTCGCCATGGCGGTTGTTTATGGCGTTTGGTCGAAGGAGCCGGCCGGTACCACGGCCCTCTTCCTGGCCTTCGGCCTGTGCATCATGATCGGCTTCTACCTGGGCTTCACCGCCCGGCGGGTCGACGCGGGTGCGCAGGACAACAAGGAGGCGGATGTCGCGGACGACGCCGGCGAGGTCGGGTTCTTCAGCCCGCACAGCTGGCAGCCGCTGTCCCTCGCGGTCGGTGGCGCGCTCGCCTTCCTGTCGATCGCGATCGGCTGGTGGCTGATGTACTTCTCCGCGCCGCTGATCCTGGTCGGCCTGTGGGGCTGGGTCTTCGAGTACTACCGCGGTGAGAACCGCACCCAGTAGCACGAGCTGAGCGCAACGAGAGCCCGGACACTCCGTCAGGAGAGTCCGGGCTCCCGCTTTTGCAGCAGTCCCGGTCGCCGGATGCAGTAGTACGCGTCCCTCGTCCGAGTTACTCGGCGCGCCACAGTTGACGAACGTTCCTAGCGTGAGGTGCATGAGCCACACTCCGCGCACGCGCACCGTTCTCTCCTGCACCCTGCTGGTGCTCGCCCTCACCGCGGGCGCCACCGCCTGCAGCAGCGACGGCAACCCGCTGTCGGCGGCGCCGTACGACGCGGCGGACCAGATCTCCTTCAACGGCCCTTCCGGCGACGGCAAGAAGGCCGACCCGGACAAGCCCCTGGAAGTCACCGCCGAGGACGACGACGGCCGGATCACGGACGTCACCGCACTGGACGCCACGGGACGCCATGTGGCGGGCGAACTCTCCGCCGACGGCACCCGGTGGCACAGCACCTCCCCACTGGCCGCCAGCGCCCACTACACGGTCCGGGTGAGCACCGAGGACGAGGACGGGGCGCCCGGCCGCCGGGTCCTCGCCTTCGACACCGGCAAGCCCACCACCAAGAAGCGCCTGAAGGTCACCTTCGGCCCCAAGGCGGGCAAGTACGGCGTCGGCCAGCCCATCACGGCCGAACTGAACAAGCCCGTCAAGGACAAGGCCCAGCGGGCCGTCGTCGAGCGCGCCCTCAAGGTCGACTCGATGCCCGCCACGGAGGGCGCCTGGTACTGGGTGGACGACAAGGAACTCCACTACCGCCCCAAGGAGTACTGGCCCGCCCACGCCACGATCCAGGTGCACAGCAACCTGGACGGAGTCAAGATCAGCGATCGCCTGTGGGGCGGTCGGACGAAGCCCCTCACGCTGACCACCGGCGACCGCATCATCGCGGTCACGGACGCCTCGGCCCACTCCATGAAGGTCTACAAGAACGGCGAGGTCATCAACGAGCTCCCCGTCACCACCGGCAAGCCCGGCTTCGAGACCCGCAACGGCGTCAAGGTGGTACTCGGCAAGGAGTACTTCGTACGGATGCGCGGCACCAGCATCGGCATCGCCGAGGGCTCCTCGGAGTCGTACGACCTGCCGGTCTACTACGCGACCCGGGTCACCTGGAGCGGCGAGTACGTGCACGCCGCCCCCTGGTCGGTCGGCTCCCAGGGCTACGAGAACGTCAGCCACGGCTGCACCGGCATGAGCACCGGTGACGCCGAGTGGTTCTTCGACACCGTCCACGAGGGTGACGTCGTCAAGGTCGTGAACTCCTACGGCGACACCATGGAGACCTTCGGCAACGGCTTCGGTGACTGGAACCTCAAGTGGAAGAAGTGGCGCACGGGCAGCGCCCTGACCGCCGGCACCCCGGAGGCCCCCAGCGCCGAGCAGCGGGCTCGACTGCGGCCGGAGAGCGTCTAGAGGTTCCCTGGGGCCCTCAGGCGCTCAGCGCGCTCTTCTGCCGCAGCAGGGCGGCCAGCGCCGACGCGAACTCCACCGGGTCCACCGGGTGGGTCACCGCGGCCTCGGCACGGCTCCAGGTGGCCAGCCAGGCGTCCTGCGGGCGGCCGATCAGCAGCAGCACGGGCGGGGAGTTGAAGACCTCGTCCTTGATCTGTCGGCACAGCCCCATGCCGCCCATCGGCACGGCCTCGCCGTCCAGGACACAGACGTCGATCCCGCCGCGGTCCAGTTCCTTGAGGACGGCTGCAGGCGTGGCACATTCCACGAACTCGACCTGAGGAACGTCCGGAGCCGGCCGTCGGCCGGTCGCGAGCCGTACCTGCTCGCGGGTGTTGGCGTCGTCGCTGTAGACCAGCACCGTGGCCGTCGCCTGCATGCTTCCTCCGTGACATCAGCGTCGTACGGACAGAACAGTTGCCGCGGATGCTACTCCCTTGAACAGCCCGTCAACACCCGCTGGAACACCCCTGCGATGGGCCATCCGGGCAGTACACACGCTGCGAACACTCCGAACGGCACCCCCCGGAGTGAGGGCGGGATAAGGGACCGACATAATGTCGGTCGTGGCGACAGCAACGACAGTAGAAACCGGGCACGCGCACCCGTCGGTCAATCGGCCGAACCTCACCAGCGTCGGAACCATCATCTGGCTGAGTTCCGAGCTGATGTTCTTCGCGGCCCTCTTCGCGATGTACTTCACCCTGCGATCGGTGACGGGTCCTGATCACTGGAAGGAAATGGCCGAGAGCCTGAACTTCCCGTTCTCGGCCACCAACACCACGATCCTGGTGCTCTCCTCCCTCACCTGCCAGCTCGGCGTCTTCGCCGCCGAGCGCGGTGACGTGAAGAAGCTCCGGGGCTGGTTCATCGTCACCTTCATCATGGGTGCGATCTTCATCGGCGGTCAGGTCTTCGAGTACACCGAGCTGGTCAAGAAGGACGGGCTCTCGCTCTCCTCCGACCCGTACGGTTCGGTGTTCTACCTGACCACCGGCTTCCACGGCCTGCACGTGACGGGAGGTCTCATCGCCTTCCTGCTGGTCCTCGGCCGCACCTACGCGGCGAAGAGGTTCACTCATGAGCAGGCGACGGCCGCCATCGTCGTGTCCTACTACTGGCACTTCGTCGATGTCGTCTGGATCGGCCTCTTCGCCACGATCTACATGATCAAGTAGTCGGGCCCGTTCCCGAGCGCTTCCCGAGAAGCGCATTTCCAGAAGCATCGACGCAGAAGATCCTGACACCGGGGTAATCCGTGAAAAAGCTCTCCGCACGACGACGCCATCCGCTGGCGGCGCTCGTCGTCCTACTCCTCGCGCTGGCGGCCACTGGGGGGCTGTACGCCGCGTTCGCGCCCGCGGACAAGGCGCAGGCCGACGAAACCGCCCAGTCCCTCACCATCGAGGAGGGCAAGAAGCTCTACGCCGTGGGCTGTGCCAGTTGCCACGGCACCGGTGCTCAGGGCACCACCGACGGGCCGAGCCTCGTGGGTGTGGGCGCCGCGGCCGTGGACTTCCAGGTCGGCACCGGCCGTATGCCGGCCCAGCAGCCGGGCGCACAGGTCCCGCGCAAGAAGGTCATCTACACGCAGGCCGAGATCGACCAGCTCGCCGCGTACATCTCCTCCCTGGGCGCCGGTCCGGCCGTCCCGACGAAGAACGAGTACAGCCCGGACGGGGCGGACATCGCCAAGGGTGGCGAGCTGTTCCGCACCAACTGCGCGCAGTGCCACAACTTCACCGGCAAGGGCGGTGCGCTGACGCACGGCAAGTTCGCGCCGAGCCTTGAGGGCGTCGACCCGAAGCACATCTACGAGGCCATGCAGACCGGCCCGCAGAACATGCCGTCGTTCCCCGACACCACGCTGTCGGAGCAGAACAAGAAGGACATCATCGCGTACCTCGACGCGGTCAACGGTGACGACACCGAGAGCCCCGGTGGCCTCGAGCTGGGCGGCCTCGGTCCGGTCAGCGAGGGTCTGTTCGCGTGGGTGTTCGGACTCGGTGGCCTGATCGCGATCGCCGTCTGGCTCGCCGCTCGGACCGCAAAGGCCAAGAAGTCATGAGTAGCCAAGACATTCCAGAAGAGAACCTGCCCGCAGAGCAGGACGACCACGGCGCGGTGAGCGTCGCGGACGACAGGGACCCCTTCGCGGACCCCGGTCTGCCGCCCCACGAGCACCGGGTCCAGGACATCGACGAGCGGGCCGCCAAGCGGTCCGAGCGCACGGTGGCGCTGCTGTTCACGGTGTCGATGCTGGCCACGATCGGCTTCATCGCCGCATACGTGGGTGTCCCGCACGACAAGGCGATCTACGTCTTCCCGATCGGGCACATCAACGCGCTGAACTTCTCGCTGGGTCTGACGCTCGGCGTCGCGCTCTTCGCGATCGGCGCGGGCGCGGTCCACTGGGCCCGCACCCTGATGTCCGACGTGGAGATGGTCGACGAGCGGCACCCGATCGAGGCGCCGCCCGAGGTCCGCGAGAAGGTCTTCGAGGACTGGAAGCAGGGCGCCAAGGAGTCCGCGCTCGGCCGTCGCAAGCTGATCCGCAACACCATGCTCGGCGCGCTCACCCTGGTGCCGCTCGCCGGTGTCGTGCTGCTGCGCGACCTCGGCCCGCTGCCCGGGACCAAGCTGCGGCACACCATGTGGCGCAAGGGCCTGCTGCTCGTCAACATGAACACCAACGAGCCGCTGCGTCCCTCCGACGTCGCCGTGGGCTCCCTCACCTTCGCCAAGCCCGAGGGCCTGGAGGAGCACGACGAGGAGTTCCAGACCGAGATCGCCAAGGCCGCCCTGATGATCGTCCGGATCCAGCCGGACAACATCAAGGACAAGCGCGAGCTCGAGTGGTCGCACGACGGCATCGTGGCGTACTCGAAGATCTGCACCCACGTCGGTTGCCCGATCTCGCTGTACGAGCAGCAGACGCACCACGTGCTCTGCCCCTGCCACCAGTCCACCTTCGACCTCTCCGACGGTGCCCGAGTGATCTTCGGCCCCGCCGGTCACGCCCTGCCGCAGCTGCGCATCGCCGTGAACGACGAGGGCTACCTCGAGGCGCAGGGCGACTTCGAGGAGCCTGTCGGTCCTGCCTTCTGGGAGCGCGGATGAGCACCAACGAGAACAACGAGTCGGCCCGCGCCCGCGGGCAGGCCCCGGCCGGCGAGAAGCTCGCCGACTGGGCCGACGGCCGACTGGGGATCTACTCCCTGGCCAAGGCCAACATGCGCAAGATCTTCCCCGACCACTGGTCGTTCATGCTGGGTGAGATCTGCCTGTACGCCTTCATCATCATCATCCTCACGGGTGTGTATCTGACGCTGTTCTTCCACCCGTCGATGAACGAGGTGGAGTACCACGGCAGCTACGTCCCGCTGCAGGGACAGCTGATGTCCGAGGCGTTCAACTCGACCATGCACATCTCCTTCGATGTGCGCGGTGGTCTGCTGATCCGGCAGATCCACCACTGGGCGGCGCTGATCTTCCTCGCCGGCATGTTCGTGCACATGATGCGCGTCTTCTTCACGGGTGCGTTCCGCAAGCCGCGTGAGGTCAACTGGCTGTTCGGCTTCCTGCTGTTCGTCCTGGGCATGTTCACCGGCTTCACCGGTTACTCGCTCCCGGACGACCTGCTCTCCGGCACCGGTGTCCGCTTCATGGAGGGCGCGATCCTGTCCGTGCCGATCGTCGGCACGTACCTGTCGTTCTTCCTCTTCGGCGGCGAGTTCCCGGGCGGCGACTTCGTGGCCCGCTTCTACTCGGTCCACGTGCTGCTGCTGCCGGGCATCATGCTCGGCCTCATGGTCGGCCACCTGATCCTGGTGTTCGTCCACAAGCACACGCAGTACGCGGGCCCCGGCAAGACCAACAAGAACGTCGTCGGCATGCCGCTGTTCCCGGTGTACACCGCCAAGGCCGGAGGCTTCTTCTTCCTGGTCTTCGGTGTCATCGCGGCCATCGCGGCGATCGCCTCGATCAACCCGATCTGGTCCTTGGGTCCGTACCGTCCGGACCAGGTGTCCACCGGTGCCCAGCCCGACTGGTACATGGGTTTCTCCGAGGGTCTGATCCGTGTCATGCCGGGCTGGGAGATCAACTTCTGGGGTCACACGCTCGTCCTGGGTGTGTTCATCCCGCTGGTGATCTTCCCGCTGGTCCTGGTCGCGATCGCGGTCTACCCGTTCATCGAGGCCTGGGTCACCGGCGACCGGCGCGAGCACCACATCCTGGACCGCCCGCGCAACGCCCCGACCCGCACGGCCTTCGGCGTCGCGTGGATCACCTGGTACATGGTGCTGCTCGTCGGTGGTGGAAACGACCTCTGGGCCACCCACTTCCACCTGTCGATCAACTCGATCACCTGGTTCGTCCGGGTGGCGTTCTTCGTCGCTCCGGTGGTCGCGTTCGTCATCACCAAGCGGATCTGCCTCGGCCTCCAGCGCCGCGACAAGGACAAGGTGCTGCACGGCCGCGAGTCCGGCATCATCAAGCGCCTGCCGCACGGTGAGTTCATCGAGGTGCACGAGCCGCTCAGCCAGGACGCGCTGCACACGCTCACCGCGCACGAGCAGTACAAGCCGGCGGAGATCGGCCCGACGGTCGACGACAACGGCGTCGAGCGCAAGGTGAAGGGCTCCGAGAAGCTGCGCGTCAAGCTCAGCGAGGCGTACTTCGGCGACGAGTCGCAGATCGCCAAGCCCACCGTCGAGGAGTACAAGGAGATCACGAGCGGCCACGGCCACCACTGATCGCTGCGCTCGCCACGCGCGTTGCAAGGGCCCCCGTCCGGTCTTCGGACGGGGGCCCTTCTCCGTGCCCGGGGCTGGATAGGGTGGGGTCAAACATCTGTTGAACCTCGTTGTACGACACCCAGGAGCGGCCGTATGAGCGCTGTGACCCCCGCTGGAGGCGACACCGCGGCGGGCCGTTCCTGGCCCGAGGTGTTGAACGCCCTGCTGTACGGGCGCGACCAGAGCGCCGACGCCACCGCCTGGGCGATGGACCAGATCATGCGCGGCGAGGCGACGGACGCGCAGATCGCCGGGTTCGTGGTGGCCCTGCGGGCCAAGGGCGAGACGGTCGAGGAGATCACCGGGCTCGTCCAGGCGATGTACGAGCACGCCAACGTGATCGAGGTGTCCGGGCGGACCGTCGACATCGTCGGCACCGGCGGCGACGGCGCGAAGACGGTGAACATCTCCACGATGTCCTCCCTCGTCGTGGCCGGCACCGGCGCGAAGGTCGTCAAGCACGGCAACCGGGCGGCCTCGTCGGCGTCGGGTTCCTCGGACGTCCTGGAGAAGCTGGGCGTCAACCTCGACCTCACCCCGCAGCGGGTGGCCGAGGTGGCCGAGGAGGCCGGCATCACCTTCTGCTTCGCCATCAAGTTCCACCCGGCGCTGCGTCACGCGGGCGCCGCCCGCGGTCAGTTGGGCATCCGTACGGTGTTCAACGCGCTGGGCCCGCTGACCAACCCGGCCAAGGTCAAGGCGCAGGCGGTGGGCGTCGCAGATCCGCTGATGGCGCCGATCGTCGCCGGGGTCTTCGCCGAGCGCGGCAACTCCTCGCTGGTCTTCCGCGGTGACGACGGCCTCGACGAGCTGACGACGACGTCCACCTCCCGGGTGTGGGTGGTGCGCGACGGCAAGGTCACCGAGGAGGCCTTCGACCCGCGTGACGTCGGCATCGAGCTGGTGCCGGTGGAGGCGCTGCGGGGCGGTGACCCGGCGTTCAACGCGGACGTGGCGCGCAGACTCCTCGACGGTGAGCCGGGTCCGGTCCGGGACGCGGTGCTGCTGAACTCGGCGGCGGCGCTCGTCGCGCTGGAGCCGACCGGGGCGTCCCTGGCGGACCAGCTGCGGGCCGGGATGGCGAAGGCCGCGGAGTCCATCGACTCCGGCGCGGCCAAGCGGACGCTGGAGCGCTGGGTGGCGGCCAGCAACCGCTAGCTCGTGGCGATGGTCGTCCCGCGATCCGGACACGGGTTGCGGGGCGACGATCACATCGCGTAGGTTCCTGTACCAGGTCATGAGTGACAGTCATGAGGCCCCGGCCGACTGTCCGGCAACCCTCCGTCCGTGGCGGGGTGCCCCGGGTGAAGACCAGGCCGTAGGCAGCGAGGTCTACGGCAAGCGCGGGCCCCTCTCGAATCCAGGGGTCCTGGTCGTTCGAGGGAGTCTTCCGTGAGCAAGCGAATGCGATAGGGCTGCCGAGCCCCGCCTCCGCGCACCCTTTTCCTCTTCCCCGCATGCCCTGCTTCGGCATGCCCTCTCACGGGAGTTCCCCATGTCTGTCACCACCGTTGCCGCCGACCAGACCATTTGTGCCCCTCTGCCCGTTCTGGGTCGTAATGTCACCGTCCCGCTCGTCACCGGTGGCGAGGTCACCTACGCCGCCCTCGACTACGCGGCCAGCGCGCCGGCCCTCCAGCGGGTCTGGGACGACGTGGCGGCGTACGCGCCCTACTACGGCAGCGTCCACCGCGGGGCCGGGTACCTGTCGCAGCTGTCGACCGACCTGTTCGAGAACGCCCGGAAGACCGTCGCCGACTTCCTGGGCTGCCGTGAGGGCGACCAGGTCGTCTTCACCCGGTCCACCACCGACTCCCTCAACCTGCTCGCCGCCGCCCTCCCCGCCGACTGCCAGGTCTTCGTCTTCGAGACCGAGCACCACGCCTCGCTGCTGCCCTGGCGCGACGCCCGGGTCACCTACCTGAACGCGCCCCGCACCCACCAGCAGGCCGTCCAGACCCTGGAGCGGGCCCTCGCCGACCGCACTGCATCTAATGAAGAGGGCCACGGCCCCGCCCTGGTCTGCGTGACCGGCGCCTCCAACGTCACCGGCGAGCTGTGGCCGGTGCGCGAGCTGGCCGCCGTCGCCCATGCGCACGGCGCCCGGATCGTCCTCGACGCCGCCCAGCTCGCCCCGCACCACGCGGTGTCCGTCGCCGATCTCGACGTCGACTGGGTCGCCTTCTCCGGCCACAAGCTGTACGCCCCCTTCGGCTCCGGCGTCCTGGCCGGCCGCGCCGACTGGCTCACCGCCGCCGAGCCCTATCTCGCGGGCGGCGGCGCCAGCCGCAAGGTCACCCGGCGTGAGGACGGCGGCGTGGACGTGGAGTGGCACGAGAACGCGGCCCGCCACGAGGCCGGCTCCCCGAACGTCATCGGCGCCTACTCCATCGCCTCGGCCTGCAAGGCGCTGACCGAGGCCGGCTTCGACACCCTGGTCGCCCGCGAGCAGTACCTGATCGAGAAGGTCAAGAGCGGCCTCGCCGACGTTCCCGAGGTCCGGATCCTCTCCCTCTTCGGCGACGACGCCCCCCGCGTCGGCGTGATCTCCTTCGTCGTCGAGGGCTGGAACAGCTCCCACTTCGCCGCCGCCCTCTCCGCCGAGTACGGCATCGGCGTCCGCGACGGCCTCTTCTGCGCCCACCCTCTCGTCCGCACCCTGCTGGGCAGCGACCCGCAGACCCAGGGCGAGTGCGGCGCCCCCGAGGCCGCGCCGGGCGAGAAGTCCCTCAACGCCATCCGCGTCAGCTTCGGCGCGGGCACGCCGGACGAGCACGTGGAGCGGTTCGTGAACGCCGTGCGCGAGCTGGTGAGCGACGGTGCGAAGTGGCGCTACCGGACCGAGGACGGCCGGTGCGTCCCGGCCGTCTGACCGGCTGACCGGCAGTTGCCGATACGCTCCCTCTCGGGCATGTTCACGACGTCCACGGGGGAGCGGAAAGTGCAGGCGCTGCGCGCGACGGATCCACGCAGGGTCGGCCCGTACGAGGTACGGGGCCGGCTCGGCTCGGGCGGCATGGGTGAGGTGTTCCTCGCCGAGTCACGGACCGGGCTGCGGCTGGCGGTGAAGGTCGTACGGCCGGAGTACGCCCAGGACCGCACCTTCCGTGCCCGGTTCCGGCAGGAGGTACGGGCGGCGCAGACTGTCGGCGGGGCGGGCACCTACACCGCGCGTGTGGTCGACGCCGACCCCGAGGGCGAACATCCGTGGATGGCCACGGAGTTCGTGGACGGGCCGAATCTGCGGGACGCGGTCATGGACGGCGGGGCACTGCCCGAGCGGGCGGTGCGGGTGCTGGGGGCCGCGCTGGGTGAGGCGCTGGGCGCGATCCACGCACGGGGCATGGTCCACCGGGACCTCAAGCCCTCCAACATCCTGCTGGCACCGGACGGCCCGCGGGTCATCGACTTCGGGATCGTACGGGCCCTGGAAGCCACGGCGATGACCCGTACGGGCGCGATCGTGGGCTCGGTCGGCTATGTCTCGCCCGAGCAGATCCGCAACGGCGGCAAGGTCGGCCCGTCGAGCGACGTCTTCTCCCTCGGCGCGGTCCTCGCCTACGCGGCGAGCGGGCGTGAACCCTTCGGCGAGGGCCAGGACTCGGTGATCCTGCTGCGCATCCTGACCCGGGACTTCGACCTGACGGGCGTACCGAAGGAACTGCTGCCGCTGGTGGAGGCGTGCCTCAGGGACGAGCCGGGGCGGCGGCCGATGCCTTCGGACGTGGTCGAGGCCATGGGCGGGTTTCCGCGCGGCGGCCTGCGTCCGGGCTGGTACACGGGTGCGGGCCCGGAGCCCGAGGCTTCTCAAGGAGGCGAACTCTGGCTTCCCGAGCGGGAGTCGGGGGAGCGGGAGAGCCGGGTCGAGTACATGACGCCGGTGACACAGACGCCTCAGGCGGTGCCGCCCGAGGCCGGGACGGCGGACGTACGGCCGTCGCGGCGCGGGCTGCTGCGTCTTGCCGTGGGCGGGGCCGTGGTCGCCGGTGCCGGGGGAGTGGGCGGCTGGTGGTGGCTCGGGCGGTCGGAGACCGGTAGCGATGCCGGGGGGAAGAGCGGGAGCGCCGATACGCCGGGGTTCGTCGCGCGGAAGGCGGCCGTGCGCTGGTCGTACACCGTGGGCGGCGCGCCGAGTGTGGCCGGCGGTCCCTGCGGGGCGCTCTCCGCCGACGGCCGGACGCTGTACTTCGCCGGGGCCGACGGGACTCTGCGGGCCCTGGGCAGCGACGGCAAGGAAAGCTGGAAGGTGTCCGTCCTCAAGGGAGCGACCTTCATCACCAGGCCCGTCGTCACGGCCGACGGGATCTTCGTCGCCGCGGTCGACGAAACCACGGCCGACCCGGGCCGGCTCATCGCGGTGAGCGCCGACGGCGAGGAGATGTGGAAGCGGTATCTGCCCAGTCCGTTCTTCCGCCAGCCCGCCGTGCTCGGGGGCGCTGTCGTCGTGGGTTCCGCGAAAAGCACGTTCGACGGTCCGGGTGTCGTGCAGGCGTACGACAGCCGGGGCAAGGTGCTCTGGTACGCCCCGGTGGGCGGTGCGCCGAGCGAAGAACTCGTCGTGACCGACGGCGTCCTCTATGTGCCCTGCTACGACAACCACCTCTACGGGATCACCGACGGCGGCGCCACCACGCCGTTCGACGCCGCGTTGGACGGTGATGTCGGCCGGCCCGCCGTCAGCGGCGACACCGTGGTCGTGAGCACCGGGAACCAGGCCAACGAGCTGTTCGGGCTGGATCTGGCGGGCCGCCTGAAGTGGAGGGAGCCGGACCTCGCCGGTTCCTACGTCCCGGCGAACGCGGACTCCTTCGCCTTCCTGGGGGTGACGAACGCGAGCGCGGCGCTCAAGGCGGTCACAGCGCGCGGCGACGTGGTCTGGACGCACGGCGGGGGCGGAGCCCTCTCGGACCCGGTGCTGGTGGACTCCACGGTCTATGTGCGCACCGACACCGAGGTCCACGCCCTCGACCTGAAGGGCCAACTGCTCTGGAAGACCGAGGTGGGCGCCGACCCGGGCGTCCTGCTGACCCCCCTCGTCCACGGCCGCCGTGTCTACGCCGGCACGAACAAGGGCGTCGCCGCCCTGGACGTCAGCGGCTAGTTGTCGAGCCCGATCGCGAACGCCGCTTCCAGGTCGTGCTGGGAGTACGTGCGGAAGGCGACGTGGGTGTCCGTGGCCTCCACGCCCGGGATCTTGCTGATGCTGCCGGGGATGACCTCGGCGAGGTCCTCGTGCTGCCGGACGCGGACCATGGCGATCAGGTCGTAGGTGCCGGTGACGGAGAAGACCTCGCTCACCGAGTCCAGGGCCGCGATCGACTCGGCGATCTCGGGGATCCGGTCCACGCTGGTCTTGATGAGGACGATCGCGGTGATCACGGCTGGTTCTCTCCCTCGGGGGCCGGAGCTGGGGCGGGCTTCACTCTAGTCGCAGGGGGGAATCGCACCCACGCGAAGGCGAAGCCCAGGCCGAAGCCCACCAGGTGGGCCAGATACGCCACCCCGGGCCCGTTCGGCGCGCGGCCCGCCGCCAGCCACTGGAGGGCCGCCCAGAAGGGCAGCACCACCCACGCCGGGAACCGCAGGGGCAGGAAGAAGAGGAACGGGAGCAGGCTTGTCACCCGGGCGCCGGGGAACAGGTAGAGAAACGCTCCGAGCACGGCTGAGATCGCCCCGGAGGCCCCGACCAGCGACTGGTCGGAGTCGGAGTTGGCGGCGGCGTAGCCCAGCAGCGCCAGGTAGCCGCAGCCGAGGTAGAAGAGCGTGAACTGGACGCGGCCCATCCGTTCCTCGGTCATCACTCCGAAGACATAGAGGAAGAGCATGTTGCCGAGGAGGTGGACCCAGCTGCCGTGCACGAAGAGGGCCGTCGCCGGGGTGAGCGCCGCCCGGGCCGAGCCTTCGAACAGTTCTGCGGGGACCACGCCCCAGTGGTGGAAGTAGGCCCGCTGGGCGACGAGCAGTTCGTCCCCGGTGCCGTAGGCCGGATTGAGGCCCCCCGCGGGGCCGATGACGAAGAGCAGACAGCACAGGGCGATCAGGCCGTAGGTGACCGGTGCCGTACCCCACAACGACCTGCTCGCGCCATCGACTGTCACCCTCCAGTTGCTGATCATGAACACAGAGCATGACGTAACGGGACGCAACCGAACAGAGTGCCTCGCCGTCCGGGCGGGCACTGAGACGGCCGAGCGACGAGTACCCGCCAGGCCGTAGGGTTACGAGCCACACACCGGGCCCGGTGTGTCGCGGACAATGGAAGACCTAGAAGGAAAGAGCTCAGGCACGATGACGGTTCCCCTGCCGACCGCCTCGACGCGGTGGCGCTGCACCCTCTGCGGCAACCTCACCCGGTTCGACGTGACCCGCTCGTCGAAGGTCGTCGAGTACGTCCACCTCGACCTGGCCGGTGAGCCGAAGGTGGAGGAGCGCGAGGTGGTCAGTGAGACCATCGAGTCGGTGCGCTGCCGCTGGTGCAACGCCGTGGATCAGGTGGAACTCGTGGACAGGCCGGGCGCCGACTCCTGAGGGAGTGGCCCCCGCACACAGGTTGGGGTGTTGACGGATGGTGGAGACACAAGGCGGGGAGCCGGGCGACGGCGCCGCTGAGGTGCTCGACCGTCCGCTGCCCGACGGCGTGCGCCGTCGCGTCGTACAGATCGTCTCCGACGGCTTCGGTGGCCTGACCGTCGGTGAACTGCCCGCGCAGCTCAGACAGTACGCCCGGTTCGCGCCGAACCGGCGGGCCAAGTTCGCCGGCAACGCGATGGCCGCGGCACTGGAGACCGATCCGCTGTTCCGGCAGCGCATCGGCGAGAAGTTCAGAGAGGCCCAGCCGGAGCTCGCCGGCGCCCTCGACTCCGGCTCGCCGCCCCCGGCCGCGGATCCGCTCGACGTGGCGGCCGCGGCCTATGTTCTGCGTCCCACGGGCTGGGTGAAGCTCGTGACCGCGGCCGGCGAGGAGGCCCAGCGGGCCGACGCCGAGCGTGCCGACGAGGAGAGCCGGGTCGAGCTGGAGCGGCTGCGCGAGGAGCTGGCGGCCGCCCGGGACCACACGCGCGCCGAGACCGAGCGGCTGCGCATCGAGCTGGACGCGGCCAAGAAGGAAGCCGAATCGCTTCACCGCAAGCTGCGGGCCGCCCTCAGCGACGTCAAGCGCGGTGAGGCGGCGCTGCGCAAGCTCCAGACCGAGATGGACGCCGTGCGCGCCGAGGGGCAGACGCAGGTGTCCACCGCCGAGGTCGAGGCGCGGCGGCTCAAGGCCCGGCTGGGGGAGGCCGAGGCCGCGCTGGAGGCCACACGCAAGGCGGCCAGGGAGGGGCGCAGTGTCGAGGACATGCGCGTCCGGCTGCTCCTTGACACCGTGCTGGACGCGGCCCAAGGGCTGCGCAGGGAGCTGGCGTTGCCGCCCGTCTCCGTACGGCCGGCGGAGACCGTCGACGCGGTCGAACCGGGGCGAATGACCCCGAAGGACATCGCCGCGCGGGCGCTGTCCGAGAACGATCCGGCCATTCTGGACCAGCTGCTCGCCCTGCCCCAGGCCCACTTGGTGGTCGACGGCTACAACGTCACCAAGACCGGCTATCCCCAGATGCCCCTGGAGAAGCAGCGTCTGCGGCTGCTCGGTCAGCTCTCGCAGCTCGCGGCCCAGACGGGCGCGGAGGTGACGTGTGTCTTCGACGGCGCCGAACTGGCCGCGCCGGTGCTGCTCGCGCCGCCGCGCGGTGTGCGGGTGCTGTTCTCCAAGGCGGGCGTCACGGCCGACGAACTGATCCGCCAGCTGGTGCGTGCCGAGCCGCCGGGCCGGCCGGTCATCGTCGCCTCCACCGACCGTGAGGTGGCCGACGGGGTGGCCAAGGCGGGGGCCCGGCCTGTCGCTTCGGCGATGCTTTTGAAGCGCCTGTCCTGAAGTTCTAAGTTCCAGGTTTAATGCCCGAATTGGCTGGATCGTCACACAACGTAGTGTCAATCGAGCATTACCGCACGTGAGTTGTGTGTAAAGAATGCAGTCCGTGACCGATTTTTTCGCGCGAGGATTTGAACTGATCACAAGAAGGTCACTAGGGTCTGGGCTCGAACCTCCGAACGGGTGATCACTCACAAGAAGGAGCTCACCTCCGTGGCGTCCCACCGTCGACCCAAGCAGCCGAGCCGCACACGCGTGACCGTGCTGACCACCGCTGCTGCCGCCGCCGTCGCGCTGAGCGCCAACGCCGCCAACGCGGCACCGAGCGAGAAGCCCAGCAAGGACGAGGTCAAGTCCAAGGTCGACAAGCTCTACGAGGAGGCCGAGCAGGCCACCGAGAAGCTCAACGGCGCCAAGGAGAAGCAGGAGAAGCTCCAGAAGGAGATCTCCGCCATCCAGGACACCGTGGCCCGCGGCCAGGAGGACCTCAACGGCCTCCGTGACTCCATGGGTCTCGCGGCCGCCGCCCAGTACCGCACGGGCTCCATAGACGCCTCCCTGCAGCTCTTCCTGTCGTCCAACCCGGACGACTACCTGGACAAGGCCTCCACGGCCGACCAGCTGAGCGCCCAGCAGGTCGAGGCGCTGAAGAAGATCCAGGAGAAGCAGCGCGAGCTCGCGCAGGAGCGCTCCGAGGCCTCCGAGAAGCTCAAGGACCTCTCCTCCACCCGGACCGAACTGGCCAAGAAGAAGAAGGAAGTCCAGGCCAAGCTCGCCGAGGCGCAGAAGCTGCTCAACACGCTGACGGCCGCCGAGAAGGCCGCCCTCGCCGCCGAGGACGAGCGCGCCAGCCGCTCCGCCAGCGAGCGCGTGGACCTCGGCGACGCCCCCGCCGCCTCCAACTTCGCCGCCGCCGCCTTCTCGGCCGCCCAGAGCCAGCTCGGCAAGCCGTACGTCTACGGCGCCACGGGCACCGCCTCCTACGACTGCTCGGGCCTGACCTCCTGGGCCTACGCCCAGGCCGGCGTCTCCATCCCCCGCACCTCGCAGGCCCAGGCGAACGCCGGTACGCGCATCTACTCGCAGAGCCAGCTCAAGGTCGGCGACCTCGTCATCTTCTACGGCGACCTGCACCACGTGGGCATCTACGCCGGCAACGGCCAGGTGATCCACGCCCCCCGCACCGGCACGGTCGTGCGCTACGAGTCGATCGGCAACATGCCGTTCCAGTTCGGCGTCCGGATCTGAGCACCCCGGAACACGCTCAAGATCACGACACCGTGCCGCCCGTTCGGGCGAATCCTGGCGACGTGAACTGACCCCACGCCCCGCCACTGACCTGCGTCGGTGGCGGGGCGTCACGTTGTGTGGCCGTGGAGGTCTTTGGAAGCGCCCTTGTCGCGGGGCTACTGTCTGCCGCGTTTCCTGTCCGCCAGCGGAAGGGGTGCGGCTTCTCGTGGGGTCCCATCGCCGCCTTGCATCGACTTCGTCCGGGTTCGACCGGGGCGCCAGTGCCGCGCTCTGCGTCCTGACGGCCACCGCCGCGGCCCTCGGCGCCGTACCGGCCACGGCCGCCCCGCACGACGACACCCGTGCCGAGGTGGACCGCCTCTACGAGGAGGCCGAGAAGGCGACCGAGGCCTTCAACAAGGCCGACGAACGCGCCGACGCGCTGAAGAAGCAGGTCGGCACCGCGCAGGACCGGATCGCCCGCCAGCAGGACCGCATCAACTCCATGCGGGAGAAGCTCGGTTCGCTGGCCGGTGCCCAGTACCGCTCCGGCGGCCTCGACCCGTCCCTCGCCCTGCTGTTCTCCGACGACCCGGACGACTACCTCGACAAGGCCGCCGCCCTGGACCGGATCACCGCCCACCAGGCCGGTGAGCTCAAGGACCTTCAGGAGGCGATGCGCGAGCTCACCCAGGAGCGCGCGGAGGCGGCCGGTCAGCTGGCCGAGCTGGAGAAGAGCCGCAAGGCGGTCGCGAGCCACAAGCAGACCGTCGAGAAGAAGCTCGCCCAGGCCCGACGGCTGCTCAACTCCCTGCCGTCCGAGGAGCGCGCCGCCTACGACCGGGCCTCCCGCTCCGGCCGCGAGGACATGCCCGACCTCAGCGGCGCCCTGCCGCCCAACGCCCGGGCCGCCGCCGCGGTCGCCGCCGCCCGCGCCGCGATCGGCAAGCCGTACGTCTGGGGCGCGACCGGCCCCTCCGGCTTCGACTGCTCGGGCCTGATGGTGTGGTCGTACCGGCACGCCGGGGTCTCCCTGCCGCGCACCTCGCAGGGCCAGCGCTACGCGGGACAGCAGGTCCCGCTCTCCCAGGCGCAACCCGGCGACCTGGTCACCTACCGGTCCGACGCCAGCCACGTCGGCATGTACGTCGGCAACGGCCAGGTGATCCACGCGCCCTACCCCGGCGCCCCCGTCCGCTACGACCCGGTGGGCATGATGCCGGGCGCCACCGTCACCAGGGTCTGACCCAGGCCCTCTGACCCTGGCCCTCTGACCCTGGCGGCCGTCCCGCCGTACGATCGTGAAATGGCTGGTCGAAGGCGGGCGTCGAGACACGGGATCCTCGCGCTGTGTCTGCTGCTGGTCTCCCTGGTGGCCTGCGGCGGCACGTCCGGTACCGGCACCGCCAGGGCCGATGTGCAGGCGCTGCTCGACCGGCGGTCGGTCGCCGTCCTCGACCGGGACCGGGCCGCGTTCATGCAGACGGGCGCGCTGGACTGGTTCGAGAACGCGCGGGGCGTGCCGTTCGCGTCCTGGGCGTACCGCTTGACGGGGCTCCACCGGGACGGTGCCGAGGCCACCGCCGATGTCGAGCTCAAGTACCGCATAGAGGGCTACGACAACGCCCCGGTCACCGTCGGCCGCACGCTCACCCTGAGCCTGGACGCCGGCGGCGAGTGGTACGTCGACCAGGAGAAGCCCGCGAAGAAGTCCGCCCAGCAGCTGTGGGACCAGGGCGAGGTCACCGTCGTCCGCGGCGGCAGCAGCCTCGTCCTCGGGGTCGGGCGGTCGAGCGCGGCGCTGCGGACCTACGTGGATCTGGCGGACCGTGCCGTGCCGGCGGTGTCGGCGCAGTGGGGCACCCGGTGGGCGCGGCATGTCGTCGTGCTCGTACCGAAGTCCCTGGACGGCATGGCCGGGCTGCTGGGCTCGCCCGCCTCCTCGTACCGCGGGATCGCCGCCGTCACCACCGGTGAGACGGGCGCCCCCGCGAGCGCGCCCGCGGACCGCATCATCGTCAACCCCGACGCGTACGGCGTCCTCGGCAGCGTCGGCAAGCAGGTCGTGCTCACCCATGAGACCACCCATGTCGCGACCCGCGACCACACCAGTGCCGCCACGCCCCTGTGGCTGTCCGAGGGGTACGCCGACTGGATCGGCTATCTCGACTCCGGGCGCTCGCCCGTCCAGGCCGCCCCGGAGCTGTGGCGGGCCGTGACCGAGGGGCGGACGCCGACGGCCCTGCCGAAGGACGCCGACTTCGGGTTCAGCGGCGACGCGACGAAGCTCGCCCAGGCGTACGAGGGCGGCTGGCTGGCCTGCCGGATGGTCGCGCAGCGGTGGGGGACCGACCAGCTCCGCGCCTTCTACCAGGCCGTCGGCGGCCACAAGCAGCGCGCCGGGGCGGTCGAGGACGCGCTCAAGAGCGTGCTCGACACGAACCTGGACGACTTCACGGCCCAGTGGCGGGACTATCTGCGGGCTCAGCTCGACTGAGCCGCTCGACGGCCTCCTCCAGCCAGGTGCGCTCCGCCTCCCCGGTCGCCCGCGCGACCCGCAGCATGCCCTCCCGGAACAGGTCCG
Organism: Streptomyces sp. NPDC051913; assembly: GCF_044593635.1. NCBI lineage: Bacteria > Bacillati > Actinomycetota > Actinomycetes > Kitasatosporales > Streptomycetaceae > Streptomyces > Streptomyces sp. NPDC051913. The sequence continues at coordinate 486,357 of NZ_JBIUCI010000007.1, read as the reverse complement.
CCGCCTCCTCCGCGCGGACGGGTCTGCCCTCGTCGTAGAAGAAGCTGGTCGGCGCGTCGAGGAACTCCAGGCGGCGGCGGAGCACCGCGGCCTGTTCCTGGCGGTCCGGGAGATGGCGCAGGAAGGTCAGGACCGTGTTGAAGCGGACCTGGTCGGAGATCTCGACCGGCTTGGGCCGGCGCAGGCGCTCCAGGAGGTCCGCGCGGCCCGCGTCGGTGAGGGAGAGCGTGCGCCGCGGGGCCGCGCTCGCGCCCGGCTCGGTGTGCTCGTCGAGCTTGCCCGCCTTGATCAGCCGGGCGATCGCCGGGTAGAGGGCGCCGTCGCTGACCGGGCGGACATGGCCGCTGAGCGCCTTGATGCGCTCCTTCAGCTCATAGCCGTGCAGGGGTTCTTCGGCCAGGAAGCCCAGGATCGACAGCTCCAGCACGCCGATTCCTCCTTGTGGTGGTCGTGGAGCCATGGTACCTCTTATCGAGCTACCTCGATTCGAGGTAGCTCGAATCGAGGGGGTCCTTCTCGTGGACAGTCATCGCCGCCGGCTCATCGCGCTCGCCCACCCCGTCTACTTCTCGCTGCTCGCCTCCGTCGCCGCCGGGATCATCAACACCGTCTGGGTCTCCCGGCTCGGCGGAGCGGCGGTGGCGGCCGTCGCCGTGGCCACGAACGCCGAGAACGTGCTGCTGGGCGTCGCCCTGGTCTTCGGCTCGGGCACGACCGTGCTGGTCGCGCACGCCAGGGGTGCGCGGGACCCGGGGGCGGTGCGGGCCGCCGTGCGCGGGGGCTGGGCGGTGTTCGGGCTGGTCACGCCGGTGGTCGTGGGGGGCGGGTATCTGCTGCGGGAGCCGCTCGCGCGGCTGGTCATCGGCGAGGGCGCGCCCCTGCCGCTCGCCGTCGGGTACTTCGCGATATCGATGCCGGGGGTCGCCGTGTTCTTCGCCCAGCAACTGGTCGACGGGATCCTGAAGGGCACGGGGGACACCCGGACACCCCTGCGGCTCGCACTGCTCGCCAACGGGCTGATCCTCGGCTGCGACCCGCTCCTCATCCACCTCTACGGCGTCCAGGGCGCCGCCGCCTCGACGGTCCTGTGCCGGTGCGTGGCCCTGGGAGCGGGACTTCTCGCCCTGCGCCGGAACGCGCTGCTGCGGGTGGCCACCGGGCCCGGGGTCGCCTTCGGGCGGGTGCTGCGCACCGGGCTGCCCATGGCGGCCGACTTCACCGTGCGGCAGGGCGGGGCGCTCGTACTGGTCGCGATCGTGGCCCGGATCGGGGTGACGGCGGTGGCCGCGTACGCCATCGCGTACAAGGTCCTGTACGTGGCCACCATGGGCTTCTACGCCGTACGGCAGGCCGCCTCCATCCACACCGCGCATCTGCTGGGCGCCGGGTGGGACGAGCGGCGGGCGATCGGGCGGGAGGCGGTGCTGGTGTCCGGAGCCTTCGGGGCGACGGCCGCTCTGCTGTTCGCCGCCACGGCGCCCTGGATCATGGCCGCCTTCGGCGCCGGGGCGGGGGTCGCCGGCGAGGGTGTGCTGTTCCTGCGCTGCGTCGGGCCCTACCTGCTGCTGATGGCCTGCTTCATCGCGCTGGGCGGGGTCTTCGAGGGAAGCGGGGGCGCGCCCGTGCTGCTGAGGGTGACGCTGCTCGGCACGGCGGTCCAACTGCCGTTGGCGTACGGGCTTTCCGGGCTCGGGCTGCCGGGGGTGTGCCTGGCGATGGCGCTGGCCATGGCGGCGCAGTGCGCGGTGGTGGGCCTGGTTCTCGGACGGTCCCGGCGTCAGGAGGTGACCGGGGTCTCCGACGGCTCCTCGGTGGCCTGTGCCACCTGAGCCGGCTCGGGGTCCTCGGCGGGGGCGGTGACCGTGGCCCGCCACAGCTTCACGGCCGCCAGGACGGTCGCGATGACGAGCAGGCCGTTGCGGAGGAAGAGCAGGGTGACGCCCAGGCCGTCACTGGCGACGACGTTCGCGAAGTAGAGCGGGAACTCGAGCACCGTCACGAAGGAGGCCACCAGGACCAGCAGCGCGGGGAGCGTCATCCGGCTCGCCCGGAAGCACAGGCAGACCGCCGCGAGGCCGATCAGCCACACCATGTACTGCGGGCTGATCACCCGGCTCGTGGTCGTGAACAGCAGTACCGCCACGAACGCCGCGTCCGCCGTGGTGTGCGCCTCGAACCGGGTCGCCACCAGCCGCCACAGCAGCAGCCAGCCGAAGGCGACGCCGGTCAGGGCGAGCGCGGCCGTGCTGACGACGTTCACCCATGGTCCGAGGAACTCCACCGAGCCGTAGTTCAGCAGCACCTGGCCGTCCCAGCCGTACTGCCGGGCCACATGGAAGACCAGGGAGCCCAGCGACTCCACCTCGGTGCCCCGGTCGGCCTGGAAGGTCAGGAACGCGAAGGCGCCGGGCATGGTCACCGCGAACAGCGCCGCGAGGCCGGCCGCGGTGACCGCCGCCGACATCCAGACACCGCGCCTGCGGGCGGCCACCAGCAGCAGCACCGGCCACACCTTGAGCATCGCCCCGAAACCGACCAGGGCGCCCATCACCCGGGGATGCCGGGCGCCCGCGAGCAGCGCGGCCACGGCCACGGCGGTCACCATCACGTCGTAACGCGCGTACACGGTCGGCCCGAGCAGCGGGACGCCCACCACCCACACCCAGACCCCGCGCAGGCTCCGCCCGGGGCGCAGGCCCGCGTACAGCAGCAGGGAGAAGACGACCAGGTCGGCCAGGAAGGCGAGGACGAAGAAGGCCGTCGCGTACTGGAGGAACGGCAGCAGCGCGGGGGAGAGGATCGCCAGCGCGGCGGCCGGCGGGTACTGCCAGGTGACGTCGTCCTGCGGGAAGGTGCCGGTGCGCAGCACGTCGTTCCAGCCCTGGTAGATCACCGACACGTCGCTGGTGACGTCCGGGCCCGGGAAGACGTACACCTTCAGGACGAACAGGAGCAGCAGCAGCCTCGTCAGGCCCCAGGTCGCCAGCAGTCCCGCCGGAGACCGCCTCGCACCCGCAATGTCCACCGGAGCCCCTGTTCGCGCGTTGCTGTCGTTGCCGTCTTTGAGATGGCCATGATGTCCCGGCCTGCTGTGAGGTTGCCATAAACGTGGCCGTGACCGGCTGTGAGGGGGGTGTTGGGTAGGGTCGGCGGCGATGCACACGACGATGTCCAAGACCCTGATCGTCACGAACGACTTCCCGCCCAGGCCGGGCGGTATCCAGGCGTTCCTGCACAACATGGCGCTGCGCCTCGATCCCGAGCGGCTCGTGGTGTACGCCTCGACCTGGAAACGCGGCCGGGAGGGCGTAGCGGCCACGGCCGCCTTCGACGCCGAGCAGCCCTTCACCGTCGTACGCGACCGTACGACGATGCTCCTGCCGACCCCCGCGGCCACGCGTACGGCGGTCGGACTCCTGCGGGAACACGGCTGTACGTCGGTGTGGTTCGGGGCGGCGGCACCCCTCGGGCTGATGGCTCCCGCGCTGCGCAGGGCGGGGGCCGAGCGGCTGGTGGCCACGACCCACGGGCACGAGGCGGGGTGGGCGCAGCTGCCCGCCGCGCGGCAGTTGCTGCGCCGGATCGGGGAAGGCACGGACACGATCACCTACCTCGGGGAGTACACGCGGTCGCGGATCGCCGGCGCGCTGACGCCTCAGGCCGGCTCGCGGATGGTGCAGCTGCCGCCGGGCGTGGACGAGAAGACCTTCCACCCGGGGTCGGGCGGTGACGTGGTGCGGGCGCGGCTCGGGCTCGCCGACCGGCCGGTGGTGGTGTGCGTCTCGCGGCTGGTGCCGCGCAAGGGGCAGGACACGCTGATCCTGGCCATGCCGCGGATCCTTCTGGAAGAGCCCGAGGCCGTGCTGCTGATCGTGGGTGGCGGGCCGTACGAGAAGGAGCTGCGCGGGCTCGCGCGCGAGACCGGTGTCGCCGACTCCGTGCGCTTCACCGGGGCGGTGCCCTGGTCCGAGCTGCCCGCGCACTACGGGGCCGGGGACGTGTTCGCGATGCCGTGCCGCACGCGGCGGGGCGGCCTTGACGTCGAGGGGCTCGGGATCGTGTACCTGGAAGCCTCCGCGACCGGGCTGCCGGTCGTCGCCGGGGACTCCGGGGGAGCGCCGGACGCCGTGCTCGACGGGGAGACCGGGTGGGTCGTGCGGGGCGGCTCGGTGGAGGACTCCGCCGAGCGGATCCTGGCGCTCCTGGGCGATGCCGAGCTGCGCCGGCGGATGGGGGAGCGGGGGCGGGCCTGGGTGGAGGAGAAGTGGCGATGGGACCTGCTGGCAGAAAAGTTGAAGACGTTGCTCTAGCCGTCTAGGCGGAACCGAATAATCCGCACATGCTGCGCGCATGACAGCAAAACTGATGCAGCGTCAGCTGACGAGACGTCAAATCCTGGGCATGGTGGCCCTCCAGACCGCCGCCGCCTCTGGTCTCACCCGCATCGGTCTCGAGTCGGCGTCGGCCGTGGAACCGGCCGCCGTCGACAACGCCCCGGCCATCGTGGTCGGTTCGGGCTACGGCGCCGCCGTGGCCGCCCTCCGCCTCGGTCAGGCCGGCATCCGCACGCTCATGATCGAGATGGGCCGGCTCTGGAACACCGCCGGCTCCGACGGCAAGATCTTCTGTTCCACCGCCAACCCGGACCAGCGCTCCATGTGGTTCCGCACCCGCACCGAGGCCCCGCTGGCCACCTTCCTGTGGCTGGACGTCGTCAACAAGGACATCAGCCTCTACCCCGGTGTCCTGGACCGGGTGCGCTTCGCCAACATGTCCGTGTTCGTGGGACGCGGCGTCGGCGGCGGCTCGCTGGTCAACGGCTGTATGGCGGTGACCCCGCTGAAGTCGTACTTCGCCGAGCAGTTCCCGACCGTCGACGCCGACGAGATGTACGGCACGTACTTCCCGCGGGCCAACTCCATGCTCGGCGTCAACACCGTCGACCCCACCTGGTTCGAGTCGACGGAGTGGTACCGCTTCTCGCGGATCTCCCGCAAGCACGCCCAGAACACCGGCCTGAAGACCACCTTCGTGCCCAGCACCTACGACTTCGCCTACATGCAGAAGGAGGCAGCCGGTACGGCGACCAGGTCCGCGCTCGCCCAGGAGGTCATCTACGGCAACAACCACGGCAAGAAGAGCCTGGACAAGACCTATCTCGCCGCCGCGCTCGGCACTGGAAACGTCACCATCACCACCATGGAGCGGGTACGGGCCATCAGCCGGGCGAGCGACGGTTCGTACGTCCTGACCGCCGACCGCATCAACGACGCCGGCACGGTCGTCGAGACCAAGCAGTACCGCTGCACCTACCTGTTCCTCGGCGGCGGCAGCCTCGGCACCACCGAACTCCTCGTCCGCGCCCGGGACACCGGCACCCTGCCCGCCCTGGACGCGAGCGTCGGCGCCGGCTGGGGACCCAACGGCAACACCATGCTCGGCCGGGCCAACCACCTGTGGGACACGGTCGGGGCCAACCAGTCGACCATGCCGGTCATGGGCATCGACGACTGGGCCAACACCGCCAACCCGGTCTTCGCCGAGATCGCTCCTTTACCCACGGGTCTGGAGCACTGGGTGAGCCTCTATCTGGCGATCACCAAGAACCCGTCGCGGGCCGCGTTCACGTACGACAGCGCCACGGACGGCGTGAAGCTGGGCTGGACGGCCGCCCAGAGCGCGGTGTCCTCGGGCATGGCCAAGAAGCTCTTCGACCGCATCAACTCGGCCAACTCCACCATCTACCGCTACGACCTGTTCGGCTCGTCCAACAAGGTCTTCGCCGACGACTTCACCTACCACCCGCTGGGCGGCTGCGTGCTGGGCAAGGCCACCGACAACTACGGCCGCGTGAAGGGGTATTCGAAGCTCTACGTCACCGACGGCTCGCTCGTGCCCGGATCGATCGGCGTCAACCCGTTCGTGACGATCACCGCGCTCGCGGAACGGACGATGGCGCGGGTCCTCGTGGAGGACACCGCGCCATGACGTTCTTTCAGAAGGCCTGCTACTTCTGGTAGATCGCCTCGATCTCGTCCGCGTAGTCCTTCGCCACCACGTTGCGCTTGAGCTTCAGGGACGGCGTCAGGTGGCCCGACTCCTCCGTGAACTGGGAGGACAGAATGCGGAACTTCCGCACCGATTCCGCCTTCGACACCGCGGCGTTGCCGTCGTCGATCGCGGCCTGGACGGCAGCGTTCAGGTCCGCGTCCCCGGCCAGCGACGCCGCGGTGGAACCCGCAGGCTTGCCGTGCTCCTCGGCCCAACGGCCCAGGAACTCCTCGTCGATGGTGATCAGCGCGCCCACGAAGGGCCGCCCGTCGCCGACGACCATGCACTCCCCGACCAGCGCGTGCGCCCGGATCCGGTCCTCGATCACGGCCGGGGCGACGTTCTTGCCGCCCGCGGTGACGATGATCTCCTTCTTGCGGCCGGTGATCCTGAGGTAGCCGTCCTCGTCGAGGGTGCCGATGTCACCGGTGTGGAACCAGCCGTCGGCCAGCGCCTCGGCGGTCGCCGCCTCGTTGTTCCAGTAGCCCTTGAACAGGTGCTCGCCGTGCAGCAGCACCTCGCCGTCGTCGGCGATGCGGACCACCGAGCCCGGCAGCGGCTGCCCGACCGTGCCGATCTTCTGCCGGTCCCAGGGGTTGAACGCGGTGGCCGCGCAGGACTCGGTCAGGCCGTAGCCCTCCAGGACCGTGAAGCCGATGCCGCGGAAGAAGTGGCCGAGCCGCTCGCCCAGCGGGGCGCCGCCGGAGATGGCGTACTCGCCCTTGCCGCCGAGGACCGCGCGCAGTTTGCTGAAGACCAGCTTGTCGAAGGTCTTGTGCTTGATCTTCAGACCGAGGGACGGGCCCGAGGGGGTGTCCAGCGCCTTGCTGTACGCGATCGCGGTGTCGGCGGCCTTGTCGAAGATCTTGCCCTTGCCGTCGGCCTGCGCCTTGGCGCGCGCCGAGTTGTAGACCTTCTCGAAGACGCGCGGGACGCCCAGGATCAGCGTCGGCCGGAAGGAGGCCAGCTCGTCCGTGAGGTTCTTGATGTCCGGGACCATGCCCAGCTTGATCGGCGCCATCATCGGCGCGACCTGCACGAGCCGGCCGAAGACATGCGCGAGCGGCAGGAAGAGCAGGACCGAGCACTCACCGGTGCGGAACAGCGGACGCAGCCGCTCGACGACGTTGCCGCACTCGGCGAAGAAGCTGCGGTGGGTCAGCACACAGCCCTTGGGGCGGCCGGTCGTGCCGGACGTGTAGACGATGGTCGCCGGGTCGTCCGCCTTCGCCAGCGAGCTGCGCTCCTCGACGGCGGCGTCGCTGATGTCCTGGCCGAGCCGGCCCAGCTCCGCCACCCCGTCGGCCTCGATCTGCCAGACGTGCTTGAGGGCGGGCAGCTGGTCGCGCACCGACTCCACGGCGGCCGTGTGGTTGTCCAGCTCCACGACACAGGCGGTCGCGCCGGAGTCGGCGAGGATCCACTGGATCTGCTCGGGCGAGCTGGTCTCGTACACCGGCACGGTGACCGCGCCCGCGCTCCAGATCGCGAAGTCGAGCAGCGTCCACTCGTAGCGGGTCCGCGACATCAGGCCCACCCGGTCGCCGGGCTGCACGCCCGAGGCGATGAGGCCCTTGGCGGCCGCGTGCACCTCCGCGAGGAAGGTCGTCGCCGTGACGTCCCGCCACTCGCCGTCGACCTTGCGGGCGATGACGGCGACGTCGGGATGCTGCGCGGCGTTTCTGCGGACGATGTCGGTGAGGTTTCCGTCCGCAGGGACCTCGTACAAGGCCGGAAGGCTGAACTCGCGCAAGACTGCTGCTCCTCATAAGGCGCCGGCGCCACGACGTTGTGCGATGCGACGGTGCGGGTCCAAGGCTCGGGCAGGTGCTCGCGGATTCACATGTTGAAATCCTGAGCACGACTGGACTGCCCGGACGTTACCCGCCGGTATGGCGTCTCCGACAGGGGGTCCCGGCGAGATGTTCGCTGCGTCACACGGATTGGTGTTTCTCAGCGCACAGTAGTCGAGGCGTTTGATGACTGGCCAGTAACCGCAGGTCCGGCCGCCACTGTTCACGTATGCCGCACACGCCTACCCTTGATCGTCATGGCACCCTCACCGCCCGGTAACCGCAGGACACGCGTACATGTGGTCAGCGACGTGCACGGCAACGCCCGTGACCTGGCCCGAGCCGGCGAGGGCGCGGACGCCCTGATCTGCCTGGGTGACCTGGTCCTCTTCCTCGACTACGCCGACCACTCCCGCGGCATCTTCCCCGACCTGTTCGGCACGGAGAACGCCGATCGCATCGTGGAACTGCGCACCGCCCGCCGCTTCGAGGAGGCCCGCGAGTTCGGCGCCCGCCTGTGGGCCGGGATCGGTACGGACCGGGCGAGCGCCATCGAGAAGGCCGTACGCAAGCAGTACGCCGAGATGTTCGCCGCGTTCCCGACACCGACGTACGCCACCTACGGCAATGTCGACATGCCGCCCCTGTGGCCGGAGTACGCCGGACCGGGCACGACGGTCCTCGACGGCGAGCGGGTGGAGATCGGTGGCCGGACCTTCGGCTTCGTCGGCGGCGGCCTGCGCACGCCCATGCGCACCCCCTACGAGATCAGCGACGAGGAGTACGCGGCCAAGATTGAGGCGGTCGGTGAGGTGGACGTGCTGTGCACCCACATCCCGCCGGAGGTGCCGGAGCTGGTCTACGACACCGTCGCGCGCCGCTTCGAACGGGGCAGCCGGGCGCTGCTCGACGCGATCCGGCGCACCCGGCCCCGGTACGCGCTGTTCGGTCACGTCCACCAACCGCTCGTGCGCCGGATGCGGATCGGGACGACGGAGTGCGTCAACGTCGGGCACTTCGCGGGGAGCGGCAGGCCGTGGGCGCTCGAATGGTGACCGGTCGGTGAAGTCGGGCCCCCACGTGCGCGGTAGCCTTCACGCTGCACACACGTGCGCACGCTTCATGACCTACCGGCCCGTATCTGGAGGAGCCACGGCGATGGCGGAACACACCAGCTCGAGCATCACGATCGAGGCGGCACCGGCCGACGTCATGGCGGTGATCGCCGACTTCGCCCGCTACCCGGACTGGACCGGCGAGGTCAAGCAGGCCGAGGTCCTCGCGACGGACGCCGCGGGCCGCGCCGAGCAGGTACGGCTCGTCATGGACGCCGGCGCCATCAAGGACGACCAGGTGCTCGGCTACACCTGGACCGGGGAGAACGAGGTCTCCTGGACGCTGGTGAAGTCCCAGATGCTGCGCCAGCTGGACGGGTCGTACATCCTCAAGCCGGCCGGTACGGGGTCGACCGAGGTCACCTACCTCCTGACCGTCGACGTCAAGATCCCGATGCTGGGCATGATCAAGCGCAAGGCCGAGAAGGTCATCATCGACCGCGCGCTGGCCGGGCTGAAGAAGCGGGTGGAGTCGGGGTCGAAGTAGGGATTCACCGCCCGGGGATCTACCGTTCACTCCCATGCGCACCCTCCTGATCACCGGTCCCGGCGGCAGCGGTCGTACGACCCTTGCCGCCGCCACCGCGGTCGCCGCCGCCCGCGCGGGTGACCGGACCCTCCTCCTCAGCGGCGACCGGACCGACAGCCTCGGCGCGGTCCTGGGCGTGGCCACCGGGCCGGCGCCGGTCGAGGTCCGGGACGGGCTCACCGCTTGGCGCCCGGACGCCACCACCGGGTTCCGGGACGACCTCGCCGGCTTCCAGGAGCGCGCCTCCTCCGTCCTCGACCTGCTCGGCGCCTCCCGCCTCGACCCCGAAGAGGTCACCCCGCTGCCGGGCGCCGAGGAACTGACCTTCCTCCGCGCCCTGCGGGACGCGGCCCTGTCGGAGCGCCACGACCTCCTCGTCGTCGACCTGCCGCCCACCCCGCAGGCCCTCGCCCTGCTCGCCCTCCCCGAGGAACTGCGCCGCTATCTGCGCCGGCTGCTGCCGCCCGAGCGGCAGGCGGCGCGGGCGCTCAGGCCGATGCTGGGGCGGCTGGCCGGGGTGCCGATGCCGTCGGAGTGGCTGTACGAGACCACCGCGCGCTGGGACCTGGAACTCGCCGCCGTCGAGGCCGTCGTCGCCGACGCGAGGACCGCCGTACGCCTCGTCGCCGAGCCGGGTCCGGCCGGGGCCGACGCCGTGCGCGACGCCACACTCGGGCTCGCCCTGCGCGGGCTGCGTCCCGACCGTCTGGTCGCCAACCGGGTCCTGCCCGACCCGCCCGCCGACAGCTGGCTCGCCGGGCCCGCCGCCCAGCAGCGCAAGACGCTGGAGGGATGGCGGGAGTCGTACCAGGTCGTGGAGATCGCCCACCCCGGACGGGACCCGCGCGGCCTCGACGACCTCGAAGGGCTCGGTGCGCCCGGCGCGCCGGAGACCTCCTCCCGGGTCGAGTGGCCGGTCGTCGACCGGCTGGCCGAGGACGGGGTGCTGGTGTGGCACGTGCCCCTGCCCGGCGCCATACGCGACGAGCTGGACCTCATCCGGCGCGGTGACGAACTCGTCGTCAGCGCAGGCCAGTTCCGGCGGATCGTGCCGCTGCCGTCCGCCCTGCGGCGCTGCACCGTCGCCGGGGCCGCGCTGCGGGACGGGGTGCTGTGTGTCCGGTTCGCGCCGGACCCGGAGCTATGGCCGCAGACACGGTGAATCCGGTACGGCCGTTCGGGTAACGTCGGAGAGACGAACCGTAGTCAGGAGTCCGTCATGAGCGAACAGCTCCCCCCGTCAGACGCCGCCGACGAGGCCGTGGACGAGGTTCGGGCCACCGACGCCGACGCCTGGGCGACGGCGTGCGCCGAGGACCTCGCCGAGGAGAAGGCCCGCCGCCGCGCCACCTACGGTCCGCCGCCCGGCTCGGCCGCCGAGGAACTGCGCAAGCTCGTCGACGCCGTCACCGACAAGCTGTCCTCGATCCAGTCGCCGCTGCTCGGGGCGGTCGCCGGACCGGCCGCCCAGCAGGTGGTGCAGCAGGTCGTGCAGCAGGCCAAGGCCGCCGTCGAGCCCGTCATCGAACGCAACCCGGACGTCTTCGACCACCTGGCGGCCGCCGGCAACGAACTGCTGGCCGCCTACCGCTCCGCGGTCCAGGCCCAGGAACAGCGCTGGACCAGCCGCGACCCCAAGCCCGGCGAGGGCGGCGAGGAGCCCGGTCGGGGAGAGCGCATCGACCTGGACTAGAGGCCGCTCGGGTACGGTGGGCCGTAGCGGGGCTCGACCGAAACTGAGGGATTCATGGGACTCACCATCGGCGTCGACATCGGCGGCACGAAGATCGCGGCCGGCGTGGTCGATGAGGAAGGCAACATCCTCTCGACCTTCAAGGTGCCGACCCCGGGCACGCCCGAGGGCATCGTGGACGCCATCGCCTCCGCCGTCGAGGGCGCACGCGCAGGTCACGAGATCGTCGGCGTGGGCATCGGAGCCGCCGGTTACGTCAACCGGCAGCGCTCGGAGGTCTACTTCGCGCCTAACATCGACTGGCGCAACGAGCCGCTGAAGGAGAAGGTCGAGGCCCGCGTCGGCCTCCCCGTCGTCGTGGAGAACGACGCCAACGCGGCCGCGTGGGGCGAGTACAGGTTCGGCGCCGGCAAGGGCCACCGCAACGTCATCTGCATCACGCTCGGCACCGGCCTCGGCGGCGGCATCATCATCGGCAACAAGCTGCGCCGCGGACACTTCGGCGTCGCCGCCGAGTTCGGCCACATCCGCATGGTGCCGGACGGGCTGCTGTGCGGCTGCGGTTCGCAGGGCTGCTGGGAGCAGTACGCCTCCGGCCGCGCCCTGGTCCGGTACGCCAAGCAGCGCGCCAACGCCACCCCGGAGCGCGCCGAGGTGCTGCTCGCACTCGGTGACGGTTCGCCCGAGGGCATCGAGGGCAAGCACATCTCCGTCGCCGCCCGGCAGGGCGACCCGGTCGCCGTCGACTCCTACCGCGAGCTCGCCCGCTGGGCCGGCGCCGGCCTCGCCGACCTCGCCTCCCTCTTCGACCCGTCCGCCTTCATCGTCGGCGGCGGCCTCTCCGACGAGGGCGAACTGGTCCTCGACCCGATCCGCAAGTCGTACAAGCGCTGGTTGGTCGGCGGCAACTGGCGCCCGGTGGCGGACGTCATCGCGGCCCAGCTGGGCAACAAGGCGGGCATGGTCGGAGCAGCGGACCTGGCCAGGGAACCCGACCCGATCATGTAATCGCCGAGTAGGTGGAGATACCCAGGGGCGCGGGGAACTGCGCGACCAGCCACGACGGTGGGCCGGTCGCACACACACCTCGCGCCCCGAGTCATTAGGCGCAAAAATCAACGACATGGCATCCGACGATTCCACCCTCGTCCGAGTCCTCAGCTACAACGTCCGCTCACTCCGCGACGACACCCAGGCCCTGGCCCGAGTCATCAGGGCCTGCGCCCCCGACCTCGTCCTCGTCCAAGAAGCCCCCCGCTTCTTCCGCTGGCGCAAGAAACTCGCCCGCCTGGCCCGCGCAGCCGACCTCGTCATCCTCACCGGCGGCGCCACAGCCGCCGGCCCCGCGATCCTCTGCGACCTCCGCGCCACCGTGGAGCGCACCGAGGACGTCCTCCTCCCGCTCACCCCGGGCAACCACCGCCGAGGCTTCGCGACCGCCGTCGTCCGGTTCGGCAACGCCCGCGTCGGCGTCCTGAGCTGTCACCTCAGTCTCCAGAAGGACGAGCGCTACGAGCAGGCCGGCATGCTCCTCGACCGGCTCGCCGGCATGGGCGTCGAGCACGCCGTCGCGGGCGGCGACCTCAACGAACGCCCCGGCGGCCGGACGTTCCGCCGCCTCGCCGAGAACCTCCAGGACTGCTGGGCGACCGCCCCGCTCGGCGGCGAGCACACCTGGGTCCACAGCGAACCCCACCAGCGCATCGACGCGATCTTCGCCACGAAGGGCATCGAGGTGCTCGGCTGCGGGGTGCCGCCGGATCTCCCCGAGACAGACCTGAGGGCGGCCACGGACCATCTTCCGGTCCTGGCCACCCTCAAAGTGCCCGTGAGCTAGAGGACTCAGACGACCGCGCCCCGCCCGGGGTCCTCGTCCTCGTCCTCGTCCGTCCGCATCCGCGCCACCAGCGTCGCGAACCCGCCCAGGAAGCCGCCGATCCCGATCGTGGCGAGCCACCAGGTCATGTCCCAGCGCAGCAGTACCGCCAGCAGGAGGAGCAGCGGGCCGCCCAGCACCCCGAGCCACGCGAACCTGGCCGTGGTGTCGGCGGCGGGCAGCGGCGGCGGCTCCGGCGGGACGAAGTGGCCCTCGTCGTCCTCGTCGAAGTCGTCCTCGGTCGGCTCCGGTGCCGTGTAGTCACGCGGGCCGACGCCGGGCGCGAAGGCGACGGAGCTGCCCAGTGGCTTGGCCGGCGCCGGCTTCTCGTCCGCCTTCGGCTGCTCGGCGCCGGCCGCGTCGGCGTCCTTCGGGTCGGTGTCGGTGTCGTTGGTCTCCGGCTCCAGCAGCGCCAGGTCCTCCACCGACTTGAACGGCTTGGCGCCCGGCGGGTCCGGCGGCTCCTCGCCGTACCCGGCGACGATCGCCTCCCAGGCGGCGGTCTCGTCGAAGGGGACGTGCTGCTCCTCCGCGCCGAGTCCCTCGCGGTCGTCGCGGTTCTCCCAGTCCTCCCGGTCCTCGCGGTCCGAGTCGTACTCAGCCACGTACGGCCGTCCCTTCCTTGCTGCCGGTGCCGGCGGCGAGCCGGCCGATGAACGCGGCGCTCTCCTCGAAGATCCGCTCCGCATCGTGGTCCAACGTCGCGACGTGGTAGCTCTGTTCCAGCACGATCTCTGTTACGTCCGTCGAGGACACCCGGCTCAGCACGCGCGCGGAGTCCGCCGCCGGCACGACATGGTCCTCGGCGCTGCGCAGCAGCAACAGCGGCTGGGTGACCTGCGGCAACTCGCCGTCGACCAGCCGGAAGAAGGTCCGCAGGGAGTGCGCGGCGTGCAGCGGCACCCGGGCGTAGCCCAGTTCGTGCCGGCCCTCCTTGGCGATGTCGTCGGCGATGCCCGGCGTCGACCGCAGGAGATGACGCGCCACCGGAAGGGCGTACGGCGCGAGGCCGTGCATACGGTTCGCCGGGTTGACGACCATGACGCCCCGGACCGCCTCGCCGTGCTTCGCCGCCAGCCGCAGCGCGAGCGCGCCGCCCATCGACAGACCGGCCACGAACACGTCGGCGCAGCGCTCACGCAGGGCGCGCAGCTCGCGGTCCACCTCCGCGTACCAGTCCTGCCAGCCCGTCAGCTGCATGTCCTCCCAACGGGTGCCGTGTCCCGGCAGCAGGGGCAGCGAGACGGTCAGACCGCGCCCGGCGAGGTGCTCCGCCCAGGGGCGCAGCGACTGCGGGGAACCGGTGAAGCCGTGGCAGAGGAGGACACCCGTCTCTCCGCCTTCCTGGCGGAACGGCTCGGCTCCAGGGAGGACCGGCACCTTCGGTCTCCTGTTCATGGGGTCGGTTGCGGGTTCATGGGGTCATGCGCAGGTACTTCACCGTACGCGACCGCACTGACACCGACCAGGGTCGTCGGGCCCTTTGACGCTGCTCCGGGTTAAGGTCTCATCGACAGACACAGGAGGCACTCGGTTGTTGTACGGAACGATGAAGGTCGCCATCGGAGGGCCGCTGAAGGTCACCTTCAGGCCCTGGGTGGAGGGCGCCGAGAACATTCCGGACGACGGCCCCGCGATCCTGGCGAGCAACCACCTCTCCTTCTCCGACTCCTTCTTCCTGCCCGCGGTCCTCGACCGCAAGGTCACCTTCATCGCGAAGGCCGAGTACTTCACGACGCCCGGTGTGAAGGGCAGGCTGACGGCGGCGTTCTTCAAGGGCGCGGGTCAGCTCCCGGTGGACCGCTCCGGTGCGCGCGGCGCGGGCGAGGCGGCCATCAAGGCCGGCATCGAGGTCCTGGAGCGCGGTGAGCTGTTCGGGATCTACCCGGAGGGCACGCGCTCGCCCGACGGCCGTCTCTACCGGGGCAAGCCGGGGGGCCTCGCGCGCGTGGCGCTCGCCACCGGCGCGCCGGTCATCCCGGTCGCCATGATCGACACGGAGAAGATCCAGCCGCCGGGCAAGGTGATGCCCAAGATCATGCGGCCGGGCATCCGCATCGGCAAGCCACTGGACTTCAGCCGGTACCACGGCATGGAGCACGACCGGTTCGTGCTCCGCGCGGTGACCGACGAGGTCATGTACGAGATCATGAAACTCTCCGGCCAGGAGTACGTCGACATCTACGCGACCGCCGCCAAGCGGCAGATCGCGGAGGCGGCCAAGGCCGAGAAGGAAGCGGAGAAGGCGGCGAAGGCCGCCCTCGCGCAGGCTGAGAAGGAACGCGCCGAGTCCTGAGACAGGGGTTCGGCTGGGGGTGGGGGAGTGAGCCGGAGGGCGCGCCGGTGCCGAGGCCGGGAGCGCGCGGAGGCCCGAAGGGCTGAGCACGGTCGCGGCCTCGGCACCGGCTGAAAGCGCCCGGAGGCGAACGACCGGAAAAGGGGGGACATGGCCAGGCGTGAGCGTGTCATGAGGATGTCGGTCGAGCTGCCGCTGTGGCGTGCGCTCACCGGCTACCGGGTGCTGACCATGCTGTACGCGGTCGGACTGTTCGCCACGCAGTACGACGACTACGACCGCCCGGGCATCGCCATCGGCTACTTCGTCGTCCTGTGCGGATGGACGCTCGCCACCCTGCCCCGGGTACAGAACGAGGCGGCCTGCACCAAGCGCTTCCTCGCCGCGGACCTGACCGTCGCCCTCACCGGCATCGTGCTCACCCCGCTGGTGGTCAACGACGCGCACATCGACAGCGGCGGTCCCACGCTGCCGTCGATATGGACCGCCGGCTCGGTCCTCGCGTACGCCATCAAGGGCGGCTGGCGCTGGGCCGCGTTCGCCTCGACACCGGTCGCCGTCGCCAACCTCATCGAGCGCGGTGCCCCGGCCCGCGACACCATCCACAACGTGATCCTGGTCTGGGTCGCCTCCATCGCCATCGGCTACGTCGTCGAGGTCGCCCGCGCCTCCGAGCGCACCCTCGCCCGCGCCCTGGAGATCGAGGCGGCGACCCGCGAACGGGAGCGCCTGGCCCGGGACATCCACGACAGCGTGCTCCAGGTGCTGGCCATGGTGCAGCGGCGCGGCGCGGTCCTCGGCGGCGAGGCGGCGGAGCTGGGCCGGATGGCGGGCGAGCAGGAGGTGGCGCTGCGCACCCTGGTCTCCGGCGGGCTGACGCGGGTCTCCTGGGCGTCCGAGGACGTGTCCCAGGGGGCGGTCGTACGGGCCGTCGACGAGCCGGATCCCGAGGGCCCCGTCGATCTGCGCGCGCTGCTCGCCCCGTTCGCCGCCGCCAAGGTCAGCTTCGCCGAGCCCGGTGCTCCGGTGGAGCTGCCCCCGGGCGCCGCGAGGGAGCTGGCCGCCGCGGTGGGGGCCACCCTGGACAACGTGCGCCGGCACGCGGGGGAGGACGCGCGTGCGTGGATCCTGGTCGAGGACGAGCCCGACGAGGTGATCGTGACCGTACGGGACGACGGGCCCGGCATCCCCGAGGGGCGGCTCGCCCAGGCCGAGGGCGAGGGGCGGATGGGCGTGGCCCTGTCCATCCGGGGGCGGTTGCGCGACCTCGGCGGCAGCGCCGAACTGATCTCGGTGCCCGGACAGGGCACGGAGGTCGAACTGAAGATACCGAAGGCTTCACGGGGGAAGGCAGGACAGCGATGAGTGACCAGGACCCGATCAAGGTGATGGTGGTCGACGACCACCCGATGTGGCGCGACGCGGTCGCCCGTGACCTGGGCGAGTCCGGCTTCGAGGTGGTGGCCACCGCGGGCGACGGCGACCAGGCGGTGCGCCGCGCCAAGGCCGCCGGGCCCGATGTCCTGGTGCTCGACCTGAACCTGCCGCTCAAGCCCGGCGTCCAGGTCTGCAAGGAACTCGTCGGCCACAACCCGGCGTTGCGGGTCCTGGTGCTCTCCGCCAGCGGCGAGCACGCGGACGTGCTGGAGGCCGTGAAGTCGGGCGCGACCGGCTATCTGCTGAAGTCGGCGTCGACGGAGGAACTGCTCGACGCGGTGCGCCGGACGGCGGTGGGGGACCCGGTGTTCACGCCCGGCCTCGCCGGTCTGGTCCTCGGCGAGTACCGCCGCCTCGCCTCCGAGCCCGCACCCGCCGCCGACGCCGACCAGCCCAGGGCGCCCGAACTCACCGACCGCGAGACCGAGGTGCTGCGCCTGGTCGCCAAGGGCCTCAGCTACAAGCAGATCGCCGAGCGGCTGGTCATCTCCCACCGCACGGTTCAGAACCACGTCCAGAACACCCTCGGCAAGCTCCAGCTGCACAACAGGGTGGAGCTGGTCAGGTATGCCATAGAGCGTGGACTTGACGACGAGTAAACCAAGGAACCGCTGATTCACCGGAATTGCCCTTCCCGCCCATCCCTGTGTGACCTGGATCACCATTAGCGTGGCCTTCACCAGGCAACCGCGGCGAAGGGACATTTCCATGCGGGTCGGAGTACTGACCGGAGGCGGCGACTGCCCCGGGCTCAACGCCGTCATCCGGGGCATCGTCCGCAAGGGCGTGCAGGAGTACGGCTATGACTTCGTCGGCTTCCGGGACGGCTGGCGTGGGCCCCTGGAGGGTGACAGCGTCCGCCTCGACATCCCCGCCGTGCGCGGCATCCTGCCCCGCGGCGGCACCATCCTCGGCTCCTCGCGCACCAATCCGCTCAAGCAGGACAACGGCATCCGCCGGATCAAGGAGAACCTCGCCAAGCTGGAGGTCGACGCGATGATCGCGATCGGCGGCGAGGACACCCTGGGCGTGGCCGCACGGCTCACCGACGAGTACGGCGTCCCCGTCGTCGGCGTACCGAAGACCATCGACAACGACCTGTCCGCCACCGACTACACCTTCGGCTTCGACACCGCGGTCGGGATCGCCACCGAGGCCATCGACCGGCTGCACACCACCGCCGAGTCCCATATGCGCGTCCTGGTCTGCGAGGTGATGGGCCGGCACGCCGGCTGGATCGCCCTGCACTCGGGCCTCGCCGGTGGCGCCAACGTCATCCTCATCCCGGAACAGCGCTTCGACCTGGACCAGGTGTGCGCCTGGATCACCTCCCGCTTCAAGGCCTCCTACGCCCCGATCGTCGTCGTCGCCGAGGGCGCCATGCCGAAGGACGGCGACGTGGTCCTCAAGGACGAGTCGCTGGACTCCTTCGGGCACGTGCGCCTGTCCGGGGTCGGCGAATGGCTCGGCAAGGAGATCGAGAAGCGGACCGGCAAGGAGGCCCGGACGACCGTCCTCGGGCACATCCAGCGGGGCGGCACCCCCAGCGCCTTCGACCGCTGGCTCGCCACCCGCTTCGGGCTGCACGCCATCGACGCGGTGCGGGACGGCGACTTCGGGAAGATGGTCGCGCTGCGCGGCACCGACATCGTGCGCGTGCCGATCTCGGACGCCACGGCCAAGCTGAAGACGGTCGACCCTGAGCTGTACGCGGAGGTCGGGGTTTTCTTCGGCTGACCCGCCCCGTCGACTGCTCGGCCCGAGAACGCCGCCGCGGCCCGCGTGGCGGCGTTCGCCGCGTGCGGGCGCGGGTACGAGAGGGACGGGAGCGGCGGGCGACGGGGGAGGGCCGCATGGTCGGCTGGTGGAACGGGCGGGAGTTACGGGCGCTGCTGGCCCGGCACGAGGCACAACTCGCCGCCGTATGGCCCGCGTTACGGGACTCGGTGCCGCCGCCGTCTCCGACCCCCGACCAGCTGCCGGACCTGGCCGAACTGCTGCGGGTCGCCGGAAGGTCGGGCGGGGACCGGGGCGCGCGGATCGACAGCATCCCCGAGACCGCCGTGATCATCCTCGTCCTCGCCCTGTGCCACCGACTCCGACCCGCCCTCACCCCGCCCCCGTTGCGCCTCCTGGTCGACCCGGCGTTACCGCTCGACGCCGACGGGGTGAACTCCACCGGCCGCATGACCGCCCGGTTCGCGGAGCTGGCCCGGGACGAGCGCACCCCACACCATCTGCGCCGCTGGTGCGCCGACGCCGCCCTGCTCTGCGGCGCCCGGTGCCTGAGCGGCTCGGCGCCCGACGACCCCCGCCTCGGCGTCCTGCACCAGGTCGTCTCGGGCGCCGCCGAACAGCGCTTCGCGGACACCGGCGACCTCGCCGACGAGGACACGGCCCTCACCCACGCCCGCGCCTCCTACGACCACCGCACACCCGGCTCCTCCGGCGCCGAGGAGGCCACCCGGCTCGCCCAGCTGCTGGCGCAGCGCTGCTCCCGGCTCCGGGACGCCTCACCCATGGGCGACGTCCCCGGCCTCGTCCGGGCCGCCCTCGCCGCCACCGATCCCACGAGCCCGCACTGGCTGGCGTACGCCGCGACGGCCACCGGCGCCTTCGTCACCGCCACCGCCCACGAGAAGAAGAGCGTCGAACTCCTCGACACGGCACTGGAGTTGCAGCGCGCGATCCGTGAGCACCCGAACTACGGTCTCATCCGGGACCAGATGGAGCCGACCTGCGCCGGCCTGCTGGCCCAGCGCTTCGCCCGCCGCAGAGACCCGGAGATCCTCCAGGAGGCCCTGGGGATCTACGAGACGCTGTACGCCGCCCAGCCCCGCCGCCACGCCGCCGACCTCGGCCGCCACCTCCAGTACCGCTACCAGCTGCTCGGCGACCCCGCGGACCGGCGCCGCGCGCTGGACCTCATGGGGGAGGGCCTGACCGTCCCCGACTCCTCGCACGAGGCGGTGAGTTCGTACGGCGCCTCCGCCGTGCACGAGTTCCGGGAGACCGGCGAGGCGGCGGTGATCGAACGCGCCCTGCGCATCGTGACCCCGCTCACCGAACCCGGCGGCCCGCACGCCGAGGCGTCCCCGGCCCACCGCGCCCTCGGCATGCTGCTCCTGGCCCGCGTCGACCACGAGACCGCGCCCGACCTCGGGCCCGCCGAGGCCACCGCCCGCCGCGCCCTCTCCCTGGCCCGCTCCGCCGCCGACCGGGCGCTCGCCCTCGGCATGCTCGCCAACGTCCTCGTGTACCGCTACCGCTTCGGCCACGATCTCGCCGTGCTCGACGAGGCCATCGCCCACGGCCGCCAGGGTTTCGAGGAGCTGCCCGACGAGCCCGACACCGAGCTGCTGACCACCCTCAGGGGCAGCCTGATCATGGCCCTGTCCGAACGGCACACCCGGACCAGACACCTCGCCGCGCTCCGCGAGGCGGTCACCGTGGCCGAACAACTGGCCGCCGACATCCCGCAGTTCGAGGCCGAGACGCCGATCATCCTCGGCAATGTCGCCACCCTGCTGATCGAGTACGCCCGCCAGAACAGGGACCAGGGCACCGGCGGAGCCGAACTCGACCGGGCCCAGCGCCTGGTGGAGCGCGCCCTCGCCCGCACCGAGCCCGGCCACGACAGCCGCCACCATCTCGTCTCCGCGCTCGGTGGCGTCCTGCTCGCCCGCTTCCAGCAGCCCGGCGCCGGCATCGAGGACGCCGAGGCGGCCGTACGCCACTACGAGACGGCCCTCGCCGACCCGCCCGCCGACCCCCTGCGCCGCGCGAGCCTTTACGGCAACCTGGCGCACGCCCTGCGCGAGCGCCATCGGCACGGCGGGGACCGGGAGGACCTCGACATCGCCCTCGCCGCCGCCCGCAAGTGCGCCCACCTGATACCGGCCGGGCATCCGCTGCACGGCGGCGGTCTGGGTGCCGTGTCCTGGGTGCTGCGGGACATCGCCCGCGCGGACGGCGGCTACGACGCGATCCGCGAACAGGCGCTCACCGTCAACGCCGAGCTGGCCGCCGACCCCGCCCAGCCACCGGCCTACAGCGTCGCCGCCTCGATACGGCTGGCAGGGGTGGCCCACGAGGTGGGGGACGAGGAGCGGGCGCTCGACGCGCTGCGCGACGCGATCGACCTCCTGCCGCTGGTCGTGTGGCGCGGCGGCGACCGGGCCGACCACGAACGGTCGCTCAGCGACACGGAGTTGGGCTCGTTCGCCGCGACGGTCGCGCTGGCCGCCGGGAAGCCGTACGACGCCCTGGAACTGCTCGAAGCGGGCCGCGGCCTGCTCGCCGCCCAGGCCCTCGAACTGCGCACCGACACCGACGACCTGGCCGCCGCCCATCCCGAACTCGCCGCCCGATTCGGCGAGATGCGGCGGCAGCTCGAACACGCCGCTGCCGCCGACGACCTCTCCGCCCCCGGCGCCGACCAGCGCCACCGGCTGGCCCGCGAGTGGCAGGAGACCCTGGCGGACATCCGGGCCCGCCCCGGCTTCGCCGACTTCCTGCGCCCGCCCCGAGCCGGCCGGCTGCTGTCCGCGGGCGCGCACGGACCGGTCGTCGTCGTCACCGTCGGCCAGCAGGGCGCCGGACACGCGCTGCTCCTCGACGGCACCGGCCTCACCGTCTGCCCGCTGCCCGGGCTCACCCGTCAAGAGGCCCGGGAGAGGAGCGAGTTGCTGTTCCAGGCGGTCGCCGCGGCCGGCCGTTCAGGACTGGCCCGCGCCTTCGCCGAGCAGTCCGTCGCCGACCTTCTCGACTGGCTGTGGACCACGATCGCCGAGCCGGTCCTCGACACCCTCGGCATCACCGGGCCGCCCCCGCCCGGCGAGGAGCCGCCCCGCCTGTGGTGGTGCCCCTCCGGGCCGCTGACCTTCCTGCCCCTGCACGCCGCGGGCGCCGTGCCCGACCGGGTCGTCTCCTCGTACACCCCGAGCCTGGCGGCCCTGCTGCGGGCGCGGAGCAGGGCCGCCCCCGAGGGCGACCGGGACCCCCTGATCGTCGCCGTACCGGAACTGGCGGGCCAGGACCCGCTGCCGGGCGCCCTGCGGGAGGCCGAGCTCGCCCATCGGGCCGTCGGCGGCGCGCTGTTGCGGGGCGAGGAGGTGCGCGCGGGTGCCGTACGGGACGCGCTGCACGCCCACCCCTGGGTCCACTTCGCCTGCCACGGTGTCCAGGACCCCGAACGGCCCTCCCAGGGGCGGCTGTTGCTGCCCGACGGCGCCCTGTCCGTCCTCGACGTCACCCGACTCCATCTGCCCGCCGCCGAGTTCGCCTACCTCTCCGCCTGCGAGACCGCGGTCGGCGGCGCCCGCCTCCCCGACGAGGCGCTGCACCTCGCGGGCTCCCTGCAACTCGCCGGTTTCTCCCAGGTGATCGGCACGTTGTGGCGGGTGGACGACGACTCGTCCGCGCAGATCGCTTCGCAGGTCTACGGTCGACTGGCCGCGTCAGGACCGGGCGCACCGCCTGCGGCGCGGGCCCTGGGGGACGCCGTACGGCAGTTGCGGGAGCGGTGGCCGGAACGGCCGTTGAGCTGGGCGGCGCATGTGCATTCGGGGGCGTGAGGGGGGTGGGCGGCTCTACGATCGGGTCTGTGGAAGCGGCTGAGAGTGATCTGCATGCTGAATTCTGCCGGGAGTTGGCGATCCTGAGGCTCATCAGCGGCCCCCGGCGCGCGGCCCTGGAACAGGCGGTCAGGCAAGTGCGTGAGGGGGCGGCCATCGCCGAGGTCCTCGACGGCCTCGGGTTCGATCTCCTGGACCGGCAGACCCTACGCGGCGGCCTTCCCACTCGGGCCGCGGACACCCCGGGCCCACCCGTCCCCGGTACCTACCTCTGCCCGCTCGGCGCCTGTCACCGCACGGAGAAGCGGTACGCCGGCCAAGGCCCGCCCGAGTGCCTGGTCCACGAACGCGTCCTGACCTTCGTACCGGACGCCTGAGGACCGGCCGGTGACGGGGTTCCTCGCCGAGCTGGGCCGGAAGCTGGCCGAGCGCTGGTTCACGCTGCTGGTCCTGCCGGGGCTGGCCTATCTCCTCGTCGCCGCCGCGGCGTTCGGGCTCGGCCAGGGCGACTGGCACGACGGGCGGGCGCTGTGGGACGGCTTCACCGCGCTCACCGAGGGGGGCGAATCCGACCACCGGGACGCCCTCGCGACGCGGGCGGTCCTGCTGGTCCTGGCCGCGGTACCGGTGTCGGCCGCGCTGGGCGTGCTGGCGCAGGCGCTGGCGGGCCCGGTCGAGCGTGCCCTCTGCGGTCCCTGGCCCCGCCCCTTCGCGGGCCTCTCCGCCCGCCGCACCCGCCGCCGCGCCGCCGCCTGGACCGCCGAGGACACCGCCTACCGCGAGCACCGCGACCCGGAGCGAGCCGCCCGCCGCAACGCCCTCTCCCTGATCCCGCCCGAGCACCCCACCCGCCTCGGCGACCGCCTCCGCGCCCCGGCCGTCCGTCTGCGCCAGGAGTACGGCATCGACCTGGCCACCGTCTGGCCCCGCCTCTGGCTCCTGCTCTCCACCCCGACCCGCGACACCCTCACCGAGGCCCGCACCCGCCTCGACACGGCGTTCACGCTCGGCGGCTGGGCGGTGCTGTATCTCGTGCTCGCCGTGCGGTGGTGGCCGGCCCTGCTGATCGCCCTGATCACAGCCCTCGTCTCCCGCCGCCGGGCCGCCGTCGCCGCCGAGGTGTACGCCGAACTGGTCGAGGCGACCGTCGACCTCCACCTCGACCGCCTCCACACCCGCCTCGCGGAACCCCGCCCGTCCCCGCAGCAGGGCCGGGCGCTGACAGAGCGCCTCCGCAGGGGTCTGTGAGATATTCGCCAGGACCAGACAATTCCGGCGCACCCCCGGAGGGCCGCGTGGAGATCCTCGCCTTCGGTGTCCAGGCCGACGAGAAGCCCCTGATCGAGCAGGCCTTCCGGCGCCACCACGAGGTCCGCTGCCTGGATGTCTTCCTCAACGAGGACACCGCCCCCATCGCGGCGGGCTACGAGATCATCTCCACCAGCGTCAACGCCGAGCTGGGCCCCCGCGTCCTGGAGGTCCTGGCGGCCGGCGGCACCCGGATGATCGCCCAGCGCTCCACCGGCTTCAACAACATCGACCTCAAGGTCGCCGAGCGGCTCGGCATGACGGTCGCCCGGGTCTCGTACTACTCGCCTTACTCGGTCGCCGAGTTCGCCTGGACCCTCGCCATGGCGGTCAACCGCCGGATCGTCCGCGCCTCCACCCGCACCCGCGACTTCGACTTCCGCCTCGACGGACTGATGGGCCGCGACCTGCGGGGCCGCACGGTCGGCGTCCTCGGCACCGGCAAGATCGGCGAGGCCTTCACCCGGATCGCCCACGGCTTCGGCATGAGGCTGCTCGGCTGGGACGTCGCCGAGAACCCCGCCTGCCTGGAACTCGGCATGAAGTACGTCCCCAAGGACCAGCTCCTCGCCGAGTCCGACCTGATCACCCTGCACGTCCCGCTGATGCCGGAGACCCGGCACCTCATCGACGCCGCCGCCCTCCGCGCGATGCGCGACGACGCGATCCTCGTCAACTCCAGCCGCGGCGGTCTGATCGACACCGCCGCCCTGGTCACCGAGCTGCGCGCGGGCCGCTTCTCGGGCGTCGGCCTCGACGTGTACGAGGCGGAGGCGGGCCTGTTCTTCCACGACAAGTCCCTGGAGGCCGTCGAGGACGACACCCTGGCCCGCCTGGTCACCTTCCCGAACGTGCTGGTCACGTCCCATCAGGCGTACTACACCGAGGACGCCGTCGGCCAGATCGTCGACGCCACGGTGCGCAACGTCCTCGACTACAGGGCCGGCCGCCGCTCGGAGAACGTGCTCGTGCCGCGCAGCTGAGCCATCAACTCCCGTACGATCGAAGCCCCGTTCAGCGTCAGCACCGACTCCGGGTGGAACTGCACCCCGGCGAAGCCCAGCCCGCGCAGCGCGTGCACCTCGCAGGACCCGCTCCGGCTCACCTCGACCTCGTGCGCGGCCAGCTCGGCCGCCGTCTCGTCGTCGCAGCGCGCCACGAAGCTGTTGTAGAAGCCGACGGTCTCCTCCCGCCCGAACAGATCGACCCTCGTCTGCGCCCCCTGGTACGGCACCTCCTTCCGTACGATCTCCAGCCCCAGCTCCGCCGCGATCAGCTCGTGCCCCAGGCAGACGCCGAGCACACCGTGCCGGTGCTCCCGGATGACATGGGCGGCGAGATCGCGCAGGAAGCGCATCTTCGGGTCGGTGAGGTCGGACGGGTCGCCCGGTCCGGGGCCGAGCACCACAGGGCCCTCGTGCGCGAGGACCCGCTCCCGGAGCCCCGGCTCGTCGTAGCGCCGGACGGTGACGTCGAGACCGCTGGAGCGCAGGACGTGCGCCAGCATCGCCGTGAAGGTGTCCTCGCCGTCGACGACCAGGGCATGCCCGGTGAGTTCCTCGGTCCGGTCCTGCATCCGCAGCCAGAACGGGGCCAGCGACGCCCGGCGCCCGTCGAGCGCGGCACGCACGCGTGGGTCCTTGGACAGCCGCGGGCGTGCCTCCTCCGTACGCGGGCGGGACGGCCGTACGCCCAGGGCCGCCAGCACCCCCGCCGCCTTGGCGTGGGTCTCCGCGACCTCGCTCGCCGGGTCCGAACCACGGACGAGGGTCGCGCCGACCGGGACGCGCAGGCGTCCGTCGGGGGCGATGTCGGCGGTGCGGATCAGGATGGGGGAGTCCAGGGTCTGCGCCCCGCCCGAGTCCCGGCCGAGCAGGGCCAGGGCGCCCGCGTAGTAGCCGCGCCCTCCGACCTCGTGCCGCTCGATGACCCGGCAGGCGTTCTGCACCGGCGATCCGGTGACGGTCGCCGCGAACATGGTCTTCCGCAGCACCTCACGGACGTCCAGCGAGGACTTCCCGCGCAGCTCGTACTCGGTGTGCGCGAGGTGGGCCATCTCCTTCAGCCGCGGCCCGATCACCACGCCGCCCATGTCGCCGACCGTGCACATCATCTTGAGCTCCTCGTCGACGACCATCGACAGCTCCTCGATCTCCTTGCCGTCGGCGAGGAAGTCCAGCAGGTGCTCGGGGGTCGGGCCGTCGGCGGGATAGCGGTACGTCCCGCTGATCGGGTTCATCACGACCGTGCCGCCGGACATCCGCACGTGCACCTCGGGGCTGGCGCCGACCAGGGTGCGGTCGCCGGTGTGGACGACGAAGGTCCAGTAGGCGCCCCGCTCGCCCTCCAGGAGCCGCCGGAACAGGGCGAGGGCGTCCGCGCGTGAGAACCCGGGGATCTCGCCCTCGTAGGTCCGCCGGATCACGAAGTTCGCGCCCTCGCCCCGCCCGATCTCCTCCCGCAGCACCCGGCCGACGATCTCGCCGTACTCCTCGTCGGCGACGTCGAAGCCACCGTTCTCGACCCGGACGTCATGGGCGGGGAGCTGCGCCAGGGCCTCCGGCAGGGTCAGCGTGTGCGTCTCCTCGGGGACCAGCACCGCCAGCGGCGTCCCGTCGTCCCGCACGTCGAAGCCGCGCTCGCGGATCTGGCGGAAGGGCACGAGGGCGAGGCCCTGGTCGGGGAGGTCGGCGAGGCGGTCGTAGGAGGAGACCGGGCCGAGGAACACCTCGACGGTGTTGTCGTCATGGCCCGGCGTGCGGCGGCGCAGCAGGGCGAACGGGCGGTCGTCGTGCAGGAGCTGGGTCAGGTCCATGGTTCCTCTGCCGTCTTGTGTCGATGTCGGTGAGGAACGACCCCGAAAACGCCGAAGGCCGCCCCTCGGGCGGCCTTCGCGAAGTCTTGCGTACGCGCAGTCAGTGGGCCGCCGGATGAGCGGTCCACCACCAGTTCTGGGTCGAGTGCGCGAACATGCCAGGGACCCTACACGATGCTCCGCACACCACGGTCCCTTCACAGGAATGTCTCAGCTTGCTCATTGACGTGCTCATGCCCCACCGTGACGCTTGAGGCCTCACGGGTGGAGGGGGACTCATGAAGCGCTTCCGGACATCCTGCGTCGCGGCGGTCGTCCTGGCGATGGGCCTTTCGGGCTTGTCACCGGCGATCGCCCAGGCCGCATCGAGGCAGACCACCTCGATCGCCGACGCGGACGGCTCCGTCACCACGATCGACCGCACCGAGTTACGGGCCGGCGCCCGTCCGGACACCAGACCCGTCGACCCCCAGGGCAGACCCCTCGCCGCCGCCGAGGCCGCGAAGGTCGACTGGCCCGACGCCGGCCAGGACACCGTCACCGTCGGCACCAAGCCCGCCCGCGCCGCCGACACCGCCGTGTCGGTGACCGCGCCCCGCAGCCGCAACGCCGCTCCCGCAACGGTCGAGGTCAAGGCGTACGGCAACCCGAAGGCCCGCCAACTCGGCGGTCACGCCACGGCGTTCACGCTCGAAGCCGCCGACACCGGCGACCGCGTAGGCGTCCGCGTCGACACCTCCGGATTCCGCCAGGCCTTCGGCGCCGACTTCGAGACCCGCCTCCGGCTCGTCGCCAAGCCCGCGTGCGCGCTCGCCACACCGCGCGCCGCGCAGTGCGAGCAGAGCGCCCCGGTCAAGAGCCGTATCGACCTCACCACCCACACCCTCGCCGCCGAGGTGGCCGCCGACCCGGACACGGTGTTCGTGGTCGCCGCCGCCCCCGACGGCGAGACGGGCTCCGCCACCGCCACCACGCTCGCCTCGTCCAGCAAGTGGCAGGTCGGCCTCAACTCCGGTGACTTCTCCTGGTCGTTGCCGCTCCCGCAGGTCCCCGCGATCGCGGGCGACGCCCCCGACATCAGCCTCGGGTACTCCTCGCAGGCCGTCGACGGCATGGTCGCCGCCGAGAACAACCAGCCGTCCTGGGTCGGCCAGGGCTGGGACCTCGCCCTGCCCTACATCGAGCGCCGCTACAACGGCTGCGCCGACGACGGCGGTGACACCGGCGACCTGTGCTGGGCGGGCGACGAGTACCGCATCTCCCTCCAGGGCACCTCGTCCTCGCTGGTCAAGGACACGGCGGCGGGCGGCGACACCTGGCGCGCCCAGGAGGACCCTGGCTGGCGCGTCCAGCGCAAGACCGGTGCCGACAACGGCGACAACGACGGCGAGTACTGGGTGGTGACCACCCCGCAGGGCACCCGGTACACCTTCGGCCGCGGCGAACAGGCCACCACCGGTACCGCCACCGACTCCGTCTACACCGTCCCCGTCTTCGGCGACGACGAGGGCGAGCCCTGCCACGCGGGCGGCGTCGAGGACTCGTACTGCACCCAGGCCTGGCGCTGGAACCTCGACGGCGTCGTGGACGCGCACGGCAACTCCAACACCTACTTCTACGCGCAGGAGACCAACCGCTACGCCCGCAACGGCGACCCGGACAAGTCGACCTCGTACGTCCGCGGCGGTCACCTCAAGGACATCGTCTACTCGCAGCGCTCCGGTGCCGAGGACCAACAGGCCCCGGCGCGGCTGCACTTCACGACCGGCCTGCGCTGTGTCGAGGCAGCCGACGGCAGCGGCGACTGCCCGGCCTTCGACGCCGACCACGCCACCTCGTACCCGGACGCGCCGCTGGACTCGTTGTGCGCGAGCGGCGACTGCACGGGCGAGGACCAGAAATCGCCGACGTTCTTCACCGAGAGCCTGTTGAAGAGCGTCACCGCCCAGCGCTCGAACGCCGACGGCGGCTGGACCGACGTCGACCGCCTCGACTTCACCTACGACTACCCCGAGCCCTCGGACGGCACCAGCGCCATGCTGTGGCTGACCAAGGTGTAGCAGACCGGCCTCGCGGGGGACGGCGAACTCAAGTTGCCCGCAGTCGAGTTCACCGGCAAGGAGTACGCCAACCGGGCCGACGCCGACCCCGCGGCGGGTGCCCCCGAGATGCGCAAGCTCCGTATCTCCGAGTTCGTCGACGAGTTGGGCCGCCGGGTGGACGTGACCTACGGTCAGCCCGACCCGTGCCCGGTCGACGACCTTCCCGAGGGCCGCTTCGACTCCAACACCCAGGACTGCTTCCCGGGTTGGCGCACCAACGGCGACTCCTCCGGCTTCGGCGTCTGGCACAAGTACCTCACCACCAAGGTCGTCGTCCGTGACAACGGCGGCGGTTCACCCCCGCAGACCACCGAGTACCGCTACCGCTCCACCCCCGCCTGGCACCACGACGACGACCCGGTCACCAAGGCCGAACGCCGCTCCTGGAGCGACTGGCGCGGCTACGGCAGCGTCGACGTGGCCAAGATGACCGACCCGGAGTACCGGGGCGAGTCCGGCAGCCGCGCCGCCCAGATCACCCGCACCCTGCACTTCCGCGGCATGGACGGCGACTCCAAGGCCGACGGCTCCCACAAGTCCGTCGAGGTCACCGACTCCCAGGGCAACTCCCTCAAGGACCTGGCCTACTTGCGCGGCAAGGAGCGCGAGAGCCAACAGTTCCAGGTCGACGCGTCCGGTGCCGTCGACCACGAACTCGGCGGCACCCTGCACGGCTACACCTCCGCGCACACCACCCCGGCGAAGGAGGGCGAGACCGACCCGGCCAAGGACGCCCACCTCGTCGTCGAGGACGAGGCGGTCACCCGCGAGACGGTCACCGCCGACGCGGGCGGCCGCAGCAGTCGTACGACCAGTCTGAAGACCACGTACGACACCTACGGCCAGGTCACCGAGGTCCTCGACACGGCCGGTGACGACGTGCGCTGCACGAAGACGTCGTACGACCGCTCGGCCACCACCCTCGACCACTGGATGCTCGCCTTCCCGTACCGCGTCCGCGCCTACTCCGGCACCTGCGCGGACCCGAAGGCGCTGGTCAACGGAAAGGACCAGTACTACGACGGTTCGGCCGAGCTGGGCGGAGCGATCACCAAGGGCGACCTCACGCGCTCCGTCGCCGCCGTGACCGCGAGCGGCCCGGACGCCGTCTCCGACACCGTCGCCACCTCCGCGACCTTCGACGCCTACGGCCGCACGCTCACCGAGACCGACGGCCGCGACCACACCGACCGCACCACCTACGCCCCCACCACCGGCCGCCCGGCCACGGTCACCGAGACCAACGCCCTCGGCCAGAGCGAGGTCACCACCCTGGAGCCGGACCGTCAGCTGCCGGTCGCGGTGCGGGACGTCAACGGCAACACCAAGCGCAACGCCTACGACCAGCTCGGCCGGATCGTCTCCGTCCACGAGGCCGACCAGGCCGCCGACGACCCGCCCGCGCAGACGTACGCGTACTCCCTGGACCCGGAGCACCGGCGGCCACCGCTCGTGACCACCCGTCAACTCCAGTCCGGCGACATGTACTTGACCAACTGGAAGTACCTGGACTCGCTCGGCCGTGACCGGCAGAGCCAGGAGGTCTCGCCCGCCTCGACCGACGACGACCGGAAGACCGTCGTCATCGACACCCGCTACGACGACATCGGCAACATCACCGCCGAGTCGCTGCCCGTGGTCGCCGCGGGAGAGCCCGGCAGCGCGCTGCTGACCGTCCCCGGCGACCAGGTCGACGAGACCCGGCGCGCCTACGACTCCATGAGCCGCGTCATCCGCTCCGCCCGCTACGGCGACGGCAAGGAACTGTGGGCGACGAGCATCGTCTACTACGGCGACCACGTCCGCTCCACCCCGCCGCCCGGCGGCACCGTCACCACCGTGTGGACCGACGCCCGCAGCCGCCAGGTCCGCCAGCAGGAGGGCAGCGACCCGAAGCAGGCGACCGTCTACGCCTACACCCCGGCCGACCAGGTCTCCTCGGTCACCGATCCGTCCGGCCACACCTCCACCAGCGCCTACGACCTCCTCGGCCGCCGCATCTCCGGCGACGACCCGGACGCCGGCACGTCCCGCACGCGGTACGACGCCAACGGCAACGCGACCGCCGTATGGGACGCCGAGGCCGGTGACACCCCGTCGCTGCGGACCGAGTACGACGACCTCGACCGTCCCACCGCCCGCTACAACGGGTCCGAGAAGACGGCGAGTTGGACCTACGACTCCGCCGACATCACCAACGGCATCGGCCAGCCCGCGGCGATGACCACCCACCGCGACGGCAAGGACTACACGATCGCCGTCGACGGCTACGACAAGCGCGGCCGTGCCACCGGCCGCACCTGGACCTTCCCGGCCGGACTCGGCGGCGCCCTGCACCGGTCGTCGTACAGCGTCGACTACGGCTACGACGACGCCGACCACGCGGTGAGCATCACGTACGAGGACGCCGTCATCGGAGCCCCGCGCGAGAAGATCACCACCGACTACGACGCCCAGGGCAACCCGGACACCCTCACCGGCGTCCAGAAGGACCCGCTGACCGGCAAGGACGTCACCGTCCCGTACGTCTCCGCCACCGGCTTCGCCGCCGACGGCAAGCTGGCCTCGCGCGACTACGCCAACCCGCACCACGACCTGCGGCGCGTGTACGCGTACGAGAGCGACAGCCAGCGCCTGTCCCGCGTCCAGACCCTGACGACCGGCCTGACCGGCGACTGGGAGGCCAAGCAGGACGACACCTACGCCTGGGACCAGGCCGGCAACCTCGACTCGGTCACCGACAAGGCCGGCCTCAAGGACGTCGCGACCTGCTACACCTACGACGGCCTCGCCCGGCTCGCGCACGCCTGGACGTCGTACAGGACGGACTGCTCGGACAGCGACTCCGAGCTCACCCACGACGGCCCGGCCGGCTTCAACCAGTCCTGGACCTACACCGCCGACGGCAACATCGCCTCGCGCCGCAGCCTCCTGGACACCGACACCTACACCTACGACGACCCCGACCACCCGCACGCCGTCACCAAGCAGGGCGCGAGCAAGTACGAGTACGACGCGAACGGCGCCCTGAAGAAGAAGGTCGACGGCCTCGTCCCGACGACCTACGAATGGAACGCCAACCAGGAGCTGACCCAGGTCACCAAGGCCCTCCTGGAGAAGACCGACTTCGTCTACGCCCCCGACGGCACCCGCATGGCGCGGATCACGCCCGGCGGGGTCGCCACCCTCTACATCGAGGGCCAGGAGATCACGACCGCCCTCGGCATCTCCAAGGGCACCCGCTTCTACACCGAGGACGGCATCACCGTCGCCGTCCGCCAGCCGACCGGCGTCCTGGTCTGGCAGCTCAACGACATCCAGGGCTCGGCCCAGGTGGCGGTCGTCGAGGGGACCTCGCTGGCGACGCGGACGTACTACGACCCGTACGGAGACATCCGGCACGGCTCCGCGCCACCACCGACGGACCACGGCTTCCTCGGCAAGGTCCAGGATCCGACCACCGGCCTGAACGCGCTCGGCGCCCGCTACTACGACTCGGGTCTCGGCCGCTTCATCTCCACCGACCCGGCCGTGGACAGCTCCTCCACCCAGTCCCTCAACCCCTACGCCTACGGCAGCAACAACCCGATCGTCTACATCGACCCGACCGGCCTGTGGTCCCTGTCCAGCGCCTGGAACTCCGTCAAGGAAGGCGCCTCCGCCGCCTGGGACTGGGCCAAGGAGAACAAGGGCCTGATCGCGGACGTCGCCGTCGGTATCGGCGTCGGTATCGCGGTGGGCGCGCTGTGCTCCACCGGCGTGGGCTGCCTGATCGTGGCCGGCGCGGTCGCCGGGGCGGCCGGTGCCGCGGCCGGGTACGGGGTCGACGTCGCCGAGGGAAAGACCGACTTCACCCTCGGCGGGTTCGCGACCCGGGTCGGCATCGGTGCCGCCGCCGGTGTGCTCGGCGGGGCCATCGGCAAGGGCGTCGCGGCCGTCGCGCCGAAGGTCGTCGGGGCCGTCGCCAAGACCGCCGTGGGAAAGGCCGTCGCCTCCGGCAGCTCCAAGGCCGCCTCCGCGATCACCGGCAAGGCCGCCACCGCGGGACGAGCCATCGCCAACTCCCGCGCGGGCGCCAAGGTCGCCGAGGTCGGCAGGGCGGTCGCCGACAAGATCAAGGCGGTGGCGGGGCGGGGCACGCCCAAGGGCGAGACCGTCGACATCCCGCTCACCAAGGCGACCACCCAGGCCGAGATCGACGCCATCCACGAGTACGCCAAGCGCACCAACGAATGGCTGGCCAAGAACGGCCCCAAGGTCATCCAGCCGACCAAGGGCACGCAGCTGGGCGCCGACTCGGCGGCGGCCCGGCGCGCCGAGCGTCTCCGGGCCGCCCGCGCGGGAAGTCCGTACAGCGGCCAGGCCGGACACGTGCCCGACTCGGCGATCTCCGGCACCGGCCAGCCCCCCGCCGGCTGGCTCGACATGCCCGGCAAGTCCAACAGCATCGCGGGTGGTGTACTGGGCTCCCGGGTCGGAGTACTGCTCCGAGGATTCACGGTCAACGGAGGACCGCCACTGTGATGCCGCACGCCGAGGAACTCCCGTCGCTCGCCGACCACATCGGGCCCCCGCCCGGTCCGTCGGCGGCGACGGGAACACCCGCCGAGCACTTCCCCGAGGCCCACCGCGAACTGCTCGGCCGGTTCAACGGATTCACCGTCCACCACGGCGCGTTCAGGCTGCTGGGCGTCGGCCGCGGGGACGCCCTCGACCTGGCCGCCTGGAACGCGTACGACACCTGGCGGTTCGCCTGGGACGACCGGATCGACGACTTCGTGATCTTCGGGGAGACCGCCTTCGGGGACTCGTACGCCTACCGCCGCCTCCCCGGCGGCGGCCTGGCCCCCGAGGTCCACTTCCTGGAAGGCGTCCTGCTGCGCCCGGAGGTCATCGCCCCGAGCTTCGAGGCGTTCCTCGCCGGCGAACTGCTGCGCAACGCCAAGGAGCCGTACGACATCCTCGTCGTCGAGGCGGTCCACCGGCACGGCCCCATCGCCCCCGAGCAGCACTGGGCCTACGTCCCCTCCGTCGCCCTCGGCGGCGAGGAGGACGTGGAGAACATCACGCTGCTGCCGGCGACGGTCGCCATGACCTTCGCCGGGGACATCGCCACCGCGATGCGGGGCGCCGACCGGGACGCCACGAGTGTCGAGCCGTATACGGACGAACGGGGACGTCCCCGGCTCCGGGTGCTCTTCGGCCGCTGACCTCGTACGGGGTCGCGGAGCGTGACCCCGTACGAGCGGAACGCGTCTCACTTGATGAGCAGATGAATGGACCCGCGACACGACCCCGTAATGTTTACGGGGTGACCGTGAACGCTAAGACCAGCGCGAGCGCTGGCAACACCTGGCGAGACCTGCCCGCGGCGCAGCAGCCCGAGTACCCCGACACCGAGGCTCTGCGCGCAGTCGTTGCGGAGCTGGAGTCGTATCCGCCGCTCGTCTTCGCGGGCGAGTGCGACCAGCTGCGCGCCCGGATGGCGTCCGTCGCCAAGGGAGAGGCGTTCCTCCTCCAGGGCGGCGACTGCGCCGAGGCCTTCGACGCCGTGTCCGCCGACCACATCCGCAACAAGCTCAAGACCCTGCTCCAGATGGGCGCCGTGCTGACGTACGCCGCCTCGGTGCCGGTCGTGAAGGTCGGCCGCATCGCCGGCCAGTACTCCAAGCCGCGTTCCAAGGGCACCGAGACCCGCGACGGCGTGACCCTGCCGACCTACCGCGGCGACTCGGTCAACGGCTTCGACTTCGACGAGAAGTCCCGCGTCCCGGACCCCGAGCGCCTGAAGCGGATGTACAACGCCTCCGCCTCCACGCTCAACCTGGTGCGCGCCTTCACCACCGGTGGCTACGCCGACCTGCGCCAGGTGCACGCCTGGAACCAGGACTTCGTGAAGTCGTCCCCCTCCGGCCAGCGCTACGAGCAGCTCGCCCGGGAGATCGACAACGCGCTGAACTTCATGCGGGCCTGCGGCACCGACCCGGAGGAGTTCAAGACCGTCGAGTTCTACTCCTCGCACGAGGCGCTGCTGCTCGACTACGAGTCGGCCCTCACCCGCGTGGACTCGCGCACCGGCCAGCTGTACGACGTCTCCGGCCACATGGTGTGGATCGGTGAGCGCACCCGGCAGCTGGACCACGCGCACATCGAGTTCGCCTCGAAGATCCGCAACCCGATCGGCATCAAGCTCGGCCCGACCACCACGGCCGAGGAGGCGCTCCAGTACATCGAGCGCCTCGACCCGGACCGCGAGCCGGGCCGCCTCACCTTCATCGTGCGCATGGGCGCGGACAAGGTCCGCGACAAGCTGCCCGAGCTGGTCGAGAAGGTCACCGCCTCCGGTGCGACGGTCGCCTGGGTGACCGACCCGATGCACGGCAACACCTTCGAGGCGGCCTCGGGCCACAAGACCCGCCGCTTCGACGACGTGCTCGACGAGGTCAAGGGCTTCTTCGAGGTCCACAAGGCGCTGGGCACCCACCCGGGCGGCATCCACGTGGAACTCACCGGCGACGACGTCACCGAGTGCGTGGGCGGCGGCGACGAGATCTTCGTCGACGACCTGCACCAGCGCTACGAGACGGCCTGTGACCCCCGGCTGAACCGCAGCCAGTCGCTCGACCTGGCGTTCCTCGTGGCGGAGATGTACCGGGACCAGTGAGTTCTTGAGACGGCTGTGGGGCGCGGATCACATACGATCCGCGCCCCACTCCTCTTTTACGACTCCCGCAGGGCGGGTAAGGTTAGGTTAGCCTCACCGATCAACGGGGATGGCAAGACCGATCAATCCCCTCGGGAGGTGACCCGCGTGTACGTGTGCAGCTGTTTCGGGGTCACCGAGCAGCAGGTGAAGAAGCACGCGGCGGACGGTGCCTGCACCCCCCGCCAGATAGCCTCCGCCTGCAAGGCGGGCACGGACTGCGGTTCCTGCGTCCGCCGTATCCAGGCGATCCTGGGCCGGGGCGCGTGCCCCCGTCGGGAGCTCGCGGACCAGGGGCAGCCGGTCCTCGCCGAGCTCGACGAGGCGGCCTAGCCACTCGCGGCTCAGCTCTCCGGCTGCTCGATCAGCTGGGCGATGTAGAGCGCCTCACCGAGCTTCTCCAGAAGCTCCAGCTGGGTGTCGAGGTAGTCGATGTGGTGCTCCTCGTCCGCGAGGATCGACTCGAAGATGTTCGCCGACGTGATGTCGCCCTTGGCGCGCATCACCTCGATCCCGCGCTTGAGGCGGTCGATGGCCTCGACCTCGACCTGCCGGTCGGCCTCGAACATCTCCTTGACCGTCTGCCCGACCCGGACATGGAACAGGCGCTGGTAGTTCGGCAACCCCTCCAGGAACAGGATCCGGTCGGTGAGCACCTCGGCGTGCTTCATCTCGTCGAACGACTCGTGGCGGGTGTACTTCGCGAGCTTCGTCCAGCCGAAGTTCTCCTGCATCTTCGCGTGCAGGAAGTACTGGTTGATCGCGGTGAGCTCGCCGGTGAGCTGCTCGTTGAGGAATTCGATGACCTCGGGGTCGCCCTGCATCGCAGAGGCTCCTTCCACAGGGGGAACTGGCAGGTTGCGCCGCATCCTTGCACCGTCACCGAAGATCGTCCAGTAAGTCTTCGCTTAGTAAGTAAGTACATGCTTAGTCCGGTTTGAGATGAATCGGGGTGGGGTTGGTCAGGTGCACCGCCCTAGGTCTGTCAGGATGGAGTCATGGGTCAGCCGGTGGAGCGCGAAAGTGGGGAAGCGGCGCACTCCGAGCTTCCGCCGGGGCAGCGACTGCAGCGTGGCTGGCCCGTCACGCACTACGGCCCGGTCCCCAAGTTCCGGCCCGAGCGCTGGGAGTTCCGGGTCTTCGGGGCCACCGCGGACAGTGAGAAGCGCTGCTGGAACCACGAGGAGTTCACGGCCCTGCCGTACACCTCCGTGGTGGCAGACCTGCACTGTGTGACCAAGTTCAGCATGCTCGGCGCCGAGTGGGGCGGGGTCCCCGCCCGGACCGTCCTGGAGATCGCGCCGCCCGCGCCGGACGTCACCCATGTGATGGTGTGGGCCGAGTACGGCTTCAGCTCCAACCTCCGCCTCGCGGACTTCGCCGCCGGCTCGACGATCTTCGCCACCCACAAGGACGGCGAACTGCTGACCGCCGAGCACGGCTTCCCGCTCCGCCTGGTCGTGCCCCACCTGTACGCCTGGAAGGGGCCCAAGTGGGTCCGCGGCGTCGAGTACATGACCGCCGACCGCCGTGGCTTCTGGGAGGAGCGCGGCTATCACAACGTCGGCGACCCCTGGAAGGAGCAGCGGTACTCGTACCAGGAGGAGCCCGGGGACGGCCCGGAACTGTGAGGGTCAGTGGTGCTGGTGCACCACCGCGTGCCCCTTGCCCCGGCCGATCATCCACTTGTTCACCGGCACGGTGACGACGAACGCGATGACCAGCGAGATCGCCAGCGCGCCCCAGAACAGCAGGTCGCCCAGCTCCGCGTCCATCGCGCCCGGCCACAGCACGATCACCCCGTTGTCGACCAGCTCCATCACGGCGATCGACAGTGTGTCCGCGGCCAGCGCCACCTTCACCGCGGCCCGGAGGCCGAGGCCGGAGCGGAGCACCCCGCGCAGGGTGAGCGAGTAGCCGAAGAAGAACGCGAGGACGATCGCGAGGATCGTGGTCGGCAGGTTCCCCCAGCCGAGCGCGGTGCCGATGACCATGCCGAGCACCTCGCCGATGGCGCACCCCGTGAGGCAGTGGAGAGTGGCCTGGACGGCCATGGGCCAGCTGCTCGCCTGGTGGTGTACGTGTCCCGCGTGCGCCTCGTGCTGCATGAGTGCCCCCAACGTCAGGTAACGGTTCCTGTGCCGAACAGGAACCGTATACCCCCTGGGGGTATTCCGTCACGGGCTACACGTCGCGAAGTTTCTTCAGCCGCTCCACGTCCGCCGCGTGCCCCTCCTTGCCGCCGGGCGTCTCGATGATCAGCGGTACACCCTCCGTGGCGGGGTGGGTCATCAATGCCCGGAACGGATCCTCACCAATGTGACCTGCGCCGATGTTCTCGTGCCGGTCCTTGTGGGCGCCGACGACGTCCTTGGAGTCGTTGGCGTGGATCAGCTTCAGCCGGCCCGCACCGACGGTGTCCACCAGGAGGTCGAGGGTCTGGTGCATACCGGTCGGGCCGGTCAGGTCGTGGCCGGCGGCGAAGATGTGGCAGGTGTCGAGGCAGATCCCCAGCTTGGGATGGGCGTCCAGGGCCTCGAAGTACGGCCCGAAGTCCCAGGTGCGCGAGCAGAGCGAGGAGCCCTGTCCGGCCGTCGACTCCAGGAGCAGGAACGGGTCGTCGTCGTGGGTGAGTTCGTCCAGCAGCGGCAGCAGGTACTCGCGGACCTGCTTCAGCGCCACGGACCGGTCCCGTCCACCGGTCGCGCTGCCCGTGTGCACGACCACGCCGAGCGCCCCGATCTCCCGCCCGCGCCGCAGCGAGTGCCGCATGCTCTCCACCGACTTCTCCACGGTCGCCTCGGTGTGCGAGCCGAAGTTGATCAGATACGGGGCATGGACGTACGCCGGGATCGACTCCGCCTCGCAGGCCGCGCGGAACTCCTCGTCCTGCCGGGGGTTGCCGACGGGCGTGGCCCAGCCGCGCGGGTTGGCCACGAAGACCTGTACGGTCTCGGCCCCCAGGTCACGGGCGTAGGACAGGCCGACGGAGTTCAGGCCGCCGGCCACGGGCACATGGCCGCCGACGGGGTTGCGCTGAGTCATCACCCGTTCAGGGTGTCATGCGCGGCCAAGTGCCGTGTCAGCGGATCTCGATCGTGATGGTCGACCCCTTGGGCGCGGTGTCCCCGCCGTCCACGGACTGGCTCTTGACGGTGTCACCGAAGAGCCCGAGGATCCCGCGGTCCTCGTCGACCTCGAACCCGGCCGCCTCCAGCGCGTCCTTCGCGTCGTCGACGCTGTCGCCGACCACGTCCGGGACCTCGACCAGCTCCGGCCCCTTGGAGAGCGTCAGCGTCACGGTGTCGCCCTCGGCGGCCTCGCTGCCCTCGCCCGGCGTCTGGGCGGCGACCTGACCCTGGTCGTACTCGGAGTTGACCTGCTCGGCGGCGACCTTCACCTTCAGGCCCGCCTCCGTCAGATCCGCCTTGGCGTCCTCCAGGCTCTCGCCGGTGACGTCCGGGACGTCGACCGCGCTGCCCTTGCTGACCACCAGCGCGACCGCCGTGCCCGCGTGGAGCTCGGTGCCGCTCTCGGGGTCGGTGCGGATCACGAAGCCCTTGATGACGTCGTCGCTGAACTCCCGGGTCACCATGCCCGGTTCCAGACCGTCGTTCTTCAGCCGTTCCTTCGCCTTGTCGAGCCGCAGGCCCTTGAGGTCGCCGAGCTGCACGGTCTCGGGGCCCTTGGAGATGGTCAGCGTCACCGAGTCGTTGGAGCGGATCCGGGTGCCGAAGGACGGGTCCGAGTCGATGACCTGGCCGCGCTTGACGGTGTCGCTGTACTCCCGCTTGACCGTGCCGACCTCCAGCCCGGTCTGCTCCAGCCGGTCCTCGGCCTGCGCCTCGGTCTTGCCGATCAGCGCCGGGACCTTGGTGAACTGGCCGGAGTTGATGTACCAGACGCCCGCGCCGACGCCGAGGATCAGCAGCAGGGCGACGACGATGGCGAGCGGGCCGCGCGGAACGCCCGAGCCGCGGCGCCGGGGCGGCGGGGGCGGCGGGGTCGCGAACCGGCTGGTGCGGTGGAGCGCCGACTCGTCGTCCTCGTTGACCGGCAGTGGCCGCGGCACCGTCAGCGAGCGCGGGATCACACTCGTCCGGTCCTCGGTGTTGTTGTGCTCGGTGGTCAGCGCCTGCGGCGGTACGGCGTCCAGCTGCTCCTCGCTGAGCGCGGCACGCGCCTCGCGGGCCTGAGCGAGCAGCGCCACCGCGTCGTACGGGCGGACGTCCGGGACCCGGGCGGTCGCCGACGCGACCAGCTCGTCGAGCTCGAACGGCAGGCCCGGCACGATCGCCGACGGCGGCGGGACGTCCTCGTGCAGATGCTTGTAGAGGACGATGGCGGGGGAGTCCCCGTCGTGCGGCTTCTCGCCGGTCAGCATCTCGTACAGCACGACACCGCACGCGTACACGTCGACGCGGGCGTCGGCGGCGCCCGGCTGCTCGATCTGCTCCGGCGCGAGATAGGAGACCGTGCCGAGCACGGTGCCGGTGGTGTTGGTGACGGTGTCGACCGAGCGGACCAGTCCGAAGTCGGCGACCTTGACCCGGCCGTCGTCCCCTATCAGCACGTTCTCGGGCTTCATGTCCCGGTGCACGAACCCGGCGCGGTGCGCGGCACCGAGCGCGGCGAGGACCGGCTCCAGGATGTCGAGCGCGGCTCGCGGCTGGAGCGCCCCTCGGTCGCGCAGCACGTCACGCAGGGTGCAGCCGGCGATGTACTCCATGGCGAGATAGACGTACGACCCGTCGGTGCCCTGGTCGAAGACCTGCACCACGTTGGGGTGGGCGAGCCGGGCGACGGACTTGGCCTCGCGGATGAAGCGGTCGACGAAGGTGGCGTCGGCGGCGAGGCCCGGGTGCATGACCTTCAGGGCGAGCACGCGGTCGAGGCGGGTGTCCAGGGCCCGGTAGACCGTGGCCATCCCGCCGACGGCGATCCGCGCTTCCACGCGATACCGGCCGTCGAGCACCTGCCCGACCAGCGGGTCCTGAAGGGTCGTATCCACGCAGGTGAGTGTACGAGCCGTGACTGACAGGGCCGGGGGTTCGGGTGAGATCGGGGCGGGACTGAAGCCGAGCTGTGACGGACCTCGCACCCGCTCCCGAATCTCATCGAACGTACGTTCAGAACGCTGGGCGCTCCGGGTCCAGGCGCGCCAACCCCTCGACGGGGGAGGACGCTTCGGCGAAGTGCCGCTTGGGAATGCGCCCGGCCCGGTGGGCCAGCCGACCCGCCTCGACCCCGTGCCGCATCGCGTGCGCCATCAGCTCCGGCTCCTGGGACCGCGTCACCGCCGAGGCGAGCATCACACCCGCGCAGCCCAGCTCCATCGCGAGTGCCACGTCCGACGCCGTACCGGCTCCCGCGTCCAGGATCACCGGCACGCGCGCGTGCTCGACGATCAGCTGGAAGTTGTGCGGGTTGCGGATACCGAGCCCGGACCCGATGGGGGAGCCCAGCGGCATGATCGCCGCACACCCCACGTCCTCCAGCTTCCGCGCCAGGACCGGGTCGTCGTTGGTGTACGGCAGCACCGTGAACCCGTCGTCGACCAGGATCTCCGCCGCCTCCAGGAGCTCGATCGGGTCCGGCAGCAGGGTGCGCTCGTCGGCGATGACCTCCACCTTGATCAGCTCCGTACCGAGCGCCTCGCGCGCGAGGCGGGCCGTCAGCACCGCCTCGCCCGCCGTGAAGCAGCCGGCCGTGTTCGGCAGCACCTGGATGCCGAGCCTCGTCAGTACCGACAGGACCGAGCCGTGCACGTTCGGGTCCACGCGCCGCATCGCGACCGTCGTCAGTTCCGTGCCCGAGGCGACCAGCGCCCGCTCCAGCACGTCCAGGCTGGGCGCCCCGCCCGTGCCCATGATCAGCCGGGACGAGTACGTCGTACCGCCGAGGACGAAGGGATCGTCGGCCATGGGTCAGCCTCCTTGGACGGCGGTGAGGACCTCGACGCGGTCCCCGTCGGAGAGGGGCGTCGAGGGCCACTGCGCGCGCGGGACGACGGTCTCGTTGAGGGCGGCGGCCACCCCGGAGGGCGCCGGGGTGAGGGCGCGCACGACGGCGTCGAGCGCCGTGCCGGGAGCGAACTGGCGCGGCTCCCCGTTGACGGAGATGTTCATGCGGGCTGCTCCGTGCGGTGCCTAGTGAATCGCCGGGGGGTGAAGGGGCGGGCCTCGTCCGGGAGTTCACCGGCGGTGAGGGCGTGGGCCAGCGCGTCCCCGGTGACCGGCGTCAGCAGCACCCCGTTGCGGTAGTGGCCGGTGGCCAGCAGCAGCCCCGGCAGCTCGGTCGGTCCGAGCAGCGGGGCGTTGTCCGGGGAGCCGGGGCGCAGACCCGCGCGGGTCTCCGTCAGCGGCAGCTCGGTGATGCCGGGGACCAGCTCATGGGCGTCGCGCAGCAGCTCGTACACCCCGCCCGCGGTCACCGTCGTGTCCCAGCCCAGCTCCTCGCTGGTCGCCCCGATCACCAGCTCGCCGTTCTCGCGCGGCACCAGATAGACGTGGCTGCCGCGCACCACGGCCCGCACGGTCCGACTCAGGAACGGCGCGTAGCGCTGCGGCACGGTCAGCCTCAGCACCTGGCCCTTCACCGGGCGGACGGGCGGAAGCACCGCGTCGGGGACACCTGCCAGGCGACCGCTCAGGCTGCCGGCCGCCAGCACGACCTGGCCCGCGCCCAGCCGGGTGCCGTCGGTCGTCGTGACGCCGACGGCCCGGTCCCGTACGACGTCCAGCCGCTCGGCCCAGTCGCGATGGAACACGACACCGGCCCGCTCACAGGCGGCCAGCAGCGCCTTGGTCAGCCGTCGCGGGTCGATCTGGTGATCGCCGTCCACTCGCAGTCCGCCGCGCACACCCGGCGCCAGCATCGGCTCCAGACGCCGGCACTCCCGCCCGGACAGCCACTCGGATTCCAGGCCCGACTGCTGCTGCAAGGCGTGCAGTTCGCGCAGATGGGCACGGTCGTCGGCATCCAGAGCGACGGCGAGCGTGCCGCAGCGGCGGTGGCCGAGGTCCAGCCCGGTCAGGTCGGTCAGCTCGGCCGCGAACTCCGGATAGCGGCGGGCCGAGGCCAGGTTCAGGGCGAGCAGGGTCTGCTCGCCGTAGTGGAGTTCGGTGACGGCGGCCAGCATGCCGGCCGCCACCTGGGCGGCCCCGCCGCCCGGTTCGGGGTCCACGACGGCCGTGGCGAGACCGCGCTGCGCGGCCCGCCAGGCCGTGACGAGGCCGATGATTCCGCCCCCGACGACGAGGACGTCTGACGTACGTGAGGACATGGGCGTCCAGCCCCTCCCTTCGCCGGCATGACCCGGATCAGGTTCGTACGGTCGGAGGCCGCCAGCCTCCCTCTCAGCCCGGTGCGTCCGGGCTCCCGCGAGTGCTCTACGTTGGCCACCCTAGCTCTTGGTTTTGCCCTTTTGTAAGGAGGCCCACTGTCATGGCCCGCTCGCTGGACGGCCTCGTCCTCGCCCCCGTCGCCGACCAGGCCCCAGGTCAGGTGGGTACTCGAACCCGGTTCAGCTACCACGAGAAGGACGGCGAGATCTGGGCCGAGTACGCGGGCGGCGACGTCGTCCGCGGGCATCTCGTCGGCACCCGGGAGGGCGACCGGCTCGACTTCCGGTACGTGCAGCTGAAGCACGACGGGACGACTTCCTCCGGGCACTGCGTGTCCGCGGTCGTGGAACTGTCCGACGGGCGGGTGCGACTGGAGGAGAGCTGGGAGTGGGAGTCGCAGCCCGGCAGCGGGACCAGCGTTGTGGAGCAGGTCACGGTGCAGGACTCCTGACTGACAAATTGTCAGGTGTCTATGGTGATCAGGTGAGCGACGAGACGGATACGCAGGCGCGGCGGCGCGTGGTCGTGGTCGGCGCGGGCATGGCCGGCGTCCAGACCGCGGTGGCCCTGCGCGAACAGGGCTTCACCGGCACCGTGACCCTGATCGGTGCGGAACCCCATCAGCCCTACGACCGGCCGCCGCTGTCCAAGGCCGTGCTGCTCGGCAAGGCCGAGGGCTCCGCCTTCGAGGTCGACTTCGAGGCGCTCGGCATCGAACTGCGCCTCGGCGTGGAGGTGCTGGGCGTCCGCGCCGACGACCATGAACTCGACACCGTCGGGGGCCCGGTGCCGTACGACGTCCTGGTCCTCGCCACCGGCGCCGAACCGATCCGGCTGCCCGGCGCGGAGGGCATCCCCGGAGTCCATCTGCTGCGCACCCTCGA
Source organism: Streptomyces sp. NPDC051913 (assembly GCF_044593635.1). Classification (NCBI taxonomy): domain Bacteria; kingdom Bacillati; phylum Actinomycetota; class Actinomycetes; order Kitasatosporales; family Streptomycetaceae; genus Streptomyces; species Streptomyces sp. NPDC051913. The sequence continues at coordinate 442,833 of NZ_JBIUCI010000007.1, read as the reverse complement.
CGACGCCGAGCGGCTGCGGCCCGTACTCGCCCGGCAGCACGACATCGTGGTCGTCGGCGCGGGCTGGATCGGCGCCGAGTTCGCCACCGCCGCGCGTGACGCGGGCTGCGCGGTGACGGTCGTCGAGGCAGCCGACCGGCCGCTGGCGGGCGCCCTGCCCGCGGAGGTGGCCACGCCGATGACCGCCTGGTACGCCGACGCGGGGGCCGAACTGCGCACCCACGCGCGCGTGGCGCACATCGAGCCCGGCGAGGTCGTCCTCGACGACGGTTCCCGGCTGCCCGCAGACGCCGTCGTGGTCGGCATCGGCGCCCGCCCCGCCACGTCCTGGCTGTCCGGCTCGGGCGTCGACCTCGGCGCGCACGGCGAGGTCGTGGCCGACGCCGGGCTGCGCACCTCGGTCGCGGACGTGTACGCCGTCGGCGACTGCGCCTCCTTCCCGTCGGGGCGCTACGGCGAGCGACTGCTGGTCCACCACTGGGACAACGCCCTCCAGGGGCCCCGCACGGTCGCGGCCAACATCATCGGCGAGACGCCGTCGGTCTACGACCCGGTGCCGTACTTCTGGTCCGAGCAGTTCGGCCGTTTCGTCCAGTACGCCGGCCATCACACGTCCGCCGACACGGTCCTGTGGCGCGGGGACCCGTCGGGGCCGGCCTGGACGGTCTGCTGGCTGCGCGGGAACCGGCTGGTCGCGCTGCTGGCGGTGGGCCGGCCGCGGGACCTGGCGCAGGGGCGGCGGCTGATCGAGGCGGGGACGGAGCTGGACCCGGAGCTGCTGCCGGACCCGGGCAGGCCGCTGAAGGCGGCGGTGGTCTAGCGGAAATGTCAAGGTAGGGGACGTTTCGGGCGGCCCCGGCTTCCGACTGTCAGTGCGGGATGGCAGGCTTGATTCCGTGACCGAGATTGACGCAAAGATCGATGCTCTCGTCCCCGCCTGGCTCACCCTCCCCGACATCGCAGAAATGCTGGACGTCGAGGTGACGCGTGTGCGGCAGCTGGTCAAGGAGGGCCAGCTCATCGCCGTACGCCGAGGTGAGAACCGCGCACTGCACGTCCCCGCCGCCTTCATCGACGGGGTCGAGCAGAAGGTCGTCAAGGGCCTCACCGGGACCCTGACGCTCCTGCGGGACGACGGCTTCAGCGACGAAGAGATGCTGGAGTGGCTCTTCACCCCGGACGACAGCCTCCCCGGCACCCCGGCCCAGGCCCTCAGCGAGAACCGCGGCACGGAGGTGAAGCGCCGCGCCCAGGCGCTCGCCGTCTGAGCCGAACGCCGCCTGGTGTGCGAACCGGGGCCGCAGGATGTCCTGTGCGGCCCCGGCGCCGGGGGCGGCTGCCCGCTCGACGTATCGCGTCCCGGCTGCGGGCGGCCGTGTCGCTGGGGCGGCGCCTATCCAGCGGCGGCAGTGGTCTCTGGCCCCAGCTCGGGCAGTCGTGTCGCTGGGGCGGCGCCCATCCAGGAGCGGCAGTGGTCTCTCGCCCCGGCTGCGGGCGGTCGTGTCGCTGGGGCGGCGCCCATCCAGCGGCGGCGGTGGTCTCTCGCCCCGGCTGCGGGCGGTCGTGTCGCTGGGGCGGCGCCCATTCAGCGGCGGCGGTGGTCTCTCGCCCCGGCTGCGGGCAGTCGTGTCGCTGGGGCGGCGCCCACCCAGCAGCGGCAGTGATCTCTCGCCCCGGCTGCGGGCAGTCGTGCCGTAGGGGCGGCGCCTATCGAGCAGCGGCAGTGGTCTCTCGCCCCAGCTGCGGGCAGTCGTGCCGCAGGGCGGCACGGGTGGGCGCAGCAGCACCCCGCCGGCGCGGGCGAGCGAAACCCACCCCGGCCCACTTGATCCGCCATGACGTACCGGCGTGCCCCGGCCTGACCCACCTGTGGTTCACTACCGCCCGCCGAGGCCGACCGCACTCGTCCGAGGCCCGTACCGTCACCGACCCCGGGGGACCGAACATGACCGACGCCACCGACGCCGCCCGCGCCCACCTCACCGGCGCCCGCGTCTACCTCTGCACGGACGCCCGCAGGCGCCAGGGCGACCTCCCGGAGTTCCTGGACGCGGTCCTGGCCGGCGGTGTGGACATCGTGCAGCTCCGGGACAAAGGCATGGAGGCCGCCGAGGAACTGGAGCACCTCCAGGTCTTCGCCGACGCCTGCGCACGCCACGGCAAGCTGCTCGCGGTCAACGACCGCGCCGACGTCGCCCACGCCACCCGCGCCGACGTACTCCACCTCGGCCAGGGCGACCTCCCGGTCCCCGCGGCCCGCGCGATCCTCGGCGAGGACGTCCTCATCGGCCGTTCCACCCACGCCGAGCGGGAAGCCGAGGCGGCCGCGGTCCAGGCCGGCGTCGACTACTTCTGCACCGGCCCCTGCTGGCCGACCCCCACCAAGCCCGGCCGCCACGCCCCCGGTCTCGACCTGGTCCGCCACACGGCCGGCCTCCGCACCGACCGCCCGTGGTTCGCCATCGGCGGCATCGACCTCGGCAACCTCGACGAGGTCCTGGAGGCGGGCGCGGAGCGTGTCGTCGTCGTACGCGCCATCACCGAGGCGGACGACCCCGGCGCGGCGGCAGCCGAGTTCGCCAAGCGCCTGCGACAGCGCTGACCAGCCACAGGGGCGAGCGGAGGCGGCGACCGGAGGCGGCGGGCGGCCCATCGCACGCCTCCTGTCCGAAAACTGTCCGATGGGTGGACAACAAATCGACAAAACGGGCAAATTTCCGTGATCTGGTTGGGTGACCAGCGCCCCCTGGCTAACCTGCCGGTATGGCCCTCGGAACCGCATCCACCAGGACGGACCGCGCACGCACCGTGCGCGACATCCTCGCCACCGGCAAGACCGTGTACTCGTTCGAGTTCTGGGCTCCGAAGACGGAGAAGGGCGAGCGGAACCTGTGGAACGCGCTGCGGAGGGTCGAGGCGGTGGCCCCCGACTTCGTCTCCGTGACGTACGGCGCCGGCGGCTCCACCCGTGCGGGCACCGTCCGCGCCACCGAGCGGATCGCCGCGGACACCACCCTCACCCCGGTCGCCCACCTCACCGCGGTCAACCACTCGATCGCCGAGCTGCGCAACATCATCGGCCAGTACGCCGACGCCGGGATCCGCAACATGCTCGCGGTGCGCGGCGACCCGCCCGGGGACCCCATGGGCGACTGGGTGCCGCATCCGCAGGGCCTGACGTACGCGGCCGAACTGGTCCGGCTCATCAAGGAGTCGGGTGACTTCTGCGTGGGCGTCGCCGCCTTCCCCGAGATGCACCCGCGCTCCGGCGACTGGGACACGGACGTCGAGCACTTCGTCGACAAGTGCCGGGCCGGCGCCGACTACGCCATCACGCAGATGTTCTTCGAGCCGGATTCCTACCTTCGCCTCCGCGACCGGGTGGCCACCGCCGGCTGCTCCACCCCGGTCATCCCCGAAGTGATGCCGGTCACGAGTGTGAAGATGCTCGAACGGCTTCCGCAGCTCAGCAACGCGTCGATCCCCGCTGCCCTGAAAGAGCGGATCCTCACAGCAAAAGACGATCCGGCCGCTGTACGCTCCATCGGTATCGAATTCGCCACCGAGTTCTGTGCGCGGCTGCTGGCCGAGGGAGTGCCCGGACTGCACTTCATCACGCTCAACAACTCCACGGCGACCCTGGAAATCTACGAGAACCTGGGCCTGCACCACCCACCGCAGGCCTAGACCGGCCGCACGGATATACGACACACTGCGTAGCGGTTACTGGGAGAGGGGCGTACATGGGCTGGACGGTCCTCTACATCGCGTTCGGAGTCGTCGCGCTGTGGTTGCTCGGCGAGGTGCTGCTCCAGTACAAGGCGCGCCTGCGCTGGCGCCTGCTCGCCTTCGCGGGCTTCGTGGGCGTCGTCTTCGGTGTCCTGATCCCGTCCGTCGTCGTCATCGGACTGGGCGCCATCGCCTTCGCGATCGGCCAGACCTACGTGACGCTCTCCTTCCGCCGCGGCTTCGAGCAGGGCTGGGCGGTCAATCCGCCGGCGGCTCTGGGCGGCCTGGCCGGCGGCAAGCGCCGTGAGCGTGGCCGTGAGGAGCCGACCCTGGAGGTCTCCGACCTCGAGGCGACCGACGCCGACTACGGCGACGAGGGCAACTACCGCCAGAACACCGCCGGTTACGGCGACGAGTACGACCGCGACGACGTGTTCACGCCCGCCCGCCCCGCCGCGGCGGCCGAGACCACCGCGGTCTACGAGCCCCAGCCCATGCCGGACGACACCGGCTCCTACGGCATATACGGCGACACCCCCTACCCGGCGGCGGCCGGCGACGGCACCTACGCCGGCCAGGACCAGTACGCGACGGCGGCACAGGCCACCGACCAGAACTACGCCTACGACGGCTACACCGGCTACGACCAGCAGCAGTACGGCTACGACACGGCCGGCCAGCAGCAGTACGCCGCCTACTCCGACCCGTACATCGGCACCCAGACCTACGGCGGCGGGTACGACACCTCCTACGGCGGTCAGCAGCAGTACGGCCAGCAGGCCTACGGTCAGGACCAGTACGGCAACGCCACCTACGGCGGCGAGACCCCGGCCGGTGGCGTCTGGGTCCCGCAGCAGCGCACCGACGACTCCTACGGCGGTGAACTCCCGCCGGAGCAGCCGTACCCCTACCAGGGCAACGGTCAGCAGGGGAACGGCTACGACGAGCAGTACCGCTTCTGAGCGGCGCTCACCCGGGGTGGGCGGCTCGCGGGACCGTCACTGAGAGCCCCGGAAGTCCGGTCCCTCCACGATCAGTCCGGCGACCAGCGCGCCCGACATGCCCGCGTGCGGCAGACCGCCACCGGGGTGCGCCCAGCCGCCGACGGTGAACAGGCCCGGCAGCTCCGTCCGGTTGGCCGGGCGCAGCAGGGTTCCCCGAGCCGCGGCCAGTGCGGGCGCGGGCACACCGCCGCCCTCGGCGCCCGTCTCCTCGCGCGTGTGGACCGGTGTGCGGACCTCGCGCCACAGTGTCCGCTCCCGCAGGCCCGGTACGGCCCGCTCGGCCGCGGCGAGCATCCGGTCGGCGAAGGCGTCGGCGGCGCCGTCGGCGGTCCAGTCGTAGTGCGTCTGCGAGGGCACCGTCGCGGTGAGCACCATCGACTCGTGTGCGTCGTCGGGGCGCAGCGCGGGATCGTCGGGCCGGTCGATCCGGACCGTCGGCTGCTCGGGCGGCACACCGAGCGAGAAGAGCTCCCACTCGCTCTCGGAGTCCGGGCCGTGGACGACGGTGCGATGCGCGGCACCGGCCTCGCGCGCGCCCCGCAGGGCGAGGCAGACCACGACGCGCCCCGGGGACATGCCCTCCGGGTTCACCTCCACCGCCTCCGCGTCGTACAGCTCACGCCCGCGCACAAGGCTCCCCAGGCGCCAGGGCCCGCCACCGACGACGGTGTCCGCGTCCACCACCGACCCGTCGGCCAGCTCAAGCCCGGCCGCCCGGCCGTCCTTCTCCAGCACCCCGGTGACCTCGGCGCCGAAGTGGAACTCCACCCGGCGCGCCACACACCGCTCGTACACCGCGCGCGCCAACTCCCGCATACCGCCGCGGACATACCAGGTCCCGAAGGCGTGCTCCATGTACGGCAGCACCGCCGCGCTCGCGGGGGCGTCGCTCGGGTCGAGGCCGTACGCCAGCGCGTAGCCGTCCAGCAGGGCGGCCAGCCGGGGGTCGCGCAGCTCCCAGGCGCCGATCTCGGCGAGCAGACCGGCGCGGCGGGTGCGCAGCAGCTTCTTGTGGGGGACCGACGGGTAGGGCTCGCGGTCGGCCAGCACCGACCAGTTGGGCCACAGCGGCTCCTCCAGGAGCGGCCGGCGCGTACGGTCCCAGGCCTCGCGGGCCCGGACCAGGAAGTCGCCCCAACGGTCGCCGGTCCCCGCACCGAGCGCTTCGTCCAGCGCCGCCACGACGCCCGCGCGGGACGCGTTCGGCAGCGAGACCTCGGTGCCGTCCGCGAAGAGGTGCCGCGACGACGGGTCGACCTGGACCAGCTCCACGACCGACTCCAGCGGCTCCTTGCCCGTCTTGACGAACAGGTCGCGGTAGACGGCGGGGAGCGGCAGCAGTCCCGGGCCGGTGTCGAAGGCGAACCCGTCGCGCTCGAAGCGGCGCACCGCACCGCCGTACGTCTCCGTACGCTCGTACACCGCCACCCGGTGGCCCGCGACGGCCAGCCGGGCAGCGGCCGCCATCGCGCCCATCCCGGCGCCGATCACCGCAATCCGTGCCATGCCCGCGACTTTATCGGCCGCCACCGACAGCCCTGATGACAGGTGGGGTCACCAGCCCGGTGGCGACCCTGTCCGGCCCGCGAGCCGCTTCTCCTCCCGGCGTTGGGCCCTGCGCCGCAGGAAGCGCCGGATCCGGGAGATCAGGAAGATCAGTATCACCAGCCCGCCGAGCAGCAGCACCGCCGCGATGATCGCCGCAGCCTGCGGGTTGAAGATCGCGAAGGTGACGAGGCCGCCGACGCCGAGGTCCTCGGCCAGGCTCACGATCACGTTGCTGAACGGCTCCGGCGAGGTGTTGACCGCCATCCTGGTCCCGGCCTTGACCGCGTGGCTGGCCAGCGCCGTCGAACCGCCCACCAGACCCGCGACCACGTCGTTGAGCGAGCCGCTCTGACCGGCCAGCACCGCGCCCACCCAGGCGCCCGCCGCCGGGCGGATCACCGTGTGCACGGAGTCCCACGCCGAGTCGACGTACGGGATCTTGTCCGCGACCGCCTCGCACAGGAACAGCACGCCCGCTGTGACGAGCACCTCAGGGCGCTGCAAGGTCGCGGGGACGTCGTCGCTCAGCCCGGTCGCGCCGAAGACGCCGAGCAGCAGCACGACGGCGTACGCGTTGATTCCGCTGGCCCAGCCGCTGGTGAAGACGAGAGGGAGTACCGACACGGAGGCGATCGTAACCAGTCGGCAACGGGGCGTCCTGGGCCTGAGTGCGCAGGTCTGAGTATCCGTACCTAGGGGGCGAGATGAGTACGCGCGCGGATGGGTGCCGACCTGCGTGAACGAGAGAGTGGAGCCACGGAGAAGGGGAACGGCTCCGGCACCGGCGACACGGGGCGCCGGAGCGGAGCCGCCCCGGATCCGCTCCTTCCGCCGACGGAAGTCGGCGGGAGCGAGGCACGGGGGGCCCGGGGGAACGACCGAACGGGGGTCCGACGGGGGACACGGGGGAAAGGGAGAACGGGGGAGCACGAGAAGGCGCCGGTTCGAGGTGGCCCGCGGGGGACGCGGCCACAGCGGACTGGCGCTTTCGTGTGGACGGCCCAGGTCAGCGGTGGCCGCTCACCCGGCCCTGCAACAGCCGCGACAGCGCCGAGTGGACGTCGTCCAGGGAGCGCTCAGGCTGGAACGCCTTCCAGTCCAGGGCCGCCACCAGCACCATGCCGACGAGGGCCGACGCGGTCAGGGAGACGTCGATGGCCTCATGGAACTCGCCGTTGTCGATGCCCTCGCGCAGGACGTCCTCGACGACCGCCACCGCCTGCTGACGGACCACCATGAGCGTGGACTGCCAGGCCCGGTTGGTGCGCCACAGCTCGGCCACGTAGAGCTGGGTGAAGGCCGGGTAGCGGTCGATGAAGACCAGACCGGCCCGGATCATCGCGTCCAGGGCGTCCGTCTTGCTGCCGCCCTGCTGGGCGGTCCGTTCCGCCGCCTCCCGGAGGGAGGCGGTGAGCAGGCCCACGCCGTGCCGCAGCAGCTCCTCGAAGAGGACGGACTTGCTCGCGAAGTTGTAGTAGACGGTGCCCTTCGCGACCCCGGCCCGCTCCGCGATCTCGTCGACGGTCGTGGCGGAGAAGCCCTGCTCGGCGATGAGGGTGACGGCCGCCTCGTAGAGCTTCTGCCGGGTGGCCTCGCGGCGCGTGCTGCCGCTGCTGCTTTCCATGGCCCCGATTCTCACAGCAACCGCGGCCCCGTCGGTCGTCGAGGTCACAGGCTCAGCTCCGGGTGCAGCCGGTCGAGCGTCCACACCTGGCGGCGGCGGGCCGACAGGGCGGTCAGCGCGAGAGCGCCCGCGGTGAAGGCGACGAGCACCACGCACGCGTGCCACACCGGACCGAGCCCGCCGCCGGTGATGAGCCGGCGCAGCGCCTCGACGACGTAGCTCATCGGCAGGAAGGGGTGGAGCGCGTTGAAGAAGCCCGGGCTGGTCTGCACGGGGTACGTGCCGCCGGCGGAGGTCAGCTGGAGCATCAGGAAGGCCAGGACGAGGATCCGTCCGGCCGCCCCGAAGCGGGCGTTGAGCCACTGCACGATCGCCGCGAAGCACGCCGTGACCAGGAACAGGAAGCCCACCGTGCCGGCCGCCCGCACCATCTGGAGGCCGATCGCCCAGTGCAGCACCGACATCAGGGCGACGGTCTGGAGCACTCCGACGGCCACCACCGGCAGCCAGCCGGCCAGCGCGATCCGCCACGCGGGGGCGCCCGCCGCGAGCGCACGCCGGTTCATCGGTGCCACGAGCATGTACGCCACCATCGCGCCCACCCACAGGGACAGCGGGATGAAGTACGGGGCGAAGCCGGTGCCGTAGTTGGGCGCCTTGTGGAAGTCCTTGGAGACCAGCTGGACGGGGTCGGCCATGACGCCGGTGCGCTCGTCGCGGTCGGCCTTGTCGTAGTCGGGGATCTGGCCGGCGCCGTCGTGCAGTCCGTCGGAGAGCTTCCCGGAGCCGTCGACGAGCTTGTACATGCCGCCGTTGAGGTCCTCGGCGCCCGTCTTGAGCTTGCCCACCCCCTCGTCCAGGTCGCCGGCGCCGGTCTTGGCCGTGCCGAGCCCGGTGTGGAGGGTCTTGGCGCCCGCGGCGACCTTGCCCGCGCCCTCGTTCAGCTTGTCGATCTTGGAGACGGCGTCGTCGAGGTCCTCGGAGAGATTGGGCGCCCGGTCGGCGAGGGCCTGGGCCTGCTTCTGGAGGGTCGCCAGGTTCTTGTCGAGCTTCTTCAGATCGCCGTCCTGGTCGCCCACGAGGGTGTTCACGTCGTCCGCGATCGTCGCCACGTCGGCGGCGGCGTCCTTGGCCTTCTTCAGGTCGGCACAGGCCCCGTCCGGCAGAACCGGGTTCTCGCAGCGCGCCTGGTAGACGTCGTCCAGGGTGTCGGAGGCCGTGTGGGCGCCCTTGGCGGCGACCGGAGCCGTCTTCACCAGGGTGTCGAGGTTGTCGCGGATCGCCCCCGCGGAGTCCGCGACGAGCTGGGCGGTGTCGCCGATCGTCTTCTCGTTGTCCTTGAGGAACGGGCCGACCTTCTCCGCGACCCCGTCGACCTTGTCGGCGAGGGTCTGGGTGCCCTCCGCGACCTTCTCCGAGCCGTCCTGGAGGTCGCCCGCGCCCTTGTCGAGCTTCTTGAGGCCCTTGGACAGCTTGCCGCTGCCGCTCTTGGCGTCCTTCAGCCCGTCGGCGAGGTCCTTGGAGCCCTTCTCGGCCTTGGCCGTGCCGGTCTCCAGCTTGTCGGCGCCCTTGGCGGCCTTGACCGTCGCGCCGTGGATGTCGGAGAAGGAGATGAAGATCTGGTCCAGGAAGGACCTCGACGCCTTCGTGGACGCGGCCTGACGCACCTCGCTGAAGACCGTGCGCGAGATCTGCCCGACGATGTAGTTGTTCGCGTCGTTGGTCCTGACCTGGAGCGCGCCCGTCTCGGGGGAGTCGCCCGCACTGGAGGCGATCCGCTCGCTGAAGTCGGCCGGTACGGTCAGTGACAGGTAGTACGTGCCGTCCTCGACGCCCCCGCGCGCGTCGGCGGCGCTCACCTCGTGCCAGTCGAAGACGTCGCTCTCGCGCAGCCCCTTGGTGATGTCGGCGCCCGCGGTGATCTTCTTCCCGTCGGCGGTCACGCCCTTGTCGGCGTTCACGAGCGCCACCGGGATGCGGTCGAGCCGGCCGTACGGGTCCCAGAACGACCACAGGTACAGGGCGCCGTACAGCAGCGGCAGCACCAGCAGTGCGACCAGGGCGGCGCGCGGCAGCTTGCCCCGGCCGAAGCGCCGGAGCTCAAGCGCGGCCAGTCGCGGCGAGCGCATCGGCCTTCTCCTTCCCCTCGGTGGACACCTTCACCACGTCGTCCGGGGCCTCGCTGCACACCGCCACGACGGTTGTCCCGGCCTCGGCGAGCGACCTCAACAGGGCCCAGACCTCGGCCCGTTCGGCGTCCGACAGCTTCAGATCGACGTCGTCGACGCCGAGCAGCCGCGGACGGCCGATGAGCGCGAGGGCGAGGGACAGCCGCAGTCCCTCCAGCCGCTCCAGATCGCGCACGGCGGTCCGGGAGCCCTTGGGCAGGGCCTCCTGGTCGAGACCGGCGGCGATCAGGGCGGTGTCGATCCGCAGCCGTGCCTCGTTCTTCCGCTCCGCGCGGGGCCGCAGCAGCGCGCGCAGGGAGTCCCCGAACCGGTGCTGGAGCAGGGCCCGCTCACGCAGGTGTTCCCCGACGGTGAGGGCCGGGTCGAGGTCGGTGACACCGGCGACATGCGCGACGGCGCTCATCCGCCGCACCGCCCCGAGCTGCTTGGGCAGCCGCGCCCCGCCCACGACCGCCGTCCCCTCGGTGGCCTTCATGCGCCCGGTGAGCGCGAGCAGCAGACATGTGCGGCCGGTCCCCGACGGACCCTCGACCGCGACGAGCGAGCCGGGCTCGGCCTCGAAGGTGATCCCGCGGAAGGCCCACCCCCGCGGCCCCTTGAGCCCGAGGCCCTCGGCTGTGACGGCGACTCCGCCCACAGCCCACCCCCTGAGTGTTGAAGCGAGTTTTTGAACTGACTGGTCAGTGCAAAAACTAACCCGAACTTTCGATCGAAGCAAAAGCCCAGGTCAGAACGGATTGTCAGTGCCATACCTCACGATGGGCACATACGGCCACAACGCCGTCACGCAGACGACAGGAGGTTCGTCATGGCCACCTCTCACGCAGCAGCAGCCGCCCGTCGGCGCCGCGCCACCGGCCCTGCCCCCTCACTGACCGGACCGGCGAGCGACGTACACCCCGTGCTGCGCCGGACCACGGCCCCGCCCGCCGCCCTCGACCTGCTCGCCCAGGCCCGCGCCGGACTCGACGAGGCCGCCGTCCTGGAAACCCCGAACGAGCGCTACGCGACGGCACATCTCGCCGCCCTGCGCACCGCCGCCGCCGTGCTCGCCGCCCGCGGACGCCCGGAGCCGACCCCCCGACGCCGGGCCAGGATCCGGAGCGCCTGGGAAGTGCTCCCCGAGATAGCGCCCGAGCTCGCCGAGTGGAGCGCGCTCTTCGCCGCCGGGGCCCGCCGCCGCGCCCGGGCCGAGGCCGGCATCCAGGGCGCGGCCTCCCGCCGGGACGCCGACGACCTGATGCGCGACGTGGCGATGTTCCTGCGCCTCGTCGAGCGGATGCTGGTCCTCCAGCCGGTCCTGCCCCAGCCCCGCCAGGACACGGACCACCCGGCCCCCGACGACCACCCAGGGAGCAGGGACATGCCGGACGCGGGGTGACTTGGTCGGCGCGCCGCACGCCCCGCCGAACACGGCTCACGGCGCAGGACTCGGCCGGTGATGACTCGCTTCGCCGCCCATTAGGGTGGAGGCGCCTGAAACCCTCGCCTTCCGCACCCCCGGCGGGGAGGGTGCCCGTTCGCTCCGCCGTGCATGAGGCGGTGCCGCGCCGAGGAGTCAACTGCCGTGTCGGACCCGCTGCGACCCCGCGCCTCCCTCCGTACCGCCGTGGTCTGGGAAGTCCTCCAGGACGCCCTCGAACGGCGGGTCAAGGCCACCGGCCGGGAGTCCCTGGACGTCCTCGACACCGGAGGCGGCAGCGGCAACTTCGCCGTGCCCGTCGCCCGCCTCGGCCACCGCGTCACCGTCGTCGACCCCAGCCCCAACGCGCTCTTCGCCCTGGAGCGCCGCGCCGCCGAGGCAGGCGTCGCCGACCGCGTCCAGGGCGTCCAGGGCGACGCCCACGGCCTCTTCGACGTGGTCGAGCGCGGCGCCTACGACGCGGTGCTGTGCCACGGCGTCCTGGAGTACGTCGACGACCCGGCCGAGGGCGTCCGCAACGTGATTGCCGCGCTGCGCTCCGAAGGCGTCCTCAGCCTGCTCGCGGCCGGCCTGGGCGGCGCCGTGCTCGCCCGCGCCCTCGCCGGCCACTTCAAGGAGGCCAAGCAGGCCCTCGCCGACCCGAACGGCCGCTGGGGGGACGGCGACCCCGTGCCGAGGCGTTTCACCGCCGAACAGCTCACCGCACTCGTCGAGGGAGCGGGCCTGGCGGTCGGCGCCGTGCACGGCGTCCGGGTCTTCGCCGACCTGGTCCCCGGCGTGCTGGTCGACACCGAGCCCGGGGCCCTGGAGGCCCTGCTCAAGCTGGAGGAGGCGGCGGCCGAACTGCCCGCCTTCCACTCCGTGGCCACCCAGCTTCATGTGCTCGGCGAGACGCGGACCACCTCCTGAGACCCCTGTGCCGCGTCCTGGTGCGGCGCTGATCAGGGACTTGGGTGCAGATGGAGTACGCCACAGGCCCCCCGATCGGGCGCCCAGCGCCGTATGATCGAGGGAGACCGCCCGGCATGACGGGTCGGCTGCTGGGGAATGCAAGATTCAGTGGCCGGGACGCTCATGGCGGAATCCGGTTGGCTAATTGGCGTAGAGGGGCGGGTTTCACGGGGGCGATTCCCTGCCTATCCTGAAGGGACCCCCCGAGTCGCCCCGGCGACTGCACGATGAGGAGGACTCCGTGCCGCTCTCGGAGCACGAGCAGCGAATGCTCGAGCAAATGGAGCGAGCGCTGTACGCCGAAGATCCCAAGTTCGCGACAGCGCTCGAGGGAAGCGGGCTGCGTACGTACACCCGGCGACGGGTCTACCAGGCGGTCGCGGGCTTCCTCGTAGGTATCGCGCTCCTCATGGCAGGAATGGTCGCCAAGCAGGTCTGGCTCAGCGTGGTGGGCTTCCTCGTCATGCTGGGCTGTGCGGTACTCGCCGTGACCGGCTGGCGCAAGGCCCCCAAGCCGGGCGAACAGCCCGCGGCGGGTGGCCCGCAGGCTCGTCGTCAGCCCCGGCAGAAGCGCTCCATGATGGACCGCATCGAGCAGCGCTGGCAGCGGCGCCGCGATGAACAGGGCGGCCAGTAGCTCGACCCACAGCGGATGAGGGGGTGACCGCCCACCGGGCGGTCACCCCCTCACGCACGCCCTTGGTCCGGCAGCCCGGCCGACGAGACGAGCCCCCGATCCGCTTCCACGGATCGGGGGCTCGCTCTGTGCCCAGTGCCCGGTCTAGTTCTGCTGGCCGGACGGCTTGCGCAGGCTGGGTCGGACCGCCGCCACCCGGGACGTGACGCCGCTCCACCACTCCGAGACGGCCCACACCACCCGTACGGTCGAGCGCGGGGCGAAGACCGCCCGCAGTTGCGTGCTGCGCGGTGCTGTGCCGCGCAGCCCGGCGATCGCCCGCCGGACGTCCTCCGCGAGCCCCGCCGTGGGGCGCGGCCGCGGCGCGTACAGCACCTGCTCCACCGCCTCCGCCACGCGGTGCACCGAGGCCGCGGCAGCCTCGTCGAGATGACCCAGCCGGACGAACCGGGCCGCCGTCTTGCGAGGCGTCTGCGACTCGTCCGGCACGATCCCGAAGTCCCAGGCCGTGTCGGTCAGTTCCAGCCAGACCGCCAGCGTGTGCCGCGCGGCGTCCGCCTCGGTCCGGCCGTGCGCCCCCAGCCGTACCGCCCGGGTCCGGGTCCGCCACAGCGCCGGCGCCAGCGGGATCGCCAGGGCGGCGAGACCGCCGAGCGCCCACGCCAGGAAGACGTACCACTTCGGGCCGTCGTCGTCCTTGGCGAGCGCGGCCGCCGTGGACTCGCTCGGGCAGGCCTCGAGCTTCTTCTGCTCCGCGGAGCAGCTCTCGCTCGCCGACGGCGTGGCGGAGGGCGCCGCGCTCGCCGACTGGGTCGGACGGCCCGTGTCCGGCAGGCTGCTGCCCGGGGTCTGCGTCTGCGTGTACTCGGGCTGCGTGCCCCGGGTCGGGGTCGGCTCGAAGCGGGTCCAGCCGACGCCCTCGAAGTACAGCTCGGGCCAGGCGTGCGCGTCGCGCAGCGTGACCGTCACCGATCCGTCGCCCTGCGGCGTACCGGGGGCGAAGCCCACCGCCACCCGGGCCGGAATGCCGAGGCTGCGGGCCATCGCGGCCATCGCGAAGGAGAAGTGGACGCAGAAGCCCTGCTTGTTCTCCAGGAACCGGGCGATCGCCTGCGAGCCGCTGCCCGCCTGGACCTGGGTGTCGTACTGGAAGCCGCCGGTCACCGTGAAGTACTCCTGGAGCTTCACCGCCTCGTCGTAGTGGTTCGAGGAGCCGGCGGTGACCTCCCGGGCGGTCCTGGTGACGATGTCGGGCAGGGACTTCGGCAGCTTGGTGTACTCGCGCTTCAGGCTCGCGGGAGGCTCCGGGGCCGAGGCCAGCTGCTCGGCCGTCGGCCGCACGTCCAGGCTCCTGACCGTGTACGTCTTCCCGCGCGTGGTCTGGCCGTGGTCGCCGACGAGCGTCATGCCCACCGGTTCGTAGCGCCACTTGCCGTCGACCTCCACGCCGCTCGGCGGGTACGGCATCGGCAGCCAGTCCTGCTGGTACCAGTCGGCGGCCGAGATCCGCGTCGTGATCTCGGCACGCCGGACGTCGGCGCCGAGACCGGGCGGGGTGGGGAACTCGTCCGGCACCTTGTCGATGTCCCGCTTGGACGGCTTCCACGTGGTGCCGTCGAAGTCGTCCAGGGAGACGATCCGCAGATACTGGGCGCCGGCCGCCTCCGGGTCGGACCGCACCGACAGGACGTCGCGGTCGTCGTCCGCGTTGAGGTTGTCGCGCAGGGACACCAGGGGGTTGACCGCGGAGATCGTGCCCCCGCTGCCGTTGCCACCGCCCGCGCCCGCTCCGACGCCGTCCAGCAGGCCGCCGCTCATCGAGGGCAGGGCGATCGGCACCACGAGGGCCAGGCCCAGCGCGACGGCGCCGATACGCCGCCCGGTGCGGACCGGGGCCACCGGGCCGGACTCGCCGCCCGGGGTGCGCGGCGCCCCGCCGAAGACCCGGCCCCACTGGGAGAGCCGGTCGCGTCCCTCGGAGAGCAGCAGCATCAGATAGCCGCCCGCCGCGACCACGAACCAGAGCCAGTCGGCACCGCCGTCGGACAGCCCCGCGGCCACGGAGTACAGCGCGAGCAGCGGCAGTCCGGCCGGGGCCGCGCTGCGGAAGGTCACCGCGAGGGTGTCCACCGCGAGCCCGATGACCAGGACGCCACCGATGATCATCAGCCGGATGCCGTCGGACTCCAGCGGCGCCGGGATCGCGTACCGCGCGATGTCGTCGCTGCCCTGCTGAAGCAGGTCGGCGAAGCGCTGGAAGGCCTCGGGGCCGGGCACGATCCCGGCGACCGCCTGCTCCCGGGTGAAGAGCAGGGTCAGCATCATCAGCGTGACCAGGGCCTGCGAGGCCACGGTCAGGGGGCGGGCCAGCGGTACCCGCCGGGTCGCCGCGCCCACCAGGGACTGGACGCCCAGCAGGAAGGCCGCCTGGAGGATCCAGGTGGCCGGTTCGACCAGGGGCAGCAGGGCGCAGGACGCCATCAGGGTGGCCGCCCAGGCACCCAGCGCCAGTCGTGCCCGCCCGCTCATGTCCGTGCCCCCTCACTGCCCGCGCCGTTCGCCGCACCGAGACCGGTGCGCTCGCGGTCCGCCTGGCGCCACAGTTCGCTCAGAGAGGCACCGCGCGGCACGCGCAGCGCCGTCCAGCCGGCCTCGCGCAGCATCCGCAACCGCTCCTCGCTCCGGTCCAACGGCCGGGCCGCATCGGTCGGTTCCCGACCCCAGCCCGCCCCGTCCAGCAGGAAGGCGACCGCGCCTCCGCTGCGCTGGCGCATCTTGGCGGCGACCGTGGCCTGTTCCTCGTCGAGGTCGCCGAAGAAGGCGACCAGCAGCCCCTCGTTGCCGCCGCGCAGCACGTCGTAGGCGCGCGACAGGCCCGTGCCGTCGGAGTGGTCGATCACCGCGAGGGTGTCCATCATCAGGCCCGCCGCGTCCGCCGACTCCTGGCTCGCGCCCGCGAAGCCGTCCGCGCCCTCGCCGGGCACCGAGCTGCCGGTGTCCGTCAACAGCCGGACGGAGAAGCCGCGTTCGAGCATGTGGACCAGCGCCGACGCGGTGCCCGAGACGGCCCACTCGAAGGCCGAGTCGGGGCCCGCGCCGTGGAAGGCGAGGCCCCGGGTGTCGAGGAGCACCGTGCAGCGCGAACGCTGCGGCTGCTCCTCGCGGCGCACCATCAGCTCGCCGTAGCGCGCGGTGGAACGCCAGTGGACCCGGCGCAGGTCGTCGCCGTAGCGGTAGCCGCGCGGGATGACGTCGTCCTCGCCGGCCAGGGCGAGCGAGCGCTGCCGCCCGTCGCCGTAGCCCTTCGCCTCGCCGCTGAAGCGCACCGGCGGCAGCGGCTCCACGCGCGGGATCACCGTCAGAGTGTCGTACGACGAGAAGGACCGGGTCAGCTCGCACATGCCGAACGGGTCGGTCAGGCGCAGCTGGAGCGGGCCCAGCGGATAGCGGCCGCGCAGGTCGGAGCGGACCCGGTAGGAGACCTCGCGGCGGCCGCCCGCCTCGACCCGGTCGAGGACGAAGCGGGGGCGCGGGCCGAGGACGTACGGCACCCGGTCCTGGAGCATCAGCAGGCCCGTCGGCAGCCGCGAGACGTTGTCCATCCGCAGGTGGACGCGGGCCTCGCTGCCGGCGGGCACGCGCGCGGGGGAGAGCCGGCGGCTGCCGGCGACCCGGTAGCGGGTGCGGTAGAGGACGGTGGCGCAGACCAGGGGCAGCACGGCCAGCAGCAGGCCGACCCGGAGCAGATCGCTCTGCCCCAGGACGTACGCGCAGATGGCGGCGGCGATGCCCGCGGCCAGGAAGGACCGGCCGCGGGTGGTCAGACCGGCCAGCGCGGTGCGCACCCCGCCCTTGTCGCCCCGGTCGGGCTCCGCGTGGCCTGGCCCGGCGGCGGTGGTCATCCAAGCCTCCGCGGCGGCTGCTGGCCGTATGCCTGCGTGCCGTGGCCGAGACCGATGCCGCCCTGCTGCTGGGGCACCGGGGTGCGCTGCAGGATCTCCTGCACGACCTGCTCGGAGGTGCGCCGGTTGAGCTGGGCCTGGGCGGTGGGCAGCAGCCGGTGGGCCAGGACGGCGACGGCGAGGGCCTGGACGTCGTCCGGCAGCGCGTACTCCCGGCCGCTGAGGGCGGCGGACGCCTTCGCCGCGCGCAGCAGGTGCAGCGTCGCGCGCGGGGAGGCGCCGAGTCTCAGGTCGGGGTGGGTGCGCGTGGCGGCGACCAGGTCGACGGCGTAGCGCCGGACCGGGTCGGCGACGTGGACGCCGCGGACGGCGTCGACGAGCTTCACGATGTCGTGCGCGTGGGCCACCGGCTGGAGGTCGTCCAGCGGGCTCACCCCGCCGTGGACGTCGAGCATCTGCAACTCGGCCTCCGCGCTGGGGTAGCCGATGGAGACCCGCGCCATGAAGCGGTCGCGCTGGGCCTCCGGCAGCGGGTAGGTGCCCTCCATCTCGACCGGGTTCTGCGTGGCCACCACCATGAAGGGGCTGGGCAGCTCGTAGGTCTGCCCGTCGATGGTGACCTGCCGCTCCTCCATGGACTCCAGGAGCGCGGACTGCGTCTTCGGCGAGGCGCGGTTGATCTCGTCGCCGATCACGATCTGCGCGAAGATCGCGCCCGGCTTGAACTCGAAGTCCCGGCGCTGCTGGTCCCAGATGGACACACCCGTGATGTCCGAGGGCAGCAGGTCGGGCGTGAACTGGATACGCCGCACCGAGCAGTCGATGGACCGCGCCAGTGCCTTCGCCAACATGGTCTTTCCGACGCCGGGGACATCCTCGATCAGAAGATGCCCCTCGGCGAGCAGTACGGTCAGCGAAAGCCGTACGACCTCGGGCTTGCCCTCGATCACTCCTTCCACCGAACTGCGGACACGCTCCACAGTGGCGGTCAGATCAGTGAGGCTCGCTCGATCGTCATAGGTCGTCACCCGGCCCTCCTCGGCCCGTTCTTTCTCCGGGCCGACGCTCTGCGATGCGGACCGGCCCACCCCGAATTCACGGACAGCACGCGGAAATGGTTCCGCGTGACGTCCATCCCCGCATTCTTGCTGCCGTTACCGATTCGTGTCACTCGCCTGTGGACAACTGCCTGCGATATGTCAGGGCTTGCGGCCTTTTGGGCACCCAGGAACCGGAAATCAACAGGAGAACGACAGCTTCGGAGGGCGGTCCGGCGGGGTCAGGCGGGGTCGACCTCGCGCAGCAGACCCGTCTTCACGTCGAAGACGAAGCCGCGCACGTCGTCGGTGTGCAGCAGGAACGGGTTGGTGCGCACGCGCTGCATGGACTGCCGTACGTCCTGGTCGACGTCCCGGAAGGACTCCACCGCCCAGGCCGGGCGCTGGCCGACCTCCATCTCCAGCTCGGTGCGGAAGTCCTCGGTGATCGCCTCCAGACCGCAGCCGGTGTGGTGGATCAGGACGACGCTACGGGTGCCCAGCTTGCGCTGGCTGATGGTGAGGGACCGGATCACGTCGTCGGTGACCACCCCGCCGGCGTTGCGGATGGTGTGGCAGTCGCCGAGCTCCAGACCGAGCGCGGCGTGCAGGTCGAGACGGGCGTCCATGCAGGCCACGACGGCGACGTGCAGAACGGGGCGGGCGTCCATGCCGGGGTCGGTGAACGCGGCGGCGTACTGCTCGTTCGCGTCGACGAGGCGGTCGGTGACGGCGCCGACGCGTATGGCGCCTTCGGATGCGGTGGCGGCGGATGCAGAAGTCGTCATGGTGACGACGTTACTGGTCACAGCCGATCCGGTCCTGCGGTGAGAAGGGAAAAAGAGCGTCATCACGTCCTCTTTGTGAGGTAAGCCACAGAGGTGAGCCACAGGGGGCGGGTGCGCCCGGCCGGGTGAAATCCCGCCACCGGTCGCCTCACCTCGATGCCCGGCCGCGACGCGCAGGCCGGTTGATTGACCGCGAGACACCGTGGACTAAAGTGACGCGAAGCGGGAGGCGAGGTCTCCCTGTCGGCATCAATTCCCCGGGAGACACCGGCGCAGTCACCGGAATCTCCCCACGCGCGCGGCGCGTACGTACGGCTCGGCCTTCTCCCGGAGGCGGGTGCCCGGCGGTGCGGACGGCCCGCCGGACCTGAGAGGGCCCCTTGAGCAACACGCGACATGTCCCGGTGATGCTCCAGCGCTGCCTGGACATGTTGGCCCCCGCCCTACAGGCCCCCGGAGCGGTCGTCGTCGACTGCACCCTCGGTCTCGGCGGCCACAGTGAGGCCCTTCTCCAGCAGTTCCCCGAGGTCCGTCTGGTCGCCCTCGACCGCGACAAGGAGGCCCTGCGCCTGTCCGGCGAGCGCCTCGCGCCCTACGGCGAGCGCGCCACCCTCGTCCACGCGGTCTACGACGAGCTTCCGGACGTTCTCGACCGACTCCGCGTCCCGCACGTCCAGGGCGTCCTGTTCGACCTCGGCGTCTCCTCCATGCAGCTCGACGAGGCCGACCGCGGCTTCGCCTACGCCCAGGACGCCCCGCTCGACATGCGCATGGACCAGACGACCGGCATGAGCGCCGCCGAGGTCCTCAACACCTACCCGCCGGGCGAGCTGGTGCGGATCCTGCGGGCCTACGGCGAGGAGAAGCAGGCCAAGCGGATCGTCGCCGCCGTCGTGCGCGAGCGCGCGAAGGAGCCGTTCAGCAACAGCGCGCGGCTCGTCGAGCTGATCCGGGACTCCCTGCCCCAGGCCGCCAAGCGCACCGGCGGCAACCCGGCCAAGCGCACCTTCCAGGCGCTGCGCATCGAGGTCAACGGGGAACTCTCGGTCCTGGAGCGGGCGATCCCGGCCGCGGTGAAGGCGCTCGACGTGGGCGGACGGATCGCCGTGCTGTCGTACCACTCGCTGGAGGACCGGCTGGTGAAGCAGGTGTTCGCGGCCGGCGCCGCCAACACCGCGCCCCCCGGCCTCCCGGTGGTCCCCGAGCAGTACCAGCCGCGGCTCAAGCTGCTCACGCGCGGTGCCGAACTTCCCACCGAGGAAGAGGTCGCCGAGAACCGGCGGGCGGCCCCCGCGCGGCTGCGTGGAGCCGAGCGGATCAGGGCGGACATCGAGTGAGGAGCGGAGTGAGCAGGAAACCCGAACTGAGGGGGCGGGCGGCTCGTCTCGCGCGGCTCCTCCCATCGTCCTCCGGCTCCGGCCAGGCCGCCCGCACTCCGTTCGTGCTCCTCGTCGTGCTCCTTCTCGGCGGCGGCCTCATCGGGCTCCTGGTGCTGAACTCCGCGCTCAGCGAAGGGTCGTTCAAACTGGACGACCTCCAGAAGGAGACGAAGAGCCTCACCGACCAGCAGCAGGCTCTCCAGCGCGACATCGACGCCTACTCCGCCCCCGACGCCCTCCAGCGCCGCGCCCGTGAGCTCGGCATGGTCCCCGGCGGCGACCCGGCCTTCCTCGACCCGGACGGCACCGTCAAGGGCGTCCCGGGCGCCGCGGCCGAGCAGTCCTCGGCCCAGGTCGTACGGCCGCCCGAGGCCATGCCCCTCACGGCCACGTCCCCGACGCCCACGGCCACGGCGTCCACGGCCACCGTGCCGACATCCACGCCCGTACCCACCCCCACGACCACCCTCACAGCCACCCCCTCCACCGAACCGTCCTCCGCGACCCCGACCCCCGGCAGGTGACGGAAGTGTCCGACAGGGAACCGCCGCGCCGCCGTGTGCCCGGACCCGCCAGGCCCGCGGGCGACGGCCGCCGGCGCCCCGCAGGGCCCGGCGCCCGCCCGGTCCGCCGCCCGGCGCAGCCCCGCCCCGCGGCCCCGCGCGCCACGGCCCAGCGCCCGCTCCGGCTCGGCAGCCCCCGGCCCCGGCTGCGCATGGTCAGCCTCGCCCTGACCCTGGTGATGATCGCGTTCGTCGTCCGACTGCTCCAGGTCCAGGCCGTCGACGCGAGCACCTACGCGGCCAAGGCCGAGCAGAACCGGTACGTCGGCTACACCCTGGCCGCCGAGCGCGGCCAGATCACCGACCGGGCCGGCGTGGCCCTCGCGACCAGCGTGGACGCGTACGACATCACGGCCGACCCCACGCTCTTCAAGCGCAAGCAGCTCAAGATCGACGACGGGCCCGAGCAGGCCGCCGCGCTGCTCGCCCCGATCCTCGGACAGGAGCAGAGCGAGCTGACCGAGAAGCTCCGCACCAAGGGGCAGTACGTCAAGCTCGCCGGGCGGCAGACACCGCAGGTCTGGAAGCAGATCAAGGACCTCAAGAGCGCGCTCGCCACGAAGGCCGAGGAGGGCACCGGCGTCAATGTGCTCGCCGGTGTCTTCGCCGTCGCCACCAGCAAGCGCGTGTACCCCAACGGGGATCTGGCCGCCGGGATACTGGGCTGGGTCAACGCCGACGGCAAGGGCGGCGGCGGGGTCGAGCAGCAGCTGAACAAACTGCTGACGGGCAAGGACGGCAAGATCCGGTACGCCCAGTCAGGCGGACGACAGGTTCCGACGGCGGGCTCGACGGAGACGCCCGCCGTGCCCGGCAGCGACGTCGAGCTCACCATCGACCGCGACATCCAGTGGGCCGCGCAGAACGCGATCACCGAGCAGGTGCAGAAGTCCAAGGCGGACCGCGGGTACGTGATAGTGCAGGACACGAAGACCGGCGAGATCCTCGCCATGGCCAACTCGCCCGGCTTCGACCCCGGCGACCTCTCCCAGGCCGACCCCGGCACCCTGCACAACTGGGCCGTGGAGGACGCCTACGAGCCCGGCTCCACCGCCAAGGTCATGTCGATGGCCGCCGTACTGGAGGAGAACACCGCGACCCCGCTGACGCATGTCACCGTGCCCAACCGGCTGCACCGCGGCGATCGCCTCTTCAAGGACGACATCGACCACAAGACCTGGTACCTCACGCTCAACGGCGTGCTCGCCATGTCCAGCAACATCGGCACCATCCTGGCCACCGGCCAACTCGGCAAGACCCAGGCGCAGTCGAACCAGATCCTCTACTCGTACCTGCGCAAGTTCGGCCTCGGCAGCTACAGCGGTCTGGACTTCCCGGGTGAGACCAAGGGCATCCTCGCGGCGCCCCAGGACTGGTCGACCTCGCAGCAGTACACGATTCCTTTCGGCCAGGGCGTCTCCCTCAACGCGATGCAGGCCGCCTCCGTCTACTCGACGATCGCCAACGGCGGCGTACGCGTCGAACCCACCCTGGTGCGCGGAACGCAGGGGCCCGACGGACGCTTCACGCCCGCGGCGCAGCCCAAGAAGGCAAGGGTGATCAGCGCGAAGACGGCGAAGACCCTCGCCCAGATGCTGGAGTCGGTCGTGGACGACGAGGCGGGCACCGGTGCCAAGGCGCGCATTCCGGGGTACCGGGTCGCGGGCAAGACGGGTACGGCCAACCGTGTGGATCCGGCCACCGGCAAGTACCACGGCTACACCTCGTCGTTCGCCGGGTTCGCGCCCGCCGACAGCCCCCGGATCACCGTGTACTGCGCCATCCAGAACGCCACCAAGGGCAGCTATTTCGGCGGTCAGATCTGCGGCCCCGTCTACAAGCAGGTCATGGAATTCGCCCTGAAGTCCCTCCAGGTCCCGCCGACGGGAACCAAGTCCGCCTCTCTCCCCGTCACCTTCACACCCTGATCAGTACGAGCAGCCAGGAACCACCTCGTGACAACGATCACTCCCGATTCCGGGAACCAGAGCACGCCCACGCCCTCGCTTCGCTCCGAAGCGGGTGTGCCCGGTACGCTCACCGCCGTGCCACACGCTGATCAGTCCCAAACCACCCAGAAGGGCCATCCCGTGACATATCCGGGACCGCCCCGGCCGGTCCGGGTCTCCGCCACACCCCTCGCGGAACTCGCCGATCAGCTGGGTGCCGAGCAGCCGGACAGTACCGCCGAGGTCACGGGCATCACCCATGACTCCCGCGCGGTCCGCCCCGGTGACCTGTACGCCGCCCTCCCGGGCGCCCGCCTGCACGGCGCCGACTTCGTCACCCAGGCCGCCGGCCTCGGCGCGGTCGCCGTGCTCACCGACCCGACCGGCGCCGAGCGCGCCGCGGCGACCGGCCTGCCGGTCCTCGTGGTGGCCGACCCGCGCGCGCGGATGGGCGAGCTGGCGGCCACCATCTACGGCCGCCCCGGCTGCGATCTGCTCCAGATCGGCATCACCGGAACCTCCGGCAAGACCACCACCGCCTATCTCGTCGAGGGCGGGCTGAAGACCAAGAACAACACCGGTCTGATCGGCACGGTCGAGATGCGGATCGGCGACGAGCGCATCAAGTCCGAGCGCACCACCCCCGAAGCCACCGACCTCCAGGCCCTGTTCGCGGTCATGCGCGAACGCGGTGTCGAGGCCGTCGCGATGGAGGTCTCCAGCCACGCCCTGGTCCTCGGCCGGGTCGACGGCTGTGTCTTCGACATCGGGGTGTTCACCAACCTCAGCCCGGAACACATGGAGTTCCACTCCGACATGGAGGACTACTTCCGGGCCAAGGCACAGCTGTTCACGCCGGAACGCAGCAAGCAGGGTGTCGTCAACTTCGACGACGAGTACGGCCGCCGGCTCGTCGCGGAGGCCACGGTCCCCGTGGTCACCTTCTCCGCCGAGGGGCACCCGGACGCCGACTGGCGCGCCGAGAACGTCCAGGTCGGCCCGATGGACTCGACGTTCACCGCGATCGGCCCCGAGGGCGAGCGCATCCACGCCAGGTCACCGCTGGCCGGTCCCTTCAACGTGGCCAACACGCTCGCCGCGATCGTCGCCCTCGCCGTCGCAGGCCTCGACCCGCAGACCGCCGCCGACGGCGTCGCCGCGGTGCCGGGCGTGCCGGGCCGGCTGGAGCGCGTGGACGCCGGACAGCCCTATCTCGCGGTCGTGGACTACGCCCACAAGACCGATGCCGTCGAGTCGGTCCTCAAGGCGCTCCGCAAGGTCACCGAGGGCAGCCTGCACGTCGTGCTCGGCTGCGGCGGCGACCGGGACACGACCAAGCGCGCGCCGATGGGCGCCGCCGTGGCCCGGCTCGCCGACACCGCCGTACTGACCTCCGACAACCCCCGCTCCGAGGACCCCCTCGCGATCCTCGCCACCATGCTCCAGGGCGCGGCGTCCGTGCCGGTGCACGAGCGCGGCGAGGTCCAGGTCTTCGAGGACCGGGCCGCCGCGATCGCCGCCGCCGTCGCCCGGGCACGACCCGGGGACACCGTGCTGGTCGCGGGCAAGGGCCATGAGCAGGGCCAGGACATCGCCGGGGTGGTCCGTCCCTTCGACGACCGCCAGGTGCTTCGAGAAGCCATCCAGAAGACCCAGGGATGAACTTGTGATCGCCCTCTCTCTCGCCGAGATCGCAGCAGTCGTCGGCGGGCAGACGTACGACATACCGGATCCGTCCGTCCAGGTCACCGGGCCGGTCGTCCGGGACTCCCGAGAAGTGGGGTCCGGCAGTCTCTTCGTCGCCTTCGTCGGCGAGCGCGTCGACGGCCATGACTTCGCGGCCCAGGTCGTCGAGGCGGGTGCGGTCGCCGTGCTGGCGTCGCGCCCCGTCGGCGTGCCGGCGATCGTGGTGGACGACGTCCAGAAGGCCCTCGGCGCCCTCGCGCGTGAGGTCGTACGACGGCTCGGCGCGACCCTCGTGGCGCTGACCGGCTCGGCCGGCAAGACCAGCACCAAGGACCTGATCGCCCAGGTGCTCCAGCACAAGGCGCCGACGGTGTGGACGCCGGGCTCGCTCAACAACGAGATCGGGCTCCCGCTGACCGCCCTGTCCGCCACCGAGGAGACGCAGTTCCTCGTGCTGGAGATGGGCGCCCGCGGTATCGGCCACATCCGCTACCTCGCCGAACTGACGCCCCCGAAGATCGGCCTCGTCCTCAACGTCGGCACCGCCCACATCGGCGAGTTCGGCGGCCGGGAGCAGATCGCGCAGGCCAAGGGCGAGCTCGTCGAGGGGCTTCCGCCGGCGGAAGAAGGCGGTACGGCGGTCCTCAACGCCGACGATCCCCTCGTACGGGCCATGGCATCCCGTACGAAGGCGAAGGTGATCCTTTTCGGAGAGTCCGACGAAGCGGACGTACGCGCCGAGAACGTGAGACTCACGGACACGGGACAGCCCGCCTTCAGGCTTCGCACACCCTCCGGTGACAGCGACGTGACCATGCGCCTGTACGGTGAGCACCACGTGTCGAACGCGCTCGCCGCGGCCGCCGTCGCCCATGAGCTGGGCATGTCCGCGGAAGAGATCGCCACCGCGCTCTCCGAGGCGGGCTCCCTCTCCCGCTGGCGGATGGAGGTCACCGAGCGCCCGGACGGCGTGACCGTCGTCAACGACGCCTACAACGCCAACCCCGAATCCATGCGGGCCGCACTGCGCGCGCTCGTGGCCATGGGCCGGGGGCGGCGGACCTGGGCGGTGCTCGGCAAGATGGCCGAGCTCGGGGACGAGGCGCTCGCCGAGCACGACGCGGTCGGACGGCTCGCCGTCCGGCTCAACGTCAGCAAGCTCGTCGCGGTCGGGGGGATCGAAGCCTCCTGGTTGCAACTGGGCGCATATAACGAGGGTTCGTGGGGTGAGGAGTCGGTGCACGTGTCCGACGCACAGGCGGCGGTCGACCTGTTGCGCAGTCAGCTGCGCCCGGGAGACGTCGTACTCGTGAAGGCGTCCCGTTCGGTCGGCCTGGAGAGTGTCGCCGCGGCGCTGCTCGGCGCCGAGGGTGAGGTTGCCGCGCGATGATGAAGCAGATCCTGTTCGCAGGAGTCATTGGTCTGTTCCTGACCCTGGTCGGCACCCCGCTGCTGATCAAGCTGCTCGCGCGCAAGGGCTACGGCCAGTACATCCGCGACGACGGTCCGCGCGAGCACGCCAGCAAGCGCGGTACGCCGACCATGGGTGGTATCGCCTTCATCTTCGCGACGGTCGCCGCCTACTTCCTGTCCAAGGTCATCACCGGCTACCCGCCCACCTACTCGGGCCTGTTGGTGCTCGGCCTGATGGTCGGCATGGGTCTGGTCGGCTTCCTCGACGACTACATCAAGATCGTCAAGCGGCGTTCGCTGGGCCTGCGGGCCAAGGCGAAGATGGCCGGCCAGCTGATCGTCGGCATCAGCTTCGCGGTGCTCGCGCTGATGTTCCCGGACGCCCGCAACAACACACCGGCCTCCGACAAGCTGTCGTTCATCACGGACTTCGGCTGGAAGATCGGCCCCGTGCTGTTCGTGGTCTGGGCGCTGTTCATGATCCTCGCGATGTCGAACGGCGTGAACCTGACGGACGGTCTGGACGGCCTGGCCACCGGCGCCTCCGTGCTCGTCTTCGGCGCCTACACGTTCATCGGCGTCTGGCAGTTCCAGGAGTCCTGCGCCAACGCGGGCACCCTGACCAACCCGGGCGCCTGCTACGAGGTACGAGATCCCCTGGACCTCGCGGTCATCGCCTCGGCGCTGATGGGTGCCTGCCTCGGCTTCCTGTGGTGGAACACCTCGCCGGCGAAGATCTTCATGGGCGACACCGGTTCGCTCGCCCTGGGCGGCGTCCTCACGGGCCTGGCGATCTGCTCCCGCACCGAGCTGCTCGTGGCCATCATGGGCGGCCTGTTCGTCCTCATCACCATGTCGGTCGTCATCCAGGTCGGCTCCTTCAAGCTGACCGGCAAGCGCGTCTTCCGCATGGCACCGCTCCAGCACCACTTCGAACTCAAGGGCTGGTCCGAGGTCCTCGTGGTGGTCCGCTTCTGGATCATCCAGGGCATCTGTGTGATCGTCGGCCTGGGTCTCTTCTACGCGGGATGGGCAGCAGAAAAGTGACCTCCACGGTGTCCGCGGACTTCCAGGGCAAGCACGTCACCGTCGCGGGACTCGGTGTCTCCGGCATCCCGGCGGCCAAGGCGCTGCACGCGCGCGGGGCGCTCGTCACGGTCGTCAACGACGGCGACGACGCACGCGCGCGTGAGCAGGCCGCCGAGCTGGAGGCGCTCGGTGTCACCGTCCGCCTCGGTGACGGCGCCACCCTGCCCGAGGGCACCGAACTCATCGTCACCGCACCCGGCTGGCAGCCCGACAAGCCGCTGTTCACGGCGGCCCGGGAAGCCGGTGTCGAGGTCTGGGGCGACGTCGAACTCGCCTGGCGCCTGCGCGGCCCCGATGCGGCCCCCTGGCTCGCGATCACCGGCACCAACGGCAAGACGACGACCACACAGATGCTGGCGTCCATCCTGAAGGCCGCCGGACTGCGCACCGCCGCCGTCGGCAACATCGGCGTCTCGCTCCTCGACGCGGTCCTCGGCGAGGAGCGGTACGACGTCCTGGCCGTGGAGTTGTCGAGCTACCAGCTCCACTGGGCGCCCTCGCTGCGCGCCCACTCGGCGGCCGTCCTGAACCTCGCCCCGGACCACCTCGACTGGCACGGCTCGATGGAGGCGTACGCGCGCGACAAGGGCCGTGTCTACGAGGGCAATCGCGTCGCCTGCGTCTACAACGTGGACGCCACCGACAAACCGTCCACCGAGGACCTGGTGCGCGAGGCCGACGTCGAGGAGGGCTGCCGGGCCATCGGCTTCACGCTCGGCCCGCCCGGCCCGTCCCAACTCGGCGTCGTGGACGGCATCCTGGTCGACCGCGCCTTCGTGGAGAACCGGCAGAAGAACGCCCAGGAGCTCGCCGAGGTCTCCGACGTCAATCCGCCCGCTCCGCACAACATCGCCAACGCCCTTGCGGCGGCGGCCCTCGCGCGCGCCTTCGGGGTGCCCGCCAAGGCCGTACGGGACGGTCTGCGGGCGTTCACCCCGGACGCCCACCGCATCGCGCATGTGGCGGACGTGGACGGCGTCGCGTACGTGGACGACTCCAAGGCCACCAACACCCACGCCGCGGAAGCCTCGTTGGCGGCGTACGGGTCCATCGTGTGGATCGCCGGCGGGCTCGCCAAGGGAGCCTCCTTCGACGAGCTGGTCGCCAAGTCGGCCGAGCGACTTCGGGGCGTGGTGCTGATCGGCGCCGACCGGGCCCTGATCCGCGAAGCCCTCGCGCGACACGCGCCGGAAGTACCCGTGGTCGACCTCGACCGGACCGACACTGGGGCGATGCTCCAGGCGGTGACGGAGGCGAAGCGGCTCGCTCGCCCCGGCGACACGGTGCTGCTGGCCCCGGCCTGCGCCTCCATGGACATGTTCACCAACTACAACAAGCGCGGTGACGCGTTCGCGGAGGCGGTTCGCGAACTCGGCTCCTGACCGACCAGCGGAGGCTCTGATGCCCAGCAGCCGTACCGGCCGACCGCCCGTGCAGCGGACCGTCAGACGTCCCGCCGCTCCCCGGACCGCGCGCGACAACCCCGTACGACAGCTCTATCTGCGGGCGAAGAAGGCCTGGGACCGGCCACTGACCGCGTACTACCTGATCCTCGGCGGCAGTCTGCTGATCACCGTGCTGGGTCTGGTGATGGTCTACTCGGCCTCCCAGATCACCGCGCTGCAACTGTCCAAGCCGGGCTCGTTCTTCTTCCGCAAGCAGTTCCTCGCCGCCTCGATCGGCGGGGTGCTGCTGCTGATCGCCTCCCGGATGCCCGTCAAGCTGCACCGGGCGCTGGCCTATCCGATCCTGGCCGGCGCGGTCTTCCTCATGGCGCTGGTGCAGGTGCCGGGGATAGGAGTGTCGATCAACGGCAACCAGAACTGGATCGCGCTCGGCGGCTCCTTCCTCATCCAGCCCAGTGAGTTCGGCAAGCTCGCGCTGGTGCTCTGGGGCGCCGACCTGCTGGCCCGCAAGCAGGACAAGAAGCTGCTGACCCAGTGGAAGCACATGCTGGTGCCGCTCGTCCCGGTCGCCTTCATGCTGCTCGGGCTGATCATGCTCGGCGGCGACATGGGGACGGCGATCATCCTCACGGCGATCCTGTTCGGCCTGCTGTGGCTCGCGGGGGCGCCGACCCGGCTGTTCGTGGGGGTGCTGTCGATCGCCGCGCTGATCGGCCTGATCCTCATCAAGACCAGCCCCAACCGGATGGCCCGGCTCGCCTGTATCGGCGCCACCGAGCCCAAGTCGGGGGGCGCCGACTGCTGGCAGGCCGTGCACGGCATCTACGCCCTCGCCTCCGGCGGAATCTTCGGCTCCGGGCTCGGTGCGAGTGTGGAGAAATGGGGCCAACTACCAGAAGCACACACGGACTTCATCTTCGCCGTCACCGGTGAGGAACTGGGCCTGGCGGGGACGCTGTCGGTACTGGCCCTGTTCGCGGCTCTAGGCTATGCGGGTATCCGCGTGGCCGGCCGCACGGAGGACCCCTTCGTCAGGTATGCCGCGGGAGGCGTGACCACCTGGATCACCGCACAGGCGGTGATCAACATCGGTGCGGTGCTCGGCCTGTTGCCGATCGCCGGTGTCCCGCTCCCGCTGTTCTCCTACGGAGGATCCGCCCTGCTGCCGACCATGTTCGCGATCGGCTTGCTGATCGCCTTCGCACGCGACGAACCCGGTGCACGGGCCGCGCTTGCGATGCGGCAACCTCGCTTTGGTAGAAAGCGGGGTGCCGGGGGCTCCGCTCGCAACAGGGAGCCGCGGAGATGGAACACGATGCGACGGCGTGCCTCGGCGGCACGTACGTCCGGAGAGCGGTGAATTTCGGTGCATGTCGTACTCGCCGGTGGGGGGACCGCCGGCCACATCGAGCCCGCGCTCGCCCTCGCGGACGCCCTGCGCAGGCAGGACCCGACCGTGGGAATCACGGCCCTGGGCACGGAGCGCGGCCTGGAGACTCGTCTCGTCCCCGAGCGCGGCTACGAACTCGCGCTGATCCCCGCCGTACCGCTGCCACGCAAGCCCACCCCTGAGCTGATCACCGTCCCGGGACGGCTGCGCGGCACGATCAAGGCCGCCGAGCAGATCCTGGAGCGCACCAAGGCGGACGCCGTCGTCGGCTTCGGCGGGTACGTGGCTCTGCCCGGCTACCTCGCCGCCAAGCGCCTGGGTGTGCCCATCGTGATCCACGAGGCCAACGCCCGCCCCGGCCTGGCCAACAAGATCGGCTCGCGGTACGCCGCCCAGGTCGCCGTCTCCACGCCGGACAGCAAGCTGCGCGGCGCCCGGTACATCGGCATCCCCCTGCGGCGCACCATCGCCACCCTCGACCGGGCCGCCGTACGCCCCGAGGCCCGCGCGGCGTTCGGCCTCGACCCGAACCTGCCGACCCTGCTGGTCTCCGGCGGCTCCCAGGGTGCCCGCCGGCTCAACGAGGTCGTCCAGCAGGTCGCGCCCTGGCTCCAGCAGGCCGGCATCCAGATCCTGCACGCGGTCGGCCCGAAGAACGAACTGCCGCAGGTGCACCATATGCCGGGGATGCCGCCGTACATCCCGGTACCGTACGTGGACCGGATGGACCTCGCGTACGCCGCGGCCGACATGATGCTCTGCCGTGCGGGCGCGATGACCGTCGCCGAACTCTCCGCCGTCGGACTCCCGGCCGCCTACGTCCCGCTGCCCATCGGCAACGGTGAACAGCGGCTCAACGCCCAGCCGGTGGTCAAGGCGGGCGGCGGCCTGCTGGTCGACGACGCGGAACTCACCCCGGAGTGGGTCCAGCGGACCGTCCTGCCCGTGCTCGCCGACCCGCACCGGCTGTACCAGATGTCCCGCGCCGCCGCCGAGTTCGGCCGCCGGGACGCCGACGACCTGCTCGTCGGCATGGTGTACGAGGCGATCGCCGCCAACCGTGCACGCCACTAGGAACGTATGACCGAAGGGCAGGGAGCGTGGCCGGACCGACCACCGCCGAACGCGGTGAACGCCAGCAGGAGTCGTCGTCCACCCCGTCCCCTGCCCGTCGGCTGAGGCCGCCCGGGCCTCGTACGATCATCATCCTCGCCGTCGCGCTGGTTCTCCTCGGCGGCGGAGGCGTCTGGGCCCTGTACGGCTCCCAATGGCTGCGCGTGGAGCGGGTGTCGGTCTCCGGCACCGACGTACTGACGCCCGCACAGGTGCGCGAGGCGGCCGACGTGCCGCTCGGATCGCCGCTGATTTCCGTCGACACCGATGCGATCGAGGCACGGTTGCTCCGGAAAATGCCCCGAATTGACTCGGTTGATGTGGCCCGATCCTGGCCGCACGGAATCGGGCTGAAAGTGGTCGAGCGCACTCCCGTCCTGATTGTCGAAAAGGGCGGAAAGTTTGTCGAAGTGGACGATGACGGCGTCCGTTTTGCCACGGTTTCTCGGGCCCCGAAAGGCGTCCCCGCACTCGAATTGACGGCCTCCGAGTCGGGCTCCTCCGCCGCGAGCCTGCGCCGCTTCGGCGCGGACCGGCTGGTGCGCGAGGCGGTCCGCGTCGCCGGTGACCTTCCGGCCGCCGTCGCGCGAACGACCCGGACCGTCAAGGTGCGTTCGTACGACGACATCTCGCTGGAGTTGAGCGGTGGCCGCACGGTCGCGTGGGGGAGCGGCGAGAAGGGCACGGCGAAGGCCCGTACGCTCGCCGCCCTGCTGAAAGCGGCGCCCGACGCGCGGCACTTCGACGTCTCGGTTCCCACCGCCCCTGCGTCATCAGGGAGTTGACGTACATCCGCGCAGGCCAGCACCCTGGTTGGCTACCGCTACGGCTGATCACATAGGGTGAAAAGAAAAACGGGAGGTTCGGCGTGTTCGTTGAACGTGCGCCACTTGTCGACTTAGTGTCCTGTTCAGAAGACTCCAGGGAACACACACACTGGTAACCCTAAACTTCAACGTTAGGGTTCGGGTCGGCACTATGGACCGTCCCATTCGGCATCCGTCGCGTATCGCATGACCACGCGAGACGACGACACGTAACTCGAGGCGAGAGGCCTTCGACGTGGCAGCACCGCAGAACTACCTCGCAGTCATCAAAGTCATCGGTGTCGGCGGCGGTGGTGTCAATGCCATCAACCGGATGATCGAGGTCGGTCTCAAGGGCGTCGAGTTCATCGCCATCAACACCGACGCGCAGGCGCTGTTGATGAGCGACGCCGACGTCAAGCTCGACGTCGGCCGTGAACTCACCCGCGGACTCGGCGCCGGCGCCAACCCGGCCGTCGGCCGCAAGGCCGCCGAGGACCACCGCGAGGAGATCGAGGAGGTCCTCAAGGGGGCCGACATGGTCTTCGTGACGGCCGGCGAGGGCGGCGGCACCGGCACCGGCGGCGCGCCCGTCGTGGCCAACATCGCGCGCAACCTCGGCGCCCTCACCATCGGCGTCGTCACCCGCCCGTTCACCTTCGAGGGCCGGCGCCGCGCCAACCAGGCCGAGGACGGCATCGCGGAACTCCGCGAAGAGGTCGACACCCTCATCGTCATCCCCAACGACCGGCTGCTGTCCATCTCGGACCGCCAGGTCTCGGTCCTCGACGCCTTCAAGTCGGCCGACCAGGTCCTGCTCTCCGGCGTCCAGGGCATCACCGACCTCATCACCACGCCCGGTCTGATCAACCTCGACTTCGCCGACGTCAAGTCGGTCATGTCCGAGGCCGGTTCGGCCCTCATGGGCATCGGCTCGGCCCGCGGCGACGACCGCGCCGTGGCCGCCGCCGAGATGGCGATCTCCTCGCCGCTGCTGGAGGCGTCCATCGACGGCGCCCGAGGCGTACTGCTCTCCATCTCCGGTGGCTCCGACCTCGGCCTCTTCGAGATCAACGAGGCCGCCCAACTGGTCAGCGAGGCCGCCCACCCCGAGGCCAACATCATCTTCGGCGCGGTCATCGACGACGCCCTCGGCGACGAGGTGCGGGTCACCGTCATCGCGGCCGGCTTCGACGGCGGCCAGCCGCCGGCCCGCCGGGACAACGTCCTCGGCTCGGCCTCCACCTCGGCCCGCCGCGAAGAGCCCACTCCGGTACGGCAGACCGAGTCCCGCCCGTCCTTCGGCTCGCTCGGCAGCGTCACGCCGAAGGAGGAGCCGGAGCCCGCGCCCGAGCCGGTGGCCGACCTCCCGGTCGCCCCGCCGGTCCCGCCGTCGCGCACCTACTCGGACAGCGCGGCCGAGGAACTGGACGTGCCGGACTTCCTGAAGTGATAGGACGGCGCGACACCGTGAGCGGCGCGCACTTCGCCTTCACCGACCGGTGGGGCGGGGTGAGCGCCGTTCCGTACGAGGAGCTCAATCTCGGCGGGGCGGTCGGCGACGACGCCGACGCCGTCCGCGCCAATCGTGAACTCGCCGCCAAGTCGCTGGGGATCGACCCGGCGCGGGTGGTCTGGATGAACCAGGTGCACGGGGCGGAGGTGGCGGTGGTCTCCGAGCCGTGGGGGGACCGGCCGGTACCGGAGGTCGACGCGATCGTCACCGCCGGACGCGGTCTCGCCCTCGCCGTCCTCACCGCCGACTGCACGCCCGTCCTGCTCGCCGACCCGGTCGCCCAAGTCGTCGCCGCGGCCCACGCGGGCCGGCCCGGCATGATCGCGGGGGTCGTCCCCGCCGCAGTACGGGCCATGACCGAACTCGGCGCCGATCCCGCCCGGATCGTCGCCCGCACCGGACCCGCCGTCTGCGGCCGGTGCTACGAAGTGCCGGAGGAGATGCGCGCCGACGTCGCCGCGATCGAGCCCGCGGCGTACGCCGAGACGAGCTGGGGCACTCCCGCCGTCGACGTGACCGCCGGAGTGCACGCACAGCTCGACCGGCTCGGGGTGCGCGACCGGGAGCAGTCGCCGGTGTGCACCCGGGAATCGGGCGACCACTTCTCGTACCGCCGCGATCGCACCACAGGGCGACTCGCGGGATATGTCTGGTTGGACTGAGAGAGCATGACGGACCGTAAGGGCGAACTCGCCACGAACCTGGCGAAGGTGGAGGAGCGCATCGCCGCCGCGTGCGTGGCCGCGGGGCGCAAACGCGAAGAGGTGACCCTGATCGTGGTCACCAAGACCTACCCCGCGAGCGATGTGCGGATCCTGTCGGAACTCGGTGTCCGCGACGTCGCCGAGAACAAGGATCAGGACGCGGCTCCCAAGGCCGCCGAATGTTCCGATCTGTCCCTTAACTGGCACTTCGTCGGTCAGCTTCAGACCAACAAGGTGCGTTCCGTGGTCGGTTACGCGGATCTCGTGCAGTCCGTCGATCGTTCGAAGCTGGTGACGGCTCTCTCCAAGGAGGCCGTACGGGCCGAGCGCGAGGTGGGGTGTCTGCTCCAGGTCGCGCTCGACGCGGAGGCGAGCGAGCGTGGGGAGCGGGGTGGCGTGGCGCCCGGCGGAATCGAAGAGTTGGCCGACCTCGTCGCCGGGGCCCCGGGGCTGCGGCTCGACGGACTGATGACCGTCGCACCGCTCACCGGGGAGTACGCGGGGCGCCAACAGGCGGCGTTCGAGCGGTTGATGGATTTGTCGACCGACCTGCGCCGAGCTCATCCGGCTGCGAACATGGTCTCGGCAGGGATGAGTGCGGATCTCGAACAGGCCGTGGCCGCCGGAGCGACACATGTACGCGTCGGTACCGCGGTACTCGGAGTCCGCGCGAGGCTCGGGTAACGTCGCCAAGAAGTCGGACCACAGCAGAAAATATGGTCATTACCGCCGGAAGGCGGGCGTAACGACCTCGTGGATCGCAGGCACTTGGCAGTCGTCAGCAGATCCACCACAGAGCGGAGGACTCAGAGCATGGCCGGCGCGATGCGCAAGATGGCGGTCTACCTCGGCCTCGTGGAGGACGATGGGTACGACGGCCGCGGTTTCGACCCCGACGACGACTTCGAACCCGAACTGGACCCGGAGCCCGAGCGGGACCACCGGCGGCACGAGCCGGTGCACCAGTCGCACAGCGCACATCAGTCCCAAAGGGACGAAGAGGTGCGAATCGTACAACCCTCCACCCCTCGTGAGCCGCTCGCCCGTTCCGCTTCGCTAGCCGCGGAATCCGGACGTCCGGCGCGCATCGCGCCCGTGGCGTCCATCACACAAGAACGCCAGAGCCTGGAGAAGAACGCACCGGTGATCATGCCCAAGGTCGTGTCCGAACGAGAGCCTTACCGGATCACCACGCTTCACCCGCGGACCTACAACGAGGCCCGTACCATCGGGGAACACTTCCGTGAGGGCACCCCGGTGATCATGAATCTCACTGAGATGGATGACACAGACGCGAAGCGACTTGTCGACTTTGCGGCCGGTTTGGTGTTTGGTCTTCACGGCAGCATCGAGCGGGTGACGCAGAAGGTGTTCCTGTTGTCGCCTGCTAACGTCGATGTCACGGCGGAGGACAAGGCCCGTATCGCAGAGGGCGGGTTCTTCAACCAGAGCTGAGACAGACAGACCGGCAACAGCACGAAACAGGGGAGAGGGAAAGAAAGACCATGAGCGTGTTCGCGCAGGTGATCTACATCGCGCTGATGGTGTTCCTCATCGTGCTCATCTTCCGGTTGGTCATGGACTACGTCTTCCAGTTCGCCCGCTCGTGGCAACCTGGCAAGCCGATGGTGGTCGTCCTGGAGGCCACCTACACTGTCACCGATCCACCGCTGAAGCTTCTGCGGCGGTTCATTCCGCCGCTGCGTCTCGGGGGCGTGGCGCTCGACCTGTCCTTCTTCGTACTGATGATCATCGTCTACATCTTGATCTCTATCGTGGGCAATCTCGCGAGGTGACAGTGGACGATACGGTCTTGCCGACTGCCGATGACTACGTTGAGGTGAAGAGATGCCGTTGACCCCCGAGGACGTGCGGAACAAGCAGTTCACGACCGTCCGCCTCCGAGAAGGCTATGACGAGGACGAGGTCGATGCCTTCCTCGATGAGGTCGAAGCCGAACTGACGCGCCTGCTGCGCGAGAACGAGGACCTGCGCGCCAAGCTGGCCGCGGCGACGCGTGCTGCTGCCCAGAACCAGCAGAACATGCGCAAGCCCCCCGAGGGTCCTGGTGGTCCCGGTCCGCAGGACCAGCAGCAGGGCATGCCCCAGCAGGGGATGCCCGGGCAGGGCATGCCGCAGCAGGGGATGCCGCAGCAGGGCATGCGTGGGCCCGGCGGCCCCGTGCCCGCCGGCATATCTGGCCCGCCGCAGCAGCAGATGGGTGGCCCCATGGGTGGCCCGCCCCAGCTGCCGAGCGGTGCGCCGCAGCTGCCCGCCGGCCCGAGCGGCGGCCAGGGTGGCCCGCAGGGTCCCGGTCCGATGGGGCAGGGTCCGATGGGCCAGGGTCCGATGGGCCAGGGTCCGATGGGTCAGGGCCCCATGGGTGGTCAGCCGCCCATGCAGCAGCAGATGGGTGGCCCGATGGGCGGCCCCATGGGCGGTCCGATGGGCGGCCCTGGTCAGGGCCCCGGTGGCGACAGCGCCGCCCGTGTCCTCTCGCTGGCCCAGCAGACCGCCGACCAGGCGATCGCCGAGGCCCGTTCCGAGGCCAACAAGATCGTCGGCGAGGCCCGTTCGCGCGCCGAGGGTCTGGAGCGTGACGCCCGTGCCAAGGCCGACGCCCTGGAGCGGGACGCGCAGGAGAAGCACCGCGTCGCGATGGGCTCCCTGGAGTCCGCCCGCGCCACGCTGGAGCGCAAGGTCGAGGACCTGCGCGGCTTCGAGCGCGAGTACCGCACGCGTCTGAAGTCCTACCTGGAGTCGCAGCTGCGTCAGTTGGAGACCCAGGCCGACGACTCGCTGGCTCCGCCGCGTACCCCGGCGACCGCGTCGCTGCCGCCGTCCCCGGCGCCCTCGATGGCTCCGGCCGGTGCGAGCGCCCCGTCGTACGGTGGCAACCCGGGCGGCATGGGCGGTGCTCCGGCGCCGGCCGCTCCGTCCTACGGCGGTCAGCAGCAGATGTCGCCCGCGATGACCCAGCCGATGGCTCCGGTCCGGCCGCAGGGTCCGTCGCCGATGGGGCAGGCTCCCTCGCCGATGCGTGGGTTCCTGATCGACGAGGACGACAACTGACGAGTTGTAGTACGCCTTAGGCGTCGGCAGCGTTCAAAGGGGCGAGCCCTGGACTCCGGTCCGGGGCTCGCCCCTTTTACGCGGGTTGATCGCCGTGTCGGTGGCGGGTTGTAGTGCGCGGGCATGGGCGACGGAGGCTCGTACGCAGGTGGCTGCCGCGGGGTTGCGGTGAGCCCACCCGGACCCTGCTTCTCGACATGCTGAAGGGCCCGGCCTCCCCGTGCGAGGAGACCGGGCCCTCGTAGGCCGTGGCCGCGTTACGCCTTGCGCAGGTGGAACGTCAGGGACAGGCCCTCGTCGGTGAACGGCTCGCCGTACGTGTCGTCCGGCTCGCCCTGGGCGAAGTCCGTCGACAGGACCTCGTCGGCGATCAGTTCCGCGTGTTCGGACAGGGCCGCGA
The DNA here is from genome assembly GCF_044593635.1 of Streptomyces sp. NPDC051913. Lineage (NCBI taxonomy): Bacteria > Bacillati > Actinomycetota > Actinomycetes > Kitasatosporales > Streptomycetaceae > Streptomyces > Streptomyces sp. NPDC051913. The sequence goes on along the minus strand of NZ_JBIUCI010000007.1, from coordinate 405,515 downwards.
TCACCGCCGGGTCCGTGGACGTCCAGCGCAGGGCGATGCGGTCGGCGACGTCCAGGCCGCTGTTCTTGCGGGCCTCCTGGATCAGGCGGATCGCGTCACGGGCGAGGCCCGCCTGGCGGAGCTCCTCCGTGATCTCCAGGTCCAGGGCGACCGTCGCACCGGAGTCGGAGGCGACCGACCAGCCCTCGCGCGGGGTCTCCGTGATGATGACCTCGTCGGGAGCGAGCGTGATGGTCTCGCCGTCGACCTCGACCGAGGCCGTGCCCTCGCGCAGGGCGAGGGAGAGGGCCGCCGCGTCCGCGTTGGCCACCGCCTTCGCCACGTCCTGGACGCGCTTGCCGAACCGCTTGCCGAGGGCCCGGAAGTTGGCCTTGGCGGTGGTGTCGACCAGGCTGCCGCCGCCCGCTGGACCAGCGGAGGGATCAGAGAGGGACGCCAGCGACTCGACGTTCAGCTCCTCCGTGATCTGCGCGTGCAGTTCCGGGTTGAGGGTGTCGAAGCCGGTCACCGCGACCAGCGCGCGCCTCAGCGGCTGACGGGTCTTCACGCCCGACTCCGCGCGCGTGGCACGGCCCAGCTCGACCAGCCGGCGGACCAGGACCATCTGCCGCGACAACTCCGGGTCGATGGCGGCGAGATCGGCCTCCGGCCACTCGGCCAGATGGACCGACTCGGGCGCACCCGGGGTCACCGGGACGACCAGGTCCTGCCAGACCCGCTCGGTGATGAATGGGGTCAGCGGGGCCATCAGCCTCGTCACCGTCTCGACGACCTCGTGCAGCGTGCGCAGCGCGGCCTTGTCGCCCTGCCAGAAGCGGCGACGCGAGCGGCGGACGTACCAGTTGGACAGGTCGTCGACGAACGCCGAGAGGAGCTTGCCGGCGCGCTGGGTGTCGTACGCCTCCAGAGCCTGCGTCACCTGGTCGGTGAGCGCGTGGAGTTCGGACAGCAGCCAGCGGTCGAGGACCGGGCGGTCGGCCGGGGCCGGGTCGGCCGTGGACGGGGCCCAGTGGGACGTACGGGCGTACAGGGCCTGGAAGGCGACCGTGTTCCAGTACGTGAGGAGCGTCTTGCGGACGACCTCCTGGATGGTGCCGTGGCCCACGCGGCGGGCCGCCCACGGGGAGCCGCCGGCCGCCATGAACCAGCGGACCGCGTCGGCGCCGTGCTGGTCCATCAGCGGGATGGGCTGAAGGATGTTGCCCAGGTGCTTGGACATCTTGCGGCCGTCCTCGGCGAGGATGTGGCCGAGGCAGACGACGTTCTCGTACGAGGACTTGTCGAAGACCAGGGTGCCGACGGCCATCAGGGTGTAGAACCAGCCGCGGGTCTGGTCGATGGCCTCGCTGATGAACTGGGCCGGGTAGCGGGACTCGAAGAGTTCCTTGTTCTTGTACGGGTAGCCCCACTGCGCGAACGGCATCGAACCCGAGTCGTACCAGGCGTCGATGACCTCGGGCACGCGCGTGGCCGCCTTGCCGCAGGCGTCCTTGGGGCAGGCGAAGGTGACGTCGTCGATGAACGGGCGGTGCGGGTCCAGGTTCGACTGGTCCGTGCCCGTCAGCTCGCTGAGCTCCGCGCGGGAGCCGACACAGGTGAGGTGGTCGTCCTCGCAGCGCCAGATCGGCAGCGGGGTGCCCCAGTAGCGGTTGCGGGACAGCGCCCAGTCGATGTTGTTGTTCAGCCAGTCGCCGTACCGGCCGTGCTTGACCGTGTCCGGGAACCAGTTGGTGTTCTCGTTCTCCTGGAGGAGACGGTCCTTGATGGCCGTGGTGCGGATGTACCAGGACGGCTGCGCGTAGTAGAGCAGCGCGGTGTGGCAGCGCCAGCAGTGCGGGTAGCTGTGCTCGTACGGGATGTGCTTGAAGAGGAGACCGCGGTCGTGCAGGTCCTCCGTGAGCTTTTCGTCCGCCTTCTTGAAGAAGACGCCGCCGACGAGGGGGACGTCCTCCTCGAAGGTGCCGTCGGGGCGGACCGGGTTCACGACCGGGAGGCCGTAGGCGCGGCAGACCTTGAGGTCGTCCTCACCGAAGGCGGGGGACTGGTGGACCAGACCCGTACCGTCCTCGGTCGTGACGTACTCCGCGTTCACCACGTAGTGGGCGGGCTCGGGGAACTCCACGAGCTCGAACGGACGCTGATACGTCCAGCGCTCCATCTCGGCGCCCGTGAAGGACTGGCCGGTGGTCTCCCAGCCCTCGCCGAGCGCCTTGCCGACGAGCGGCTCGGCGACGACCAGCTTCTCCTCGCCGTTCGTCGCGACGACGTAGGTGACCTCGGGGTGGGCGGCGACGGCCGTGTTGGAGACCAGCGTCCACGGGGTCGTCGTCCAGACCAGGAGCGCGGCCTCGCCGGCGAGCGGGCCGGAGGTGAGCGGGAAGCGGACGTACACGGACGGGTCGACGACCGTCTCGTAGCCCTGCGCCAGCTCGTGGTCCGAGAGGCCGGTGCCGCAGCGGGGGCACCAGGGGGCGACGCGGTGGTCCTGGACCAGCAGGTCCTTGTTGAAGATCTCCTTGAGCGACCACCAGACCGACTCGATGTACTCGGGGTCCATCGTGACGTAGGCGTCGTCCAGGTCGACCCAGTAGCCCATGCGGGTCGTCAGCTCGGAGAACGCGTCGGTGTGGCGCAGGACGGACTCACGGCACTTGTCGTTGAACTCGGCGATGCCGTACGCCTCGATGTCCTGCTTGCCGCTGAAGCCGAGCTCCTTCTCCACCGCGAGCTCCACGGGCAGGCCGTGGCAGTCCCAGCCGGCCTTGCGGGCCACGTGGTAGCCGCGCATGGTGCGGAAGCGGGGGAAGACGTCCTTGAAGACGCGGGCCTCGATGTGGTGGGCGCCGGGCATGCCGTTGGCGGTGGGCGGGCCCTCGTAGAACACCCATTCGGGACGGCCCTCGGACTGCTCCAGGCTCTTGGCGAAGATCTTCTGCTCGCGCCAGAAGTCGAGCACGGCGTGCTCGAGGGCGGGCAGGTCGACCTGGGCGGGCACCTGGCGGTACTGCGGCGTTGTCATCAGCGAGCTTCCTCCGGCGGACTTGCTGCCTTCCGTCCGGAGGGACGAGAGCTTGTCTTTCCGTACGCCGGTGTCGGCGCGCTCCCGCGGTACCACCCTCCTTGGCTCCCCTGTGCGCCGTGCACACCGGTGAGCCCCCTCATTGGGGTCGCGATGCCGGGTCTACTGGCCCTGGAGGGCTTTCTTCCGGCGGCTCCGGGGTGATCTTCACGTCGCGCTCGCCCCCGGGCTTCCACCGTCCCCGGGTCGCTCTGGGCTGCGTACGCCGCTACTCGTCCCCATCCACGCTTCTCGCTCCGCCCAGTGTACGGCGCCGCGCGGACAGCGGCCGACCGGATTTTCCGGGCCCGGGTGCGGGGGCGTCGAGGGCGTCGGGGTGACCCGAATGGAGCGGTACGCGTGTTCGGATTCCGGGACGTGCGATCCGGCGGATTACCCGGCGGGGAGCTGGGCACAACGCTTGCATGCCTGGCGTGCTCTCTGCGCGAGGCGGGCGAATCGGGCGGTGCGCCCCGTTGCCGCGGGACTCAAGTCGATTTATCGTCCCAGCACGATTCGCGTGCAAGATCACAATATGTGAAGGGGCCGCGGCCATGGTGGCGAAGAAGACCGCCGATCAGAAGTCGGCGTCGGGCAGATCCACACATGCCTCCGGCGGTGCGGCCAAGGACGTGGACGGCAAGAAGGCGGTGGGGGCGGCCGCGAAGAAGCCGACGGCCAAGAAGGCGGTGAGCAAGAAGGCAGCGACCGGGAAGACCGCCGCGGCGAAGGCGGCGGTGAAGAAGACGGCCGCCAAGAAGACCGCTGCCGCGAAGAGCACCACCTCGAAGACCACGAAGACCACGAAAAGCACCTCCACCAAGAGTGCGGCCGGCGAGAGCGCGGCCGGTAAGACGGCCAAGAAGGCGGGCGCGGCGCAGGCCGCGAAGCAGACGGGAGCCACGACAGTGGTTGCGAAGAAGACTCCTGGCACGGCCACGGCGGCGAAGACGGCCGTCCCCAAGGCACGCCTCGCCGCGGCGGAGCCGGGTGAGCTCGCGGTCCGCCCCGGCGAGGACCCCTGGACCCCGGAGGAGGTCGCGGAGGCGCGCGCCGAGCTTCAGTCCGAGGCGCTGCGGCTGGGCGCCGAGATCACGACGTCCGAGGAGTCCCTGGCGGGCCTGATGCGGGACTCCGGGGACGGCGCGGGCGACGACGAAGCCGACACCGGGACCAAGAACATCACGCGCGAGCACGAGATGGCCCTCGCCGCCAACGCCCGCGAGATGCTCGAACAGACCGAGCGGGCACTGGACCGGCTCGACGCGGGTACCTACGGGCTGTGCGAGAACTGCGGCAACCCGATCGGCAAGGCGCGGATGCAGGCGTTCCCGCGCGCGACCCTGTGCGTCGAGTGCAAGCAGAAGCAGGAACGCCGGTACTGAGGGCCCGCAGGGGCGTGCCGTACCCTCGTCCTCAGTCAGGCACCTAGGTTGAGGGACTCACGTGACCGAAGCGGAGCGCATGATCGGTACGCCGGACACCCCTGAGGGGGGCGGGGCCGAGCCGGAGCGGGCAGCCGGGCAGGAGGGCGTCGAGGAGCGACCCCGGCCCAGGGGCAAGCGCCGGATCGCCGTGCTGTTCGCCGTCGCCGCCTTCGCGTACCTCCTCGACCTCGGCAGCAAGCTGCTCGTCGTGGCCAAGCTGGAGCACCACGCGCCGATCGAGATCATCGGGGACTGGCTGAAGTTCGAGGCGATCCGCAACGCGGGCGCCGCTTTCGGCTTCGGTGAGGCCTTCACCGTGATTTTCACGGTGATCGCGGCGGCCGTGATCGTGGTCATCGCCCGCCTCGCCCGCAAGCTCTACAGCCTGCCCTGGGCGATCGCCCTCGGCCTGCTGCTGGGCGGAGCGCTCGGCAACCTCACCGACCGGATCTTCCGCTCGCCCGGCGTCTTCGAGGGCGCGGTCGTCGACTTCATCGCGCCGAAGCACTTCGCGGTGTTCAACCTGGCCGACTCGGCGATCGTGTGCGGCGGCATCCTGATCGTGCTGCTGTCCTTCAAGGGCCTCGACCCGGACGGGACCGTCCACAAGGACTGAGCCCCGGTTTTCCACAGGCTCGTGCGGGGTGCCGGATCCGGTCCGGCATACTCGACGGGTGAGCACGATTCCCGAGATCCGAACCCTGCCCGTGCCGGACGGCCTGGAGGGCGAGCGCGTCGACGCTGCCATCTCCCGGATGTTCGGCTTCTCCCGCACCAAGGCGGCCGAGCTGGCGGCGGCGGGCAAGGTCCAGGTCGACGGGGCCGTGGTCGGCAAGTCCGAGCGCGTGCACGGCGGCGCCTGGCTGGAGGTCGAGATGCCCGGCGCGCCCGCGCCCGTGCAGATCGTCGCCGAGCCGGTCGAGGGCATGGAGATCATCCATGACGACGACGACGTGGTCGTCATCGTCAAGCCCGTAGGGGTCGCCGCCCATCCGTCGCCCGGCTGGACCGGCCCGACCGTCATCGGCGGCCTCGCCGCCGCCGGGTACCGCATCTCGACCTCCGGTGCCGCCGAGCGCCAGGGCATCGTGCACCGCCTCGACGTCGGCACCTCCGGCCTGATGGTGGTCGCCAAGTCCGAGCGCGCGTACACCTCGCTCAAGCGCCAGTTCAAGGAGCGCACGGTCGACAAGCGCTACCACACCCTCGTCCAGGGCCACCCGGACCCGACGAGCGGCACCATCGACGCCCCCATCGGCCGCCACCCGAACCACGACTACAAGTGGGCGGTCACCGCCGAGGGCAAGGCGTCGATCACGCACTACGACCTCATCGAGGCGTTCCGCGCGGCCTCCCTGCTCGACGTGAAGCTGGAGACGGGCCGCACCCACCAGATCCGCGTCCACATGGCCGCCCACCGCCACCCCTGCGTCGGTGACCTCACCTACGGTGCCGACCCGACCCTCGCCAAGCGGCTGCGCCTGACCCGGCAGTGGCTGCACGCGGTCCGCCTGGGCTTCGAGCACCCCGGGGACGGGCAGTGGGTCGAGTTCGCCAGCGACTACCCGGAGGACCTCCAGCAGGCCCTCGACCAGGTCCGCGAGGAGACGTACGCGTGAGCCGGCCGTCGTACACCGTGCGGGTCGCCGAGGACCCCGCCGACCGGGAGATGTGCTTCGCCGTGCGCAAGCAGGTCTTCGTCGTCGAGCAGGGCGTCCCGGAGGACCTGGAGTACGACGCGTACGACGCCGTGGCGGTGCATGTGCTGGCCGTGCGGGACGACGGGGTGGCGCTGGGCACCGGGCGGCTGCTGTTCGGTCCCCGGGCTGCCGAGAAGGTCGGCGGCGATCTCACCCTGGGCTCGCTGGGGCGGCTCGCGGTCGCCGAGGAGGCGCGCGGTCTCGGCGTGGGCGTGGCGCTCGTACGGGCCATCGAGGACGCGGCACGCGCGCGGGGGCTCGCGGCGGTGGATCTGCACGCGCAGACCCACGCGCTGGGGTTCTACGAGCGGCTCGGGTACGAGGCGTACGGGCCCGAATACCTGGAGGCGGAGATTCCGCACCAGGGGATGCGGCGCGCGCTGTAACTGATCGGCGCGGCCGTCATGGCAGGCTGGATGGCTGGAGATTCCTGCTCGTCCGACCCGCCGGAGCCTGACCGTGGATCAGTTGGCCCTGCTGTTCATGCTGTTGCTCGGGGCCGTGGTGAGCGTCCCGGTGGGGGACCGGTTCAAATTGCCGGCGCCGGTGCTCATGACGCTCCTCGGCATAGTGCTCGCGCTGCTCGACTTCGTGCCCAACGTCGACGTCGCGCCCGATCTGATCCTGCCGCTCCTGCTGCCGCCGCTGCTCTACGCGGCCGTACGCCGCACCTCCTGGCGGCAGTTCGCGGCCAACGTACGGCCGATCCTGCTGCTGGCCGTGGCGCTGGTGTTCGTCACCACCGTGTGCGTGGCCGCCGTCGCCCATGCCATCGTGCCGGGGCTGCCGATCGCCGCCGCCGTGGCGCTCGGCGCGCTGGTCGCGCCGCCCGACCCGGTCGCGGCGACCGCCGTCGCCGGGCAACTGGGGCTGCCGCGGCGGCTGGTGTCGATCCTGGAGGGCGAGGGGCTCTTCAACGACGTGACGGCGATCGTGCTGTACCACGTGGCGATCGCCGCGGCCGTCAGTGGCTCCTTCCACACCGGCGAGGCCGCCCTTGAGCTGGTGCTGTCCGCGGTCGTCGCCCTCGTCGTGGGGGTGGTCCTCGGCTGGTGCGCCAACAAGCTGATGGACCTGCTCGACGACACGACCCTCCAGATCGGGCTCACGCTCCTGGTGCCGTACGCCTCCTACGTCATGGCCGAGGAACTGCACGGCTCCGGGGTGCTCGCGGTGCTCACCACCGCGCTGTTCCTCGCCGAGTACGCCACCGACCCCGACGACGTGGCCACCCGGCTCGCCGGGCACACCTTCTGGGACATCGTCGACACGCTCGTCACCGGCGTGGCCTTCGGGCTGATCGGCCTCGAACTGCACAACGCCGTCCGTACCGCGTCCGGGCGGTGGGGCGAGATGCTCGGCTGGGCCGCCGCGATCGTCGCGGTCGTCGTCCTCGTACGCCTGCTGTGGCTGCTGCCCGCGACCTGGGTCGCCAAGCGGCTGCACGCGAAGCAGGACTACGACGAGGAGATCCCGATGACCTGGCGGGAGACCGTCGTCATGTGGTGGTCGGGGATGCGGGGAGTGGCGTCCGTGGCGCTGGCGTTGGCGATCCCGCTGAAGACCGAGGACGGGGGCGCCTTCCCCGACCGGGACGAGATCGTGTTCATCGCGTTCGGCGTCATCATGGCGACCCTCGTGCTCCAGGGGCTGACCCTGCCGTGGCTGGTCAAGAAGCTCGGCGTGAAGGCCGACACCGCGCGGGAGAAGGAGTTCGAGAAGACCCTCGCGATCCGGGCCGCCAAGGCCGCCAAGCGGCGGCTGAGGGAGATCGAGGAGGTCGAGGAGCTGCCGGAGGAGCTGTCCGAGCAGATGCTGCGGCGGGCCTTCGACATCGGCGTGCGGATCAGTCCCGACATGGGCGACGAGGAGCGGCGCGAGGCGCATCAGCAGCGGGTGAAGCGGTTGAAGCGGGTGCGGCGGATCCAGGGCGAGATGATGAGCGCCGCGCGGCACGAGGTGATGGCGGCGCGCAGTGAGCCGGGGGCGGATCCGGAGGTCGTGGACCGGGTGTTGAGGCACCTCGACGTGCGCAGTCTGCGCTGACCTGGCAGTCGTATGACCTTCGTGTGAACACGGATGACGGGAGCCGCCGCCCCTTTTTAGGGTGGGTTCATGGCTCGCAACGTGGTGATCAGTGGTGGTGGAACGGGAATCGGGCTCGCCGCGGCCCGTGTCTTCGCGGCGGACGGGGATCGAGTGCTGCTCCTCGGGCGGCGCAAGGAAGTGCTGGAGGAGGCCGGGGTGCCCGGGGCGCTGACGTATGCCGCCGACCTCAGTGACACGGCCGATGTGCGCGGGGTGGCCGAGTTCGTCGGGCGGCAGCTCGGGGCCGTGGACGTCCTGGTCCACAGTGCCGGGGGGACCGGGCAGCTCGAACCGGCCGTCGCCGGTGACGATCCGCTGGATGCCGTCGCGCACAACTGGACCGTCAACTTCCGGCTCAATCTGCTGACCGCCGCGCTGCTCACCGAGGCCCTCAAGGACCGGCTCGCCTCGCCCGGCGGGCGGGTGCTGTTCGTCAGCTCCATCGCCGCCTACCGGGGGTCGGGGAGCGGGGCGTACGCGGCGGCCAAGGCCGGGCTCCATCCGTACGCCCATGACCTGGCGCGGGATCTCGGGCCGCGCGGCATCACCGTGAACGTCGTCGCGCCCGGCTACATCGAGGACACCGAGTTCTTCGGCGGCGCCATCGACCCCGCCCGGCGCGAGCGGCTCATCGACGACACCGCCAACGGCCGCGCCGGGAACCCCGGGGACATCGCACAGACGCTGCACTGGCTGTCCTCGCCCGGCGCCGGCCATGTGACGTCACAGATCGTGCAGGTCAACGGGGGCGCCGAGCGGGGGAATTGACGGTCAGCGGCTCTGCCTCGGGGGCTCGTGCATCCGGCGGGGCGCGCCGTCCGGGGAGGCGGACGGGCGGGCGCCGTTCGAGCCCGGGGGCAGGGCCGAGTCGGCCGTGTTGACGCGGGGCAGGGCGTAGGGGTGGCGGGCGGTCAGCCAGCGGATCATCTGCTCGCGGACCGTGACCCGCACCTTCCAGATGTCGTCGGCGTCCTTGGCGGTCACCAGGGCCCGCACCTGCATGGTGTTGGGCGTCGAGTCCGTGACCGTCAGATCACAGGCGCGGCCGTCCCACGCCGGGCACTCGCGAAGGATGTCGCGGAGTTTCTCGCGCATCGCCTCCATCGGCGCCGAGTGGTCCAGATGCCAGTAGACGATGCCGGTCATCTGGGCCCCGCCGCGCGACCAGTTCTCGAAGGGCTTCGAGGTGAAGTACGACACAGGCATGGTGATCCGGCGCTCGTCCCAGGTCCTGACCGTCAGGAACGTGAGGGTGATCTCCTCGACCGTGCCCCATTCGCCGTCCACCACGACCGTGTCCCCTATGCGGACCATGTCGCCGAACGCGATCTGCAGCCCCGCGAACATGTTGCTCAGCGTGGACTGTGCCGCGACACCGGCGACGATGCCGAGGATGCCGGCCGAGGCCAGCAGCGAGGCACCGGCCGCGCGCATCGCCGGGAACGTCAGCAGCATCGCGGCGGTCGCCACGACGGCGACGACCGCGGTGACCACCCGTGTGATGAGGGTCACCTGGGTGCGGACCCGGCGGACCCGGGCGGGATCACGCTGGGCACGGGAGTAGCGCGTGTACGTCGTCTCCACGACCGCCGCCGCGATCCGGATCATCAGCCACGCCGTCGCCCCGATGAGGACCAGCGTCAGGGTCCGGCCGATACCGACCCGGTGCTCCACCAGCACCCGTGCCTCGTCGTACGACCCTCTGAGCAGGGCCGCGAAGATGACGAGCTGGTAGGGGATGCGGCCGCGGCGCAGCAGACCCCACAGCGGGGTCTCGCTCTGCCGTTGGTCGGCCTTGCGCATCAGCAGATCGGTGGCCCAGCCGATGAGAAGCGTGAGCACGACCGAGCCACCGACGACGATCAGCGGGCGCAGTACGTTCTCCATGCCTCCGACCGTACTGGCACGATGGGGCTCATGAACATCATGCTCTTTCACTCGACGTACGGTCTGCGGCCCGCGGTGCGCGCGGCGGCGGACCGGCTGCGCGCCGCCGGACACCAGGTCTGGACGCCGGACCTCTTCGAGGGCAGCACGTTCGAGACGGTCGAGGAGGGCATGGAGTTCAAGGACAGCCTCGGCAAGGACGAGCTGCTGAAGCGTGCCGTGCTGGCCGCCGCGCCCTATTCGGAGCGGGGGCTCGTCTACGCCGGGTTCTCGTTCGGCGCCTCCGTCGCGCAGACCCTCGCTCTCGGCGACGACAAGGCGCGCGGGCTGCTGCTTCTGCACGGCACCTCGGACATCGCGGCCAACGCGGCCGTGGACGAGCTGCCGGTCCAGCTGCATGTCGCCGAGCCGGACCAGTTCGAGACGGACGACTGGCTGAGTTCCTGGTATCTCCAGATGGGCCGCGCCGGCGCGGACGTGGAGATCTACCGGTACGCCGGGGCCGGCCACCTCTACACCGACCCCGACCTGCCCGACTACGACGAGGAGGCCGCCGAGGCCACCTGGCGGGTGGCGCTCGGTTTCCTCGACTCGCTCTAGGTCAGCCTGCGCGGTAGGCCGCGAAGCTCTGCTGCATGCGCGTCACCTGGCCCGAGGTGAACTGGTACATGCAGTTGTCGTACGTGTAGTCCATGAAGTTGTGGATCGGGTCGACGCCGGTCTTGTTGGTGCAGCTGTCGCGGCCGGTCGGGCACTCGTAGGCCGCGCTCTTCTCGGCCGGGGTGTCGCTGACGTAGTCGCCGTTGCCGTTACAGCCGCCCTGGAAGGTGTGGTACAGCCCCATCCAGTGGCCGACCTCGTGGGTGGCGGTGTCGCCCTCGTTGTAGTTGGTCGCCGAGCCGCCGGGCAGGGACGTGTCGAGGATGACGACACCGTCCATGGACGGGCTGGACTTGTAGGAGCTGGGGAAGGTGGCCCAGCCGAGGAGGCCGCCGCCGAGGTTGGCGGTGTAGATGTTGAGCGCGTTCGCGCCGCCCTTGCGCAGGGCGGTCTTCATCGCCTTCTCCGCCGCGGAGCCGGAACCGACGTTGTACCAGGTGGCGTTGTCGGTGTAGTCCGTGCCGGCCAGCGTGAACTGGTAGCCGGAGTCGACGTTTCCGGTGCCCTGGCCGGCGTAGGCCGCGTTCAGGACGTTCATCTGGGCGGTGATGGCGGACGAGCTGAGGTTGCCGGTGGCGCCGTCGTGGATGACGTGGAAGTACACCGGGATGCTGGTGGAGGCCGCGGCGGCGAGGCTGCGGCTGCCGGACTTCGGCAGCTTGTCGAGCTTGGCCTTGAGGTCGGCGTTCATCGCCTGGGCCTTGGCGGCGGTGACCTCGTTGGGCTCGGCGACGTGTTCGCCGCTGCCCGGGCGGGACTCGCGGGCCGCCGCGTGGGTGTCCGTGTCGGCGCAGTCGGCGGCCGGAGTCTGGGCCGCGGCGATTCCGGTGGGTGCCGACAACGGGGTGAGCATCAGGGTTCCGGCCACAACGGCCGTGCCGAGAAGGCGTCTGCGCATAGTGGGGGATATCCGGGCGAGCGCACGCATTCTGACTCCTAGCGGATGCGTTGGGGAGAGCGGACGCAGGGGTCTTCCTGGCCGCCGCCCGGAGATTACGTGTACATGCCCAGCCTGTAAATGCCTTCCGATCACCTTCTGACCGGCCAAGGGGCGCGGCCGTATACGAACACGGGCCGCGCCCCTCGCCGTTGGCTGGAACCTGACTACACGGGGTCGTAAGTCCGTTCGACCTTCTGCGTGCCGGACTTCGTGCGGTATGAACGGGCCCAGGACGAGGTCGCGTTGGCCTTCGTCTTGTCGGACAGGACGTAGTAGTCCATCTGCGCGCGGTCGGCGGTGATGTCCAGGACGCCGTAGCCGTGGCGATCGGTGTCGACCCAGTGGACATGCCGGTTGGCCAGCTTGATGATCGGCGCGGCGACCGCGGAGACCGTGCCCTCGGGGACCTTCACGAGGTCGTCGAGGTTGTCCGAGGTCACCGAGGTGACGACGAACTCGGTCGCGGCCGAGGCCGACAGCGGGTACGTACCGGCGTCCACCGGCACGTCGTTGGCCCACGCCATGTGGATGTCACCGGTCAGGAACACGGTGTTGCGGATGGCGTTCGAGCGCAGATGGGCCAGGAGTTCACGGCGGTCGTCCGTGTAGCCGTCCCACTGGTCGGTGTTGAGGGCGAGGCCCTCCTGCGGCAGGCCCAGCAGCTTGGCGAGCGGCTTGAGCAGGTCGGCGGAGAGCGAGCCGATCGCGAAGGGCGAGATCATCACCGAGTTGCCGACCAGCCGCCAGGTGGTGTCGGAGGACTTCAGTCCCGCCTTCAGCCAGTCCAGTTGGGCCCGCCCGGTGAGGGTGCGGTCCGGGTCGTCGACCGAGCCGTTCCCGACGGAGACCTGCTGCGAACGGAAGGATCGCAGGTCGAGGAGGGACAGGTCGACCAGCTTGCCGAAGCGCAGCCGACGGTAGGTCGTCCCCGCGATCGCCGGGCGCACCGGCATCCACTCGAAGTACGCCTGCTTGGCGGCCGCCTGGCGCGCGGCCCAGGCGCCCTCCGCGCCCTCGGTGTGGTTCTCCGCCCCGCCCGACCAGGCGTCGTTGGCGAACTCGTGGTCGTCCCAGATCGCGACGACCGGGGCCACCGCGTGCAGCGCCTGAAGGTCGGCGTCGGTCTTGTACTTCCCGTGCCGGACGCGGTAGTCGGCGAGGCTGAGGATCTCGTGGGTCGGCGCGTGCTGCCGTACGACGGTGTCGCGCGTGCCGTACTCGCCGGTGCCGTACTCGTAGATGTAGTCGCCCAGATGGAGCCAGGCGTCCAGGTCGCCGCGGGCCGCGAGATGGCGGTACGACGCGAAGTAGCCGGCCTCCCAGTTGGCGCAGGAGACCACGCCGAAGCGGAGGTTCGTGACGGCCGCGTCCGCCGCCGGCGCGGTGCGGGTGCGCGCCGCCGGGGAGTCGGTGCCGCCCGCGGAGAAACGGAACCAGTAGTGCGTGGCGGGGGCGAGGCCGCGCACGTCGGCCTTGACGGTGTGGTCGGAGGCGGCGGTCGCGGTGACCGAGCCCTTGGCGACGATGTTCGTGAACGCCTTGTCCAGGGCGACGATCCAGCTCACCTCGGTGTCCGGGCCGAGCCCGGAGCCGGGTATCGCCGCGGCCACGGGGGTCACCCGGGTCCACAGCAGGATGCCGTCGGGAAGCGGGTCGCCGGAGGCGACGCCGTGCAGGAAGGCGGGGGCCTCGTCGGCGGCGCCGGCGGGGAAGGGGGTCGCGACGAGGACGGCGCCCGCGGTGGCGGCGGCGGCCTTGACGACCGTACGGCGGCGTGGCGCCAGGGAGTTGAGGCGCTCGGATGCTCTGTGTCTACTGGTCACGACCGATCAGGTTACTGATCGGTATGAACGAGAGCGGGCGAACCGGTGAAAGTTCGCCCGCTCTTTGACCGAAGGCCTGGATCAGGCCTTCAGGGCCGCCTCGAGCGCGGTGTTGAACTCGGCCACCGTCATCGGCGCGCTCTCGCCGTCGGAGCCGGTCAGGTTCTTGCCGTCCATCTGCAGGGTCGGGGTGCCGCCCACGCCGGCCTTGTCGAAGACCTTGGACTCCTCCAGCGCCCACCTGTCGTAGGTGCCGTCCTTCACGTCCTTCTGGAACTGCTTGTTGTTCTTCAGGGCGTCGACCGTGTTGGCGATCTTGATGAGGTAGGCGTCGTCCTTGAACTTGTCGTCGGTCTCCTCGGGGTGCCACTTCGTCGAGTACAGCGCGGTCTTGTACTCGAGGAAGGCCTCGGGGCTGACGTTGAGCGCGGCGCCGAGCGCGCTGAGGGCGTTCTTGGAGCCCTCGCCGGTCAGCTTGTCGTCCAGGAAGGTGGCGCCGACGTACTGGATCTTGAACTTGCCGGCGTCGAGGTCCTTCTTCACGGTCGGGCCGACCGTCTGCTCGAACTGGGCGCAGACCGGGCAGCGCGAGTCCTCGTACATGACGAGGGTCTTCTTGGCGCTGCTCTTGCCGATGACGACGGTCGTGCCGTTCGTGCCGGTGGTGTTGGCCGGCTTGACGAGCTTGTCGTTCTTGGCGTCTTCCCAGTAGCCGGGCTTGTTGTTCTGGACGACGGCGTAGCCGATGCCTCCGGCTATCGCGAGGACGCCCACTATGGAGCAGGCGACGATGACCTGCCGCTTGATCTTGTCGCGCTTGGCCTGGCGCTCGCGTTCCTGGCGCAGACGCTCGCGCGCCGCCGTCTTCGCCGCCTGGCTGTTCCGCTTGCTCATGGGTGATCTCCGTAAGGGGACGCGCACACGTCGTGTGCGGATACGTAAGAGGGAGTGGTGGTGCTCGGTGCTGTTCGGGTGGGTCAGGCGAAAGCGACCGAGCACGGCGGTCCACGCCGTCCCAGGGAGTGCACGAGGATCCGGTCGCGCGCGGTGGCCGTACGGCGACCGGGGTGTCGCGGGCGGCGCGGCGCCGGGGTGCGACGGACCGCGACCGCGGCGACCGCCAGCAGCAGCGGGCGGAACGTCGTCGCCGTCACCGCGCCGAGCAGCTGGGCCAGCGCCCGCTCGCCGCGGCGCAGCCAGCCGGCGGCCAGCAGACCGACGCCGATGTGCGCGCCGAGCAGCAGCCAGGCGGCCTGCGGGTCGGCGTGGGCGAGAAGGGTCGCGAGACGGTCGGTGTCGGTGCCCGTGACGCGGGCCAGAGGGCTGCCGACGCTGGTGCCGTCACCGCAGAACACGTCCCAGCCGACCGAGCGCAGCGGTCCCGCGACGGGGCCGCCCGCGGCGCCGTAACAGACGTGCTGCCCGGTGGTGAGGGCCGTGTCCGCGGCCAGCTCCAGCGGGACCAGCAGGGCGGCGATCCGGCCGAAGCTCCGCTCCCGGCCGGCCAGCGCGTACGCCACGGCGAACACGGCGGCCGCGACCAGGGCCACCGTGTTCAGCGGGAGCGGGGCCCGGGACAGCAGCACGTGCGACGCGGTGCTGAGCGTCACGACGAGTGCCGTGAACAGCGCCGCGCGGAGCGCTCGTAGCTGGGTCCCGGATATGTCCATAGCGGAGAGAGTGTGTCACGCGGGCCCGTAAGGGACCCCTAAAAAGTCCCTGTGAGCGGTCCTATCGTTATCGATCCCACAGGGAGGCGCGCTACAGACCCGGGATCCGGCCGTTGCGGAACAGGTCGACGAAGATCTGGTGGTCGGTACGCGCGCGTGCGCCGTAGTCGTGCGCGAAGGAGACCAGGAGCTCCGCGAAGCCGTCCTCGTCCGCCGCGATCGCCGCGTCGATGGCCCGCTCGGTGGAGAACGGCACCAGGGACTCGCCGGACTGGTCGTCCGCCGCCGCGTGCATGGTGGCCGTCGCCCGGCCGAGGTCGGCGACGACCGCCGCGATCTCCTCCGTGTCGTCGATGTCGCTCCAGTCCAGGTCCACCGCGTACGGCGAGACCTCGGCGACCAGCTGCCCCGCCCCGTCCAGCTCGGTCCAGCCCAGCCACGGGTCGGCGTGCGCCTGGAGGGCGCGCTGGGAGATCACCGTGCGGTGGCCCTCGTGCTGGAAGTAGCCGCGGATCGCCGGGTCGGTGATGTGCCGGGAGACGGCCGGGGTCTGGGCCTGCTTGATGTAGATCACGACGTCGTTCTCCAACGCGTCGCTGTGGCCCTCCAGGAGGATGTTGTACGACGGGAGCCCCGCCGAGCCGATGCCGATCCCGCGCCGGCCGACGACGTCCTTCACCCGGTAGGAGTCCGGGCGGGCCAGCGAGGTCTCCGGCAGGGTCTCCAGGTAGCCGTCGAAGGCCGCCAGCACCTTGTAGCGCGTGGCCGCGTCCAGCTCGATGGAGCCGCCGCCCGGGGCGAAGCGGCGCTCGAAGTCACGGATCTCCGTCATCGACTCGAGCAGCCCGAAGCGGGTCAGCGAGCGGGCGTCGCGCAGCGCGTCCAGGAGCGGGCCCTCGGCGGTGTCCAGGGTGAAGGGCGGCACCTCGTCGCTCTTGGCGCCGGTCGCCAGCGCGTGGATGCGCTCGCGGTACGCGCCCGCGTACACCCGCACCAGCTCGGTGATCTGCTCGTCGCTGAGTGCCTTCGCGTACCCGATGAGGGCGATGGAGGCGGAGAAGCGCTTGAGGTCCCAGGTGAAGGGGCCGACGTAGGCCTCGTCGAAGTCGTTGACGTTGAAGATCAGTCGGCCGTTGGCGTCCATGTACGTGCCGAAGTTCTCGGCGTGCAGGTCGCCGTGGATCCACACGCGCGAGGTGCGCTCGTCCAGGTACGGGCCGCCTCGCTTGTCCGCTTCGAGGTCGTTGTAGAACAGGCACGCCGTACCCCGGTAGAAGGCGAACGCCGAGGCTGCCATCTTGCGGAACTTCACGCGGAACGCGGCCGGGTCGGCGGCCAGGAGCTCGCCGAACGCGGTGTCGAAGACGGCGAGGATCTCCTCGCCGCGAGGCTCGTCGTTGAGCTGCGGTACCGACATCGCTGGGTGCCTCCTGGTGCATGTGTACGACAGCGTTTCTGTCGTCTCAACGGGCGGGAGCGGACGAAAGTGCCCACGGAATCCCTCGCTGTGAAGGTACGCGGGGCGGGCCCCGGAGTGTCAGTGCCGAGGCATAGACTTCCGAGCTGTCCCCCGAACTGTGCGCCAGCCGTCGCCGACTGTTTTCCCTGGAGGCCAAACCGTGTCGAAGCCGCCGTTCACGCACCTGCACGTCCACACCCAGTACTCCCTGCTGGACGGTGCCGCGCGGCTGAAGGACATGTTCGACGCGTGCAACGAGATGGGCATGACCCATATCGCCATGTCCGACCACGGCAACCTCCACGGGGCGTACGACTTCTTCCACACCGCGAAGAAGGCCGGGGTCACGCCGATCATCGGCATCGAGGCCTATGTCGCCCCCGAGTCCCGGCGCAACAAGCGCAAGATCCAGTGGGGCCAGCCCCACCAGAAGCGGGACGACGTCTCCGGTTCGGGTGGTTACACCCACAAGACGATCTGGGCGGCGAACGCGACGGGCCTGCACAACCTCTTCAAGCTGTCCTCGGACGCCTACGCCGAGGGCTGGCTGCAGAAGTGGCCCCGGATGGACAAGGAGACCATCTCCCAGTGGTCCGAGGGCCTCATCGCCTCCACCGGCTGCCCCTCCGGCGAGCTCCAGACCCGGCTGCGCCTCGGCCAGTTCGACGAGGCCCTGAAGTCGGCCGCCGAGTACCAGGACATCTTCGGCAAGGACCGCTACTTCCTGGAGCTGATGGACCACGGCATCGAGATCGAGCACCGGGTCCGTGACGGCCTGCTGGAGATCGGCAGGAAGCTCGGCATCCCGCCGCTGGTGACGAACGACTCGCACTACACGTACGCGCACGAGGCGACGGCCCACGACGCGCTGCTGTGCATCCAGACCGGCAAAAACCTCTCCGACCCGGACCGCTTCAAGTTCGACGGCACCGGCTACTACCTGAAGTCCACGGACGAGATGTACGCCGTCGACTCCTCCGACGCCTGGCAGGAGGGCTGCCGCAACACCCTCCTGGTCGCCGAGCAGGTCGACACCGCCGGCATGTTCGAGGCCAAGAACCTCATGCCGAAGTTCGACATCCCCGAGGGCTACACCGAGGTCACCTGGTTCCGCGAGGAGACCATGCGCGGCATGGCCCGCCGCTTCCCGGACGGCATCCCGGACGACCGCATGAAGCAGGTCGAGTACGAGATGGACACCATCATCTCGATGGGCTTCCCGGGCTACTTCCTCGTGGTCGCCGACTTCATCATGTGGGCCAAGAAGCAGGGCATCGCGGTCGGCCCGGGCCGAGGCTCCGCGGCCGGTTCCATCGTCGCCTACGCCATGGGCATCACCGACCTCGACCCGATCCCGCACGGCCTGATCTTCGAGCGGTTCCTCAACCCCGAGCGCATCTCCATGCCCGACGTCGACATCGACTTCGACGAGCGTCGGCGCGTCGAGGTGATCAGGTACGTGACGGAGAAGTACGGCTCCGACAAGGTCGCCATGATCGGCACCTACGGCAAGATCAAGGCCAAGAACGCGATCAAGGACTCCGCGCGCGTGCTGGGCTACCCGTACGCGATGGGCGACCGCCTCACCAAGGCCATGCCCGCCGACGTCCTCGGCAAGGGCATCGACCTCGACGGCATCACCAACCCCTCGCACCCGCGCTACAGCGAGGCCGGCGAGATCCGCGCGATGTACGAGAACGAACCGGACGTGAAGAAGGTCATCGACACCGCCAAGGGCGTCGAGGGCCTGGTCCGGCAGATGGGTGTGCACGCGGCCGGCGTGATCATGTCCAGCGAACCCATCGTCGACCACGCCCCGATCTGGGTGCGGCACACCGACGGCGTGACCATCACGCAGTGGGACTATCCGCAGTGCGAGTCGCTCGGCCTGCTGAAGATGGACTTCCTCGGCCTGCGCAACCTGACGATCATGGACGACGCCGTCAAGATGGTGAAGTCCAACAAGGGCATCGACCTCGACCTGCTGGCCCTGCCGCTGGACGACCCCAAGACCTTCGAACTCCTCCAGCGCGGTGAGACGCTCGGCGTCTTCCAGTTCGACGGCGGCCCCATGCGCTCCCTGCTGCGCCTGATGAAGCCCGACAACTTCGAGGACATCTCCGCCGTGTCGGCCCTGTACCGGCCGGGCCCGATGGGCATGGACTCGCACACCAACTACGCGCTGCGCAAGAACAAGCTCCAGGAGATCACCCCGATCCACCCCGAGCTGGAGGAGCCGCTCAGGGAGGTCCTGGACGTCACCTACGGCCTGATCGTCTACCAGGAGCAGGTGCAGAAGGCCGCCCAGATCATCGCCGGGTACTCGCTCGGCGAGGCCGACATCCTCCGCCGCGTGATGGGCAAGAAGAAGCCCGAGGAACTGGCCAAGAACTTCACCATCTTCCAGGCGGGTGCCCAGAAGAACGGCTACAGCGACGAGGCCATCCAGGCCCTGTGGGACGTCCTGGTCCCGTTCGCCGGCTACGCGTTCAACAAGGCGCACTCCGCCGCGTACGGCCTGGTCTCGTACTGGACCGCCTACCTCAAGGCGAACCACCCCGCCGAGTACATGGCCGGACTGCTCACCTCGGTCAAGGACGACAAGGACAAGTCCGCGATCTACCTCAACGAGTGCCGGCGCATGGGCATCAAGGTGCTCCCGCCGAACGTGAACGAGTCGGTGCACAACTTCGCCGCCCAGGGCGACGACGTGATCCTCTTCGGCCTCGAAGCGGTGCGCAACGTCGGTACCAACGTGGTCGAGTCGATCATCAGGAGCCGCAAGGCCAAGGGGAAGTACGCCTCCTTCCCCGACTACCTCGACAAGGTCGAGGCGGTCGCCTGCAACAAGCGCACCACGGAGTCGCTGATCAAGGCGGGCGCCTTCGACACCATGGGGCACACCCGCAAGGGCCTCACCGCGCACTTCGAGCCGATGATCGACAACGTGGTGCAGGTCAAGCGCAAGGAGGCCGAGGGCCAGTTCGACCTCTTCGGCGGCATGGGCGAGGAGGAGACCAGCGAGCCCGGCTTCGGACTCGACGTCGAGTTCACCACCGACGAGTGGGACAAGGCCTATCTGCTCGCCCAGGAGCGGGAGATGCTCGGTCTCTACGTCTCCGACCACCCGCTCTTCGGCCTGGAGCACGTGCTGTCCGACAAGGCCGACGCGGGCATCGCCCAGCTCACCGGAGGTGAGCACGCGGACGGCGCGGTCGTCACCATCGGCGGCATCATCTCGGGCCTCCAGCGCAAGATGACCAAGCAGGGCAACGCCTGGGCGATCGCCACCGTCGAGGACCTCGCCGGCTCCATCGAGTGCATGTTCTTCCCGGCGACCTACCAGCTGGTGTCGACCCAACTCGTCGAGGACGCCGTCGTGTTCGTC
Source organism: Streptomyces sp. NPDC051913 (assembly GCF_044593635.1). Taxonomy (NCBI): domain Bacteria; kingdom Bacillati; phylum Actinomycetota; class Actinomycetes; order Kitasatosporales; family Streptomycetaceae; genus Streptomyces; species Streptomyces sp. NPDC051913. Next base: position 385,415 of record NZ_JBIUCI010000007.1, on the reverse strand, counting down.
AAGGGCCGCCTCGACAAGCGCGAGGACGTCCCCCGCCTCGTCGCGATGGAACTCCAGGTCCCCGACCTGTCCAACGCGGGCACCAACGCCCCCGTGATCCTCACCATCCCGGCAACCAGGGTCACCCCGCCGATGGTCAGCCGCCTCGGCGAGATCCTCAGTCACCACAAGGGCGAGAGCGAGGTCCGGATCAAGCTCCAGGGCCCGACCAGGACCACGGTGCTGCGCCTCGACCGGCACCGGGTCAAGCCGGACCCGGCGCTCTTCGGCGACCTGAAGGTCCTGCTCGGCCCGTCCTGCCTGGCCGGTTAGCCGTACGCGTACACGTCGAGAGGGCGCATCCGGGGGTCCGGACGCGCCCTCTCTGTGTGCCTGGGTCTCAAGGACCCGTGGGTCTCGACAACCCGTTATGCAGATGTCAGTTGTGACCGAAGCGCTTCTGCTTGCCCTTGCGGGCCATGTCACCCGGAGTCACCTGGGTCATGCGCTGCTCGGCCTGCGCCTCCATCGAGGACTGCTGGGCCTGCTGCTGACCACGCTCGGACTGCGGCTGCTTACGGTCACGGTTCTTGTTCTTGGCCATGGTGATCTGCCTCCTGAGGGGGATCTAGGGGCCAGGGCCGCGACCAGATTCACATAGGCTGACAAAGAACGCATTTCGGATAATTACCGTGTGTGACAAGGGCTGTCGCTCGGCGATGCCTCGAAACGCCACGCCGAAGATCGAGTTCCGGCCGTTAACCTCCGCGCGGTCGGGCAGACTCGAAGGAAGCCCGAAGCAAACCTCCCGGGAAGAGGGTGAGTCGCGTGGACCGCTGCATCGTCCTGGTGGACGCCGGGTATCTGCTGGGGGCGGCGGCCAGTCTCCTCGCCGGAGAGCCCTCCCGCTCCCGCATCACCGTGGATCACGCCGCCCTCATCCAGGGCCTGCGCGAACGCGCGGAGTCGGACACGGAACGGCCGCTGCTGCGCATCTACTGGTTCGACGGCGCCCCCGACCGCGTCCCCCAGCCGGAACACCGCCGCCTGCGGGTCATGCCCCGCGTCACCGTCCGGCTCGGCGCCCTGACCCGCAGCGACGGACGCTGGGCGCAGAAGGGCGTCGACGCCGCCATGCACGCCGAACTCACCGAGCTGGCCCGCAACCGCGCCTGCTCCGACATCGTCCTCGTCACCGGCGACGGCGACCTGCTGCCCGGCATGATGGCCGCCAAGGAGCACGGCGTCGCCGTACACCTGTGGGCCGTGCAGGCCGCCGACGGCGACTACAACCAGTCCGAGGACCTCGTCGCCGAGGCCGACGAACGGCGCGTCCTGGACCGGACGTGGATCACCAAGGCCGTCCGCGCCAAGGATCTCGGCGGGATCTGCGCACCGCCGCCCGCGCCGCGCCCCGAGATCGCCGCGATCCTGTCCGCGCCGCTGCCCGAGTCCGCGCTCGCCGCCGCCGCAGAGCGCTCCGCCGAGGAGGGCGAGCACGCCCCCGCCGCGGAGAACGGCACCCAGGAGCGGGTGCCCGCGCCCAAGGGCGTGCCCACCCCCAAGGACCTCGCCGCCCTGCGTGCCCCCGGCGTCCAGCCCCAGCACCCCGCCAACGCGACCCTGCGCTGGTCCTCCGACAAGGGCTGGGTCGACCGGCCCGGCGGCGCCGCCGAACCGCCCGAGGTCGCCTCCATGCCCACGCTCGCCCAGCTCACCACCGCCGAGCAGCGCTGGGCCGACCGCGAGGAGGACATCACGACCGTCGGCGGCGACCCCTACGAGGTGGGGCAGGTCTTCGCCCGGCGCTGGATGGAGCGGCTCGGCGACCAGGGCCAGCTGCAGAAGCTGTCGGGCATGTACCCGCGCGTCCCGCACCGCATCGACGGTGAGCTGCTGCGCTACGCCGCCCGCTTCGGACTGCTCGCCCACAAGGACGACCAGATCGACGAGCACGACCGGTATGCCATCCGGGCCGGGTTCTGGCGCGAGATCGACGTCCGCACGTCCGCCGAGCACGCGCCCGCGGGGGAGTGAAACGGCACATACCCCGCCCCCAAGGGCGGGCGGAGCTTGTCGACCCCGTAGTCTCGTCCCTTGTGAGTACGCGCGCGGGACAGGCTATTCGGCAGGGCGGCGACGTCGTGTGCGCCGTGCGCGGACTGACCAAGACCTATCCCGCGGTACGCGGCAGACGCGGCGTTCCCGCGACGCCCGAGGTGCGGGCCACCGACGACGTACGGCTCGACGTCCGCCGCGGTGAGATCTTCGGGCTGCTCGGCCCGAACGGCGCCGGCAAGTCCACCCTCGTACGGCAGATGACCGGTCTGATGCGGCCCGACAGTGGCAGCGTGGAGATCCTCGGGCACGACATCGTGCGCCACCCGGAGCGGGCCGCGCGCATCCTCGCCTACCTCGGCCAGGAGTCCACCGCCCTCGACGAACTCACCGTGTCGCTGGCCGCCGAGACCACCGGACGGCTGCGCGGCCTGGAGGCGCGTGCGGCGCGGGCCGAGCGGGACGCCGTACTCGACGAACTCGGGCTCACGTCGCTCGCCGGGCGGGCGATCAAGAAGCTGTCCGGCGGGCAGCGGCGGCTCGCGTGCTTCGCCGCCGCGCTGGTCGGGGAGCGGTCGCTGCTGGTGCTCGACGAGCCGACCACCGGCATGGACCCGGTGGCCCGGCGGGCCGTGTGGGCGGCCGTGGACCGGCGGCGGGCCGAGCGCGGGACGACCGTGCTGCTCGTCACCCACAACGTCATCGAGGCCGAGACCGTGCTCGACCGGGTCGCGGTCCTCGACCGCGGGCGGGTGATCGCCTGCGACACCCCCGTCGGGCTCAAGGAGCAGGTCGCCGGGGAGGTCCGGGTCGACCTCGTGTGGCGCGAGGCCGCCCCGCTGCACGTCCCCGAGGTCGCCGCGCTGCACGACCGGGCCGTCGAGGCCGGACGGCGCTGGACGCTCCGGCTCGCCCCCGAGGAGGCGCGCGCGGTCGTCGCCACCGTCACCGGCGGGGCCGCCTTCGCCGCCCTCGACGACTTCACGCTGGCCACGCCCAGCCTGGAGGACGTCTATCTGGCGCTGGGCGGCGCGGCCCGGCAGGGGCTGGTGAAGGCGTGAACGCTTGGAAGGCTCTTGAGTCGGGCTTGAGTGAGCGGGCCGTAGCATCCGTACGGAGAGGGAACGGGGCGAACGCGTTCGCCGACAGATCCCCCTCAGTGACCCCGTTGGTGAAAGGGAGCAGCGCCACGTGAGTGTCGTACCCGCCGAGGTGCTGCCGGGCGGCGCCCTGGCCGTCGAGGAGACGGACCGGGACGTGGCCGAGCTCGGGCCGCGTGCGCGGCTGTGGCCGGCGCTCGTGGCCGTCTACCGGGCCCAGCTGTCGCGGGCCCGGGTCGCGCGCATCCCGCTGCTGTTCGTGGCGACCTTCCAGTCCGTCGGGATCATGATCCTGATGCGCGGGGTCGTGGACGGCGGGGCCGAGGCGCAGGCCGTGGTCGCGGGCTCGGCGGTGCTCGTCGTGGCCTTCGTCGCGCTCAACCTGCTCGCCCAGTACTTCGGGCAGCTGCGGGCGAGCGGGGGCCTGGACCACTACGCGACCCTGCCGGTGCCGCCCGCCGCTGTGGTGCTCGGGGCGGCGGGGGCGTACGCCTCCTTCACCGTGCCGGGGACCGTCGTGACGGCCGTGTTCGGCTGCGTGCTGTTCGGGCTGCCGATGGCGCATCTGTGGGTGCTCGTCGCGGTGATCCCGCTCGCCGGGGCCGCGCTGGCCGGGCTCGGGGCGGCCTTCGGGCTGCTCGCGCCGCGGCCGGAACTGGCTACGGTGCTCGGTCAGTTGGGCATGTCCGCGGCGCTCCTGCTGGGTGTGCTGCCGGCCGACCGGATGCCGGAGGGGGTGCGGTTCCTGCGGGATCTGCTGCCCTCGACGTACGGCGTCGAAGCCTTCGCGCGGACCTTCGGGCCGCATCCCGACTGGGCGTTCGTCCTCGGCGACCTGGCCGTCTGCGGGGCGGTCGGGGTCTTCTCGCTGGGCGTCGCCACCTGGGCGTATCGTCGGGCGGCCGTCCGGTGACGCGCCGCACAGACGGGCCTGGCACGATGTCAGGGTGACCGCACCGCTGACTCCTCCTCCGCCGCCGAGCGACCCGTCTCCGCACCAGGCCTGGCAGGCGCCGCCGCCGTACGGTGCCGGTGGGCCCGGAAGCCTGTACGAACAGGACGGCCCTGGAATGAAGACCGAACTGCGGGAAGCCGCCGTGATCGCGGTGGCGTCGGCGCTGGCCGGGCTGCTGCTCGGGGTGCTGTGGTGGTGGCTGGCCCCGCATGTGCCGCTGGTCGGGGACATCGTCGAGAAGCGCTGGGTCGTCTACCTCAAGGACACCGAGGGGGAGCAGGCGATCGGCGTCGACGGAACGTTCACGCTGCTCGGGCTCGCGTTCGGTGTCGTGAGCGCGTTCGTGGTGTTTCTGCTGCGGCGGCGTGGGGGTGTGCCGCTGGTGGTGGCGCTCGGGGTCGGGGGGCTGCTCGGGTCGCTGCTCGCGTGGCGGGTCGGGATCTGGCTCGGGCCCGCGCAGGATGTGCTGGCTCACGCGAAGTCCGTGGGCAAGGGGGTGACGTTCTCGGCGCCGCTGAAGTTGGGCGCGAAGGGGGCGTTGCTGGCGTGGTCGTTGGGGGCGCTGGTGGTGCACCTCGGGCTTACGGGGCTCTTCGGGCCGCGGGACCCTGAGGTGCCGTACGGGGCGGGGCCGTACGGGGCGAAGCCGCAGGCGTAGTTCGTCGGGTGCCCTGGGTGGGGGCTGGCCGGGGGTGGGTCTCGCTCGCCCGCGCTTGCGGGATGCCGCTGCGCCCACCCGTGCCGCCCCAGCGGCACGACTGCCCGCAGCTGGGGCGGAGAGGCAGGAAGGGCTACGCCGGGCGCCTGCCGTGGTTTGAGCGGCCCTTCTTGATGCGCCACTTTCGCTTTCGCGTTTTTTTCGACATGTTCCTCGTACTTAACCGAGGAACGGACCCGCGTCGAGAGGTCAGGCGCGGCCGATGGGGGCCAGTACCGCTTCCGTGAGCTTCGTCAGGTCCTCGGGGGACAGCTCGACCTCCAGGCCTCTGCGGCCCGCCGAGATGCAGATCGTGGGGTGGGTGGTGGCGGAGGCGTCCAGGACCGTGGGGAGCTTCTTGCGCTGGCCCAACGGGGAGATGCCGCCTCGGACGTAGCCCGTGGTGCGTTCGGCGAGCGTCGGGTCGGCCATCGCGGCCCGCTTGCCGTTGACCGCCGCCGCCAGCGCCTTCAGATCCAGCTGGCCCGCCACCGGGACCACGGCCACCGTCAGCGTGCCGTCCACGTCCGCCACGAGGGTCTTGAAGACGCGCTCGGGGGACACGCCCATCGCCTCGGCCGCCTCCTCGCCGTAGGAGGGGTGGCTCGGGTCATGGTCGTAGGCGTGGACGGTGTACTCCACTCCCGCCGCCGTCAGCGCCACCGTCGCGGGGGTGCCGCCCTGCTGCTGCGCCTGCTTCTTCGACTTCTTCGCCATCGGTCGTCGTCCCCCGGCCTCAGTTCAGACTCGTCGGGCCGCGCGTCAGATCGGACGCGGGCAACGACGGCAGGTTACGGATGATCGCCGTCTCGGTGCGAAGGAGTTTCAGCTCGTCGCGCAGCCGGGACGCGGTGTCCGGGGCCTGGAGGAGGCGCTGTTTGGTCGGGGTGTCGAGCATCATCGCCGCCGCCACCAGGTAGGAGACGACCGCCGGTTCGTCCGGCAGTTCCGAGCCGGAGGTGAGCGAGCGTTCACGGGCGCCCGCCAGGCGTTTCTGATACGAGCGGAAGGCCCTCAGGACCCCTTCGGCCAGGGCGCCCGCCTCCTCGCCCCGCTCCTCCGGGAGCTCCTCCAGCTCCGCGACGAGGTAGGGCCCCGACGCGTCGACGGACACCAGCTTCACGCGGGTCGTGCCGGTCGCCAGGACCTCGAACGTGCCGTCGGCCCGCTCCCTGATCGTCGCCGCGTCCGCGATGCAGCCGGTGCCGTGGAACGCCTTGAGCGGCTCGGTGCCGAAGCCCGCCGCCGGGCCGCGCTCGGGCGCGGACGTGGGATCGGGCATGCCCGGTTCACTCGCCGCCACCTCGTGGCCGTCGCGGATGGCGACGACGGCGAAGCGGCGCGGTTCGTCCTCGGGGGTTTTCAGAAGGTCGCGCATCATGGCGCGATAGCGCCCCTCGAAGACATTCAACGGGAGCACCAACCCCGGGAACAGTACCGAGTTCAGGGGGAAGAGCGGGAGCCGGACGGTGGTCACGGCGCAAAAGCCTAATGGTCGCGGGAGTGTGCACGTCCTCGGTGCCCACTCCGTGGATGCCCGGAGGCCGACCTGAGGCGGAGTTCCTCCCGCAGTTCCAGGAACCGGCCCAGCGGGTCGTCGGAGACCAGCTCCCAGGGGAACGAGGTCGCGTACGGGCCGATCCGGCGCAGTTGCTCCAGGGCTTCCGGCCGGCGGTCCAGCAACGAGAGGACGTACGTCAGCTTGTTGCGCATCTCGGCCGGCCACGGGTCCGCCGCCGGGAACCGCGCCGACAGCGCGATCGCCCGGTCGGCCGCCGCGTCCAGCCGGGCCCGGGGTATGTCCGGGCCGCAGCCGTCGGTCAGATAGGCGAGCACCGCGCGGGTCGGCAGGGCCTGGACGAGGGAGTCGGCGGGGGCGTCCTGCGCGGCGGTCTCCGCGAAGTCGAGGCACTCGTGGTGCGAGCCGTGCCAGGAGTCGGCGAGGTAGCGCAGGGCGGCGGCGTGGCAGCCGTAGTGGTGGGGCGCGCGGCGGATCGCCGCCTCCCACAGCTCCTCGAAGTACTTGTGCCCGGCGTTCGAGCCGTGCGCGTGGTCCAGCGCTATCCGCCACGGCACCGGATCCCGGTCGTCCCCGCGGGCGGCGGCCGTGATCAGCGGGCTCACCTCGCGCAGCAGTTCCGCCCTGGCGGGCGAGGGCCAGGCGCGGGTCACGGCGAGCTGGGCGCCGAGCACCAGCAGGTCCGGGTCGTGCGGGGCGGCCGTACGCCAGGCGTCGAACCACTCGGGGCGCGCGCACGCGAAGGACGCCAGGCGTACGACGTACCGGTCGCGGTTCTCCCAGGCGCCGCTCGCGCGGGTCGTGGCGAGCAGGGTGGCCGCGACCTCGTACGATCCCTGCCCCGCGGCCACGAGGGCGGGGCCGAGCAGGTCGTCGGGCGCGTCGAGGAGCACCTCGTCGTCGGCCGGCAGCGCGACAGGCGGGTGCTCGACGGTCCTGGCCGTCCGGGAGGCGCGGACGAACGGGGGCAGTAGAGCCATGGTGTCGACCATTGAAAAGCCGCAGGTCGGGGAAGCGCCAGAGGTTCTCGGCAATGTGAGGAAAGTTGTACGCCGTCCGGTCAAGAGCCGGTAAAAAGGTTACTGTTCAACAACTGTTCGATCGCTGTGCACCCGTCACTCGCGGCACACGGGCCTAGGGCCTGTCCGGCGGATCAGGTCGCAGGAAAGCCGCGGCGCCTCATCGACGCCGGTGAGCGGGGGCTGGCGCGTCGGAGTGCAAGGCGGAGGAGGGCGGCGACGCGGAGCGTCGGCAACCGACGACAACGCCGCAGGCCGGCGTGCCAGCCCCCGCGTCTGCGGCATGATCCGCCGGACAGGCCCTAGTTGCGTCTCAGCAGCCTCGTCGCCCCCGCCGCCACGGTCGTCGCGAGGATCCAGCCCAGCAGGATCATCGCAGCCGCCAGCCACTGCCAGCCGCCGCGCAGTTGCCAGAAGCCGACCTGGCCCAGGTCGATGACCGGCAGGAGCAGGTCGAGGGCGAACAGGGTCGCGTTCCAGTGCGGGACCTCGCCGCCCTTGAGCGGCGGATGGGCGGCGTGCGCGAAGGCCAGCGAGCCCGCCGCCCACAGCAGCGCCATCCACACCAGGGCGCGCCCGGGCCGGTAGCCGTAGGCGACCGTCCAGTCCTGCGCGTACCCCCACAGCTTGGCGGCCGGCGGCAGGGTCTCGCGGCGGCGGCGCTGCTTGGCGAGCAGCACCTCGCGCGCGTCCTCGTCCTCGCCGCCGGCCCGCAGCACGGTCGCGAGGCGCTCGTACGGCTCCGGGTTGTACTCGGCGGTCGCCGCGGCCACCCAGGCCAGCCGCTCCTCCAGCGGGAACGGACCTCTGGGCACCAGGTTCTCGTAGCCGAAGCCGCCCATGTGGAGACGGCCCGGGCCCGGCCAGCTGTCCGTGCGGTCCATCAGGTTCACCACCCGCGCCCCCGACAGCACGACCATGCCGCGCGCCGGAGCCTTCCCGAGGAAGCGCAGCTCGGGCGTCTGGATGCGGCGCAGCGACAGCTCCTGGTCGTCGGTGAGGGTGAAGCGGGCCTGCTCGAAGTCGACCGCGTCCCCGAACCGACCGTCGTCCAGGCGCAGCCCGCCCTCGCAGGTGAAGCGCTGGATGCGGGTGCCCTGCGCCGGGGTCGCCCCGCTCAGCAGCGGGCTGCCGATGCCCGCCGGGGTCAGGTACATCGAGCGCCCGACCGTCAGCTGCGGGGCGTTGAGCGCGAGGCGCGTGTACGGGTTGGCCAGCTTCGCGCCGCGCAGACTCAGCGAGACGCCGACCTTGGCGCTGCGCAGACTCAGCTCGCCGTGCGACTCGAGGAGCTCGGCCTGGAGATCCTGGCCCACGGTCATGCCGTCGGCGGCGATCGAACGGCCGCTGCGGTCCCGGTAGACGATCGCCTGGTTGAGCAGCAGATCGGTGCCGATGTGGGCGTCGGTGAGCCGTACGCCGTTGTGGAACCGGCAGCGGGGCAGATGCAGATCGCCCTCGGTGTGGACGCGGGCCGCCTCCAGGCGCGGCACCGAGCAGTCCACCATCCGCATGGTGGTGAAGCGGGCCTCCGGCAGCAGGACGTCCCGCTCGAACCGGCAGCCCTTCAGCTCCACGTACGGCACCACGATGCCGCCCGCCAGGTCCAGCGGGCCGCTGATCTGCACACCGGCCAGCTTCAGCGACGACACCCGGCCGGCCAGCGCGGGCGGTCCGTCCAGCAGCAGCCAGCACACGATGCGGGCCCGCACGGTCCGCTCGGGCCCCCAGGGGTGCCCGCCGTGCGGATCGTCGACGACCGCGTCGCCGCTGCTCAGGTCGTACACGCTGCCGTTGCGGAACGCCTGCCACATGCCGGCCTCGGCAGGCGTCAGATCGTCCGGCAGCTCCCCCTCGGTCACCACTCCTCCAATCGCGTACGCATCCCCGTGATGCCCGTTCGGTCACCCCCGAAGCACAGGACGTGAAGGCGATCTTCCGGGTTGCGTATCAGCCACTGGAATGCCCGAACGACGCCGAACCGTGGTCTGAGAGAATTGACCCCGTGATCTCCCGAATCGATCTGCGCGGCGACGCCCTCCCCGAGGGTCCCGCCCTGCGCGACCTGCTGCCCCGAGCCGACTTCGACGTTCAGGCCGCCCTGGAGAAGGTGCGTCCGATCTGCGAGGCCGTGCATCATCGGGGCGACGCGGCGCTGATCGACTTCGCGGAGAAGTTCGACGGGGTGCGCCTGGAATCCGTACGGGTGCCGGCGGAGGCGCTGGACAAGGCCCTCGCGGAACTCGACCCGGCCGTGCGCGCGGCCCTGGAGGAGTCCATCCGCCGCGCCCGGCTCGTCCACCGCGCCCAGCGCCGCAGCACCCACACGACCCAGGTCGTGCCCGGTGGTTCCGTCACCGAGAAGTGGGTGCCCGTCGACCGCGTCGGGCTCTACGCGCCGGGCGGCCGGTCGGTCTACCCGTCCTCCGTGATCATGAACGTGGTGCCCGCCCAGGAGGCCGGTGTCGCCTCCGTCGCCCTCGCCTCGCCCGCCCAGGCCGAGTTCGACGGCCTGCCGCACCCGACGATCCTCGCCGCGTGCGCGCTGCTCGGCGTCGACGAGGTGTACGCGGCCGGTGGCGCCACCGCCGTCGCGATGTTCGCGTACGGCACCGAGTCCTGCCCGCCCGCCAACATGGTCACCGGCCCCGGCAACATCTGGGTCGCCGCCGCCAAGCGCTACTTCACCGGCAAGATCGGCATCGACGCGGAGGCCGGCCCGACCGAGATCGCGGTCCTCGCGGACGCCACCGCCGACCCGGTGCACGTGGCGTCCGACCTGATCAGCCAGGCCGAGCACGACCCGCTGGCCGCCGCCGTCCTGGTCACCGACTCCGTCGAGCTGGCGGACGCGGTGGAGAAGGAGCTGGCCCCGCAGGTCGCGGCCAGCAAGCACATCGAGGACCGGATCGCCCCCGCCCTCGCGGGCAAGCAGTCCGCGATCGTCCTCGTCGACGGCGTCGAGGAGGGCCTGCGGGTCGTCAACGCGTACGGCGCCGAGCACCTGGAGATCCAGACGGCCGACGCCACCGCGCTCGCCGAGCGGGTGACCAACGCCGGCGCGATCTTCATCGGCCCCTGGGCGCCCGTGTCGCTCGGCGACTACGCCGCCGGGTCCAACCACGTGCTGCCCACCGGCGGGTGCGCCTGCCACTCCTCCGGGCTCTCCGTCCAGTCCTTCCTGCGCGGCATCCACATCGTCGACTACACGAAGGACGCGCTCGCGGACGTGGCGCACCACGTGGTCACGCTGGCGGAGGCGGAGGACCTGCCCGCGCACGGCGCGGCGATCAAGGCAAGGTTCGGTTGGAAGGTGCCTGAGAGCAAGTGAGCTTCGGAATCGACGATCTCCCCGTACGGGACGAGCTGCGCGGCAAGTCCCCCTACGGCGCGCCCCAGTTGGACGTGCCGGTACGGCTGAACACCAACGAGAACCCGTATCAGCTGCCCGAGCCGCTGGTCGAGCGCATCGCCGAGCGGGTCCGTGAGGCCGCCCGCGACCTCAACCGCTACCCGGACCGGGACGCGGTCGAGCTGCGCACCCAGCTCGCCAAGTACCTGACGGACACGTCCGGTCACCAGGTGGGCCTGGCCAACGTGTGGGCCGCCAACGGCTCCAACGAGGTCATCCAGCAGCTGCTCCAGACCTTCGGCGGCCCCGGCCGGACGGCGATCGGCTTCGAGCCGTCGTACTCGATGCACGGTCTCATCGCGCGCGGGACCGGCACGGGCTGGATCTCCGGTCCGCGCAACGAGGACTTCACGATCGACCTCGCGGCGGCCGAGAAGGCCATCGCCGCGCACAAGCCGGACGTCGTCTTCATCACCACCCCCAACAACCCGACCGGCAACGCGGTCCCGCCCGAGACGGTCCTCGCGCTGTACGAGGCCGCGCAGGCGGCGAAGCCGTCGATGGTCGTGGTCGACGAGGCGTACATCGAGTTCAGCCACGGCGACTCGCTGCTGCCGCTCATCGAGGGCCGGCCTCAGCTGGTCGTCTCGCGGACCATGTCGAAGGCCTTCGGCGCGGCGGGCCTGCGCCTCGGCTACCTCGCCGCGCACCCGGCGGTCGTGGACGCCGTACAGCTCGTACGGCTGCCCTACCACCTGTCGGCCGTCACCCAGGCGACCGCCCTGGCCGCCCTGGAGCACACCGACACGCTGCTGAAGTACGTCGAGCAGTTGAAGGCCGAGCGGGACCGGCTGGTCAGCGAGTTGCGGGCGACCGGGTACGAGGTCGTGGAGTCCGACGCGAACTTCGTTCAGTTCGGCCTCTTCGACGATTCCCACGTCGCCTGGCAGAAGATCCTCGACCGGGGTGTCCTGGTCCGGGACAACGGCATTCCGGGGTGGCTGCGGGTGTCCGCCGGAACCCCCGAAGAGAACGACGCGTTCCTCGACGCGGTCCGTGAAGTGAAGAAGGAGCTGAACGCATGAGCCGCGTGGGACGCGTGGAGCGAGTCACGAAGGAGACCTCCGTGCTCGTCGAGATCGATCTCGACGGGTCCGGCAAGGTCGATGTGTCGACCGGTGTCGGTTTCTACGACCACATGCTCGACCAGCTCGGCCGGCACGGTCTGTTCGACCTGACCGTGAAGACCGAGGGCGACCTGCACATCGACTCGCACCACACCATCGAGGACACCGCCCTCGCCCTCGGCGCCGCCTTCAAGCAGGCGCTCGGCGACAAGGTGGGGATCTACCGGTTCGGGAACTGCACGGTTCCCCTGGACGAGTCCCTCGCCCAGGTGACGGTGGACCTGAGCGGCCGCCCGTACCTCGTGCACACCGAGCCCGAGAAGATGGCGCCGATGATCGGCGAGTACGACACCACGATGACCCGGCACATCCTGGAGTCCTTCGTCGCCCAGGCCCAGATCGCCCTGCACGTGCACGTGCCCTACGGGCGCAACGCGCACCACATCGTGGAGTGCCAGTTCAAGGCACTCGCGCGGGCGCTGCGGTACGCGTCCGAGCGGGACCCGCGCGCGGCCGGCATCCTCCCCTCCACGAAGGGCGCGCTGTGAACGGGCTGTCCACCGTCCTGATCGTCGTCGGCCTCTTCCTGGTCGGCGGCATCATCTCCTTCGCCAAGCAGGAGATGCCGAAGCAGCTCATCGTGCTGCTCTCCGTCGCCGCCGCGATGTGTCTCGTCGCCGGTGTCATGAGGCTGGAGGTGTGGAGTTGAGCGCTGCCGGAGGCAAGAAGGTCGTCGTCTTCGACTACGGCTTCGGAAACGTCCGCTCCGCCGAGCGCGCCCTCGCGCGCACCGGGGCCGACGTCGAGATAACGCGTGACTTCGACAAGGCCATGAACGCCGACGGCCTGCTGGTGCCGGGCGTCGGCGCCTTCGAGGCCTGCATGAAGGGCCTCAAGGAGGCGCGCGGCGACTGGATCATCGACCGCCGGCTGTCCGGCGGGCGCCCGGTCATGGGCATCTGCGTCGGTATGCAGATCCTCTTCGCGCGCGGCATCGAGCACGGCGTGGAGACCGAGGGCCTCGACGAGTGGCCCGGCTCGGTCGAGCCGTTGCAGGCCGACATCGTGCCCCACATGGGCTGGAACACCGTGGACCGGCCGGCCGACTCCCAGCTGTTCGCCGGCCTGGACGCGGACGCGCGCTTCTACTTCGTGCACTCCTACGCCGTCCACGACTGGTCCCTGGAGATCACGAACCCGGCGATGAAGGCCCCCCTGGTCACCTGGTCGACGCACGGCAAGCCCTTCGTGGCCGCCGTGGAGAACGGCGCCCTGTGGGCCACCCAGTTCCACCCCGAGAAGTCCGGCGACGCCGGAGCGCAGCTGCTGAACAACTGGATCGGAACCCTCTGATGGCTCCCAAGCTCGAACTTCTCCCCGCCGTCGACGTCCGGGACGGCCAGGCCGTGCGCCTCGTGCACGGCGAGTCCGGCACGGAGACCTCCTACGGCTCCCCGCTCGAGGCCGCCCTCGCCTGGCAGGCGGCGGGCGCCGAGTGGCTCCACCTGGTCGACCTGGACGCCGCCTTCGGCACCGGCGACAACCGCGCCCTGGTCCGTCAGGTCACCGAGGCCATGGACATCAAGGTCGAGCTGTCCGGCGGCATCCGGGACGACGCCTCCCTGGCGGCGGCCCTCGCCACCGGCTGCACCCGCGTCAACCTCGGCACGGCCGCCCTGGAGACCCCCGAGTGGGTCGCCAAGGTCATCGCCGAGCACGGTGACAAGATCGCGGTCGGCCTGGACGTGCGCGGTACGACGCTCAAGGGCCGCGGCTGGACCAGCGAGGGCGGCGACCTCTACGAAGCGCTGGAGCGGCTCGACAAGGAGGGCTGCGCCCGGTACGTCGTCACCGACATCGCCAAGGACGGCACCCTCCAGGGCCCCAACCTGGAGCTGCTGCGCAACGTCTGCGCGGCCACCGACCGGCCGGTCGTGGCCTCCGGCGGCGTGTCGTCGCTGGACGACCTCCGCGCCATCGCCGAGCTGGTACCCCTCGGAGTCGAGGGCTCCATCGTCGGGAAGGCCCTGTACGCGAACGCGTTCACGCTGGAAGAGGCCCTGGAGGTCGTGGCGCGATGAGTGAGGCCGTACGGCGGGTGCAGAGCGGGAGCCCCTGGGAAGAGTCCTTCGGTTTCGCACGCGCCGTCGCGGCGGGCGACCGGGTGCTGGTCGGCGGCACGACGTCCTTCAAGGGCTCCGTGCTGTACGGCGAGGGCGATCCCTACGAGCAGGCCAAGGTCGCCTTCACCGCGGCGATCGAGGCCATCGGCGAGTTCGGCCTCGGCGTCGAGTCCGTGATCCGTACGCGGATGTACCTGACCCATGCGCGGGACGTGGACGACGTGGGCCGCGCGCACAAGGAGCTCTTCGACGCGGTGCGCCCGGTCTCGACCCTTCTCGTCGTGGAGGGCTTCGTCGACCCGCGCATCCTGGTCGAAGTCGAAGTAGAGGCATTCAGAGGAGCCGTGAACTCATGACCCTGGCGGTCCGAGTCATCCCCTGCCTGGACGTGGACAACGGCCGGGTCGTCAAGGGCGTCAACTTCCAGAACCTGCGCGACGCGGGCGACCCCGTCGAGATGGCCAAGGTGTACGACGCCGAGGGCGCCGACGAGCTGACGTTCCTGGACATCACCGCGTCGTCCGGCAACCGCGAGACGACGTACGACGTCGTGCGCCGCACGGCCGAGCAGGTCTTCATCCCGCTCACCGTCGGCGGTGGCGTGCGGACCGCCGAGGACGTGGACAAGCTGCTGCGGGCCGGCGCGGACAAGGTCGGCGTGAACACCGCCGCCATCGCGCGCCCGGATCTCATCCGCGAGATCGCCGAGCGGTTCGGGCGGCAGGTGCTGGTGCTGTCGGTGGACGCGCGGCGTACTCCCGAAGGCACCTTCGAGGTCACCACCCACGGTGGCCGCAAGGGCACCGGCATCGACGCCGTCGAGTGGGCGCACCGGGCCGCCGAGCTGGGGGCGGGCGAGATCCTGCTCAACTCGATGGACGCGGACGGGACGAAGGACGGCTACGACCTGGAGATGATCGCCGCCGTCCGCAAGCACGTGACGGTTCCGGTGATCGCCTCGGGCGGCGCCGGCAAGCTGGCCGACTTCGCCCCGGCGATCGAGTCGGGAGCGGACGCGGTGCTTGCCGCCTCGGTGTTCCACTTCGGTGATCTGCGGATCGGTGAGGTGAAGGACGCGCTGCGAGGGGCCGGGCACCCGGTGCGGTGACGGTCCTCAAGGGTTGAAGTAAGCCCCGCCCATCCGGTGGTCGGGGCTTACTTGTGGGCAGATACGAAAGGGAAGTTGCGCAAAATCTATTGCGCAACTTTTCTTTCGTATCTACGGTGAGACATATGACAGGCAAGGAGAGAGACCGCAGGATCACAGACGTGGGCACGCTCAAGGCGCTCGCCCACCCGCTGCGGATGCGGCTGTACCGGAACCTGACCCTGGCCCGTGTCGCCACCGCCTCACAGTTGGCCGAGGCGGTCGACGAGGCCGTCTCTCTGGTCAGCTACCACCTGCGCAAGCTCGCCGAGCACGGGCTGATCGAGGAGGCCGAACCGCAGAGCGCGGACGGCCGGGAGCGGTGGTGGCAGCCGGCCTCCGAGGGCGTCAGCATCCGCGACGAGGACTTCCAGGACGCCCCCCAGGTAGCGGCCGCACACGCGGCGGCCACCAGGATCTTCGCCGACCAGCGCATCGACATGTACCGCCGCTGGCTCGACGAACGGTCCACCTGGAACCCCGAGTGGAACCGGACGGCCACGTCCACCGAGTCGGCGGTCCGCCTGACGGTGGAGGAGACGGCCGAACTGAACAAGGAACTGCTCGCGCTGCTCCACAAGTACGACGAGCTGGGCCGGGTCGCCGACGCCGCCGGTGACACCGAGGGCCGCGAGAACGTCGCGGTGCACACGTACACCTTTCCGTTCCGCGCCTGAGACGTCCCGAGAGGACCCCGCCGATGACCGCCACGCTCATAGCCCCGACGGACGTCACCTCCCGCCCCGCCCACCGCGACGGCAACGTCCTGCGCTGGCTCGCCGCCTACACCTCCTCGATGGTCGGCGACAGCGTGTACTACATCGCCCTGTCCTGGGCCGCCGTACAGGCGGGCAGTCCTTCGCAGGCCGGTGTCGTGATGTCCGTGAGCGCGCTGCCGCGGGCGGTGCTGATGCTGGGCGGGGGAGTCATCGCCGACCGGCTCGGACCGCGCCGGGTCGTCATCGGCAGCGACATCGTGCGCTGCGCGGCCGTCCTCGCGGTGGCGGCGCTGTTGTTCCTCACCAACCCCGGGCTGTGGCCGCTGGCCGCGCTGGCGTTCGTCTTCGGCACCGTCGACGCCGTGTTCATGCCGGCCGTGGGTGCCCTCCCCGCGCGCGTGACGTCACGCGACCAGCTCGCGCGCGTGCAGGGCATGCGGGGGCTCGCGATCCGATTCGCGAGCGTGGTCGGCGGACCGCTGGGCGGCCTCGGGGTGGCGGTGGGCGGGGCGGCGGCCGCCTTCGGGCTCGCCGGGCTGCTGATCGCGGTGTCGGTGCCGCTGCTGGTCAGCGTGCGCATGGGGGAGCTCCCCGCCGACGACACGTCCGGTGACGCCCCTCGCGGCACCGCCTGGAGCGACCTGGTGAGCGGCCTGCGCTACATCCGCCGACACCGTGTCCTCGCCCCGCTGATGCTGGCCATCGCCCTCGGCGACCTCGGTTTCGTCGGCCCGCTCAACGTCGGTCTGACCCTGCTCGCCGACGAACGCGGCTGGGGCGCCTCCGGCATGGGGGCGGTGCTCGCCGGGTTCGGCGTCGGCGCCGGGCTGGCCTCGCTGCTGCTGACGGTCCGCGGGCGGCTGCCGCACGCCGGGCAGGTCGCGGCGTACGCCATCCTCGCGGGCTCCGTCGCGATCGGGGCGCTGGCCTTCGCGCCGAGTCTGGTCGCCGCCGTCGGTACCGCCCTGCTGGTCGGGCTGCTCGCCGGGCTCAGCGGCGCGATGTGCGGCGCCCTGCTCCAGACCCAGGCCGACGCCGCCTATCTGGGCCGCGTCAGCGCCGTCGCCGGCCTGGTCAGCCTGGGCTTCGCACCGCTGAGCATGCCGCTGTCCGCCGCGGCCGTCGGGGCGTGGGGCACGGGCCCGGTGTTCGTCGTCAGCGCGGCGGTGTGCGGGCTCGGCGGGTTCGTGGCCCTGTGCGTACGGGACCTGCGCCGCGCCGAGCTGCCGAAGTAGCCGGAGTCGGCGGTCAGATCCCCAGCTGCTTGCCCTCGTGCAGCTTCGTGATGGCGTCCTTGTCGCCGTCCAGGTCCACCTTGGCGGCGCTCTGGCGGCCGTAGAGGAACAGCAGCAGTTCCGACGGCTCGCCCGTCACCGTCACGACGGGCGTGCCCCGGTGGGCGACCGCAGTCTGGCCGTCGGGGCGGCGCAGCACCAGACCGGTCGGGACGCCGCGGCCCATCAGCCGGGCGGTGCGCTCCAGACGGGACCACAGGGCGTCCTGGAAGACGGGGTCGAGCTCGCGGGGCGTCCAGTCCTCCTGGGCCCGGCGGACGTCCTCGGTGTGGACGTAGAACTCGATCGTGTTGGACGCCTCGTCGAGCTGCTTGAGCTGGAACGGCGAGAAGCGCGGCGGGCCGGTACGGATCAGCTGGATCAGCTCCTCGTACGGCTTGGCAGCGAACTCCTCCATCGCCTTGTCCAGGCGGGCGGAGAGCTGCTTGATGAGGAGGCCGGCCGAGGCGTCGGGGCGGCGCTCGCGCACCACCACGTGCGCGGCGAGGTCCCGGGTCCGCCAGCCCTCGCACAGGGTCGGTGCCTCGGGACCGGCGGTTTCCAGGAGATCGGCGAGCAGAAGTCGTTCACGCTTGGCGAAAGTCGACATGCCGTCAGCCTACGACCGGCCCGGGGGTCCGCACAGTGGACACCACGCCGTCACTGTCAGTGCGGCGCGGCACAATGGCACCCATGACCAGCACGACCGGAGACCCCCGGCCCAGCAGCCTCGACCCCGAGATCGCCGCGCGTCTCAAGCGCAGCCCCGACGGGCTCGTCCCCGCCATCGCCCAGCAGTACGACACCGGTGAGGTGCTGATGCTCGGCTGGATGGACGACGAGGCGCTGCATCGCACGCTGACCACCGGCCGCTGCACCTACTGGTCGCGCAGCCGCCAGGAGTACTGGGTCAAGGGCGACACCTCCGGCCACTTCCAGTGGGTCAGGTCGGTCGCGCTGGACTGCGACGCCGACACCGTGCTGGTCAAGGTGGACCAGGTCGGCGCCGCCTGCCACACCGGCGCGCGCACCTGCTTCGACGTCGACGTGCTCCTCAAGGACGGCGACGGCCCGGACCAGGGCGGCGCCGATTCCGGCTCGCCCGCCTCGGATCAGTAAGGTCAGCCGCCATGGACCTCGAGACCTTCCGCAAGCTCGCCACCGACCGGCGCGTCATCCCGGTCACGCGCAAGCTCCTCGCCGACGGCGACACCCCGGTCGCGCTCTACCGCAAGCTCGCCGCCGAGCGCCCCGGCACCTTCCTGCTGGAGTCCGCCGAGAACGGCCGCTCCTGGTCCCGCTACTCCTTCGTCGGCGTCCGCTCCTCCGCGACGCTCACCGCGCGCGACGGCCAGGCCCACTGGCTCGGTGCCCCGCCGGTCGGCGTCCCCGTCGACGGCGACCCGCTCGCCGCCCTGCGCGCCACCATCGAGGCCCTGCACACCCCGCACCAGGAAGGCATGCCGCCCTTCACCGGCGGCATGGTCGGCTACCTGGGCTACGACATCGTCCGCCGCCTGGAGAAGATCGGCCCCGGCGAGCGCGACGACCTCCAGCTGCCCGAGCTGACCATGCTCCTCACCAGCGACCTCGCCGTGATGGACCACTGGGAGGGCTCGGTCCTGCTGATCGCCAACGCGATCAACCACAACGACCTCGACACCGGCGTCGACGAGGCCTACGCCGACGCGGTGGCGCGCCTGGACGCCATGCAGGCGGATCTCTCCCGCGCGGTGGCCCAGCCGCCCGCCGTACTGCCGCCCTCCGAACTCCCCGAGTACACCGCCCTGTGGGGCGGCGAGGACTTCCAGGCCGCCGTCGAGGACGTCAAGGAGCGCATCCGCGCGGGCGAGGCCTTCCAGGTCGTCCCCTCCCAGCGCTTCGAAACGCCGTGCACGGCCAGCGCGTTGGACGTCTACCGGGTCCTGCGGGCGACCAACCCCTCCCCGTACATGTACCTGTTCCGCTTCGACGGCTTCGACGTCGTCGGCTCGTCCCCCGAAGCCCTCGTCAAGGTCGAGGACGGGCGGGCCATGGTCCACCCCATCGCCGGCACCCGCTGGCGCGGGGCCACCCCGCAGGAGGACCAGGCCCTCGCCGACGAACTGCTCGCCGACCCCAAGGAGCGCGCCGAGCACCTCATGCTGGTCGACCTCGGCCGCAACGACCTGGGGCGGGTCTGCGAACCGGGCTCGGTCGAGGTCGTCGACTTCATGTCCATCGAGCGGTACTCGCACGTGATGCACATCGTCTCGACGGTCACCGGAAAGGTGGCGGAGGGCCGTACCGCCTTCGACGTCCTCACCGCCTGCTTCCCGGCCGGCACCCTCTCCGGCGCGCCGAAGCCCCGCGCGATGCAGATCATCGACGAACTGGAGCCGTCCCGGCGCGGTCTGTACGGCGGTTGCGTCGGCTACCTCGACTTCGCGGGCGACTCCGACACGGCCATCGCCATCCGAACGGCCCTGCTCAGGGACGGTACGGCGTACGTCCAGGCGGGCGCCGGGGTCGTCGCCGACTCCGACCCGGTCGCCGAGGACCAGGAGTGCCGCAACAAGGCGGCGGCGGTGCTGCGCGCGGTGCACACCGCCAACCGGCTCGGGCGACAGAGCGAGTCCGGACGGTGCTCGTCCGGAAAGTAGGACGAGGCTCATACGAACCCCGGGTGACGGTTCGCCCGGGGTTCGGGCGATAGTGGAGTACGTGACTGCTGTTCCTCACCCCCGTTCCGAAGCCGCAGGACCCGCCAGGGCCGACCGCCTCAGCCTCGCCGTGGCCCTGCTGGCCGGCGCCCTCGGCGCGGCCGTGGCGCTGCTCGCCACCCGCCAGCAGTGGTCGTCGGGCACCGCCACGGTGGCCGGCGGCGACTTCCCGCTGACCGCCAAGGGCAGCGACGTCACGGGCGTCCCCGCGGCCCTCGCCATAGTGGGCCTCGCCGCGCTCGTCGCCGTCTTCGCCGTCCGCAAGGTCGGCCGCTTCGCGGTCGCCGCGCTGCTCGCGCTCTCCGGTGTCGGCATCGTCGTCTCGGCGCTCCTCGGAGCGTCCGACAGCTCCGCGCTCGATGACCAGGCCGCGTCCGCGTCCGGCGACGCGGCGGCGACGGTCGACGGCCTCAGCCACACCGCGTGGCCGTACCTCGCCGTGGCCGGCGGGGCGTTGATTCTGCTGGCCGGGTTGTTGGCGCTGCGGTACGGCCGGCTGTGGCCCGCGATGTCCGGGCGGTATGAGCGGAACGGAGAGCCGCGGGCGGTTCGGCGGGCGAAGGCCGTCGATCCCGAGCGGCCCGAGGAGATGTGGAAGGCGTTGGACCGGGGCGAGGATCCGACGGGGGCGTAGGTTCCTGGTCGCGGGCCGGTGGGGGCTTGTCGCGCGGTTCCCCGCGTCCCCGGGTAGCTCCACTCACCGGTACTGACGCGCTAGGGCCACCCCTGCGTCCCTCTTCCGCACCCGTGCGGAACAATGGATCCCGAGCGTCCGGCTCAGACACGTTTACAGCAACGAGGAGCAAGTCATGGCGGGCAGCAGCCACGGTCACACCCCGGCCGCCTGGACCGGTGTCACGATCGCCTTCATCGGTTTCTGCGTCTCGGGCGCCTTCATGGTGATGGCCCAGCCCGCGGGCTTCTGGGCCGGCATGGCGATCGTGGTCATCGGCGGCGTCGTCGGCTGGATCATGAGCGCGATGGGCATGGGCCAGCCGAAGGACACCCACAAGGATCTCCTCGCCGCGCAGCCGGAGCCGGCGAGCGCCAAGGGCTGAGAGCAGCACGTACGTACCTCGTGGAGGGGCGGACCGGCGGATGTGCCGGGGCCGCCCCTCACGCGCGTCCGGGCCCGCGCGGGGGCACAATGCGAGGCGTGGACGCCGACAGCCAGAGGGTGATGACGCATACGGCCGTGCTGGGACGGGTGGCCGTACCCGCCGGCGTCCTCGCGGCCGTGGCCGGGGCCTTCGCCTACGTGGGGGCCGTCGACCCCAACGAGCCAGGGCACTACCCCGTCTGTCCGCTGTTGCGGTACACCGGCCTGTACTGCCCCGGCTGCGGCGGACTGCGCAGCGCGCACGCCTTCGTCCACGGTGACCTCCTGACGGCCCTCCAGGCCAACGCCCCGGCCGTTCTCGGCTATCTGGGCCTCGCCGTGCTGTGGACCGTCTGGGTGGTCCGCTCGGCGCGCGGACGGCCCCTGCGGATCGACCTCGGCCCGGTCCACCTGTGGACGCTGGGGACGTTGCTGCTGGTCTTCACGGTTGTCCGGAACCTGCCGTTCGGTGGCTGGCTGCATCCTTGATCAATCGGTGAACGTCCAGGTAGTGGGACCGGCGTCAACCGGATGCGAGGGCTACGCCCTCCTGCGGATACCATCGCAGTGACCACCTGTTTTCACCGGTCGCTGGAACTGTCAACCGTCTGGAAGGGGGCCGCTCGCGTGAGTGTGCTCGACGAGATCATCGACGGAGTCCGTGCCGACCTCGCGGAGCGGCAGGCGCGCGTCAGCCTCGACGAGCTCAAGGAGCGCGCGGCGCAGGCTCCCGCGGCCAAGGAGGGCGTGGCCGCTCTGCGCGGCGACGGCGTCAAGGTCATCTGCGAGGTCAAGCGCTCCAGCCCCTCCAAGGGCGCGCTGGCCGCGATCGCCGACCCGGCGGGCCTCGCCGCCGACTACGAGGCGGGCGGCGCCGCCGTCATCTCCGTCCTCACCGAACAGCGTCGCTTCGGCGGCTCGCTGGCCGACCTGGAGGCCGTCCGCGCGCGCGTGGACATCCCGGTCCTGCGCAAGGACTTCATCGTCACGTCGTACCAGCTGTGGGAGGCCCGGGCCTACGGCGCCGATCTCGCGCTGCTGATCGTGGCCGCCCTGGAGCAGCCCGCCCTGGAGTCCCTCATCGAGCGCGCGGTGTCCATCGGACTCACCCCGCTCGTCGAGGTCCACGACGAGGACGAGGTCGAGCGCGCGGTCGACGCCGGCGCGAAGATCATCGGCGTCAACGCCCGCAACCTCAAGACCCTTGAGGTCGACCGCGGCACCTTCGAGCGCGTCGCCCCCGAGATCCCCGACCGCATCGTCAAGATCGCCGAGTCCGGTGTCCGCGGCCCGCACGACCTCATCGCGTACGCCAACGCCGGCGCCGACGCGGTCCTGGTCGGCGAGTCCCTGGTCACGGGCAAGGACCCTAAGACGGCGGTCGCGGACCTGGTCGCGGCGGGCGCACATCCCGCACTGCGCCACGGCCGCGGTTGATCATTCGCTAGGCTTGGGCTCGATGACCGTCCTGATGACCGTGACGACCGCGGACCGCTATGCACGCCTCGCGCGTGGCTGCCGTCCGCGTGGTTGCCGTGCGCCCGCGCGAAGGGTGCACGGTCGCCGGGTCCGGTATGTCATCGGTGACGAGCCGGGTCAGGTCAATGGCATGCGATGGCATCAGCGCCCCTTCAGGGGCGCGGGGAACTGCGCGACCAGCCACGACGGGCCCGCAGCCGACTGACATTCCCCGCCCCCACGGCGATTAGGTATTTCCCCAACTCACCGTGAGGTTTCCGCATGCCCAGCGAGTTCTTCATCCCCGACCCCGAGGGTCAAGTACCGAGCGCCGAAGGCTACTTCGGCGACTTCGGCGGCAAGTTCATCCCGGAGGCCCTCGTCGCCGCCGTGGACGAGGTCGCCGTCGAGTACGACAAGGCCAAGCACGACCCCGAGTTCGCCCGCGAGCTCGACGACCTGCTGGTCCACTACACCGGCCGCCCCAGCTCCCTCACCGAGGTGCCGAGGTTCGCCGAACACGCCGGTGGCGCCCGCGTCTTCCTCAAGCGGGAGGACCTCAACCACACCGGCTCGCACAAGATCAACAACGTGCTCGGCCAGGCCCTGCTCACCAAGCGCATGGGCAAGACGAGGGTGATCGCCGAGACCGGCGCCGGCCAGCACGGCGTGGCCACCGCCACCGCCTGCGCGCTGTTCGGCCTCGAGTGCACGATCTACATGGGCGAGATCGACACCCAGCGCCAGGCCCTCAACGTGGCCCGCATGCGCATGCTCGGCGCCGAGGTCATCGCCGTGAAGTCCGGCAGCCGCACGCTGAAGGACGCGATCAACGAGGCGTTCCGCGACTGGGTCGCCAACGTCGACCACACGCACTACCTCTTCGGCACGGTCGCCGGGCCGCACCCCTTCCCGGCGATGGTCCGCGACTTCCACCGCGTCATCGGCGTCGAGGCCCGCCGCCAGATCCTGGAGCGGACCGGCCGGCTCCCCGACGCGGCGATCGCCTGTGTCGGCGGCGGCTCCAACGCCATCGGTCTGTTCCACGCCTTCATCCCGGACGCCGACGTACGCCTCATCGGCTGCGAGCCCGCCGGGCACGGCGTGGAGACCGGTGAGCACGCGGCCACCCTGACCGCGGGCGAGCCCGGCATCCTGCACGGGTCCCGCTCCTACGTCCTCCAGGACGAGGAGGGCCAGATCACCGAGCCGTACTCCATCTCCGCCGGTCTGGACTACCCGGGCATCGGCCCCGAGCACTCCTACCTCAAGGACTCCGGCCGCGGCGAGTACCGCGCGGTCACCGACGACGCGGCCATGCAGGCGCTGCGTCTGCTCTCCCGCACCGAGGGCATCATCCCGGCCATCGAGAGCGCCCACGCGCTGGCCGGCGCCCTGGAGGTCGGCAAGGAGCTGGGCAAGGACGGGCTGATCATCGTCAACCTGTCCGGGCGCGGTGACAAGGACATGGACACGGCCGCGCGCTACTTCGGCCTGTACGACACCGACGCCGAGGTCGCGGCCGACGCCGCCGACCTGGCCGAGATCGAGGGGGACGCCAAGTGAGCGGGAACATCCAGCTGCTGACCGACACCCTCGCGGCCGCCAAGGCCGAGGGCCGCTCCGCGCTCATCGCCTACCTCCCGGCCGGGTTCCCGACCGTGGACGGCGGCATCGAGGCGATCAAGGCCGTCTTCGACGGCGGCGCCGACGTCGTCGAGGTGGGGCTGCCGCACAGCGACCCGGTCCTCGACGGTCCCGTCATCCAGACCGCCGACGACATCGCCCTGCGCGGCGGCGTCAAGATCGCCGATGTCATGCGGACGGTGAAGGAGGCGTACGAGGCCACCGGGAAGCCGGTGCTCGTGATGACGTACTGGAACCCGATCGACCGCTACGGCGTCGAGCGCTTCACGGCGGAGCTCGCCGAAGCGGGGGGCGCCGGGTGCATCCTGCCCGACCTGCCCGTGCAGGAGTCGGCGCTGTGGAGGGAGCACGCCGAGAAGCACGGTCTCGCGACGGTCTTCGTCGTGGCGCCGAGCAGCAAGGACGAGCGGCTCGCCCGGATCACCGCGGCGGGCAGCGGATTCGTGTACGCCGCCTCGCTGATGGGCGTCACCGGCACCCGTGCGTCGGTCGGCGCGCAGGCGCAGAACCTGGTCGAGCGCACCCGGGCCGCCGGCGGCGACCTGCCGGTCTGTGTCGGGCTCGGCGTCTCCGACGCAGCGCAGGCCGCCGAGGTGGCCGGCTTCGCCGACGGGGTGATCGTGGGCTCGGCCTTCGTGAAGCGGATGCTGGACGCGCCGGACGACAAGGCCGGCGTCGAGGCCGTCCGCGAGCTCGCCGCTGATCTGGCGAAGGGCGTGCGCGGACAGGCGTAACAAGTCAGGACGTTTCGTACAGGTCACTCGAACGGGTGGACCTGGGACCGGGGAGGCGCGCTGCGCCTCCCCGGTTCGTTTCCGGGGTGTGAGCGAGAAGAACCGTGAGGGAAAGCGCACCGCCCGCGAGCGGCTGGCGGTCGAGCGTGAGAAGCAGAAGGCCGCGGAGAGGCGACGGCGGACGCTGATCGTGAGCGCGAGCGTCCTGTGCGTCCTGGGCCTCGCGGCGGTGATCGGAATCGTCGCCGCCAACGCGGGCAAGGACGACGACAGCGAGGCCGCGGGCCCGGTCGTGGCGCCCTCGGGCGCCAATGGCGACGACAACCTCGCCATCCCGGTGGGCAAGACCGACGCCAAGTCCACGCTCACGGTGTGGGAGGACTTCCGCTGCCCCGCCTGCAAGTCCTTCGAGGACGCCTACCGCTCCACGATCCATGAGCTGACGGACTCGGGCGAGCTGAAGGTCGAGTACCACCTCGCGACGATCATCGACGGAAACATGGGCGGCAGCGGCTCCCGCACCGCGGCCAACGCCGCGGCCTGCGCCCAGGACGCCGGCAAGTTCACCGCGTACCACGACGTGCTGTACGAGAACCAGCCGTCCGAGACGGACGACGCCTACGCCGAGACCGGCAAGCTCATCGAGCTGGCGAAGAAGGTCGACGGTCTGGACACCGCGACGTTCCGGGCGTGTGTCGAGAAGGGCACCCACGACAGCTGGGTCAGCAAGTCCGCGGCGGCCTTCCGCAACGGCGGATTCAGTGGCACCCCCACCGTCATCCTCAACGGCAAGAACATCTACCAGGACCAGACGATGACTCCGGCGAAGCTGAAGGAGCAGGTGCAGAAGGCGGCCAAAGGGTAAGGGGGGACAGGAGAATTCCGACCCTCCCGTTATGGAGCCGTAGCCGGGCTGCCTGCCGTCGGCGGCGCCCGGCACGGTAGCGTCGGTTCTGCCATGGAACTTGCCTACATTCCCAGCCCGTCGCACGGGGTGTACCACCTCGGTCCCATCCCGCTGCGCGGCTACGCGTTCTGCATCATCATCGGCGTCTTCGTCGCGGTCTGGCTCGGCAACAAGCGCTGGCTGGCCCGCGGTGGCCGCGCCGGCACGGTGGCCGACATCGCGGTCTGGGCGGTGCCGTTCGGTCTGATCGGCGGCCGGCTCTACCACGTGATCACGGACTACGAGCTGTACTTCAGCGAGGGTCGTGACTGGGTGGACTCCTTCAAGATCTGGGAGGGCGGCCTCGGTATCTGGGGCGCGATCGCGCTCGGCGCGGTGGGCGCCTGGATCGGCTGCCGCCGCCGGGGCATCCCGTTGCCGGCCTACGCCGACGCCATCGCCCCCGGTATCGCCCTCGCACAGGCGATCGGCCGCTGGGGCAACTGGTTCAACCAGGAGCTGTACGGCCGGGCGACCGACCTCCCCTGGGCCCTGAAGATCACGTCCTCCACGGACGGCCGGGTGCCGGGCACCTACCACCCGACGTTCCTCTACGAGTCCCTGTGGTGCATCGGCGTCGCGCTGCTCGTCATCTGGGCCGACCGCCGCTTCAAGCTCGGCCACGGACGGGCGTTCGCGCTGTACGTCGCGGCGTACTGCGTGGGCCGGTTCTGGATCGAGTACCTCCGGGTCGACGACGCCCACCACATCCTGGGTCTGCGCCTGAACAACTGGACCGCGCTCATCGTGTTCCTGCTGGCGGTCGTCTACATCGTGCTCTCGGCGAAGAAGCGCCCGGGCCGCGAAGAGGTCGTCGAGCCGGGTGCCGCCGACGGTGAGGCCGAGGAGGCCGGTGAGACCGAGGCGGATGAGAAGGCCGAGGCCGACTCGTCCGAGGAGGCCACGGAATCCACGGAATCCACCGAGGACGTCAAGGACGAGGCCGAGTCGGCGAAGAAGGGCTGACGGTCGGTCGTACGACGACGAGGGCGCCCGGCGCAGGCCGGGCGCCCTCTGCAATGTGTGGAGGTCAGCGGCGGCGGGCGAGCGACAGCGTGCGTCGTGCCGCCGCGACCACCGCCGCGTCGACGAAGCTGCCGTCCGGCAGCGCCTGAGCGCCCTGTTCCCTGGTCGCCGCCTTCACGATCGTCTCCGCCTTCTCGATCTCCTGCGGGGCCGGGAGGTAGGCCCTTTCGATGACCGGGAGCTGGCGGGGATGGATGGCCGCCCGGCCCAGGAAGCCCAGGGTGCGGCCGTGGGCGCAGGAGGCGGCCAGGCCCGCCAGGTCGCGGATGTCGGGGTGGACCGACTGGGGCGGCGGCGGGAGGTTCGCGGCGCGCGCGGCCACGATCACCCGGGAGCGGGACCAGTCGAGGCCCGCGTCGTCCCGTACGCCCAGGTCGGCCCGTAGATCGGACTCACCGAGGGAGACGCCGCGCAGGGACGGGTGGGCCGTGGCGATCGCGTAGGCGTGTTCGATGCCGAGGGCGGACTCCAGGAGGGCGTGGAGGGCCGGGGCGCCGCCGGCGGCGGGGGCGGTGCGCTCGGCGATGGCGGTGATCTGCCCTGGTCCTGCCACCTTGGGCAGACGCAGTCCTGACAGGCCCGGGAGGGCGGCCACCGCCCTCAGATCGGCTCCCGCGAACGGGCCGTCCAGGGCGTTCACGCGGACGTGCACCGGGACGGGGTGCCGTGCGGTGAGGAGTTCGGCGGTGGCGTCGCGGGCGTACGCCTTGCGGTCCGGGGCGACCGCGTCCTCCAGGTCGACCACGACGACATCGGCGCCGGCCGCCAGCGCCTTCGCCACGACGTGGGGCCGGTCGCCGGGAGCGTACAACCAGGTCAGCGGTGTGGTCATACGGCTCCCTCCGCGCGCAGGGCCGTCAACTCGGCTTCGGTCAGGCCCAGTTCGGTGAGGACCGGGTCGGTGTCGGCGCCGTGCGGACGGCCCGCCCAGTGGATCGCGCCCGGGGTGGCGGAGAGGCGGAAGAGGACGTTCTGCATCCGGAGGGGGCCGAGTTCGGGGTCGGGCAGGGTGGTGATGGTGTCCAGGGCCGTGTACTGCGGGTCCGCCATCACGTCCTGGACGTCCTGGACCGGGGCCACGGCCGCCTCCGCCTTCTCGAAGGCCGCCAGCACCTCCGTACGACTGCGCTCGGCGATCCAGTCGCCCACCGCCTTGTCCAGGACGTCGGCGTGCCGGGCCCGGTCGGCGCCGGTCGCGAACCAGGGTTCGTCGATCAGGTCCGGGCGGCCGACCAGGTGCATCACGCGTTCCGCGATCGACTGGGCGGAGGTGGAGACGGCGACCCAACCGCCGTCCGCGGTGCGGTAGGTGTTGCGGGGGGCGTTGTTGGCGGACCGGTTGCCGGTGCGCTGCTGGACATAGCCGAGTTGGTCGTACCAGGTCGGCTGGGGGCCGAGGACGGTGAGGATCGGCTCGATGATCGCCATGTCCACGACCTGGCCCTCGCCGGTGCGGTCGCGGGCCGCGAGGGCGGTCATGACGGCGTACGCGGTCGCGAGCCCGGCGATGGAGTCGGCGAGGCCGAACGGCGGCAGCGTCGGGGGCGCGTCGGGTTCGCCGGTGATCGCGGCGAAACCGCTCAGCGCCTCGGCGAGGGTGCCGAAGCCCGGCCGGTGGGCGTGCGGGCCGAACTGGCCGAAGGCGGTCACCCGGGTGAGGATCAGCCGGGGGTTGGCCGCGGACAGCTCGTCCCAGCCCAGGTCCCATTTCTCCAGGGTGCCCGGACGGAAGTTCTCGATGATCACGTCCGCGGTGGCCGCCAGGCGCAGAAGAGTGGCCCGGCCGCCCGGCTTGGAGAGGTCGAGGGTGATCGTGCGCTTGTTGCGGCCCAGCACCTTCCACCACAGGCCGACGCCGTCCTTGGACGGTCCGTGGCCGCGGGAGGGGTCCGGCTTGGTGGGGTGCTCGACCTTGACGACCTCCGCGCCGAAGTCACCGAGGAACGTGGCGGCGAGGGGGCCGGCGAAGAGGGTGGCGAGGTCGAGGACGCGCAGACCGGACAGCGGGGCGGCGGGGGGCGGGGTGTCGGTCATGCGTGGTGCTGCCTGTCGATCTCGGAGCGGTACGGCATCGCCGCCGACGCGCCCGGCCGCTGCACCGACAGGGCCGCCGCCGCTGCCGCCCAGTACAGGGCCTCGCGGATGGGGCGCTCCTCGCTGAGCGCGACCGCGAGGGCGCCGGCGAAGGTGTCGCCCGCGCCGGTCGAGTCCACGGCGGTGACCGGCGGGGCGGGCACGGCGAGGGGCTCGGCGGTGTCCCGGGTCACATAGAGGCTGCCCGCCGC
Source organism: Streptomyces sp. NPDC051913 (assembly GCF_044593635.1). Taxonomy (NCBI): domain Bacteria; kingdom Bacillati; phylum Actinomycetota; class Actinomycetes; order Kitasatosporales; family Streptomycetaceae; genus Streptomyces; species Streptomyces sp. NPDC051913. The sequence goes on along the minus strand of NZ_JBIUCI010000007.1, from coordinate 356,449 downwards.
GCCGAGCGTCACGACGACCGCCGGTACCCGGTCGAGCAGGGCGCGGGCCGCGGCGATCGGGTCGGACAGGCCGGTGAGGGTGGTCGCCTCGTACTCGTTGGGGAGCAACAGGTCGGTGGCGGCGAGGAGTTCGGGCGGGAGGGGCTGCGCGGGGGCGGGGGTGAGGATCGTCCGGACGCCGTGGGCGCGGGCCGCCTCGGCGCCGGCCACGACGGCCTTCAGCGGGATCTCCAACTGGAGCAGCAGGGCGTCGGCGGACGCGATCAGGCTCTCGTCGCCGGGGGCGAGATGGTCGACGGTGCCGTTCGCCGCGGGGATCACGACGATCGCGTTGCCGCCCTCGTCGTCGACGACGATGTGCGCGGTGCCGGACGGGCCCTCGACGGTGCGCAGATGGTCCGTGTCGACGCCGGAGTGCTCAAGGGTGGAACGGAGTCGGGTGCCGTAGGGGTCGTTGCCGACCGCGCCGATCATCGACACGGTGGCGCCGGCGCGGGCGGCGGCGATCGCCTGGTTGGCGCCCTTGCCGCCGGGGATCGTACGGAACTCGCGCCCGGTGACCGTCTCGCCGCGCTGCGGGGCCTTCTCGACGAAGGCGACGAGGTCCATGTTCGTGCTGCCGAGTACGGCGATGTGCGTCATGGGCGGGATGCCTCCACGGGGGTCGGAGCGAGGGCATGGGTCAGGTGGGCCAGGGTGTCGAAGCCGGTGCCGTCGAAGTCGCCCACGGACGTGGCGAGTCGGTTCTTCAACGGGGTCGTCCAGCGGTCGGGGAGGGCGTCGGGGCTGCCGGTGAGCAGGCCTGCGATGCTGCCCGCCGTCGCGCCGTTGGAGTCGGTGTCCCAACCGCCGCTCACCGCTAGGGAGATGGACGCGGTGAAGTCGCCGTTCGCGTGGGTGAGGGCGGCGGCGATCAGGGCGGTGTTGGGGATCGCGTGGACCCAGTGGTGGGTGGGGGAGTGGGTGGCGTGGAGTTCGTCCACGATTGTGTCGAAGTCGGGGGTTGTTCGGGCGAGTCGGATCGCTTGCCGGATCGCCTTCGCCAGGCGGGAGTCGGGGGGGACGACGGTCAGGCCGGTGCGCAGACAGGCGTGGACGTCGTGGGTGCCGGTGGCCGCGGTGGCGATCGTCGCCGCCGTGAACATCGCCGCGTAGACGCCGTTGGCGGTGTGGGTGAGGGTGGCGTCCCGGTGGGCCTGTTCCGCCGCGGCCGCCGGGTCGCCGGGGTTGGTCCAGCCGTGGACGTCGGCCCGGATCAACGCGCCGATCCATTCACGGAAGGGGTTGCGGTGGCGGGCGGTGTGCGGGGGTGCCATGCCTAGGAGGAGGTTGCGGTACGCGATGCGCTCGGCGGTGAAGGTGCGGCCCGCGGGGAGTTCGTCCAGCCACAGGGCGGCCACGTCCGTGGTCGTGAACCGCCTGCCGTGGCGTTGGAGCAGGAGGAGGTTGAGGAGGGGGTAGTTGAGGTCGTCGTCCTCGGGCATGCCGTCGATGTTCTCGGCGAGGGAGGTGGGGGCCGAGCGGCGGTTCCAGGGATGGGCGGCGAGAAGGGCTGGGGGGACGCCCTTCGCGGTGAAGTAGGTGGTGAGGGGCCAGTTGCCGGTCGACTTGGCCAGTTGGCGGATGGCGTCGAGGGGGAGCTTCTCCACCGGCTTGCCCAGGAGACAGCCGATGGCGCGGCCCAGCCAGGCCGCTTCGTAGGCCGCGGGGGGTGGGGGCTGGTGCGGGGGCGTTTCAGCTGGGGCGGAGGGCCAAGTCGGGCAGATGGCCTTGATTCTTTCCAGGTCCGTGGGTTCCTGGTCCGCCAACCTGCTGGGCAGGTCCGCCAGTTCGTCCAGCAGGTCCTTCGCCAGGAGGCGGAGGTAGCGGGACGGCGGGTGGGGGGAGGCGCCTGCTCTGAGGGGGGCCTCCTGGCCGCCTGCCGCCTTCCAGCGCGCCGCGATCACCGACGCCTCACGGCCGTCCAGCGCGGCCTGCCGGAGTTCGTGGCCCAGGAGGTCTTCCGGTTGGACCCAGGTCAGCCGGAGCATCTCAGGCCTCCGATCTCCGTGAACGCGGCCTCATGAGCGCGCCGACGGTGGAGGTCCCGGTCGTGGATCTCACGGGTCACCCGGGTGAGCGTCGTCGCCGGTTCCCAGAGGTCCAGGCGGCTGGCCTCCGAGACCGCCTTGGACCAGGCCTCCGGCACCGGGGAGCCCAGGGCGCCCGCGATCGCGCCGGCCATCGTCGCGATGGAGTCGCAGTCGCGGCCGTAGTTCACGGCACCCAGGACCGCGGCGCGGTAGTCGCCCCCGGCCACGATCAACATGCCCAGGGCGATGGGGAGTTCCTCGATCGAGTGGAGGCGGGACGGACGGCGGGCGCCGAGAGAGGGGCTGCGGTAGTCGGGGCCCACCGTGTCGTAGGGGGCCACCGCCTCGCGCAGGGGGGCCAGGGCCGATTCGAAGGTGCTGTGGTGCGTCGCCGCTTCGCAGACCTTCTCGATCGCCGTCCTCGTGCCGTCCTTCGCGAGGGACAGACAGTGGGCGACGACTGTCTCCGGGGTCGCGTCCGGTTCGCAGGCCGCCGCCACGGCCGCCGCGAAGACACCGGCCGCCTCGCGGCCGTACGACGACTGGTGGGCGCCCGCGATGTCCAGCGCCTCGACGTAGGCGGTCCTGGGGTTCGCCGCGTTGACCAGGCCCACCGGGGCCATGTACATCGCCGCGCCGCAGTTCACGATGTTGCCGACGCCTGCCTCGCGGGGGTCGGCATGGCCGTAGTGGAGGCGGGTCACCAGCCATTTCTCCGCCAGGAAGATCCGGTGGAGGGGGAGGGCCTCCTGTTCGAGTTCCGGGATCCAGCGGGGAGTTGTCATCAGGTCGGGGACCAGGTGGTCGGCGACCGCGTAGGCGTCGAGGTGGTCGCGGACCTCGGCGTAGACCCTGACCAGGGCGTGCGTCATCAAGGTGTCGTCGGTGACATGGCCGTCGCCCTTGTGGTACGGGGCGATCGGGCGGGCCGTGCGCCAGGCGTCGCCGTTCCAGGGGCCGACGATGCCGTGGACGCGGCCCGCGTGGCGGTCGAGGATCTGGTCGGGGGAGTAGCCCTCCACCGGGCCGCCCAGGGCGTCGCCCACCGCGGCGCCCACCAGGGCGCCGGTGACGCGGTCCTCAAGGGTGGGGGTGGGGACGGGGGCGGTCGTGGTGGGGGTGTGTTGTGGTGGTTTGGGTGACATCGGTGGCATGGACCGAATCATCCTCCTGGCAGGGGCGGTTGCGTGGCTTCCAGGAGTTCGGCGAGTTCCACCAGATCGGTGCCGGTGAGGCGGGGGAGGGCACAGCCCGAGAGGGTGCGGCAGGCGGCCCGCCAGGAGGGCGGGAGCGCGGCGCCGCCGGTGAGGGCTCCGGTGAGGGCGCCGGTCAGGGCGGGGGCCGAGTCCGCGACGCGTGACAGACAGGCGGCGGCGGGGACCGCTTCCGTGATGTCGCCGTTCGCCGCGGTGGCCAGGGCCAGGGCGACCGGGACGGTTTCCGCGGCCGCGATGCCGTAGCTGTAGACGTGGTCGACGATCTGGTGTTCCAGGAGGGGGATCAGGGCGAACGCGGTGGGGGTGGTGCGGGCGAGGTGCAGGGCGTGGCGGGCGTTGCGGCCGATCTCGGTCTCTTCCGGGAGTTCGGTGAGGGCGGCCGTGGTGCAGGTGTGGATGTCCGCGCCGGTGAGGGCGAGGGAGAGGGCGGCCGCCATCGCCCTCGCGCCGTGTACGCCGTCTCCGTCCTGGGTGTAGCGGGCGTCGAACTCGGCCAGATCCGCGGCGAGTCGGGGGTTGCCGGGGTGGGCCACGGCCAGGACGCAGGCTCTGACGCAGGCCGCGTCGTCGAAGTAGTGGGGGTTGTCGTGGCCGGTCGCGGGTGGGCGCAGGCCGGTGGCGAGATTGCCCAGGCCCGCTCTTACCGAGATGCGGGCGCGTAGGGGGAGTACGGCGGACTCGACTTCCGGGGCGCGGTGCGCGGCGGCGGCGACCTCGCCGGCGAGGGTGGTCCAGGTGAGGTCGATGGCCGCTCTGGTACGGCGGTCTCGGCTGAGGTCGGGGAGGGCGGTGTCGTCGCCTGCGCGGAGGATCGACTCCGCGGTGAAGGCCGCCCATTCGGCGTCGTCGGAGGGGCCGAGGCGGAGGGGCTCGGGGGGTTGGTTGAGGGCGATGGGGACGGGGAGGGTGGTGGTCGCGTTCTGTTCGGCGAAGGTGTCGAGTTCTCGGGTGAGGCGGCGGGTCCAGTCGGGCATGCGGGCGGCTCTGTGGCGGGCGGCGGGCCATCCGGCGGCGTCGCCTGCGGCTAGGCCCAGTAGCAGGCCTTCGATGCGGTGAGGGGCGTTTTTCGCCCCCGCCGCCCCTACCCGTCCCATCACCAGGGGCTGCCGCCCCTTCGACCCCGCGTCCTGGGGGCTGCCGCCCCCAGACCCCCGCTTCGGCCCTGAACGGGCCTCGTCCTCAAACGCCGGACGGGCTGGATGAACCGGGCCGGCGTCGAGAGGCGGGCGCTCCTCGTGTTCCAGCGTCATCTCGCGCCCTCCATCTCATCGCCGTCCGCCGCCAGTACGTACTCGGGCGGGGTCAGCAGGTCTGCCACGTCCAGTACGTGGTGGCCTGCCATGGAGGGGAGGCAGGTGCCTCTTGCCGGGGTGATGGCCGCTGCCCAGTCCGCCGGGATCGCCGAGACTCCTCGGGTCGCGCCGGCCAGGGCGCCGGCCACCGCCGCCGTCGTGTCCGCGTCGCGGCCCATGTTGACGGCCGTCAGTACCGCCTCCACGAAATCGCCGTCCGCCGCCGCGTACGCGCCGAAGGCGAGGGCGACGGCCTCGGGGGCGAGGTCGGTCCAGGGGTAGCCGCCGATCACGACCGCGGAGCGGACCGCGCGTTCGCCCCGGTGGGCCACCGCCACCGCGCGGCGCAGGGAGCGGGCCGTCCAGGAGTCGTCCGGGACGACCGCCAGGGCCGAGGCGACGACCGCGACCGTGGGGGCGCCCGCCATCGCCGCCGCCACTCCCGCGGCCACCGCTTGGCCGCCGTAGATGCCCTCTCCGTCGTGGCTCACCGAGCCGTCGATCGCCGCCAGGCGGGCCGCCTCGGCGGGGCGGCCCGACGCGTAGACGCCGAAGGGGGCCGCGCGCATCGCCAGGCCGTCGCTCCAGGCGTGGCGGTGCTGGGCCGAGATGGGGGCCGCGAGGCCCCGGCGCAGGTTCTCCAGGGTTCCTCGTTCGCTGAAGCCCGCTCCTCGGAACGGGCCCTCGTCGCGGTCCGCGATCCACTCGTGCCAGGCCGCCTCCACGTGGGCCGGGGTGAGGGCCGAGCCGTGGCGGGCCAGGAGGAGGCCGGAGAAGATCGCGTACTCCGTGTCGTCCGTGCCGGAGGGATTCTGCGCCACATAGCCCGTGATGCGGCCCCAGCGGGCTCGGATCTCGGAGGGTTTGAGGTTCTCGGCGGGGGCGCCGAGGGCGTCTCCCACCGCCAGGCCCAGCAGGGCTCCACGCCCTCGTTCGCGGAGTTCGGCGGCGTCCCCGGGCGCCGGTGCCGACGGGATGCAGGCGATCGATGCCATACGGCGGCCTCTCCTACGGGGGCTCCGCACAGGGCGCGGGGCCTTTGCGGATGTGTCCCACGGGAGGGTCGCGACAAGAGCATCACCGGCCTCAGCATCACCCGGTCGACATCTGAGCGAGCCTTCGATCGTATGCGCATTCGGAGGTAAAGGTGCAGGTTAGCGCAGCCTTTCCTTCGTGGCGGGCGGGAATTTCTCGTCGTACAGTCGGGTTGTCGGTAATTAGAATCTGTCTAAAGTTAGCTTTGGCTTAGCTTCCCTGGGGGACCCCTGATGGCCATCATCGAGACCGAGGCGCCGCTGCACGAGGCGCACCGTGACAACCACACCCACCGTGATGTGAACGGGGGATGGCTGCGGCCCGCGGTTTTCGGGGCCATGGACGGGCTGGTCTCCAACCTCGCCCTCATGACCGGTGTCGCCGGTGGAGCCGTCGGGCAGCAGGCCATCGTCGTCACCGGCCTCGCGGGGCTGGCCGCCGGCGCGTTCTCCATGGCCGCCGGTGAGTACACCTCCGTCGCCTCCCAGCGCGAGCTCGTCGAGGCCGAGCTGGATGTCGAGCGGCGGGAGCTGCGCAAGCATCCGGAGGACGAGGAGGCCGAGCTCGCCGCGCTGTACGAGGGCCGGGGGGTCGAGCCGTCGCTGGCGCGGGAGGTCGCCAAGCAGCTTTCCCGTGACCCCGAGCAGGCCCTGGAGATCCACGCCCGGGAGGAGCTCGGGATCGACCCCGGGGATCTGCCCTCGCCGCTCGTCGCCGCCGTGTCGTCCTTCGGGGCTTTCGCGCTCGGCGCGCTGCTGCCCGTACTGCCTTATCTGCTGGGAGCGAGCGCGCTGTGGCCCGCGGTTCTCCTCGCGCTCGTCGGGCTTTTCGGATGCGGGGCGGTCGTGGCCAAGGTGACGGCGCGGAGCTGGTGGTTCAGCGGACTGCGGCAGCTCGCTCTCGGTGGCGCGGCGGCCGGTGTGACGTACGCCCTGGGCAGCTTGTTCGGATCGGCCGTAGGATAGGTCGACCGCTACTTATGCGATGGGCCGCATAAGTAGCCGTTACTCACTGGTTTCGAATGCTTAACCACTGGGCATGAGCCGTAAGCGCTGTGGGCAATGACGCCTGCCGCGCATGCGCGAGGTGGGCGACGTCGCTCGCCTCGCCCTCGGGCCGACGGACATCGATCTGTCCCGTTCGGTCCCCACACACTTCAAGCCATGTGCGCGATACCCCCGTCGCCACCGCATGGCGTCCGCATGCTGGAACGAAGTATCCGGTTCCCGAGAACCGCTCCATCATGTAACCTGCACGAAATTTTGCGCACACGCAGAGGGCCAACGTCGTCCCTCGGCACAGCACATTGCCACTTGAGACGACGACGGGAGAGCCGATGCGTACGCCGCGCCAGCCGTCCCAGCATTCCGCGAATGGCCAGAACTGGTCCTTCATGGATGCTCGCCCTGCTGCGCAGGGTATGTACGACCCCCGCAACGAAAAGGACGCCTGTGGCGTCGGTTTCGTGGCCACCCTCACCGGCGAGGCGAGCCATGCGCTGGTCGAGCAGGCGCTCACGGTTCTGCGCAACCTGGAGCACCGCGGTGCCACCGGCTCCGAGCCCGACTCGGGTGACGGCGCGGGCATCCTGACCCAGGTTCCGGACGCCTTCTTCCGTGAGGTCGCCGGATTCGAGCTGCCCGAGGCCGGCGGCTACGCCGTCGGTATCGCCTTCCTGCCCGAGGACGGGACCGCGGACGCCGTCTCGAAGATCGAGACGATCGCCGGCGAAGAGGGCCTCACCGTCCTAGGCTGGCGTGAGGTCCCGGTCGCGCCCGAGCTGCTCGGTGCCACCGCCCGGTCGACCATGCCCGTCTTCCGCGAGATCTTCGTCGCCGACGGCACCAGCACCGGTATCGACCTCGACCGCAAGGCCTTCGTGCTGCGCAAGCGCGCCGAGCGCGAGGTCGACGTCTACTTCCCCTCGCTGTCCGCGCGGACGATCGTCCACAAGGGCATGCTGACCACCGGTCAGCTGGAGCCCTTCTTCCCGGACCTGTCCGACCGCCGCGTCGGCTCGGCCGTCGCCCTCGTCCACTCGCGGTTCTCCACGAACACCTTCCCTTCGTGGCCGCTCGCGCACCCCTACCGCTTCGTCGCGCACAACGGTGAGATCAACACCGTCAAGGGCAACCGCAACTGGATGGTGGCCCGCGAGTCGCAGCTCGTCTCCGACCTGTTCGGCAACGACGAGAAGGCGCTCGACCGTGTCTTCCCCGTCTGTACGCCGGACGCCTCGGACTCGGCGTCCTTCGACGAGGTGCTCGAACTCCTCCACCTCGGTGGGCGTTCGCTTCCGCACTCCGTGCTGATGATGATCCCGGAGGCGTGGGAGAACCACGACTCCATGGACCCGGCCCGACGCGCCTTCTACCAGTTCCACTCCACGATGATGGAGCCCTGGGACGGCCCGGCCTGTGTCACCTTCACCGACGGCACGCAGGTGGGTGCGGTTCTCGACCGCAACGGTCTGCGCCCCGGCCGCTACTGGGTCACCGACGAGGGTCTCGTCGTGCTCGGCTCCGAGGTCGGCGTCCTCGACATCGACCCCGCCAAGGTCGTCCGCAAGGGCCGCCTCCAGCCCGGCAAGATGTTCCTCGTCGACACCGCCGAGCACCGCATCATCGAGGACGACGAGATCAAGGCCGCCCTCGCCGCCGAGCAGCCGTACGCGGAGTGGCTGGAGGCCGGCGAGATCGAGCTGTCCGACCTGCCCGAGCGCGAGCACATCGTGCACACGCACGCCTCGGTCACCCGCCGCCAGCAGACCTTCGGTTACACCGAGGAGGAGCTGCGCGTCCTGCTCGCCCCGATGGCCAAGGCCGGTGCCGAGCCCATCGGTTCGATGGGCACGGACTCGCCGATCGCCGCTCTCTCCGAGCGTCCGCGGCTGCTCTTCGACTACTTCACCCAGCTGTTCGCGCAGGTCACCAACCCGCCGCTGGACGCCATCCGCGAGGAGCTCGTCACCTCGCTGCGCTCCTCGCTGGGCCCGCAGGGCAACCTGCTCGACCCGACGGCCGCTTCCTGCCGTACGGTCACCCTGCCCTTCCCGGTGATCGACAACGACGAGCTGGCCAAGCTCATCCACATCAACGCCGACGGCGACATGCCCGGCTTCAAGGCCGCGACGCTGTCCGGTCTGTACCGGGTCTCCGGCGGTGGCGACTCCCTCGCCGCGCGCATCGAGGAGATCTGCGCCGAGGCGGACGCCGCGATCGAGAACGGCGCCCGGCTGATCGTCCTGTCGGACCGCCACTCCGACGCCGAGCACGCGCCGATCCCGTCGCTGCTGCTCACCGCGGCCGTGCACCACCACCTCATCCGCACCAAGCAGCGCACCGAGGTGGGCCTGCTGGTTGAGGCCGGTGACGTCCGCGAGGTCCACCACGTCGCCCTGCTGATCGGTTTCGGCGCCGCGGCGGTCAACCCGTACCTGGCGATGGAGTCCGTCGAGGACCTCGTCCGCGCGGGCACCTTCCTCTCCGGCATCGAGGCCGAGCAGGCCATCCGCAACCTGATCTACGCCCTGGGCAAGGGCGTCCTGAAGGTCATGTCGAAGATGGGCATCTCGACCGTCGCCTCCTACCGCGGCGCCCAGGTCTTCGAGGCCGTCGGCCTGGAGGAGTCCTTCGTCGCCAAGTACTTCAACGGCACCGCCTCCAAGATCGGCGGCGTCGGTATCGACGTCATCGCCAAGGAGGTCGCCGCCCGGCACGCGAAGGCGTACCCGGCGTCCGGCATCGCGCCGGCCCACCGTGCGCTGGAGATAGGCGGCGAGTACCAGTGGCGCCGCGAGGGCGAGCCGCACCTGTTCGACCCGGAGACGGTCTTCCGCCTCCAGCACTCGACGCGCGCCAACCGCTACGACATCTTCAAGAAGTACACGGACCGCGTGAACGAGCAGTCCGAGCGGCTGATGACGCTCCGTGGACTCTTCGGCTTCAAGTCGGACCGGCCGTCGATCTCCATCGACGAGGTCGAGCCCGTCTCCGAGATCGTCAAGCGGTTCTCCACCGGCGCCATGTCCTACGGCTCCATCTCGCGCGAGGCCCACGAGACCCTCGCCATCGCGATGAACCAGCTGGGCGGCAAGTCCAACACCGGTGAGGGCGGCGAGGACCCGGACCGCCTCTACGACCCGGCCCGCCGGTCCGCCATCAAGCAGGTCGCCTCCGGCCGCTTCGGTGTGACCTCCGAGTACCTGGTCAACGCGGACGACATCCAGATCAAGATGGCCCAGGGCGCCAAGCCCGGCGAGGGCGGCCAGCTGCCCGGCCACAAGGTCTACCCGTGGGTCGCCAAGACCCGTCACTCCACCCCGGGTGTCGGTCTGATCTCCCCGCCGCCGCACCACGACATCTACTCCATCGAGGACCTGGCCCAGCTGATCCACGACCTGAAGAACGCGAACCCGCAGGCGCGGATTCACGTGAAGCTGGTCTCCGAGGTCGGCGTCGGCACGGTCGCGGCCGGTGTGTCCAAGGCGCACGCGGACGTCGTCCTCATCTCCGGCCACGACGGCGGTACGGGCGCCTCGCCGCTGACGTCGCTCAAGCACGCCGGTGGTCCCTGGGAGCTCGGTCTCGCCGAGACCCAGCAGACCCTGCTGCTCAACGGCCTGCGCGACCGCATCGTCGTGCAGACCGACGGTCAGCTCAAGACCGGCCGTGACGTCGTCATCGCCGCGCTGCTCGGCGCCGAGGAGTTCGGTTTCGCGACCGCGCCGCTCGTCGTCTCCGGCTGCGTCATGATGCGCGTCTGCCACCTGGACACCTGCCCGGTCGGCATCGCCACCCAGAACCCGACGCTGCGCGACCGGTTCTCCGGCAAGGCCGAGTACGTCGTGAACTTCTTCCAGTTCATCGCCGAAGAGGTCCGCGAGATCCTCGCCGAGCTGGGCTTCCGCACCATCGAGGAGGCCGTCGGCCACGCCGAGACCCTCGACGTGACCCGCGCGGTCAACCACTGGAAGGCACAGGGCCTGGACCTGGCCCCGCTCTTCTACGTGCCCGAGCTGCCCGAGGGCGCGGTGCTGCACCAGGTCATCGAGCAGGACCACGGCCTGGAGAAGGCGCTCGACAACGAGCTCATCAAGCTCGCCGCCGACGCGCTGGCCGCCGACTCGGCGACCGGCGCCCAGCCGGTCCGCGCCCAGGTCGCGATCCGCAACATCAACCGCACGGTCGGCACCATGCTCGGCCACGAGGTGACCAAGAAGTTCGGTGGCGCGGGCCTGCCCGACGACACCGTCGACATCACCTTCACCGGTTCCGCGGGCCAGTCCTTCGGCGCCTTCCTCCCGCGCGGCATCACACTGCGCCTGGAGGGCGACGCCAACGACTACGTCGGCAAGGGCCTCTCCGGCGGCCGGGTGATCGTCCGTCCCGACCGGGGCGCCGACCACCTCGCCGAGTACTCGACGATCGCGGGCAACACGATCGCGTACGGCGCGACCGGCGGCGAGCTCTTCCTGCGCGGCCGTACCGGCGAGCGGTTCTGCGTCCGCAACTCCGGTGCCACCGTCGTCTCCGAGGGCGTGGGCGACCACGGCTGCGAGTACATGACCGGTGGTCACGCGGTGGTCCTCGGCGAGACGGGCCGCAACTTCGCGGCCGGCATGTCCGGTGGCGTCGCGTACGTCATCGACCTCGACAAGGACAACGTCAACGTCGGCAACGTGAACGCCGTGGAGGCGCTCGACGACGCCGACAAGCAGTGGCTGCACGACGTCGTGCGCCGCCACCAGGAGGAGACCGGCTCCACGGTCGCCGAGAAGCTCCTGGCCGAGTGGGACACCCCCGGAGGAGGGGTGGACCGCTTCAGCAAGATCATCCCCAGTACGTACAAGGCTGTGCTCGCCGCCAAGGCCGCCGCCGAGCAGGCCGGACTCTCCGAGTCCGAGATCACCGAGAAGATGATGGAGGCGGCGACCAATGGCTGATCCCAAGGGCTTCCTGAACCACGGCCGTGAGGTCGCCAAGTCCCGTCCGGTCGACGTGCGGCTGAAGGACTGGAACGAGGTCTACGTCCCCGGCTCCCTGCTGCCGATCATCAGCAAGCAGGCCAGCCGCTGCATGGACTGCGGTATCCCGTTCTGTCACAACGGCTGTCCGCTCGGGAACCTCATCCCCGAGTGGAACGACTACGCCTACCGCGAGGACTGGGCGGCCGCCAGCGAGCGGCTGCACGCGACCAACAACTTCCCGGAGTTCACCGGTCGCCTCTGCCCCGCGCCCTGTGAGTCGGCGTGTGTGCTCGGCATCAACCAGCCGGCCGTGACCATCAAGAACGTCGAGGTCTCGATCATCGACAAGGCGTGGGACACCGGTGACGTCGAGCCGCAGATCCCCGAGCGCCTGTCGGGCAAGACCGTCGCCGTCATCGGCTCGGGCCCGGCCGGCCTCGCCGCCGCCCAGCAGCTCACCCGGGCCGGTCACACGGTCGCGGTGTACGAGCGCGCCGACCGCATCGGTGGTCTGCTCCGCTACGGCATCCCCGAGTTCAAGATGGAGAAGCGGCACATCAACCGCCGCATCGAGCAGATGCGCGCGGAGGGCACCCGCTTCCGCACCGGCATCGAGATCGGCCGCGACCTCAAGGCGACCGACCTGAAGAAGCGGTACGACGCCGTCGTCATCGCCGCCGGTGCGACGACCGCCCGTGACCTGCCCGCCCCGGGCCGCGACCTCAAGGGCATCCACCAGGCCATGGAGTACCTGCCGCTGGCGAACAAGGTGCAGGAGGGGGACTACGTCACCGCTCCCATCACCGCCGAGGGCAAGCACGTCGTGGTCATCGGCGGTGGCGACACCGGCGCCGACTGCGTGGGCACCGCGCACCGCCAGGGCGCGGCCTCGGTCACGCAGCTGGAGATCATGCCGAAGCCGGGTGAGGACCGCGCCCCGAACCAGCCCTGGCCGACCTTCCCGATGCTCTACAAGGTCACCTCGGCGCACGAGGAGGGCGGTGAGCGGGTCTACTCCGTCTCCACCACCCACTTCGAGGGCGACGAGGACGGCAACGTCCAGTGGCTGCACCTCGTCGAGGTCGAGTTCATCGACGGCAAGCTGACCCAGAAGCCGGGCACGGAGCGTAAGATCCCCGCCCAGCTGGTCACCCTCGCCATGGGCTTCACCGGCACCGACCGGGAGAACGGCCTGGTGGACCAGTTCGGTCTCGAACTCGACGAGCGCGGCAACATCGCCCGCGACGCCGACTTCCAGACCAACGTCCCCGGTGTCTTCGTCGCCGGTGACGCGGGCCGCGGTCAGTCGCTCATCGTGTGGGCGATCGCGGAGGGCCGCTCGGCCGCCCGCGGCACCGACCGGTTCCTGACCGGCGCCAGCGACCTGCCGGCCCCGATCCGGCCGACCGACCGCTCGCTGATGGTGTGATCTCACCCGCATAGACGTCCCGTACAACGGCGTACGGAACACTGACGGCGCCCGCCCATCTCGTCCCCGACCGGACGATGGGCGGGCGCCGTCGCCCTTTTCTCAGCCCTTCGCAGCCCTTCGCAGCCCTTCTCAGCCCGAAGTCGCCTCCAGGCCCTCGAACTCCACCGTCGCGTCCTCCGAGTACGCGCCCACCCGGCCCTGGTTGTACGGCAGTTCGGCGTCCGTGAACCGCACCAGCGGCTTGCCGCCGACCGACACGGACAGCGCCGTCCCGCGCTGCTCGACCCGCACGTCGTACCAGGGACCCACGGGGTACTCGGTCCGGCCGGTCGCCAGGAAGCGCTGGCCGCCCGGGTAGGCCGGGTCGCGCTTGCCGAGCTCCCAGCCGTTCGGCTTGAGGGTGATGTAGTAGAAGTGCTCCGGGTCGGTGTACGCCCAGACCAGCCACGGCACTTCCCACGGGTTCGGCTTGGGTGAGCGCAGCTGCTTCAGCGTCCGCATCCGTGCCTCGTAGCGCACGTCCGTGTAGGCGGCGGTGCTCACCACCAGGCCCGCATGGGTGGTGCCGGGGTCCTCGGCGGCCATGGGGGAGAGGGTGAGCGAGGCGTTGTCGCCGTGGTTGGTGCCCATGCCGTTGAACACCGACAGCCAACGGCCGTGTGTGGTGCCGTCGATCCACGGCCTGGGAGGCGGCGAGTCGTCGCCCTGGCACTGGCTCACGGTGATCGCGACGATCGCGGCCAGGGCGAGAGCCAGTGCCAGTCCGGTGACCCGACCACCCCTGCGTGTCATGCCGTCGAGTATGGCCCGGATGCCGTCAGGCCGACCGGGACATCGGCGGCGAAGTCCTCGGCCAGCTGGCCCAGGATGCGGTGCGCTGCCTCGCCGTCGCCGAACGGGTTGCCCGCGGTCGCCATCCGCCGGTACTCCGCCGGGTCGTCCAACAGCCGTTCCGCCCAGGTCACGATGGCCTCCGGGTCGGTGCCGATCAGCCGGGCCGCACCCGCTTCGACCGCCTCGGGCCGTTCGGTGGTGGTGCGCAGCACCAGTGAGGGCTTGGCGAGGCTCGGCGCCTCCTCCTGGATGCCGCCGGAGTCGGTGAGGACGAGGTCGCACTCGGCCAGCGTCGCCGCGAAGTCCAGGTAGGCGAGCGGTTCGACGAGCGAGATGCCCTGGTGGCCTTCGAGTTCGGGCAGCAGCGCCTCGCGGACGGCCGGGCTCTTGTGCAGCGGCAGCACGATCTCCAGGTCCCCGCGCCGGGCGAGCCGGGCCAGCGCCCGCCCCATGCCGCGCATCCGCTCGCCCTGGTTCTCCCGGCGGTGCAGGGTCACCAGGATGCGTTTGGCGTCGGTGCGGAACGCGGAGACCCCGGCGCCCTCGGTCAGCACCCACAGCAGGTTGTCGATGACGGTGTTGCCGGTGGTGAAGACCTGCTCGCCGGGGACGCCCTCGTCGGTCAGATGCCGGGCCGCGGCCGGGGTCGGGGCGAAGTGCCAGCGGGCGATACGGCCGATGAGGCTGCGGTTGAGCTCCTCGGGGAACGGGTTGTCGATGACGCCGGTGCGCAGGCCCGCCTCGACATGGGCGACCGGGATCTTCTCGTAGAAGGCGGCCAGGGCGCCGGCCAGCGCGGTGGTGGTGTCCCCCTGCACCACCACCAGGTCGGGACGCTGCTCGCGCAGCACCCCGCCGAGCTCCCGGACCAACCGGGCGGTCAGGTCGGAGAGTTGCTGCCGGGTACGCATCACGTCGAGGGAGATCCGGGCGTCGACCCCCAGCATGCCGAGCATCTGATGGAGCATCTCGCGGTGCTGGCCGGTGGTGACGACGAGCGGTTCGAACTGCGGACCGGCGGCCATCGCCCGTGCCACGGGCGCCAGTTTGATGGCTTCTGGGCGGGTGCCGAGCACCAGCATGGCGCGTACGGGCAGGGCTGACGGAGGTGTGGACATGATGGGTGCCCCCCTTGGGCATGCGTGATCGGCGCAGCGACCACGTGAGGGTGATGAGAGGTGGAGCGGTGAAAGCTGAGGACCCGCGCGGGGATCCGGCGCGGCCTGAACGTCCTCATGCGAGCAGGGTGGAAGTCCTCAGGTGCGTGCCGTCTTCAGCCAGCCCCGCTGGCCGGTGAGCATCCGCCAGAAGCCCCACCAGCCGGCCGCGAACCAGATGTAGCCGTAGAAGACGAAGACGTGCGCGAGCAGGACCGAGCGCACCAGTCCGAGGTCACGCTCCCGCTTGGCGTACACGAAGCCGTACGCGTAGGCGGCGGTGAAGGAGAGCAGATACGGGCCGAGGAGCCACATCGGGGACACGAGCGGGTGTCCCACCTGCACGGAGGCCACGGTGGTGGCGCCGAAGGCGACGAGGAAGGACAGCGGCAGCAGCGAGGTGAGCAGGATCAGCACCGGGCTGGAGAGGTGGTACAGCAGATCGACGGCGGCTCTGGTCGGGACGTCCCTGAGGATGAGCGGGACGAGTCCGGCCGACTGGAGGTGGCCCTGGAACCAGCGGGACCGCTGGCGGATCAGGCGCCGCAGACTGAGTACGGCCTGCTGGGAGACGGCGGCGGTGGTGCAGTGCTGGTTGGTCCAGCCCTTGGCGATCAGCCGCACCCCGAGGTCGAGGTCCTCGGTGAGGCTGTCGCTCCACGGGCCGTCGCCGTCCAGGGTGTCGAGGGCGGACAGCCGCATGAACTGTCCGTTGCCGCCCATGCCGACGCTGCCGATGTAGCGGCGGGCGCTCTGGAAGACGTCGCCGTAGACGACGAACTCCATGTCCTGCATACGGGCGAGGAGTCCGAGGTGCCGGTTGTACATCCGGACGCAGACCTGGACCGCGCCGGTGCGCGGGTCGTCGAAGTACGGGTCGACCGACTGCACGACGTGCGGATCGAGCCGTCCGTCGGCGTCGACCACGCACAGGACAACGTCGGCGGGGTCGTGGCCGGCGAGCAGCCCGGACTCGCGCAGATGGCGGACCCCGTCGTTGAGGGCGGCGCCCTTGCCCCTGCGGCAGTTCGGCGGGGTGCGCCGGTGCACCCGGACCAGGGCCGGATCGGCGGCCCTGGCGACCTGGAAGGTGCGGTCGTCCGAGCCGTCGTCGATGACCAGGGCCATGAAATTCCGGGCGGGCAGCGAAGTGATGCGCGCCAGGCTTTCAGAAAGCACTTTCTCCTCGTTGAGACAGGCGAGCAGAAATACGTAGAACCGGTCTCTCCGGTCGGTCCTGGAACGGCGAATTCTGCGCCTCGACAACAGAAAGAGACTCGTGTTGTAGCACCCGGCCATAATGATCAGAATGATGCTCGACCACAGCAGCAGTTCAGTGATCATGGGTGCTCCCGGTGCCGACCTGCGTCCTTTGTGCCTGACGGCGCAGTCGTATCCGGGCCAGCAATATGAGACAGGCCGTCAGGCAATAGAACAGAAATCCGGCTCCCGCCGTTGCCTGCAGGGCTTTGGCCAAAGGTAGCCCCGGTACAGCTTCTGGCGCGGCCATCGCCCCAGCCAGGGGTAGCAGAGCCCCCAGGGCGGGTCGTCCGTACATTGTCCCCCCACATTTCACAGCGCGTCCCCATCGCGCGAAGGTGAACGTAGCAGAAGTCGAGGGCGAGTCGGCAGACTAATCGGGAAAAGGCAATGTGTGATCTTCCGGTAGGGTCTCCTGGCGCTCACAAAATTCATGCAAAGTGGGGGGAATGATCGTGAGACCGATGGTCCGTCCTCGGCGACGAGGAATCTCGAAGTTTTCCGTGCTCCTGTTGCTGATCGCCGCCCTGTTGAGCGGCACTTTCCTGGCCGCCGGTGCCCAGGCCGCGCCGAAAGGTCATGGACATGGCCATGAAAACATCGGTGGGAAATCCGGACTGAATCGCGTCGACCTCAAAGGCTGGGCGAAGGCCCAGCTCAAGGCCGACGACGCACGCCACGACAAGAAACGCCGGAAGGCCGCCGCGACCACGCTGTCGAGCACCGCGGTCCTCCCGGCCCGCACCGCCTCGACGGTGACCCGGCAGGCCACCCTGCTCCAGGCCGCCGACGTCGCCGCCGCGGCCGACCCGAGCACCCTCGTCCTCTACGACACGGCAGGCCCCTACGGGCAGTTGGGCGAGCTGTACGCCATGGCCGCGGCCAACCTCGCCGGCCACTTCGGCACGGTGACCGCCAAGCCGGTCCAGCAGTACACGGCCGGCCTGGTCGAGTCGTACTCGGCCGTGATCTACATCGGCTCGACCTACTACTGCTGCGACGTCCCGGACGCCGTCCCGGCCGCCTTCTACCAGGACGCCTCCACCACCACCAAGCCGGTGCTGTGGATGGGTGCCAACATCTGGAACATGGCGAACTCGGTGGGCGTAGCCCAGTTCACCCAGAAGTACGGCTGGGACCCGACGACGTCGTACTACGAGGACGGCGGTTCGATCGGGACCGTGACGCAGGTGACGTACAAGAACCAGGCCCTCACCCGGAAGATCCCGGCGGGCCAGGACGGCGGTGTGCTGCGCCCCAACGTCCTCACCGGTCCCGGCTACCCCGCCGTCACCCGGCTCGCGGAGGGACTCGACACCTCCAACGGGCACACCTTCGGGTGGGCGGTCCGCTCCTCGAACCTCACCTACATCGGTGAGATCCCGTTCGCCTACGTCTCGGAGAACGACCGCATCATCGCCCTGGAGGACCTCCTCTTCGACGCCCTCGCACCGGCCACCACCGAACGGCACCGCGCGCTGCTGCGCCTGGAGGACATCAGCCCCGACTCCGACCCGGCCGAGCTGCGCGCGATGGCCGACTACCTCAAGTCGCAGAACATCGCGTACGGCATCAACGTGATCCCCGTCTACACGGACCCCAACGGCACCTACAACAACGGTGTCCCGCAGACGCTCACGCTCGCCCAACGGCCGCAGGTGGTCAGCGCCCTGAAGTACATGCTGGCCAGGGGCGCGGTCCTGATGGACCACGGCTACACCCACCAGTACGGCAATGTCGCCAACCCCTACAACGGGGTCACCGGCGACGACTTCGAGTTCTACCGGGCGCATGTCGACGCCTCGGACAACGTGGTCTACGACGGCCCCGTCGCCGGGGACTCCACCATCTGGGCGCAGGGCCGGGTGACCAGCGCGCTGGCCGCGTTCGCCGCCGTCGGGCTGCCCAAACCGACGTTGTGGACCACCCCGCACTACGCGGGTTCGGCCACCGACTACAAGGCCATCAGCGCCAACTTCTCGGCCCGCCTGGAGCGTTCGCTCTACTTCTCCGGGACGCTCAGCGGCAACTCCGCCGGGCCCAACGTGTTCATCGGCCAGTTCTTCCCGTACGTCGTCAAGGACGTGTACGGCACCAAGGTGCTGCCCGAGAACATCGGCAACTACGAACCCGACGCCTACAACAACCACCCGGCGAGGCTGCCGGCCGACCTGATCGCCTCGGCCAAGGCCAACCTGGCCGTCCGCGACGGCTTCGCCAGCTTCTTCTACCACCCGTACTACCCGACCCAGCCGCTCAAGGACACGATCGACGGCATCAGGGCCCTGGGCTACACCTTCGTCAGCCCGACCAGCCTGTGAGGGGCACCACCGTGAAGAGGAGGGTCGTCGCCGCTGCCGCGGTGGCGGCCCTCCTCGCCGCCGCGGGCTGCACCACCACCGGCGCCGCGGACCACAAGAGACCGGGGGCCACCCTGCGCGGCATCACCCTGCCCTCCTGGTACCGCACCGACTACGACAGCCCCGCCGCCCCCCGCTATCTGCGGGACATCAAGGCCACCGGGGCCCGCTGGGTCACCTTCACGCCCACCTGGTACCAGCGGCATCGCACCGACACGGAGATGCACCCCACCGAGGAGACCGCGAGCGACGCCAGTCTGCGCCGGATCGTGCGCCGCGCACATCGGGCCGGCCTCCAGGTGATGATCAAGCCGCACGTGGACCTGCCCGGCGACGGCGACCGCGCCGAGATCCGCCCCCGTGACCGGGCCGCCTGGTTCACCTCGTACCGCCGTTTCATCACCCACTACGCCGACCTCGCATCGGACACGGGCGTCGAGCAGTTCGCGGTCGGCACCGAACTCGCCGGGGTCTCCGGCGAGCGCGAGGCGTGGACCCGGGTCATCGCGGCGGTCCGGGACCGCTACGACGGCACCCTGACCTACGCCGCCAACTACGACGAGTACACGAAGGTCCGCTTCTGGAAGGAGCTCGACCTCATCGGCATCGACGCCTACTGGCCGCTGGCGGAGAAGCCCACGACGGACGTCGGACAGCTGCGCCGCGCCTGGCTGCCGATCGCCGAGAAGCTCGCCGCGTTCGCCGAACGGCACGACCGGCGCGTGCTGTTCACCGAGGCCGGGTACGTCAGCCAGCGCGGCGCGACCACCGCGCCGTACGCCTGGGACCTCAGCGAACGCACCGGAGACGCCGAACAGGCCGCCGCCTACCGGGCGTTGCTGGACACCTTCACCGGCCGCCGCTGGTGGGCCGGGGTCTGCTGGTGGATGTGGGACGACTGGCCGGACAGCGGCGAGACACCGGCGAGGCTGGCGTATTCGCCGCATGGGAAGCCGGCGGAGCGGGTGCTGCGAGAGGAGTGGGGCACCTAGGAAACCTGGTACGTCTCCCCGTACACCGCCCACGTCAACGGCGTCTCCAGCGCCAGCTTGCCCTCGCGCAGGAAGCGGCGCTGGGCCGTGTCGACGCGGGAGGTGTCGATGTCGGCGCTGCGGGTGCGCATCGCGGCCTCGCGGACGTCGAGGAAGGCGCTGAGGTAGGCCTTCTCGGAGCCTCCTTCGGAGGGCAGGTCGGCCTTCTTCATGGCGCTCTCGCGCAGGCCGTAGAAGCTGGTGGCGTTGGTGCCGGGGCCGTGGAAGACCATGGCGTCGTAGTAGATGAACTGGCCCAGGGCGCCGAGCCCGTCGAGCTTGGCGAGGCGGACCGCGGGGTCGAAGTAGACGCGGTCGCGTTCCGCGTCCTGGGCCTCGCGGAACGCCTCGACCTTCGCCTCCGCCTTCCACGCCGCGGTGAAACCCGGGTCCAGGCCCTCATGCGAGTCCGAGCCGTCGACCTTGCGCAGGGCGGGGAGGTAGCGGGCGAGACCGTTGTCCGGGTGGTCCTTCGTGTAGCGCTCGACCAGGGTGAGCAGGTCGTGGGTGCCGGTGCAGAAGCCGATGATGCCGGCCGTGTAGCCCTGGCCGTCGCCGATGTCCTCGACGTAGGCGTAGGCGGTGCGCCAGTCGAGGGTGGAGTTCTCGGCGCTCGCCACGAGCTGCTGGGCCAGCTCCTTCTTGGCGGGGGCGGCGAGGCCCGCGGGGAGCGAGGCGAGGGTCTTGTCGTCGTCCGAACGCTGCTCCGACCGGGAGGTGGCGGCCGGCGCCTCGGACTCGGACTCGGTCGAGTCCGAAGGGGAGAGGAAGAACACTCCCGCCGCGATGGCCACGGGAACGGCCGCGAGCAGCGGGACACCCACACGTCTCACTGGGTCAACTCCGAGATCTTCACGAGCGTCAGGATTACGAGCAGCGCGAGGAGCGCCACGCAGGCGGACGCCTGGACGAGGGCGCGCCGCGGCCCTCGGGGAGCGTACGCGTAGGCGAGCGCGACGGCACCGCCCGTGAGCAGGCCGCCGAGGTGGCCCTGCCAGGACGTGACGAAGGCCGAGCCGGCCAGCCAGACCAGCATGTACACCATGAAGCGGTTCACCCCGCGCATGTCCGCGCCGCCCCGGCGGGCCAGCACGTAGTAGGCCGCGGCGAGGCCGAAGATCGCCCCCGAGGCACCCAGCGACTCGGTACCGGAGTCGGCGAGCAGTGCTTCGCCGACGGAACCGCCGACCGTCGCGAGGAGGTAGAGCGCGAGGTAGCGGACCCGGCCCAGCGCCGGTTCCACGGCCCGGCCGAGCTGCCACAGCGAGAGCATGTTCATCACGATGTGCAGCAGCCCGAAGGTCCCCTCGGTGGGCTCCAGGTGCAGGAAGCCGCTGGTCAGCAGGCGCTCCCACTGCCCGGCCACCAGACCCTCGGCGTGGTAGTCGGAGGGGTGGGAGGACTCGTAGAGGTAGTGACCGCCGTCCGGGCCGACCAGGCCCGCGGTGAGCATCGCGAAACGGTCCACGATCTGCGGGCGGACCACCTCGCCGACATACGCGAGCACGTTCAGCCCGATCAGTACGTACGTCACCAGCGGCACCGCCGACACGCGCCCGCCGACGACCGTGCGGGCCTGCCGCACCGACCGGGCGCCCTCCTTCACGCACTCCACGCACTGGTGACCCACCGCCGCCTCGCGCATGCAGTCCGGGCAGATGTACCGGTCGCAGCGGGTGCAGCGGACGTGGGACTCCACCTTGGGATGGCGGAAGCAGGTGGTGACGGCGGACTCGGTGGCCTCGGGTTCCACGGCCGGCTCCTCGGAGATGGGACGATCTGTGAGCCGGTGGGGACGGCGGCGAACAAAATAGCGAATGCCTGGGAAGAGAGAGACAGTGGGGGAACGAATGGCGGCGATCAGTCTCAGCAAGGTCGAGGAGACGGCACCCGCGCTGGTGAACCTGTACAAGAGCGCGGGGGTCTCGCTGCGCAAGCACGGTCTGGACGGGCTACGGGCCGCCGTCTACCTCGTGGTCGACTACTCCGGGTCCATGAAGCCGTACTACGCCGACGGCAGTGTCCAGGCCCTCGCCGACCGGGTGCTCGGGCTCTCCGCGCACCTCGACGACGACGGCACCGTCCCGGTCGTCTTCTTCTCGACCGACGTCGACGCCGAGACGGAGATCGCCCTCGCCGACCACGAGGGGCGCATCGACCGGATCGTGGCCGGCCTCGGGCACATGGGCAAGACCAGCTACCACCTGGCGATGGACGCGGTCATCGACCACTACCTCGACAGCGGCTCCCGGGAACCCGCCCTCGTCGTCTTCCAGACCGACGGCGGCCCCATCAACAAGCTCGCCGCGGAACGCTATCTGTGCAAGGCGGCCCGGCTGCCGCTGTTCTGGCAGTTCATCGGCTTCGGGGACGCGAAGAGCAAGCAGTTCGACTATCTGCGCAAACTCGATGAGCTGGCCGTCCCCGACAAGCGCGCCGTCGACAACGCCGGGTTCTTCCACGCCGGTTCGGAGCCGCGCAAGGTCTCCGACACCGAGCTGTACGACCGACTCGTCGGCGAGTTCCCGAAGTGGCTGGTGGCCGCGCGGGCGCAGGGGATCATCCCGCCAGGCGCTTGAACTGCTCGTCCGTGAGGGCGAGTTCGAGCGCGCCGGCGTTCTCCGCGAGGTGGCCCGGGGACGAGGTCCCCGGGATCGGGAGCACGTTCGGCGCGCGGTGCATCAGCCAGGCCAGCGCGGTCTGCGAGGCCGTCGCGCCCAGCTCGGCGGCGACCTCCGCCAGCGCACCCCGCTCGCCCCCGCTGACCGGGAAGTACGGCACGAAGGCGATCCCGCGCTCCGCGGTGTGGTCGATCACCGGATCGTGGCCGCGCTCGCCCAGGTTGTACAGGTTCTGCACGCTCGCGATCGGCGCTATGCGCGCGGCCTCCTCCAGCTCCGCGACGGAGACCTCGGAGAGGCCGATGTGGCGGACCTTGCCCTCCTCCTGGAGCTGTCGCAGCGCGCCGATCTGGTCGGCGAGCGGGTAGTCGGGGTCGACGCGGTGCAGATGCAGCAGGTCGAGGCGGTCGGTGCGCAGCCGACGCAGACTCAACTCGGCCTGCTGGCGCAGATAGGCGGGGTGGCCGAGGGGGATCCACTCGGTCGGACTCGGCCGCACGACGCCCGCCTTCGTGGCGATCACGACGTCGTCGCGGTGCGGTCGCAGGGCCTCGGCCAGCAACTCCTCGTTCGCGCCGAGCGCGTAGGCGTCGGCGGTGTCGAAGAGGTTCACGCCGAGATCGACCGCCGTGCGAAGCAGGGCGATCGACTCCGCGCGGTCGGTGGGCGCGGTCCAGATGGGGGCCGTCATGCCGGCCCGCTCGTGCGGGGAGTTCGCCAGGCGCATCGCGCCGTAGCCGATCCGCCGTACTTCGAGGTCGCCGCCGAGCCGGAATACCGTGGTGTTCGTCATGGCTGCGACGCTATGAGCTCACATGGATGTGAGGTTCAAGGGTCTGTGATGGGGGTCACATGAAGATCGGGGAGCTGGCCGCGGAGACCGGCGTCAGCGTGCGGCTGCTGCGCTACTACGAGGAGCAGGGGCTGCTCGACGCGGGACGCACCGCGGGCGGGCAGCGGGTCTACGACGCCGGGGCGCCGGTGACCGTACGCCGGATCCGCGCCCTGCTCGACGCCGGGCTGCCCACCCGGGTGATCCGCGAGGTCCTGGACTGCGTGTGCGGCAGCGAGGCCGAGGTCGAACCCTGTCTGACACCCGTGCTGCTGAAGCAACTCCAGGGGATCGAGGAGCGGATCGCGGGCCTGGAGGGTTCACGCCGGTCGCTCGCGCGGCTGCTCGCCCCGTTGGCTTAGCCGGACGACCGTGCCACCCTGAGGTTGATCCGACGGGAGGCGGCGACGTATGGACGGCGCGCGATCGGTCAACGGACGGGTGGGCGGGCGCACTTCGGGTCCGCCGGGCGGCGGTGAGAAGCTCGCCGACTGGGCGGACGGGCGGCTCGGTCTGTACGGGCTGGCCAAGGCCAACATGCGCAAGGTCTTTCCCGACCATCCGTCCTTCATGCTCGGTGAGATCTGCCTCTACAGCTTCATCGTGATCATCCTCACCGGCATCTATCTCACCCTGTTCTTCGAACCGAGCGGCGTCGAGGTCGTCTACAACGGCTCCTACGAGCCCCTCAACGGCATCGTGATGACGCGGGCGTTCGAGTCCACGCTCGACATCAGCTTCGACGTACGCGGCGGGCTGCTGATCCGGCAGATCCACCACTGGGCGGCCCTGGTCTTCGTCACCGGCATGCTCGTGCACATGATGCGGGTGTTCTTCACCGGCGCCTTCCGCAAGCCGCGCGAGGTCAACTGGGTGTTCGGCTGGACCCTGTTGATGCTCGGCATCCTCACCGGTCTGACCGGCTACTCGCTCCCCGACGACCTGCTGTCCGGCACCGGTATCCGCTTCGCGCAGGGCGCCATCCTGTCCGTGCCGATCATCGGCACCTATCTGTCGTTCTTCCTGTTCGGCGGGGAGTTCCCGGGCCACGACATCATCCCGCGGCTGTTCCCCATCCATGTCCTGCTGCTGCCCGGGATCATGCTGGGCCTGGTCACCGCGCATCTGATCCTGGTCTTCTACCACAAGCACACCCAGTTCCCGGGGCCCGGCCGGAACGAGAGGTCGGTCGTCGGGATGCCGTTCCTCCCGGTCTACACCGCCAAGGCCGGCGGCTTCTTCTTCCTGGTCTTCGGCATGCTGGCGCTCATGGGCGGCATCGCGCAGATCAACCCCGTGTGGGCCTTCGGGCCGTACCGCCCCGACCTCGTCACCACCGGCGCCCAGCCCGACTGGTACCTCGGCTTCTCCGAGGGGCTGATCCGGGTGATGCCGGGATGGGAGATCAACGCCTGGGGCCACACTCTCCAGTTGGGCGTCTTCATCCCCTTCTCGCTGTTCCCGCTGATCCTGGCCGCCATCGGCGCCTATCCGTTCATCGAGGCGTGGATCACCGGTGACAGACGCGAGCACCACATCCTGGACCGGCCGCGCAACGTCCCCGTGCGCACCGGCCTCGGCGTGGCCTGGCTGAGCCTGTACGTGGTCCTGCTGATCGGCGGTGGCAACGACGTGGTCGCCACGCATCTGCATCTGTCCATCAACGCGATCACCTGGTTCGTGCGGATCTCCGTCTTCGTGGTGCCGGTGCTGGCCTTCGTGGTCACCAAACGGGTCTGTCTCGGGCTCCAGCGCCGCGACCGGGACAAGGTGCTGCACGGCAGGGAGTCGGGCGTCATCCGGCGGCTGCCGCACGGCGAGTACGTCGAGGTCCACGAGCCCCTCGCCCAGGCGCAGCTGCACACCCTCACCCAGCACGAGCAGAACGGCCACTACGAGATCGGCCCGCTCGTCGACGCCCACGGCGTCCGCCGCCCGGTCACCGCCTCCATGCGGGTGCGGGCGCGGCTGGCCCGGGCGATGTTCGGGCCGGAGACCCGGATCCCGAAGCCGACGCCGGAGGAGTACCGGCAGCTCACCAGTGGGGACCATCAGCAGCATTGAGGACCGCGTCCCGGCACGCCTGGGGGCTGCCCCAGGCCGTGCGCAGGGCGCGGGCCTTGGTGAGCCAGAGGGACAGGTCGTACTCCGCCGTGTAGCCGATCGCGCCGTGCAGCTGGAGCGCGGTGCGGGCGGTGGTGTACGCCGCCTCGCAGGCCGTGACCTTGGCGGCGGCGACGTCGGCGGGGTCCAGGGTCAGCGCGGCCGCGAACACCAGGGGGCGGGCGAACTCCAAGGCGACCTTCGCGTCGGCCAGCTGGTGCTTGACGGCTTGGAAAGCGCCTATGGGGGCGCCGAACTGAGTCCGCTGCTGGACGTAGGAGACGGTCCGGTCGAGGAGTGCGAGTCCGACACCGAGGGCCTGGGCGGCGGTGGTGAGGCGGGCGAGCAGGAGGGCCTGCTCGATGGACGGGGCGGCGGTGAGGAGTTCGTCGGGGGCCAGGGCCGTGAGGCGCCGGGCCGGGTCCAGGGACGGGCGTACCGGGCCGTGGCCGGTGGCGTGGTGCAGGCCCTCGGCGGTGAGGACGAGGCGGAGGTCGGCCGCGTCACCGTCCAGGGCGTACGGGCTGTCGTACGCCATCGTCGCCATGACCTCGCCCGACACGAGCCGCTTGACGAGGTCCGGTACGGGGAGGAGCACGGCCGCGGTGACCGTCTCGACGAGTGGACCGGGGACGGCGTGGCGCCCCAACGCCAGGAAGGCGACGGCGAGTTCGACCGGGCGGACGCCGACCCCGTCGTACTCCTCCGGGGCGGCCAGCGCGAACACCCCGGCCGCCGCGAGGCGTCCCCACAGGGCGCGCCCGCTTCCGTGCTCGCCCAGGCTCCACTCCCGTACGACGGAAGGGGTGTCCGCTCCGGCCAGCAGGGCTTCCAACGAGGCGGCGAACGCCCGCTGTTCGCGGTCGAGCACGAGCCGCATCAGCGTCGCCCCTTCGGCAGGCCCAGCAGGCGTTCGGCGATGATGTCGCGCTGGATCTCGTTGGTACCCGCGTAAAGAGGGCCGGCGAGGGAGAAGACATACCGCTCGGACCACTCGGTGTCCGCCAACTCGCCCTCCGCGCCCAGCAGATCGAGGGCCGATTCCGTGAGCGCGATGTCGTACTCCGACCAGAACACCTTGTTCAGGCTGGACTCCGGGCCGAGGGACTCGCCGTCGAGGAAACGCGAGGCGGCGGCGCAGGTGAAGAGCTGGTAGGCGCGCGCGCCGATCAGCGCGTCGGCGACCCGGGACCTCATGGCGTCCGGGCTGCCCTGCTCGCGCCACAGGGCGTGGAGGCGGCGTGCCGCCGCCAGATAGCGGCCGGGGGAGCGGAGCGTGAGCCCGCGTTCGTTGCCCGTCGCCGCCATCGCGATCCGCCAGCCCTGACCCGGCTCCCCGATCACGTCCGCGTCCGGCACGAACACCTCGTCCAGGAACAGCTCGGCGAAGGCCGGCTTGCCGTCGAGACGGGCGATCGGGCGGACGGTGACACCGGGCGCCCGCAGGTCGAACATGAGGTACGTCAGGCCCTGATGGGGCTTCGGGGCGTCAGGGTCGCTGCGGAACAGACCGAAGGCGCGGTCCGCGAACGCGGCCCGGGACGACCAGGTCTTCTGCCCGCTCAGCAGCCAACCCCCGTCCGTCCGCACCGCCCTGGAGCGCAGTGACGCCAGATCCGAACCCGCCTCGGGCTCGGACCACGCCTGCGCCCAGACCACCTCGCCCCGGGCCATCGGCGGCAGCACCCGCGTCCGCTGCTCCGGCGTGCCGTGGTCGAAGAGGGTCGGCGCGAGGAGGCTGACGCCGTTCTGGCTGACGCGGCCGGGGGCGCCGGCGGCGTAGTACTCCTCCTCGAAGAGCAGCCAGCGGACGAGCCCCGCGTCCCGGCCGCCGTACTCCGTCGGCCAGTCGACCACCGACCAGCGGTCCGCGGCCAGTTCGGCCTCCCAGGCGCGATGGGCCGCGAAGCCCTCCGCCGTCTCCAGCGAGGGGAGGGGAGTCGCCGGGACGCGCGCCAGGAGCCATGCCCTGG
Organism: Streptomyces sp. NPDC051913; assembly: GCF_044593635.1. Lineage (NCBI taxonomy): Bacteria > Bacillati > Actinomycetota > Actinomycetes > Kitasatosporales > Streptomycetaceae > Streptomyces > Streptomyces sp. NPDC051913. The sequence continues at coordinate 329,262 of NZ_JBIUCI010000007.1, read as the reverse complement.
CCTCCTCCCGGAACGCCTCGTCCTTTGGTGTGAAGGCGAGATCCATCGGCGAACCCTCCCCTGGCGTCCTTCTCCACCGACCTTCCCTAACAAGTGTTTGGTAGGTTAGCGTGCCCCTATGACAGGCGTCGAGAGTCCGGCCTACGAGCCGGGGCACGGGCTGCTGGCAGGGCGCACCGCCGTCATCACCGCCGCCGCGGGCGCGGGCATCGGCGGGGCGACCGCGCGGCGCTTCCTGGAGGAGGGCGCGCGCGTGATCGTCAGCGACACGCATGTGCGGCGGCTCAAGGAGTACGAGGCCCAGCTGGCCGGTGAGTTCGGGGAAGCGGCGGTGAGCGGCGTCGCCTGTGATGTCACCGACGAGGCACAGGTGCAGGCGCTGTTCGAGGCCGCCGTACAGACCCATGGGCGACTGGACGTCGTCGTCAACAACGCCGGCCTCGGCGGGACCTCACCTCTTGTCGACATGGCCGACGAGCAGTGGTCCCGGGTCCTCGACGTCACCCTCAACGGCACCTTCCGGTGCACCCGGGCCGCCCTGCGGCGGATGCGGGAGAGCGGGGGCGGCGTCATCGTCAACAACTCCTCCGTCGTGGGCTGGCGGGCCCAGGCCGGGCAGGCGCACTACGCGGCGGCGAAGGCGGGGGTCATGGCGCTGACGCGGTGCGCGGCGATCGAGGCGGCCGAGTTCGGGGTGCGCGTCAACGCGGTGGCCCCGAGTCTCGCCATGCATCCGCACCTGGCGAAGGTGACCACTCCCGAGCTGTTGCGGGAGCTGACCGCGCGGGAGGCGTTCGGGCGGTACGCAGAGCCCTGGGAGGTGGCCAACGTGATCGTGTTCCTGGCCTCCGGCTACTCGTCCTACATGACGGGCGAGGTCGTCGCCGTCAGCAGCCGGCACCCCTAGGGCGAGAATGATGGCGTGCCGACCAAGAAGAAGCCCCAGGTGACCCCCGCCGCGCCCGCCCGGCGCCGCGAACTCCTCGACACCGCCGCCGAGGTCTTCGCCGAGCAGGGCTACAACGCCACCACCGTCCGCAAGATCGCGGACCACGCGGGCATGCTCGCGGGCAGCCTCTACTACCACTTCGACTCCAAGGAGTCGATGCTGGAGGAGATCCTGCGGACCTTCCTCGACGAGCTCTGGGCCGGTTACGACACGGTCCTGGAGGCCGAGCTGGACCCGCGCGAGACGCTCGAGGCCCTCGTCACCGAGTCGTTCCGGGAGATCGACCGGCACCGTGCCGCCGTCGCGATCTACCAGAAGGAGAGCAAGCAGCTCGTCGCGCAGGAGCGGTTCGGCTTCCTCGCCGCGTCGCAGCGCCGGTTCGAGAAGGCGTGGCTGTCCACGCTGGAGCGCGGGGTCGCCGCCGGGGTCTTCCGGGCCGACCTCGACATGCGGCTCGCCTACCGCTTCGTGCGCGACACCGTCTGGGTCGCCGTGTCCTGGTACCGGCCCGGCGGACAGCACAGCCCGGAGGAGATCGCCCGGCAGTACCTGTCGATGGTGCTGGACGGGATCGCCGTACGCGAATAACCCCTATCTGGCAGGGAGTTGTCATGGCCGAGGCCTATATCGTCGAAGCGGTGCGGACGCCCGTCGGGCGGCGCGGGGGAGGACTGAGCGCGGTCCACCCGGCCGACCTCGGAGCGCATGTCCTGAAGGAGCTCGTCGCACGGGCGGGAGTGGATCCGGGGGCCGTCGAGGACGTCGTCTTCGGCTGCCTCGACGCCGTGGGGCCACAGGCCGGGGACATCGCGCGGACCGCGTGGCTGGCCGCCGGGCTGCCCGAGGAGGTGCCGGGGGTGACCGTGGACCGCCAGTGCGGCTCCTCCCAGCAGGCCGTGCACTTCGCGGCGCAGGGTGTGCTGTCCGGGACACAGGACCTGGTCGTCGCCGGTGGGGTGCAGAACATGTCGATGATCCCGATCGCCTTCGCCACCCGCCAGGCCGCCGAGCCCCTCGGCCTCACCCAGGGGCCCTTCGCGGGCAGCGTGGGCTGGCAGGCGCGGTATCCGGGCAAGCCGGTGAACCAGTTCGCCGGGGCCGAGATGATCGCCGCCAAGTGGGGGATCAGCCGGCAGGACCAGGAGGAGTTCGCGCTGCGCTCCCACCAGCGGGCGGTACGGGCGATCGACGAGGGCCGCTTCGCGCGGGAGACCGTGGCATACGGGGACGTGGGCGTCGACGAGGGGCCGCGCCGGGACACCTCACTGGAGAAGATGGCCGGGCTGAAGCCGGTCCTCGACGGCGGCACCGTCACCGCCGCCTGCTCCTCCCAGGTCTCCGACGGCGCCGCCGCCATGCTGCTCGCCTCCGAGCGGGCGGTACGGGAACACGGGCTCACGCCCCGCGCGCGCGTGCACCACCTCTCCGTGCGCGGTGAGGACCCCATCCGGATGCTCACCGCGCCCATCCCGGCCACTGCCCACGCCCTGAAGAAGACCGGCCTGTCCATCGACGCCATCGACCTCGTCGAGATCAACGAGGCCTTCGCGCCGGTGGTGCTGGCCTGGCTGAAGGAGACAGGGGCCGATCCGGAGAAGGTCAACGTCAACGGCGGCGCGATCGCGCTGGGGCATCCGCTGGGGGCCACGGGAGTGAAGCTGATGACGACCCTGCTGCATGAACTGGAGCGCACCGGCGGGCGGTTCGGACTCCAGACCATGTGCGAGGGCGGCGGACAGGCGAACGTGACGATCATCGAGCGGCTCTGAGGACCTGAAGGGTCTCGTCGGCCTCCTTCATGATCCGTGCCACCAGCTCCGCGCACGACGGCAGGTCGTCGATCACCCCGGCGACCTGCCCCGAGGCCATCACCCCGAGATCCGTACGCCCGTCCACCATCGCCGACCTGAGCAGCATCGGCGTGTTGGCGGCGAGCAGGACCTGGCTCCAGGTGAGGTCCTTGCCGTGCTTCATGGCGAGGCCGTCGCGCAGCATCTGGCGCCAGGTGAGCCCGGACAGCGCGCGGAAGCCGGCCGCCCTGCGCACCGCGTGCAGCAGCCGCCGTGAACGGCCCGACCGCTCCAGGGAGTCCACCAGGTCCGTACGGAGCATCCGGTGCGGCAGCCCGTCCACCGCGCGGGTCACCGTCACGTCCCTGACGGTCGCCGCGAGATAGCGCCGCTTCACCGCGTCCGGCACCGTCGAGTCCGACGTCAGCAGGAACCGCGTGCCCATCGCCACGCCCGCCGCCCCGTACGACAGGGCCGCGACCAGACCCCGCCCGTCGAAGAAGCCGCCCGCCGCCACGACCGGGATGTCCACCGCGTCGACCACCTGGGGCAGCAGCACGGTCGTCGCCACCTCGCCGGTGTGACCGCCGCCCTCCGCGCCCTGCACGATCACCGCGTCCGCGCCCCAGGCCGCGACCTTCTCGGCATGGCGGCGGGCCCCGACCGAGGGGATGACCACGACGTCCGCCGCCTTGAGCCGGGCGATCAGCTCGGGGGAGGGGGCCAGTGCGAAGGACGCCACTCGCACGCCCTCTTCGAGCATGATCGACACACGCTCCCCGGCGTCCGCCGCGTCCGCCCGCAGATTCACCCCGAAGGGGGCGTCCGTACGGGACCTGACCTCGCGGATCGCCTGGCGCAGCCGGTCCGGGGTCATCGTGGCCGAGGCCAGGATGCCGAGCGCGCCCGCGTTCGCCGCGGCCGACACCAGACGGGGGCCCGCCACCCAGCCCATCCCGGTCTGCACGACCGGGTGGCGGATGCCGACGAGCCGGGTGAGTGCCGTGTCCATCAGACGGCGACCTCCCTGGTGCGGGCGCCGGCGGGGTCGAGCACCTCACGGATCAACTCCAGTTCCTGAGCGGTCGGTTCGCGGGTGTACGGCACTTCGGCCGGGACGCTCAGCGGGAAGCCGGTGGCCTCGGCCGCCTCCTCGACGCTCACCCCGGGATGCAGCGACGCCAGCCGCATCGAGTGGTCCGGCGTCGCGAAGTCGAAGACACCGAGGTCGGAGACGACCCGGGGTATGCGGTGGAAACGAGCCCCGGCCGCGTGGTCGTACCCCACCCCGCACACCATGTCGACCTTCTCCACGAAGACCCGCCGGGAGTGCCGGGGCACCCAGTAACTGGTCGGGTTGTTCAAGGTGTTGACCGGCGCGCCCCGCACGCCGAGGAGCTGTCGTTTCGGCTGCTCCCAGTCGCCGATGCAGGAGATGTTCTGGTTGCCGTACCGGTCGATCTGGCTCGCGCCCATCATCACGTGCCGCCGCCCGCCGGTGACCAGGGCCAGATGCTGCCGGTACGGCAGCCAGCCCTCGACGGTGCCGTCCGGACGGACCAGCATCGCCTCGCCGTCGGTCAGCAGCAGGTCGGGCGCGAAGGTGAGGCGGGCCAGCCGGGCGCCCAGGGAGGGGATCAGGCCCATGGGGCTGGCGAGGATCTCGCCCGCGTCGCGCCAGGCCTCGGCGCAGGCGATCACGCAGTACTCGGCGCGGGTCGCGGTCATGTCGTCCTCCCGTCGAGGTACCGCTCGGCGAACTCCGGCCAGGGTGTGGTCGCGTACTCCCGCTGGGCCATCTCGTCGCGGCCGTAGTCGGGGGCGCAGGAGGTGAAGTGGGCTCCGCCCGGCGCCTCCACGACTCCGGTCACCGTGTGCCGTTTGAGGAGCAGCGACTGGGGCGGCCCCTCCTTCGTCAACTCGGCCGTGTCCACGACCCGTTCGCACGAGACGTACGCCGCGTCGGCCGCCTCGCAGAACAGGTCGTCGAAGTACGGGTCGGGGCCCAGGCACTGTCCGTTGCCCAGCCGGTCGGCGCGGTTGACATGGACCAGGGCCGCGTCCAGGCGCAGGGCGGGCATGGCGACGAAGGTCTCGCCGTCGTCGTACGGCGAGGTCACCGTTCGCAGACCGGGGTTGACCCGCATGACGTCCGAGCCGAGGCCGGCCCGCACCGGCAGGAACGGCAGGCGGTTGGCGGCCGCGCGCAGACCCCACATGAACATCGCCTCGTCGATCTCCGTCAGCGCGAGGGCGCCGCGCTCACGGGCCGCGCGGTAGTGGGGTTCGAGGGGGATCGAGTCGAGGGTGACGAAGGGGGCGACGAGTGAGCGCAGGCGTCCGGCGGCGGCGAGCATGCCGACGTCGGGGCCGCCGTAGGAGACGACGGTGAGATCGGTGATCTCCGTGCGGAGCAGTGCTCTCACCAGCGTCATCGGCTTGCGGCGCGAACCCCAGCCGCCGATGCCGAGGGTCATGCCGCTCTCCAGCCGCGAGACGGCCTCGTCGGCCGTCATGGTCTTGTCGGTCACCTAGGAACCACCCTTCCCGAAGCTGCTCCGCACCCGGTCGGCGACCCCGCTCACGCTCGCCTCGAAGGTGAACCCCTGCTCGAAGCGGTAGCTGCGGCGCACGTCGACCGGGTCGATGCCGTTGATGGCGGCCTTCGCCAGCCGCAGCAGCTCCCCGTCCTTGGCGGCGATCTCGCCCGCCAACTCCAGGGCGGCGTCGAGCAGTTCCTCGCGCGGTACGACCGCCCACACCGAGCCGTGCGCGTGCAGCTCGGCCGCGGTGATCGTGCGGGAGGTGAAGTACAGGGCGCGCATCAGGTGCTGGGGGACGAGGCGGGCCAGATGCGTGGCGGCGCCCAGGGCTCCCCGGTCCAGCTCGGGCAGCCCGAAGGAGGCGTCCTCGCTCGCCACGATCACATCCGCGTTGCCCACCAGACCGATCCCGCCCCCGAGGCAGAACCCCTGCACGGCCGCCACCACCGGCACCGCGCACTCGTACACCGCCGAGAACGCCTCGAAACAGCCGCGGTTGACCCCGACCAGGGCGTCCGGACCCCGCGCCTGGAGCTCCTTGATGTCGACGCCCGCGTTGAACCCCCGCCCCTCGGCGGCCAGCACCACACAGCGCGTGGCCGGATCGCGCCCCGCGGCGCGCACGGCGTCGGCCAGCGCGTACCAGCCGTCCACCGGAAGGGCGTTCACCGGCGGGAAGTCGACCGTGACGACGCGGATCCCCTTTTCTCGCATCCCTTTTTCCTGGGACGAGGTGGAGACACCCATGGAAGCATCAGCTACCTTTCCACCAAACGTTTGTTAGGTGGAGGGTAGCGGCGAATGGAGCTGAAGGGGAGGGTCGCCGTCGTCACGGGCGGCACCCGGGGCGTGGGCGCCGGCATCGCACGCTCCTTCGCCGAGGCGGGCGCCGAGGTCGTGATCTGCGCCCGCCGCCCGCCCGAAGTGCCGGTCAAGGGAGCCGAGTTCATGCCCCTCGACGTCCGGGACCACGACGCCGTGCACGCCTTCTTCACCGGGCTGCCCCGCGTCGACGTCCTCGTCAACAACGCGGGCGGCGGCCCCTACCGACTGCTGGCCGACACGGACGCGGCACGGCACGCGCGCGTGATCGAGCTCAACCTCCTCGCCCCGCTCACGGTCTCCCTCGCCGCGTACCCCCACCTCAAGCGCGCCAAGGGCTGCGTCGTCATGGTCGGCAGCGTCAGCGGCAGCCGCCCCTCGCCCGGCTCTGCGGCGTACGGGGCGGCGAAGGCGGGACTGGAGAACCTCGCCCGCTCGATGGCCGTGGAGTGGGCGCCGGACGTCCGGGTCAACACCCTGGTCGTCGGCATGGTCCGCACCGAACTCGCCCATCTGCACTACGGCGGCCAGGAGGCGATCACCGCGGTCGCGCGCACGGTCCCGCTGGGCCGCCTGGCCGAGCCGTCCGACGTCGGCGGCGCGGCCGTCTTCCTCGCCTCCGACGCCGCCGGCTACCTCAGCGGGGCCTCGCTCCTGGTCCACGGGGGCGGGGAGCGGCCGCTGTTCCTGGACGCCGCAACCGCCAACAGGGAGACGTGAGATGAGCGGTATCTGTGAGGGGCGCGTGGTCGTCGTCACCGGAGCGGGCCGTGGGCTCGGCCGCGCGCACGCCCTCGCCTTCGCGGCCCAGGGGGCGCGGGTCGTCGTCAACGACCTCGGGGTCGGCCTCGACGGCAGGCCCGCCGCCGACAGCCCGGCCGCCCAGGTCGTGGACGAGATCCGGGGCGCGGGCGGTCAGGCGGTCGCGCACGGGGGAGACATCGCGACGACCGAGGGGGCGGCCTCCCTGATCGCGACCGCCCTCGACACGTACGGCCGCCTCGACACCCTGGTCAACAACGCCGGGTTCCTGCGCGACCGGATGCTGGTGAACCTCGACGAAGACGACTGGGACGCGGTGCTGCGGGTCCACCTCAAGGGCCACTTCCTCCCCCTGAAGCACGCGGCGGCGTACTGGCGGGGCGAGTCGAAAGCGGGTCGTGCACCGGCCGCGCGGATCGTCAACACCAGTAGCGGAGCAGGCCTGTTGGGCTCACTGGGGCAGGGCAACTACAGCGCCGCCAAGGCCGGGATCGTGGGCCTGACACTGGTCGCCGCCGCCGAACTCGCCCGCTACGGCGTCCAGGTCAACGCCATCGCGCCCGCCGCCCGGACCCGGATGACGGAACGCACGTTCGCCGAGACGATGGCGGCACCCGCCGGCGGGTTCGACGCGATGGCGCCCGGGAACGTCTCGCCGCTCGTCGTCTGGCTCGGATCGACGGCGAGCGAGGGCGTGACCGGGCGCGTCTTCGAGACGGAGGGCGGCCGGGTCACGGTCATGGAAGGGTGGCGCCCCGGCCCGAGCGCCGACAAGGGGGAGCGCTGGGCTCCGGACGAAGTCGGGGACACCGTACGGAAGTTGCTGGCGCGCGCGGAGGAACCCGGAGCCGTCTACGGAGCGTAGGACGCGGATGCGCGCACTGCGGGCGACGCTGCCCCGGCGGGCGGCACGGTCACGTGTCGCACTCCAGCACCGTCCGGCACACCCCGCACCGCGCCCGCATCCGCCCCTGCACCGGCACCCGGATCTTCTGGTGGCAGGTCGGACAGGGGAAGGACACCCGCAGCCGCCCGCCCCCGTCCGGACTGAACGCGTACGGCACCCCGGCCGGAGCGGTGGCCGCCTGCTTCCGCTCGCGCGCGTAGCGCCGTCGCCCCGCCCACCCCGCCGCGGTCAACGGCGGCTGCTGCTCGTCCTCCCGCGCCCGGGCCATCCCCCTGCCGTACGCGGTGTAGCCCTGCGGGCTGGTGAACCAGACCGACGGATCCTCGCCGAACACCAGCGACCGCTTGGCCAGCACGTACCCGAACTCCTCCGGCGTCAGATACCCGAGCTTCTGCGAGGACGCGGAGTCCTCCCGATAGGCGTCAAGGAGCAGCCACCCCGCACCCAGGTACGTCGCCGCCGTGTCCGTGAGGATCTCGTTGTCCCGCGTGCCCGGGAAGGACAGCCCGAGACGGTGCAGATACACATGCATCACCTCGTGCGCCAGCGCCGCCCCGATGTCCCGCCGATGCGTCCGGAACCGGTCGTTGAGCTCGATGAAGTACTCGGGCCCGGCGGCGAGTTCCACGTTCGCCGCATGCGTCATCTCACGGAAGCCGACGATCATCCGGGCATCGGGCAGCCGATAGTGCCGCACCATCTCGCGCGCCACCCGCTGCGCGCCCAGATGGAGATCGTCCGTGTCGCAGAACGCCACATCGGCCGGGGCCACGCTGGTCGCGAAGGTCTGGACGGTGTCGTACGACAGCCGTTTCCACAGCGCGGTGATCGCGGCCCGCACCGTCTCCAGATGCGGATACCCGTGCTCGACCGGCCCGTCGTTCGCCACGCCCTTACCCCCAAGACGCCGAGAACCCGCCTCCACTCTACGAGGTCATCGCCTCCTGACGTACGGCGCCGACGCCGCCCGCTCCAGTTCGAGGACCCACACGTCGTTGACCCCTTCCCGCAGTACCGGGCCGGGCACGTAGAGCGACCGCTGCGGACCCACGGACCAGTAGCGGCCCAGATCGAACCCGTTGATCCACACGAAGCCGCGGGTCCAGCCAGGTAGCTCCAGCAGCGCGTCCCCGGACCCGCGGACGTCGAGCGTCCCCCGGTACAGGCCCGGGGCACCGTCCTCGGGAAGGCCTCGCAGCCGTACCTCCCCGATGTCGTCCAGCGCGTCCAGCCGCAGCCCACGCGCGCGTACCCCGTGCAGATACTGCCGCTCGTGCAGCAGCCCGCCGGTGATCCCCTTGGCCTCCCCGCTGCGCGGACCGTAGTTGACCCGGCCCAGGGACTCCACCCACAGCTCCACGCGCGCGTGCCCGGCGACCGGCTCCCTCAGCCGCTCGTCCCGCTCCGTCAGCACCCCGGCCCGCTCCCCGTTGACGTACACCACCGCCAGGTCCCGCAGCCCGCGCGCCAGGAACGGGTACGGCTGCCGCGGCCCCGGCACGGTCACCTCGTAACGCACCAGCCCCCGGTCCACGTCCAGTTCCTCGAAGGTGGGCGGGACCGCGGTCACCGACTCCGGCCCGCCCAGCGTCTCCAGCACCTCCGTCAGGGGCGCCCACGCCGTGAGGTCCGCCTCCGCCCGCTCGGCCAACTGCGGCGGCAGCGGGGGAAGTTCGGGCAGCGGGCCGTCCGCGTACCGCGCCAGCACCTCACGGAAGCGCCAGAACTTCTCCGTCGGGTGCCCGAACTCGTCGATCGGGGCGTCGTAGTCGTACGACGTCACATCCGGCTCCAGCACACCGTCGTGCAGCTCGCCGCCACCCCGGTTCGCACCCGCCCAGCCCGCGAAACTCGTCCCGCCGTGCGCCATGTACAGGTTCACGGACGCGCCGCACTCCAGGATCTCCCGCAGCGCCGCCGCCGCGTCCGCCGGATCCCGTACGACGTGTTCGGCGCCCCAGTGATCGAACCAGCCGCACCAGAACTCCATGCACATCAGCGGCCCGGAGGGGCGGTGCCGGCGCAGGGCAGCGAAGGCCTCGCGGGCCTGGGAACCGAAGTTGACCGTGGCCAGGACCCCGGGAACCGAGCCGCCCGTCAGCATGTGGTCCTCGGGGCCGTCCGAGGTGAACAGCGGGACGCTGACGCCCTGGGCGCGCAGAAGAGCCGCCAGCCGGCGCAGATACTCCGCGTCCGAGCCGTAGCTGCCGTACTCGTTCTCCACCTGCACCATGATCACCGGGCCGCCCCGGTCCGCCTGCCGCGTCACGATCTGGGGCAGCAGCCGGCCGAACCAGCGCTCCACCTGCCCCAGATACACCGCCTCGCTCGTCCGCGCCCGCCCCGCCAGCCAGTGCGGCAGCCCGCCGTTCTCCCACTCGGCGCAGATGTACGGGCCAGGACGCACGATCGCCCACAGCCCCGCCTTTCGGGCCGCGTCCAGGAACCGGCCGAGGGCCGCCACATCCTCGTACACCCCGGGCCGCGGCTCGTGCAGGTTCCACGGGACGTACGTCTCCACACAGTTCAGGCCCATCGCCCGCAGCATCGCCAGCCGGTGCCCCCACTGCGCCTCGTGCACCCGGAAGTAGTGCAGCGCGCCGGACAGCAGCCGCACCGGCCGGCCGTCCAGCAGAAAGTCGTCGTCGCCGACCGTGAACTCGCTCATGCGCCCACCCTCACCTCTGGCGCCGATCACGGTCCATGGACAAAGATCGACGGGGCTTGGACCGAAGGATCGGCACGGCCTGGACCGTAGGACCGACCGGGCTTGGACCGAAGGGAGGGACGCGATGACGTACCACACCTGGATGCGGTTCTTCACGCCCGGCCCCGCCCACCACCGCCTCGGCCTGGTCTGCCTCGGCGTCGGCCTCCAGTACGGCGCCCTGCCCACCGTCGGCCCCCGCGTCCTGGACCACCACGTCGCCGTCGTCATCAGCACCGGCCACGGCTGGTACGACCACCCCGACGGCCGCCGCACCACCGTCACCGCGCCCGCCCTGCTCTGGCTCACCCCCGGCGTCCCGCACCACTACGCACCCGACCCGGACACCGGCTGGGACGAGGGCTTCGTCGACTTCACCGGGCCCGCCACCGCCTCCTACACCGAACTCGGCTACATCGAGCCCGACCGCCCCGTCGTGCCCCTCTCCGACGCCTCCGGACCACGCGCCGTCATCGGCCGCACGGCCCGCGCCGCCCGCCGCGACAACCCCCTCCTCGAAGTCGAGACCGGCGCCGCCGTCCACGAACTCCTCGTCGCCCTGCGCCGCGCCCGCGCCGACCTCACCCCCGACGGCGACCAGGTCCTCAAGAGCCTCGCCCGCGACGCCTTCAAGCCGATGACCGTCGCCGACCACGCCACCCGGCACGGCATGACCCTCGCCGAACTGCGCACCGCCGTCCGCCGCGGCGCCGGATGCAGCCCCAAGGACTACCTCCTCGGCATCCGCCTCGGCCACGCCAAGGAACTCCTCGCCACCACCGAACTCCCCGTCGCGGCCGTCGCCCGCCGCGTCGGCTACGACGACCCCGCCTACTTCTCCCGCCTGTTCACCCGCCGCGTCGGCACCCCGCCCGTCCGCTTCCGCGCCCGACAGGGCCGCGTCGTCCCCGGCGGCTGGAGCGACCGGGTACCCGACCCGGAGGATCCGCCGATCATCCCCGCCACCGGGGCACCGTAGGGTGGACGCTCATGACCACCAGCAACCCCGGTACCGGTGACGTCGACCCCGCCGTGCGCGAGGAACTCGCCCGGCTGCGCGACAGCATCGACAACATCGACGCGGCCGTCGTCCACATGCTCGCCGAACGCTTCAAGGCGACCCAGCAGGTCGGCCACCTCAAGGCCGAACACCAGCTGCCGCCCGCCGACCCGGCCCGCGAGGCCCGCCAGATCGAACGGCTGCGCAACCTCGCCGAGAACGCCAAACTCGACCCGGCCTTCGCTGAGAAGTTCCTCAATTTCATCATCGCCGAAGTGATCCGCCACCACGAGCGCATCGCCGACGACGCCGTCAACGGCGCCACGCCCACAGCGAACTGACCTCGGCAGACGCCCCCAGGGCGTGACAGAACACCCCCCGCAGGGGCATGCTGCGCTGTGCACTCCTTGTCAGCTGGCGGGCACACACGGTCAGCGTCTCGGACATAAGCTGGTTGTCCCATGCGGGAGGGACGTCGGGCCATGCCGTCGGATGCCAAGATCCTCATCGTCGACGACCACGAGGACACGCTGTACGCGCTGGAGAGCGCCCTGGCCCCGCTGGGCTACCGGCTCGGCCGGGCCACCAGCGGCGACGAGGCGCTCAAGCAGGTCCTGCGCGGCCAGGTCGGCCTGCTCCTCCTCGACGTCCGCATGCCCGGCGTCAGCGGCCTCGACGTCGTCCGCTACATGCGCCGCGTCGAACAGACCCAGCACATCCCCGTCGTCCTGCTCACCGGCTTCGGCCCCGACCAGGAACTCACCGCCACCGCCTTCGGCCTCGGCGTCGCCGACCTCGTCATGAAACCCATCGACCCCTGGGCCCTGCGCACCAAGGTCCGCTACCTCTTCGACGCCCACCGCCGCCAGCTCGCCCTCGAAGAGGAAAACCGCGCCCTGCGCGCCCTCGTCAAGGACGGCCCCGAACCGGCAGGCCGCCTCTCCCGCCCCGCGCTGTCCCACCCGGACCCCCGCGTCCCGCTGCAACGCGCACAAGGGGCGCACACCGGCAACCTCGAACAGGACCGGACATAAGGCGCGTACCGATCCGCCCCTGTGCCGTACCCGCACCATCAGGCAGCATGTCGTGCATGTCCGTACTGACGCGCGACGAAGCGCAGACCCGTGCCACCCTCCTCGACGTCCACCGGTACACGATCGACCTCGATCTCACCACCGGCGACGACACCTTCGACTCGAAGACCGTCATCCGCTTCACCGCGCGCACGGACGCGGACACCTTCGTCGAGGTCAAGCCCGCCGACCTACGCTCCGTCACCCTCGACGGACAGCCCCTCGACCCCGAGACCCTCGACGGCAACCGCCTGCCCCTGAAGAACCTCACCGCCGGCGAACACGAACTCCGCGTCGACGCGAGCATGCGCTACTCCCGCACCGGCGAGGGCATGCACCGCTTCACCGACCCCACCGACGGCGAGACCTACACCTACACCCAGCTGTTCATGGAAGACGTCCAGCGCGTCTTCGCCGCCTTCGACCAGCCCGACCTCAAGTCCGTCTTCGAACTGACCGTGAAGGCCCCCGACGGCTGGAGCGTCCTCGCCAACGGCATCACCACCGACCTCGGCGACGGCCGGTGGCAGGCCGCCCCCACCCCGCTGATCTCCACCTACCTCGTCGCCGTCGCCGCCGGCCCCTGGCACTCCGTCCGCACCGAACACCGCGGCCTGCCCTTCGGCCTCCACTGCCGCCGCTCGCTCGCCCCCTACCTCGACACGGACACCGGCGAACTGTTCGAGATCACCAAGCAGTGCTACGACCGCTACCACGAGAAGTTCGAGGAGCCCTACCCCTTCGACTCCTACGACCAGGCGTTCGTTCCCGAGTTCAACGCCGGCGCCATGGAGAACCCCGGACTCGTCACCTTCCGCGACGAGTTCATCTACCGCTCCGCCGTCACCGACACCGAACGCCAGACCCGCGCCATGGTCATCGCCCACGAGATGGCCCACATGTGGTTCGGCGACCTCGTCACCCTGCGCTGGTGGGACGACATCTGGCTCAACGAGTCCTTCGCCGAGTACATGGGCTACCAGACCCTCACCGAGGCCACCCGCTTCACCGACACCTGGACCGACTTCGGTGTCGTCCGCAAGGCCTGGGGCTACGACGCCGACCAGCGCCCCTCCACCCACCCCGTCGCCCCCGACCCCGAGCTCGTGCCCGACACCGCCTCCGCGATGCTCAACTTCGACGGCATCTCCTACGCCAAGGGCGCCTCCGCACTGCGGCAACTCGTGACCTGGCTCGGCGAGAAGGACTTCCTCGCCGGCATCAACACCCACTTCGCCCGGCACAAGTTCGCCAACGCCACCCTCGCCGACTTCATCGACTCCCTCGCCAGCGGCACCGAACGCGACGTCCACGCCTGGGCCGACACCTGGCTGCGCACCACCGGCGTCGACACCCTCACCCCCGTGGTCACCCCCGGCGACGAAGGCACCTACAGCCTCCAGGTCGAACACGACGGCAGCCGCCCCCACCGCATCGCCGTCGGCCTCTACGACCGGGCCCTGGCCGACAACGCAGCCGACGAGGGCCGCCACCTCGTCCTGCGTGAACGCCTGCACCTCGACGTCCCGCAGACGGACGGCCCGCTGCCCGTCGGCAAGCGCCCCGCCCTCCTGCTCCTCAACGACGGCGACCTCACCTACGCCAAGGTCCGCTTCGACGCCGAGTCCTTCAAGACGGTCACCGCCGGCCTGTCCGGACTGCCCTCGCCGCTGACCCGGGCCGTCGTCTGGAACGCCCTGCGCGACTCCGTCCGCGACGGCGACCTCCCGCCCGCCGCCTACCTCGAGGCCGCCCGCGCCCACCTCCCGCACGAGACCGACCTCGCCCTCGTCCAGGGCGTCCTCGCCTTCGCCTCCGTCCAGATCGCCGACCGCTACGTCACCCCCGAGGAACGCCCGGCGGCCCTGGCCACCCTCACCTCCCTGTGCCGCGACCTCATCCGCCGCACCGAGGACGGCGACAACCCCGGCCTGCGCCTCATCGCCGTACGCCACTTCATCGACGTCGCCGCCCACCCCGACACCATCGCCGCCTGGCTCGCCGACGGCACCGTCCCCGGCGGCCCCGAACTCGACCCCGAACTGCGCTGGCGCGTCCTCGCCCGCCTCGCCGTCCTCGGCGCCACCGACGAGGCCGCCATCGCCGCCGAACTCGCCCGCGACCCCTCCGCCACCGGCCAGGAAGGCGCCGCCCGCTGCCGCGCCGCCCTGCCCGAAGCGGACGCCAAGGCCAAGGCCTGGGAAGCGATGTTCGGCGGCGACGACCTCTCCAACTACCTCTTCACCGCCACCGCCCAGGGCTTCTGGCAGCCCGAACAGGCCGACCTCGTCCGCGACTACGTCCCCCGCTTCTTCGAGGACGCCGTCACCCTCGCCGCCCGCCGCGGCCCCGCCATCGCCGACGCCGCGGGCCGCTGGGCCTTCCCGGCCCACGCCGTCGACGCGGAGACGCTGCGCTTCGGAGAGCGGTGCCTGAGCGACGCCGAGCCGATTCCGGCACTGCGCCGCAAACTCGCCGACCAACTGGATGATCTGGGGCGGGCGTTGCGGGTGAGGCAGGCGTAACAGCAGGGGTCTCCCAGCTGGGGGACCCCACCCGTACGGACGTACCCCCTTTCGGGTTCCGATCGTTGGGCTTCTCGGGCGCGCGCACGCATCCGCGTACAAGCTGGAACTCCCACCGCGCCCGGGAGGACCCACACCATGAGCACCCCACCGCTCGCGTCGGACCCAGCCGCCCTGCGCCCCCTGCTGGACACGGTCCTGGACGCCCTGGGGGAGGGCACGCGCCTGCGGGGCGGACCGCTGCCGGAGGGCGGCCCGGAGCCGGTGGCGACACGGCTACGGGCGGCAGTGGGCGACGTAGTCCCGCAGGAGGGTGACCAGGAGGCGCTACGGCACCTCGTGCGAGCGCTGACGGAGGGCTCGGCGGACCCGGCGGACCCGCTGTGCGCGGCGCACCTGCACTGCCCGCCCTTGGCGGTGGCAGCGGCAGCAGACTTGGCGGCGTCGGTCCTCAACCCGTCCTTGGACTCATGGGACCAGGCGCCGGCAGCCTCCGAGCTTGAGGCACTGGTGACCAGGGCACTTGCCAACGAGGTCTACGGTCAGCTCCCCAGGGGCGCGGGGAACTGCGCGACCAGCCCCCACACACCCGCAGCCTTGGTCACAACAGGTGGCACCGAATCCAACCAAGTAGCTCTTCTCCTGGCCAGAGAGTCCCTGGGCGCCAACGTCCGCCTGATCTGCGGAACCAACGCCCACCACTCACTGCCCCGCAGCGCGTGGCTCCTGGGCCTACCCGAGCCAGTAACCGTCCCCACCCCCGCAGGGACGATGGACCCCGCAGCCCTCGACGCCGCCCTCACCGAACTCCCCGGCCCCCACCTGGTCGCCGCCACCGCGGGCACCACAGACGCCGGCCTCATCGACCCCCTCCCCGAGATCGCCGCAGTCTGCGAAGCTCACCGCGCCCGCCTCCACATCGACGCGGCATACGGCGGCGGCCTCCTCTTCAGCACCCGGCACCGAGCCAAGCTCACCGGCCTCAGCGCCGCCGCCACCGTCACCCTCGACCTGCACAAACTCGGCTGGCAGCCCGTCGCCGCAGGCATCCTCGCCGTCCGCGACGCAACCGACCTCACCCCGCTCCAGCACCACGCCGACTACCTCAACGCCGACGACGACACCGAAGCCGGCCTCCCCGACCTCCTCGGCCGCTCCCTGCGCACCAGCCGCCGCCCCGACGTCCTCAAGATCGCCGTCACCCTGAAGACCTTGGGACGGACCGGGCTCGGCGCCCTCGTCGACCAAGTCTGCGACCGGGCCCGCGAGTTCGCGGAACTCCTCGACGCGCAC
This sequence comes from Streptomyces sp. NPDC051913, assembly GCF_044593635.1. Classification (NCBI taxonomy): domain Bacteria; kingdom Bacillati; phylum Actinomycetota; class Actinomycetes; order Kitasatosporales; family Streptomycetaceae; genus Streptomyces; species Streptomyces sp. NPDC051913. Next base: position 312,891 of record NZ_JBIUCI010000007.1, on the reverse strand, counting down.
CCCGGCTTCGAGCTCTACGACCGCCCCACCATCAGCACGGTCCTGTTCCGCCCGGCACACGCGACGGACGACGCCATCGCCACCACCCGCCGACAGCTCCTCACCACCGGCCGCGCCGTCCTCGGCCGGACCCGCCTCGACGGCCGGCTCTGGCTCAAGGCCACCCTCCTCAACCCCCACTCCCGGCCCGGCGACCTGGCCGCCCTGCTGAAACTCGTCGAACACCTCGTGGAAGGAACCACCCCCCGATGAGCACCCCCACCCCGCCCCACCCCCACGAGCCCGACGCACCCCGCGACCTGGTCGGCATCGGCATCGGTCCCTTCAACCTCTCCCTCGCCGCCCTCGCCCAGCCCCTCGCCGAACTCGACACCGTCTTCTACGAACAGCACCCCGCCTTCGACTGGCACCCGGGTCTGCTCATCGACGGCGCCCGCATCCAAGTCCCCTTCCTCGCCGACCTGGTGACCCTCGCCGACCCCGCCAGCCCCTGGACCTTCCTCAATTACCTCAAGGCCCGCGACCGGCTCTTCCCGTTCTACTTCGCCGAGCGCTTCCACATCCAGCGCGCCGAGTACGACGCCTACTGCCGCTGGGTCGCCGGGAACCTCCCCGGGCTCCACTTCGGCCACCAGGTCGACGCCGTGCGCTGGAACCCCGAACGCGACGTCTTCGAGGTCGACTTCACCCAGCTCGACGCGGACGGCGAGGCCGAGGCCCTCGGCCGCTCCTACACCAGGAACATCGTCCTCGGGGTGGGCACCGAGCCCTACATCCCCGAACCCCTCAAGCCCCTCGTCGAGGCCGCCGGCGTGCCCGTCATCCACGCCGCCGACTACCTCGCCCACCGCGAGTCCCTCGCCGCCGCCGAACACGTCACCGTCATCGGCCTCGGACAGTCCGGCGCCGAGATCTTCCTCGACCTGCTGCGCGACCGCCCCACCGGCCGCGAGGGCCTGCACTGGCTCGGCCGCACCGAGGCGTTCGCGCCCATGGAGTACTCCAAGCTCGGCCTGGAACACTTCACCCCCGACTACACCCGCTACTTCCACGGCCTCGCCGAAGGCGTCCGCGACCGCCTCGTCACCTCACAGTGGCAGCTCCACAAGGGCATCGACAGCGACACCATCGCCGCCATCCACGACGAGCTCTACCGGCGCACCCTGCACGGCGGCTGGCCCGACGCCGTCCTCACCCCCGGCGTCCGCGTCCGCACCGCGGGCCGCGTCGCCACCACCAAGGTCGAACTCCACCTCGAACACACCGAGCAGAACACCCGCTCCCGCCTCACCACCGACGCCGTCGTCCTCGCCACCGGCTACCGCGAACGCCCCCTCGACCGCATCCTCGCCGGCCTCGACCCCTATCTGCGCCGCGACAGCCGCGACCGCCCACGCGTCGACGAACAGTTCAGGCTCGTCATGGACCCCTCCGTCACCGGCTCCCTCTACGTCCAGAACGCCGAACGCCACACCCACGGCGTCGGCACCCCCGACCTCGGCCTCGCCGCCTGGCGCAGCGCCACCATCCTCAACACCGTGACCGGCAAGGACCCCTACCCCCTGCCCACCCGAACGTCCTTCACCACCTTCGGACTTGAGCGGGCGGCCCAGATCCCGCAAGCCCGCCAGGCCCCGGTCGCCACCCGCCTCACCCCACTGACGGACGCCCGATAGAAGACGTCGCGGACCCGTACCGCCTCAGGCCGGGTCCGCGACGAGTCCAACGCGCCAGTACCGGCTAGAACACAGGCGTACCGTTCCGCGTCAGCTTCCAGTCCACCGACGCGAAGTCGGCCGGGTCCAGCACACCCTTCGCCGTCACCCACTCCGCGATCCGCGTACGGATCTCCGTCGACTCCGACCACACCTCCGTCGCCGACGCCACATGCGGGAACGCACCGCCGCCATTGGCACGGTAGTTGTTCACCGCGAACACGAACCGCTGCGCGTCGTCCAGCGCCGCACCGTTGTACGTCAGGTTCCTGATCCGCGAACCCACCGCCTGCGCGATGTCGATGTCGTACGAAAGACCCGACACGTAGTCGTAGTTGTAGTCCGGCCGGTTGTTGGCGTTCGTCAGCTTCTCGACATCCACCACCGCGTCCGCCGCCGTCTGCACGAAGTACTCCGCCGAGTACTCCAGGTACGCCTTGAGCTGCGCGCCCGTCAGCAACTTCGCGACCAGCGTGTTGTCGTACACGTACAGGCTCGACAGATCCCGGATCGTCACCTCACCCGCGGGGATCTCCGACGTCCGCGAGAACGGCGACGCCTGCGCGATGACCGGCAGCGAGGCGTACTCGGTGGAGGCCAGCGCCGCCTTGACGACATCCTCCTGGACCTTCGTGATCAGATCGATGATCGGAGCGTCCTTGTACCGCGCCTCGACCGTCGTCAACGTCTGCGTCGCCGTACCGACGACCTGGTTGACGTACTCCACGACGACGTCGTGATCGTCCTTCAGCAGCTTCGTGATCTTCGGGTCGTCCGCGACGGAGGCCGAGTTGAGCACCGAGGCGGCCACCGACTCGACCGTCCACTTCCCCTTCTCGAAGACCAGCTCGATGTCGAACAGCGACAGCCGCTCCGCGTACGCCAACGGCTCGGACAGGACGACGGTCTTGCCCGTCGCCGTGTTCGTGACCTTCAGCTCCGGGATCTCCACATGCGCGTGCCCGACGAGAATCGCGTCGATACCGGGCACCTGCTGGGCCACCAGCGCCGCCGAGTTCTCGACGTACGGCAGCTGGTCACCGTAGGAGGAGGTACCGGACGACCCGGAGTGCGCCGACACGATCACCACGTCCGCGCCCATCGACCGCAGCTTCGGCACCCACTTCGCCGCCTGCTCCTCCAGCCCCGGGAACGTCAACTTCCCCTCGACATACGCCTTGTCCCAGATCGCGATACCAGGGTTGGTGAGCCCGAGGACCGCCACCTTGACCGGCGGCCCACCCGCCACATGGAACTTCTTGATGAAGTACGGCGGGAAAGCCGGCTTCAGCGTCTTCGCGTCCAGCGCGTTCGCACCCAACAGCGGGAAGTCACACTGCTCCTCGAACTTCCGCAGCGTCTCGATGCCGTAGTTGAACTCGTGGTTGCCGAGCGCGACGGCGTCATACCCGATGGCGTTCATGGCGGCGGCCATCGGATGCACGGGACCACCCGGGGCGGTGATCGGGTCCACCTTCGCGTAGTAGTACGTCAGCGGAGTGCCCTGGATCGTGTCGCCCGCGTCCAGCAGCAGCGTGTTGCACCGCCCCTTCTCCGCGCGGACCTGGTTCACCAGCGTCGAGATACGCGACAGACCCTGCGCGTTGCCCTTGGCGTCCGTGTACTCGGCGTCCTTGAAGTAGTCCCAGTTGAAGACGTGCCCGTGCAGGTCCGTCGTGCCCATCACCGTCAGGGAGTACCGCTTCGCGGGCTTCCGCCCCTTCTTGCTTCCCGCCGCCTCCGACGCCTGCGCCGCAGGAGCCCCCACGGCACTCGCCAGCGCGACCCCGGCACCGGTCACGGCGGACTTCTCCAGGAACTTCCTGCGGTTCAACGGCATGTCTCGATCTCCTCGGGGAACGGTCAACAACGCGCGTAGATTCTGACCCGCGCATGCCGAACGGCAATAGACCCCAGAGGTTTCGATCTGGTGACCGAACCCGTCACTTCAGCCCCCGCCAACCAGTCAAGAAGTGACAGAGTGGGTCGTATGACCACACCCACTCCCGACTCCTCGCCGGCCGTGCCCTACGGCACCCCCGACGCCCCCCGCATCGCCGTCCGCGGCGAAGCACGCCTCGAAGTCGACCCCGAGATCGCCCGCATCGGCGTCACCGTCGCCGCCCGCGGCAAAGACCGCCGCACCGCCCTCGACGACCTCACCCGCCGCAACGCCACGGTCCTGGACCTCATCAAGACATACGGCGACGCGGTGGAAAAGCTGGAGACGGGATCCTTCTCGATCACGCCGGAGCTGAAGGAGAAGGGACGAGGGGAGCGGATCCACGCGTACCACGGCCGCGTCCGCATCACCGCCGAACTGACCGACTTCACGGCCCTGGGTGAACTCACCACGCGCGTGGCCGACTTGGACCTCACTCACGTGGACGGCCCCTGGTGGGCCCTGCGCCTGAACTCCCCGGCCTACCGCAACGCACGCCAACAGGCCGTACGAGAAGCCGTCCAGCGGGCACAGGAATACGCGGAAGCACTGGGTACGACACTGGCGGCGCTGGTGGAGCTGGCCGACATCGGCGCGGAGAACGCCCAGCCCCTCGCCCCCGCCGCCCCCGGCGGACGTATGCGCTCCATGTCCTACGCCGCCGCGGAAGACACCGCCGCCGCCCCCCTCGACCTCGAACCCCAACGCCAACGCGTCTACGCCCAGGTCAACGCACGGTTCACCATGCACCCCCCGCAGCTGTGAGCCGCACACTTCAACACTTGTCAACGCCCCTTCACCGAACGGTTGTTGGGCGGCCATGCCCGGCCAATTCTCTACCCACCGGTAAGCCCTAAGGTCGAACCATGCGCCGAGCCAAAATCGTCTGCACCCTGGGCCCCGCCACCGACACGTACGACCAGATCAAAGCCCTGGTCGACGCCGGAATGGACGTAGCCCGCTTCAACCTCAGCCACGGCGGCTACGCCGAGCACGAGGAGCGCTACCACCACGTCCGCAAAGCCTCCGACGAGACCGGCCGCAGCGTCGGCCTCCTCGCCGACCTTCAGGGCCCGAAGATCCGCCTCGGCCGCTTCGCCGAAGGCCCCGTACTCCTTGAACGCGGCGACGCCTTCACCATCACGGTGGAGGAGGGCGCGGAGGGCAACCAGGGGCAGTGCGGGACGACGTACGCCGGCCTCGCGGAGGACGTGACGGCAGGGGAGCGCATCCTCGTCGACGACGGCAAGGTGTGCCTGGAGGTCACGGACGTCGACGGCCCGCTCGTCCACACGACCGTCATCGAAGGCGGCATGGTCTCCGACCACAAGGGATTGAACCTCCCGGGTGTGGCCGTGTCCGTTCCTGCCTTGTCGGAAAAGGACGAGGCCGACCTGCGCTGGGCGCTGCGCACCGGCTTCGACGTCATCGCCCTCTCCTTCGTCCGCTCCGGCCGGGACATCGAGGACGTCCACCGCATCATGGACGAGGAGGGGCGCCGCCTGCCCGTCATCGCCAAGGTGGAGAAGCCGCAGGCGGTGGACGCGATCGACGACATCGTGGCGGCGTTCGACGGGATCATGGTGGCGCGGGGTGACCTGGGCGTCGAAATGCCCCTGGAACAGGTCCCGATCGTCCAGAAGCGCGCGATCAAACTGGCGAAGCGCAACGCCAAGCCGGTGATCGTCGCCACGCAGATGCTGGACTCGATGATCGACAATTCCCGTCCGACGAGGGCGGAGGCGTCGGACGTGGCCAACGCGGTCATCGACGGCACGGACGCGGTGATGCTGTCGGGGGAGACGAGCGTCGGCAAGTACGCGGTGGAGACGGTCCGGACGATGGCGCGGATCGTGGAGGCGGCGGAGGAAGACATCCTCGCGAAGGGCCTGCCCCCACTGACGGACCGCAACAAGCCCCGTACGCAGGGCGGCGCGGTGGCGCGGGCGGCGGCGGAGATGGGCGACTTCCTGGGCGCCAAGTTCTTGGTGGCGTTCACTCAATCCGGCGACACGGCGCGGCGGCTGTCCCGGTACCGGTCGCCGATTCCGTTGCTGGCGTTCACGCCGGAGGCGGCTACTCGGTCACAGCTGAGTCTGACGTGGGGTGTGGAGACGTTCCTGGGGCCGCGGGTGGAATCGACGGATGCGATGGTCGATCAGGTGGATGAGCTGTTGTTGAAGTACGGGCGGTGCGAGAAGGGTGACGTGGTGGTCATTACGGCCGGTTCGCCGCCCGGGGTTGCGGGGGCGACGAACCTGGTCCGGGTGCATCACATCGGAGTGGACGACAAGTAGCTTCAGCGGTCAGTGCTTTGGGCCTACGTGGGTGTCCATCAGGGCTACGGAGGCTTTGCGGGCGACGGAGATGTTGCGGGGGTTCGCCTGCCTCCATTCGACGCCGACTCGGTCCAGGGCGCCGGTGAAGAGCCGAATGATGTCGCCGGACAGGTTGGTGAAGAAGTAGCGGGGATATTCGTAGCGCTTGCGTTCACCGGCGATGAGGCGCGTGGTCCAGTTGGTGATGCGGCATCCGTCGGAGTGGATGAGGCCGCGAACGAACTCCCAGGGGTGGGCGTCGACGATGGCTTGTTGCCAGGGTTTGAGGGTGATCGTGCGCTCGTGTTTCTTGCCGGGGCCGTGTTGAGGGAAGAGGCAGTGCAGGTGCTTCGAGTAAACCTTGACGTTGCGACAACCCGTCTTGCGGACGCGGCAGACGGCGTTCCCCGGGAAGACGATACGCATGGCGTGCTCGCAGTCGTCCATGAGACCGGGCCATGAATCAGCGCACGTGACCATCAAGTTGGGCACGCGATGTCCCGAGTAGTGGCTGATGTGGCCGTCGCCGAGGTAGAGCCCGAGGAGGTAGCTGTAGGCGGCCCCGTCCAGCTCTCGTCCGTCACACCGGGGGCACGGCGGGCTGTGTCGTCCTGGGCACTCGCCGCGTTTGGCGCGGTCTAGGTGCTTCCAATAGCTGACTGTCCCGAGGGGCACCGCAAGCTCCCGAGCCACCGCTGCGTTCTTCACCCCAGCGCGCAGCAGAGTCAGGGCCTTTTGTCGCACCTCAGTGCTGTGGATGTTCACGCGATCACTCTGTGTGATTGATCGCGGCGACGCGCAGCAAAAAGCGGATGTTCACGAGAATGGGAACATCCGCTTGTTGGTGCCGGGTATGGGATTCGAACCCACACGTCCTTTCGGACAGAGGTGTTTGAGACCTCCGCGTCAGCCAATTGCGCCAACCCGGCTTAGGTTGCTGATGGGAGTGTACCGGGTGACCAAGCCGAGCTGCAGCTAGGTAGGCTCTGGTAAGCAGCACCCCTGCCCCTGAACGAGGAGCCCCCGTGACCGCCCCCGAGTCGCCCCAGCCCGTAGACGCGCCCGACGACGACAAGTCGCACGTGCCTCCGCTGACGACCCGTGTCGTCATCGCCGAGGACGAGGCGCTGATTCGCCTCGATCTCAAAGAGATGCTGGAGGAAGAGGGCTACAGCGTCGTAGGCGAGGCCGGTGACGGTGAGCAGGCCATCGAGCTCGCCCGTGAGCACCAGCCGGACCTCGTCATCCTCGATGTGAAGATGCCGAAGATGGACGGTATCTCCGCCGCCGAGAAGATCGCCGAAGAGCGCATCGCGCCCGTGCTGATGCTCACCGCCTTCTCGCAGCGCGACCTCGTGGAGCGTGCGCGCGACGCCGGTGCCATGGCGTATCTCGTGAAGCCGTTCAGCAAGAGTGATGTCGTGCCGGCCATCGAGATGGCCGTGTCCCGGTTCACCGAGTTGAAGGAGCTGGAGAAGGAGGTCGCCGACCTCACCCTCCGACTGGAGACGCGCAAGCTGGTCGACCGCGCCAAGTCCATCCTTCAGACCGAGTACGGGCTGACCGAGCCCGCCGCGTTCCGGTGGATCCAGAAGACGTCGATGGACCGGCGTATGTCGATGCAGCAGGTTGCGGAGGCCGTCATCCAGGACGCCGATGAGAAGAAGGCGTCGAAGGGCTGACGCCCGACCGGCTCACGCACCGAGGCCCGCGTCCCCAGCAGGGGGCGCGGGCCTCGTCGTATCGCATTCAGGGCGAAGTGCTAGTCCTCGCCCAGGTACGCCTTGCGGACCGACTCGTCGTGCAGGAGGTCCTGGCCCGTGCCGGACAGGACGATCTTGCCGATTTCCATCACATGGCCGTGGTCGGCCAGCGACAGGGCCGCCTGGGCGTTCTGCTCGACGAGGAGGATCGTCGTGCCCTGGGACTTGAGTTCGGCGATGGTCGCCATGATCTTCTGCATCATGATCGGCGACAGGCCCATGGAGGGCTCGTCCAGCATGAGCAGTTTCGGCTGGGACATCAGGGCGCGGCCCATCGCCAGCATCTGCTGCTCGCCGCCGGACAGGGTGCCCGCGGCCTGCTTGCGGCGCTCTCCCAGGATCGGGAAGAGGTCGTAGGCGCGCTGGATGTCCTTCTCGATGCCTGCCCGGTCGTTACGGAGGAAGGCGCCGAGGCGGAGGTTGTCCTCGATCGTCATGCGGGGGAAGATGTGCCGGCCCTCGGGGGAGTGGGCCAGTCCCAGCGAGACGATGTCGTGGGCGGGGACCTTCTTCAGCGACTTGCCGCCGAACCTGATCTGGCCGCCGACCGGCTTGAGCAGGCCGGACAGGGTGCGCAGGGTGGTCGTCTTGCCGGCGCCGTTGGTGCCGATGAGGGTGACGACCTCGCCGGCGTCGACCTTGAAGGAGATGCCCTTGACGGCTTCGATCTTGCCGTAGGCGACGCGGAGGTCCTCGACCTCGAGGAGTGCGGTCATCGGTCGTTCTCCTTGCCGGGCGTGGCGTCCGACGGGGCGCTTGCTTCGGCTGCTTCGACTTCGGCTGCTTCTTCGTCGCCGGGGGTGCCTTCGAAGGGTTCGCCGAGGTAGGCGGCGATGACGCGTTCGTCGCCCTGGACGGTGGCGCTGTCGCCCTCGATGAGCTTCTCGCCCTGGACGAGGACGGCTACGCGGTCGCAGAGGTTGAAGATGAAGCGCATGTCGTGCTCGATGACGAGTACGGCGATGCCCTTGTCGCGGATGGCGAAGACCAGTTCCTCGGTCGCCCGCGTCTCCTGGGGGTTCATGCCGGCCGTCGGCTCGTCCAGCAGGAGCAGGCCCGGTTCGCTCGCCAGCGCCCGTGCGATCTCCAGCTTGCGCTGTTCGCCGTAGGGGAGGTTGCGGGCGAGGTGTTCGGCCTTGTTCGCGAGGCCGACGAACTCCAGGAGTTCCATGGCGCGTTCGCGCGAGGCCCTTTCGGCCTTGTGGAAGCCGGGGCCGCGGAGCAGGGCGCTCCACAGGCCTTCCTTCGTGCGGGTGTGGCGGCCGACGAGCACGTTCTCCAGGACCGTCATGTTGGCGAACAGACGGATGTTCTGGAAGGTGCGGGCGATGCCGGCGGCGGTGACCTTGAAGGACTTGGGCGGGAGGACCTGGTCCTTGTAGCGGACTTCGCCCTCGGTGGGGATGTAGAGGCCCGTCAGGCAGTTGAAGAAGGTCGTCTTGCCGGCGCCGTTGGGGCCGATGAGGCCGACGATCTCGCCGCTGTTGACCTGGAGGTCGACGTTGCGTACGGCGGTGAGGCCGCCGAAGCGCATGGTGACGCCGCGGGCGTCGAGGACGGTGGTCCCGGTGACGGTGGTGGTGTCGGTCATGTGTCAGACCCCTGTCTTGCTGAGGACTGCGGGGGCTTCGGCCTCTTCGTGGAATTCGAGTTGGCGGCGCCGGTTGGGGATGAGGCCCTCGGGGCGGAAGCGCATCAGGAGGACGAGCGCGACGCCGAAGGCGAAGAGCTGGTAGTCGCCCAGGAACTGGAGCTTGGCCGGGATGAGGTAGAGCAGTGCGGCGCCGACGAGGGGTCCGGCGATGGTGCCCATGCCGCCGAGGACGACCGCCGCGAGGAGGAAGGCCGAGTTGGGTGGGACCACGTGGGCGAACTGGTACTGCTCCGGCGTCACGGTGTAGGTGACGTGGGCCTGGACGGCGCCGGCGAGGCCGGCGAGGGAGGCGCCGAGGGCGAACGCGATGAGCTTGACGCGGAAGCCGTTGATGCCCATGGCGAGGGCGGCGGTCTCGTCCTCGCGGATGGCGATCCAGGCGCGGCCGATGCGGGAGTCGCTGCTGCGCTTGAAGACCACCACGACGATGAGCGTGATGAGGAGCATCAGCAGGAAGTAGTTGGCGAATCGGCCGATGGTGAAGCCGAGGATGGTGTGTTCCAGGCCGAAGTCGAATCCGAGGATGTCGAGGTTCGGGATGGAGGAGATGCCGTTGGAGCCGTTGGTGATGTCCGGTCCGCTGGTGCCGTCCATGTTGAGGACGGTGATGCGGAAGATCTCACCGAAGCCGAGCGTCACGATGGCGAGGTAGTCGCCGCGCAGTCGCAGGGTGGGGGCGCCGATGAGGACGCCGAAGACCATGGCGACGGCGGCGCCGAGGAGCGCGGAGAGCCAGAACGGCAGGTGCAGGTCGAACGGCGAGGAGGGGGAGCCGGAGACCATGGCCGCGGTGTAGGCGCCGACGCCGAGGAAGGCGACGTATCCGAGGTCGAGGAGGCCGGCGAGGCCGACGACGATGTTCAGACCGAGGGCGACGGTGGCGAAGATCAGGATGTAGACGCCGATCGTCGCGTACTGGTCGTCGGACTGGGTGAAGGGGAAGAGCGCGGCGGCGATGAACGCGCCGAACATGGTGATGGTGCTGTGCCGGCCGGTGATCGCCGAGACCCGGGCCACGAGCCCGGCCTTGGAGAGGGCGGCGAAGAGGAATCCGACGGTGATGAGGAAGCCGACGAAGAGTTCGTCGTACTCGGTGCCGATGCCGTAGGTGAAGACGGTGAGGCCGACGGCCATGGCGGCGACGATGACGAGGATCTCGGCGTAGGCGGGGAGCTTGCGGGCCGGGGCCGGGGCGGGGGTGAAGACGGCGGACTTCAGGAGGGCGACGATGTGGCGCCAGATGCGGCCGATGCGTTCGCCGACGCTCTCGTCCTCGTCGATGTGCTCGTCTTCCGGCCGTTCGAAGGGCAGGGAGAAGGCGCCGAGGAAGGCGGCGAGGGTGACGGCCGCGGCGATGAAGCCGCCCGGTTCGAGGTTGACGACGCCGCCGAGTTCGTCGCTGATCGCGATGACGGTGTACCAGGTGGTGGCGAAGGTGCCGGTCGCGGCCAGCTTGATGGCGCCGTCGGCGCCGGCGGGGGCGAGCCAGCGCAGGCCCTTGACGCCGTACGAGGCGAGGCCGAAGAGGGCGGTGAGGGCGCCGCCGATGAGGACGAGGACCTGGAGGCCGCCGGGGTAGCCGTAGTAGGTGAGGTCGCCGGGGAACTCGGAGGTCCAGGTCCAGGCGAGGAAGGTGGAGACGACGGCGAGGGCGCCGCCGATGGTGGCGAGGGCGCGGCCGACGTTCTCGGGGAGGCCGACGAGGCCCTTGGTGGCGCCGTCCTTGTTGGCGGGGGCGCTGGGGGACTGGGTGGTCTGTGTCGTCATCGGTGTCACGCCCTGTCCGCGACGCGCTCGCCGAGCAGGCCCTGTGGCCTGACGAGGAGTACGAGGATGAGGAGTACGAAGGCCCAGACGTTGGCCCAGGACTGGCCGCCGAGCAGGTCGAAGCCGGGGACGTCGGCGATGTAGGCGGTGGCCATGGTCTCGGCGAGGCCGAGGACGAGGCCGCCGAGCATGGCGCCGTAGATGTTGCCGATGCCGCCGAGGACTGCGGCGGTGAAGGCCTTGAGGCCGAGGATGAAGCCCATGCGGAACTGGACCTGGCCGTACTTGAGGCCGTAGGCGACGGCTCCGACGGCCGCGAAGAGGGCGCCGAGGGCGAAGGCGACCACGATGATGCGGTCGGTGTTGATGCCCATGAGCTTGGCGGTGTCGGGGTCCTGTGCGGTGGCCTGCATGCCGCGGCCGGTGCGGGTCTTCATGACGAAGTAGGCGAGGATCGCCATGCTGACGGGTGCGGCGATGAACAGGAAGATGTCACCGGTCTGAATGGTGACGCTGCCGATCTCGAAGGGTCCGCCCGGGATCTCGGGGAAGTTGATGGACTCCTTGGCGCCGGGGTACCAGGCCCATACCGCCTGCTGGAGGGCGAGGGAGAGGCCGATGGCGGTGATGAGGGGCGCGAGGCGTGGGGCGGTGCGCAGGGGGCGGTAGGCGAACCGTTCCGCTCCGACGGCGACGAGGACGGCTGCGATGACGGCTCCCACGAGCATCAGTGGCAGTGCGACCCACATGGTGGTGCCGTCGGGCAGTACGTACAGATAGACCGTGAGGGCTCCGAACCCTCCGATCATGAAGATCTCGCCGTGGGCGAAGTTGATGAGCTGGACAATGCCATAGACCATTGTGTAGCCGATGGCGACCAGCCCGTACATTGCTCCTAGTAGCAGGCCGTTGACCAGCTGCTGCGGCAGTTCGTTCACCGCATGTCCTCCGAGGTTTCGGATGTTCGACGGATGTGACCGGACGTGACCGGATGTGTGTCCGGAGCCGGATGTGAGTCCGCGCGGGGCGCCTGTGGAACAGCGCCCCGCGCGGCTCAGGTGGTGCGGGTGGGGATGGGTCAGCCGGTGTAGGTGCCGGACTTGACGGCCTTCCAGGCACCGTTCTCGACGGCGTACACGGTGAGCTGCTTGTTGGTGGCGTCACCGTACTCGTCGAAGGAGACCTTGCCGGTCACACCGTCGAAGGAGACGTTCTGGACGGCCGCGGTGATCTTGGCGCGGGCGTCGGAGGGGAGCTTGCCGTCGTTGTCGTCGACGACCTTCTTGACGGCGAGGATGATCGACCAGGCGGCGTCGTAGGAGTAACCGCCGTAGGCCGCGTACTCCTCCTTGTAGCCGGCCTTCTTGTAGTCGGCGACGAACTGCTTGGCGGAGCTGAGCGTCTCGACCGGGGCACCGACCGAGGTGGCGAGGTCACCGGTGCTGTTGGCGCCGGCCAGCTCGACGAAGGTCGGGTCGTAGATGCCGTCGCCGCCGACCAGCGGGATCTTGGCGCCGGCGGCCTTGATCTGCTTGCTGAGCGGGCCGGCCTGCGGGTACTCGCCGCCGTAGTAGACGACGTCGGCGCCGGAGTTCTTGACCTTGGTGGCGACCGCGGAGAAGTCCTTGGTGTCCGGGTCGATGTGGTCGGTGCCGACGACCTTGCCGCCGAGCTTCTTGAACTCGTCGGTGAAGGTGGCGGCGAGACCGGCGCCGTAGGTCTTCTTGTCGTCGATGACGAAGACGTTCTTCTTCTTGGCGTCGTTGTAGACGTACTGCGCGGCGAACGGGCCCTGGATGGCGTCCGTGGTCGCGGTGCGGAAGTACGACTTGTAGGTGCGGACCTTCTTGGTCTGCCAGTCGACACCCTGGGTGAGGGCCGGGCCGGTGTTGGCCGGGGAGACCTCGACGAGCTTGGCGTCGTCGAAGACCTTCTGCATCGACTCGGCGACGGAGGAGTTCAGCGGGCCGACGACGCCGAGGACGCTGTCGTCACTGACGAAGGTCGACGCGTTGGCCTGGCCCGAGGAGGGCTGGGCCTGGTCGTCGAGGGCCTTGATCTCGAAGGTGACACCGTCGACGAGCTTCTGCTTGTTGGCGGTCTTCGCGGCGAGGTCGACGGAGTTCTTGATGCCGAGACCCAGCGCGGAGAGGTCACCCGTCAGCGGGGCGTCGACACCGATGACGACCTTGGTGCCGCCGCTGCCGGAGTCCGAGCCGCCGTCGTCGTCGCGCGAGCCGCAGGCGGTGAGGGTGAGTGCTCCCGCCGCCAGCGCGGCGGTGATGGTGATGAGCGAACGTTGACGCACGATTCGTCCTTTCACTGGCGCGGCGCTCCCCCCTGGAAGCGACCGAGTCGCTGCGCTGGTCTGTTGTGAGATTCCATGGCGCGGTGACTGGGCGTGACTCTAAGCGCGTGCGGGGAGGGTGGAGGAGGGTCTGACGGAGGCTGTGACGCTCTTGTTATGACACGTCGTAATGCAGAGCGGTACTGAGTGGGTGGAACAGCGGAATTCAGGCCGATTCGCCCTGTCCGCATTCTGAGAACCCGCAGGACCCGATGCAACTTGTTCAGGCGTCTCAGCGGTTTTGGTAATTACCCAGAACTGTTGCTGCAGGCGACTTGTAGGGCCTCCGAGAGGTGCTGGGCATAGCGCTGCCCGAGGATGAAGCTGTGAACTTCTATTGCACGCGTATTACGTAGAGTTACGTCAAGGAAAGGGAGCCCGGCGTTCCATGGCACTTTCCTGCACTGCGCCACATGCATGGTGATGACGATCTTGCGGCTGGTGCCCGCTCTCGTCCCGAAGGGGGCTTTTGGTGTGGAGGCCACCGACATGCCGGCGTAGGGCTGGGAGATCCGGACCACGGTGACGGGCGGGCCGGAGAGCACGCTCAGTTCCACCCCGAAGCTGAAGCTCCGCGGCTCGGCGCCCGCGGAGGTGGGCTCTCCGCTGAGGTAGTGCAGGTCCGTCACCTGAGACGGGTACGGCGGGTCGGGGGGTTCCGGCGGCTGCGGCCGGGTCGCGTAGAGGTAGCCGCCACCCGCGAGGAGCGCCAGGGTCGCCGCGGTGCCGAGGACGGCACGCCGGTGCCGGTCGTAGAGCCCGGTGAGGCGGCCGCGGGGCGGGGCGGAGGCGGGGGAGCCGAGGGTTTCCCAGGCGTGTGTGCCCTCGCCCGGCTCGACCGGCCCGGTGCCGCTCAACTCCAGGGTCCCTCGCCGGGACCGCCGTCGCGGTACCAGCGCACACAGCCGCTGCGGGCCTGACGGTCGATCAACCGGTCGGCGGCGGTGGCGCCTTGGCGCTTCTTCTCGGCGCGGGCGGCGTCGACGACCTTGATGAGGATGTCGTACTGGCCGTTGGACAGGCCCATCGACTGGTAGTCGCCGTAGGTGTTCTGGTCCAGCACCTCGCGGGACCAGTGGGCGACGAGTCGGGTGCAGAGGTCTTCGGGGGGTGCGGGGGTCGCGGTGGGTGCCGCTGCGGCTGTGGCCTTCTGCGGGGTGGCGGCGGATCCGGATCCTCCGCATCCGCCGAGGGTCAGCAGGACCGCCATGAACCCGACCCCGGCCCCGAGCATCGGGACTCCACCCGTTCGCATGCCCCGACGCTAGGCCTTGCGGTACGGTCGGGGCCAGGCCCGAAAGGACTTCGGCGTCAGGCGGTGGCTCCGACATGGGCGCCGTCGCCCGGGTTCACGTCCCGCAGCAGACAGGTCAGCCGGGCGGTGCACACGCGCCGCCCGTCCTCGTCGCTGATCACGATCTCGTACGTCGCCGTCGAGCGCCCCCGGTGCACGGGCGTGGCCACGCCGGTCACCAGGCCCGAGCGCGCGCCCCGGTGGTGCGTGCAGTTCAGGTCCACGCCGACGGCGATCTTCGAGCTGCCGCCGTGCAGCATCGAGCCGACCGAGCCGAGGGTCTCGGCGAGGACGGCGGAGGCGCCGCCGTGCAGCAGCCCGTACGGCTGGGTGTTGCCCTCCACCGGCATCGTCCCGACGACCCGGTCCGCGGAGGCCTCGACGATCTCGACGCCCATGCGGGTGCCGAGGTGCCCGGCGGAGAACAGGGCCAGCAGGTCCACGCCGAGCGCGGCGTACTCGTCGATGACCTCTTGCGGGAACTTCACGTGCTGCTGCTCGCCCATGGGGCCCGGCTCCGTTCGTCGGGAACACTCACAACTCAGTCCGCTGAGCAAACGCTCAGTCGGTGGCCGATTGTTCCAGACGCACCACGACGGACTTGCTGGCCGGGGTGTTGCTGGTGTCCGCGGTGGCGCCCAGCGGGACGAGGACGTTGGTCTCGGGGTAGTAGGCGGCGGCGCAGCCGCGCGCGGTCGGGTAGTGCACGACGCGGAAACCGGCCGCCCGGCGCTCCACGCCGTCCTTCCACTCGCTGACGAGGTCCACGTAGGAGCCGTCCGCGAGCTTCAGCCTCGCCGCGTCCTCGGGATTGACCAGGACGACCCGGCGGCCGTTCCGGATGCCCCGGTAGCGGTCGTCCAGGCCGTAGATCGTGGTGTTGTACTGATCGTGCGAGCGCAGGGTCTGGAGCAGCAGGCGGCCTTCAGGAAGCGCCGGGTACTCGACGGGGGCGGCGGTGAAGTTGGCCTTGCCGGTGGCGGTCGGGAAGCGGCGCTCGTCGCGCGGGGCGTGCGGGAGGGCGAAGCCCCCGGGCGCCGCCACGCGCGCGTTGAAGTCCTCGAAACCTGGGATCACGCGCGCGATGCGGTCCCGGATCGTCGCGTAGTCCTTCTCGAACTCCTCCCAGGGGGTGCGGGAGGCGTCGCCGAGGACGCGGCGGGCGAGGCGGGCCACGATGGCCGGCTCGGACAGCAGATGGCCGCTCGCGGGCTCCAGACGGCCCTGGGAGGCGTGCACCATGCCCATGGAGTCCTCGACGGTCACGAACTGCTCGCCGCCGCCCTGGAGGTCGCGCTCGGTGCGGCCGAGGGTGGGCAGGATCAGGGCGCGCGCGCCCGTGACGGCGTGCGAGCGGTTGAGCTTCGTCGACACGTGCACGGTCAGCCGGGCGCGCCGCATTGCGGCCTCGGTGACGTCGGTGTCGGGGGAGGCGGAGACGAAGTTGCCGCCCATGGCGAAGAAGACCTTCGCCCGGCCGTCGCGCAACGCCTCGATGGCCCGTACGACGTCGTAGCCGTGCTCGCGCGGGGGCGCGAAGCCGAACTCCTTCTCCAGGGCGTCCAGGAAGGCCGGGGCGGGGCGTTCGAAGATGCCCATGGTGCGGTCGCCCTGCACGTTGGAGTGACCGCGCACCGGGCACACGCCCGCGCCCGGGCGGCCGATGTTGCCGCGCAGGAGCAGGAAGTTGACCACCTCGCGGATGGTCGGCACGGAGTGCTTGTGCTGGGTCAGGCCCATCGCCCAGCAGACGATGGTGCGCTGCGAGGCGAGCACCAGGGAGAGGGCTTCCTCGATCTCCGCGCCCGTGAGGCCGGTCGCGGCGAGCGTCTCGTCCCAGTCGGCGGCGCGGGCGGCCTCGACGAACTCCTCGTATCCGTGGGTGTGTTCGTCGACGAAAGCCTGGTCGACGGCGTCCTCGGTCTCCAGGATCAGCTTGTTGAGGAGGCGGAAGAGGGCCTGGTCGCCACCGATGCGGATCTGGAGGAACAGATCGGTGAGGGCGGCGCCCTTGAGCATGCCCTGCGGGGTCTGCGGGTTCTTGAACCGCTCCAGGCCGGCTTCCGGCAGCGGGTTGACGCTGACGACCTTCGCGCCGTTCGCCTTGGCCTTCTCCAGCGCGGAGAGCATGCGCGGGTGGTTGGTGCCGGGGTTCTGGCCGGCGACGATGATCAGGTCGGCCTTGTAGAGGTCCTCCAGCAGGACGCTGCCCTTGCCGATGCCGATGGTCTCCGTGAGGGCCGAGCCCGAGGACTCGTGGCACATGTTGGAGCAGTCCGGCAGGTTGTTGGTGCCGAGCTCGCGCGCGAACAGCTGATACAGGAACGCGGCTTCGTTGCTGGTGCGCCCCGAGGTGTAGAAGAGGGCCTCGTCGGGGGAGTCGAGGGCGGCGATCTCCTCGGCGACGATGTCGAAGGCGCGCTCCCAGGTCACCGGCTCGTAGTGCGTGCCCCCTTCGGGGAGATACACGGGGTGGGTCAACCGCCCCTGCTGGCCCAGCCAGTAGCCGCTGCGCGTCGCGAGGTCGGTGACCGGGTGCGCGGCGAAGAACTCCGGGGTGACCCGGCGCAGGGTGGCCTCCTCGGCCACGGCCTTCGCGCCGTTCTCACAGAACTCGAAGGTGTGCCGGTGCTCGGGCTCCGGCCAGGCGCAGCCGGGGCAGTCGAAACCCTCCTTCTGGTTCACCCGCAGCAGCGTCAGCGCGGTCCGCTTCACGCCCATCTGCTGCTGGGCGATCCGCAGGGTGTGCCCGATGGCGGGCAGCCCCGCCGCCGCGTGCTTCGGCTCGGCGACCTGCGGAGCGTCCTGGACCGGATCCCCCTTGGGCGGCTTCGTTGCCATCGCGGCGATCTCCTTCGCGTGCACATGTGAGGTACGTCTCCGATCCTCGCACGCAACGCCGACAACGGGGGTGGCCGGGGTGGGTGGAGGGCTGTGGCAATGGTTGCGTATCAGGCAAGAGTTGCGGAAGAGGGAACGGGGGATGGGGGAGCGGTCGGTGAGCGGGGGTGATGAGGTGGTGCGGCGGCCCGACGGTTCGGCACGCAGCCCCCGGCATGGTCCGGGACACCCCCACCGTCGCCCCCGCGCGTGGGCACGCGGTCCCCCTGTTGCCGTCCCGATGTACCCGACCTGTCCCCCCACCCCCCATGGCCGCCTTCCGTGGTGTGGTCCGAGTGTCAGTGGGGCGTGGCAGGATCGGGGGCGTGGCAGAGACAGCATCGAAGACGACCGACAACAGCCCCGGCGGCAGCCGCCCGCGCCTGATGCTCATGGACGGGCACTCACTGGCGTACCGCGCGTTCTTCGCGCTGCCCGCGGAGAACTTCACGACCGCGACGGGCCAGCCGACGAACGCGATCTACGGCTTCGCCTCGATGCTGGCCAACACCCTGCGCGACGAGGCGCCGACGCACTTCGCGGTGGCCTTCGACGTGTCGCGCAAGACCTGGCGCTCCGAGGAGTACACGGAGTACAAGGCCAACCGCTCGAAGACCCCGGACGAGTTCAAGGGCCAGGTCGAGCTGATCGGCGAAGTCCTCGACGCGATGCACGTCTCGCGCTTCGCGGTCGACGGCTTCGAGGCCGACGACGTCATCGCCACGCTCGCCACCCAGGCCGAGGCCGCCGGCTTCGACGTGCTGATCGTCACCGGCGACCGCGACTCCTTCCAGCTGGTGAGTGAGCACACCACCGTGCTGTATCCGACGAAGGGTGTCTCCGAGCTGACCCGGTTCACCCCGGAGAAGGTGTTCGAGAAGTACGGCCTGACGCCCGCCCAGTACCCCGACTTCGCGGCCCTGCGCGGCGACCCGTCCGACAACCTGCCGGGCATCCCGGGCGTCGGCGAGAAGACGGCCGCGAAGTGGATCAACCAGTTCGGGTCGTTCGCGGACCTCGTCGAGCGCGTCGAGGAGGTCAAGGGCAAGGCCGGGCAGAACCTGCGCGAGCATCTGGAGGCGGTCAAGCTCAACCGCCGCCTCACCGAGATGGTCCGCACCGTCGAGCTGCCGAAGACGGTCACCGACCTGGAGCGCGCGCCGTACGACCGCAAGACGCTCGCGATGATCCTCGACACCCTCGAGATCCGTAACCCCTCGCTGCGCGAGCGCCTGCTCGCCGTCGACCCGGGCGCCGAGGAGGCCGAGCCGGCTCCGGCCGCGGCGGCCGGCGTGGAACTCGACGGCACCGTCCTCGGCACCGGCGAGGTCTCCGCCTGGCTCACCGAGCACGGCACCGAGACGCTGGGCGTCGCCACGGTCGACACCTGGGGCCTGGGCACCGGCTCGGTCGCCGAGATCGCGCTCGCGGCAGCCGGCGGAGCGGCCGCCTGGCTCGACCCGACCCAGCTCGACGAGGCCGACGAGAAGGCCCTCGCCGGCTGGCTGGCCGACGCGGACCGGCCCAAGGTCTTCCACAACGCCAAGGGCGCGATGCGCGTCTTCGCCGACCACGGCTGGAGCATCGACGGCGTCGCCATGGACACCGCGCTCGCCGCCTACCTTGTCAAGCCGGGCCGCCGCTCCTTCGACCTGGACGCCCTGTCCCTGGAGTACCTCGGCCGGGAGCTCGCGCCCGCCGCCGCGGCCGACGGCCAGCTCGCCTTCGGCGCGGACGACGGCGCGGAGGCCGAGGCCCTCATGGTGCAGGCCCGCGCCATCCTCGACCTCGGCGAGGCCTTCGAGACCAAGCTGACCGAGGTCGGCGCCGCGGACCTCCTGCGCGACATGGAACTGCCCACCTCCGCCCTGCTGGCCCGCATGGAGCGGCATGGCATCGCCGCCGACCGGGCCCACCTGGAGGCCATGGAGCAGATGTTCGCCGGCGCCGTCCAGCAGGCCGTCAAGGAGGCCCACGCCGCCGCCGGGCACGAGTTCAACCTGGGCTCGCCCAAGCAGCTCCAGGAAGTCCTCTTCGGTGAACTGGGCCTGCCCAAGACGAAGAAGACCAAGACTGGCTACACCACGGACGCCGACGCGCTCGCCTGGCTCGCGACCCAGACGGACAACGAACTGCCGGTGATCATGCTCCGCCACCGTGAGCAGGCGAAGCTGCGCGTGACGGTCGAGGGCCTGATCAAGACGATCGCCGCGGACGGCCGTATCCACACCACGTTCAACCAGACCGTCGCGGCCACGGGCCGGCTCTCCTCCACCGACCCGAACCTCCAGAACATCCCCGTCCGCACGGACGAGGGCCGGGCCATCCGCCGCGGGTTCGTGGTCGGCGAGGGCTTCGAGTCGCTGATGACCGCCGACTACAGCCAGATCGAACTGCGTGTGATGGCCCACCTCTCCGAGGACGAGGGCCTCATCGAGGCGTTCACCTCCGGCGAGGACCTGCACACCACGGTCGCCTCGCAGGTGTTCGCCGTCGAGCGCGACGCCGTCGACGCGGAGATGCGCCGCAAGATCAAGGCCATGTCGTACGGCCTGGCGTACGGTCTGTCCGCCTTCGGCCTCTCCCAGCAGCTGAACATCGAAGCGGGCGAGGCGCGTGCCCTGATGGACACGTACTTCGAGCGCTTCGGCGGCGTCCAGGACTATCTGCGCCGCGCGGTGGACGAGGCGCGGGCGACGGGGTACACGGCGACCCTCTTCGGCCGCCGCCGCTACCTGCCCGACCTCAACAGCGACAACCGCCAGCGCCGCGAGGCCGCCGAGCGGATGGCCCTCAACGCGCCCATCCAGGGCACCGCGGCCGACATCGTCAAGATCGCCATGCTCAACGTCGGCAAGGCCCTCGGCGAGGCGGAGCTCACCTCCCGGATGCTGCTCCAGGTCCACGACGAAATCGTCCTGGAGATCGCCCCGGGCGAGCGCGACCGGGTCGAGGAACTCCTCCGCCGTGAGATGGCGAACGCGGTCCAGCTGCGCGCGCCGCTGGACGTCTCGGTGGGCGTGGGCCCGGACTGGGAGTCGGCGGCGCACTAGCGTCCAGCGCCGTGAGCTGCGGCGGAGAGGGCCACTGCGGTCCCTTCTCCGCCGCGGCGGCGAACACCGGCGGCGGCGCGTCGCGGGGGTGCCGAACCCACCCGGCACCCCGAAAAGCCGTCACTCAGGTGGCCCCCGCGAAAACGCCGCCACCCACCCCCGCCCGTAAAGATGCGGGCATGGGTATACGCACGCTCCACCGCCAGACGGCTCCGGCGCAGGCGAACACCGATGCGACCGCGTCCACCCCAGCCGTGCACGTCCCGCCCTACTCGGCAGCGGCCAGCACGCCCCGCCTGCCCAGGGACCTCGCCATCACCCTCCGCCGGGCGGCCACGGACGTCCGCCACCGGCTCACCCGCAGGTACCGGCGCAAGGACCTGCGCCTCTGGGCCGACCAGGCCCGCGGCTACCTGGCGCTGCTCCTCAGCGCCGTCCCCCGCTCCCGCCCGATGCGGACCATGACCGTGTTCATCACGACCGTCGGCACGGTCACCGACGCCTCACCCGGCTCGGCTCCCGGCAGGACCGTCACCGACGCCCCGGACGGCTCGGCTCCCGCCCCGTCCGGTGGGGCCCGTCGGGCACCCGAACCGGACGCCACGCCCTGACCCCCACGGCGTACCCCAGCACCCCCAGCACCAGCCCCGCGCCCACGCCGAAGCACAGCGTCGGGATCAGTTCCCAGGGCCTCGCGGAGGACCCCCAGTAGGCCCACCACCGCGAGGCCCGCTGCACCGCCGCGACCAGCACGCAGCCGCCGATGACGACCCCGGCCCACCACCGGTCGCGCGGCGAGAGCGCCGGCACCCCCGAAGGCTCGGTCGCCGGCAGCCGCCGTACCGCTCGCACCAGGAACACGGCGATCACGACCGCCGCCACCGCCGAACTGCCGTACTGCAGATACCAGTACAGCGGCGAGCCCGCGATCGTCTCGCCGAGCACGGGGAACAACCGCATCCCCCACCGGTCGTGGTGCGTGAACGCGTCCCACACGACATGCGTCAAGGCCCCCAGCGCCGCCGACCCGTACCACCGCGCCACCAGCGCCGGCCGCACGCGCGCGCGTGGCGCCCCGCAGCGCAGCAGCGCCGCCACCCGCCCCTGCCGCGTCCTCGGCAGCAGCGCCACCAGTGGCTCCCGTACGAGCAGCCACAACCCCACCAACGCCCACGCGACGAGTACGTCGACGGTGAAGACGCCCGGGAAGGAATGCGTGACGCTCCCGAACTCCATCGCCTCGGAGAGCGCGCTCGCCGCGAAGTACGTCATGTCGGGAGCGAAGGAACCCGCCACGAGAACGGCGGGAATCAACCGCCCCCGCCCGGTTCCGTCGGCACGCACGACCGGTAACACGGCCGCCGCGTGGCTGAGGGTGAACGGCAAGAGGCCTCCCAAGGCAGGAAACGGATCGGCCCAGTATGGCCAACTGGTGAAAACCGGGCACGAACGGGTGCCCGAGCAAAGGAAGTTGTCGTAGGGTCGCCTGGGTCCCTCCGCCGGGGAGCGGGGAGGGCCAGAGGGACCGAACAGAAGAACGACGCACCGAAAGGCTCCACGAGGGCAACCCGCGCCGCGGGTCGATCGTCACACCATGACGAGCACGTCGGACGGAGACGGGCGCTCGGCGTCCACGGGAGGGGTTCACTTTATGTCGGCGCAATTCGGCAGGAGGCTGCGCAAGGGGGCGGTGGCCACCACCGTCGCCGCCGCGGCGGTCGCGGCACTGTCAGCGTCCCAGGCACCCGGTGTGTCGGTGGACGACAACGGCAGATCGACCACCGCCGACGCCCAGCCCACTCCCGACGCGAGCGACGACGACGGCGCGACCGGCGGCTCGCCGTTCTACATGGACCTCCCGCCCCTCAACAGCCCGAGCCCCGCGCCGAGCGCGGGCAGCGGCGGCACCGCCGCCACGGGCACCGGTGAGGCCGGCATCCCCGCGACCGTCCTCGACGCCTACAAGAAGGCCGCGGCGGCCCTCCAGGAGTCCAAGCCCGGCTGCAACCTGCCCTGGCAGCTGCTCGCCGCCATCGGCAAGGTCGAGTCCGGCCAGGCCCGCGGCGGCCGTGTCACCGCCGACGGCACCACGATCGACCCGATCCTCGGCCCCCAGCTCGACGGCAACGGCTTCGCCCTCATTCCGGACACCGACAACGGCGTCTACGACGGCAACAGCACGTACGACGCGGCCGTCGGGCCCATGCAGTTCATCCCCTCCACCTGGGAGTGGGCCGCCCGCGACGGGAACGGCGACGGCAAGAAGGACCCCAACAACATCTACGACGCGGCCCTCGCCGCCGGCCACTACCTGTGCCGCAACGGCTGGGACCTGTCCGCGCAGGCCGACATGAACCGCGCGATCCTCAGCTACAACAACTCGCAGGACTACCTGAACACGGTCCTGTCGTGGCTGGAGTACTACCGCAAGGGCACCCACGAGATCCCCGACGGCACCGGCTCGCTGCCGGGCAACCGCAGCGACGACAACGACACCGTGAGCCCCAGCCCGTCCCCGTCGCCCGCCTCACCGTCGACGCCCAGCACCCCGAGCACGCCCAGTACGCCCACCTCCCCGAGCACGCCGTCGACGCCCAGCACCCCCACCCCCACCCCCACGCCCACGCCCACCCCGACCGACACGGTGGACCACCTGGAGGACGCGGGTACCGCGAAGCTCACCGCGCAGGCCGGGGACGCGTTCACCAAGCGGATCAGCACCCGCGCCGAGACCTCGGCCGGCAAGGCCGTCGGCAAGGTCCGTATCCGCTTCACGATCGTCGGCGACACCGACGCCACCTTCACCGGTGGTGAGAGCGTCGCGACGATCGTCACCAACAGCTCCGGCGTCGCCGTCGCGCCCGCCCTGAAGGCAGGCGAGAAGACGGGCGGCTTCACCGTCCGCGCCACCGTCGTGGGCCGCGCGGTCACCGGCCTCGACTACAAGGCCACCGTCACCGAGCGCGTCGCCGACACCCTCGTCCGCACCAGCGACACCGCGCTGACCTGCACCCCGGGCGGCGAGTTCGCCGAGCAGGTCGAGGTCAAGGCGACGGACGACGGCGCCGTCGCGGACGGCGTCGCCGCCACCGCCACCCTGATCACCTCGGCGGACGACGCCACCGAGAACACCAAGGGCCCCTACTTCAAGGACGCGGACGGCAAGACCGTACGCACCCTGACCGGCCTGGAGACCGACGCCGACGGTCTGCTGAAGCTGCCGAAGCTCTACGCGGACGACACCACCGGCACGTTCCTGCTCCGCGTGAACACCGCGGGCGGCGCGGTCCTGACCGTCGAACTGACGGTGGCGGCGGCAGCCGAGCCGACCGAGTCGCCGAGCCCGTCGGCCGGCTCCAGCGCATAACGTCTCGTCACCTCCCGTACGACCTCGACGGCGTCCTTCTCCGGAAGGGCGCCGTCGTCGTGTGCAACGTGTTCTCATCTCGGCCGCCCGTTGCTACGGTGCCGGATCTGACGATGTATCAGCTCCAGGTGTCCGTCGGGAGGCCGTCATGCGTGCCCTGATCGCCGCCGCGATCGGCCTGGCCGTCGCGCTCGCCCTGGTGTTCACGATCACCGCGATGGGCTCGCCGACCGGCAGGACCTCCCCCAAGCCGCTGCTCACGACCGTGCCGTCACACCCGTAACCGCCCGGGAGGGAGGCCGAGATGCGCCGCAAGGCCAGCCTGATCCTGCTCGCCCTCGCCGTGTTCTTCGCGGCGCTGTCCCCGATGCTGCGCTGGTACGCCTTCCCGCGCCTGGCCAAGGTCCCGGCCGACCAGTACCAGGACATGGTCCTGGAGGCGAAGGACGCCACCCTCGTCGACAACGCGTTGCAGGAGAAGAAGGTCTCCAAGATCACCATCGTGCAGACCCTCAAGGGCAACGTGGAGGCCTCGGAGAAGATCGAGAAGACGCTGGGCCGGGACGTCGTCGTCTGGGACAGCCTGTCCTACGCCCAGGACCCCGACGGCAAGATGGTCGCCTACATCCCCGAGCGCTACATCTTCGACGCCCACAGCCAGGCCCCCGTCCACGCCACCGGCGAGATGGTCGACGGCGACCCGGTCAAACGCGAGGGCATCGAGTTCAAGTGGCCGTTCCGGACGGAGAAGCGGGACTACGAGTACTTCGACGCGCAGACCCGCACCAGCAGCCCCATCCACTACAAGGGGACGCGGAACTTCCGCGGCCTGGAGGTCTACTACTTCGAGCAGACCATCCCCTGGACCCAGGTCAGGTTCCCCAAGAAGCTGCCCGTCGCGGGCATCACCCCCGAGCAGATCGCCAAGACCGGCATGACCCGCTGGTACACCACGGTCCGCAAGTTCTGGGTCGAGCCCGTCACCGGCGCCCCCGTCTACGGCGAGGAGATCCACAAGGAGGAACTCCGCGGTGGCACCCTCCTCGGCGACCGCGAGAAGGTCACCGCGTTCGACGGCCACGTGAAGATGCGCGAGGACTACATCGAGCACACGGTCGACCTGGTCAAGTCCAACCGGCTGCTGGTCCTGATGATGACGACGTACCTTCCCTGGGGCTTTCTGACCCTCGCGGTCCTGCTCCTCGCCCTCTCCCTGTGGCTGGAGGCCCGCAGCCGCCGCCCGGACGACCCCGTGCCCACGACCGCCGACGAACCGGAACCGGTCACCGCCTGAGACGCGCGTTCGTGTGCCGAGTGGGCTCGGCGGACGCCGGGTCCTCCGGCCACGGATGCTTCGGATACCGGCCGCGCAGCTCCGCCCGCACGCCCTTGTAGCCGTCCTTCCAGAAGGAGGCGAGATCGGCGGTGACGGCCGCGGGCCGCCCGGCGGGGGAGAGGAGATGGACGAGCAGCGGCACCCCGGCGATCCGCGGCGATTCCTGCAGCCCGAACATCTCCTGCAACTTCACGGCGAGAACCGGCTGTTCCGGCTCCGCGTAGTCGATCCGGATCCTGGACCCGCTCGGCACCGCGATCCGCTCGGGCGCGAGCTCGTCGAGCCGCCCCGCCTCACCCGACGCCCACGGCAGCAGCCGGTTCAACCCCTCCCCGGCGTCGATCCGCGCCAGATCGCCCCGCCGCCGCGCACGGCTCAGCTCCGGCTCCAACCACTCGTCCACGCGCGCGTGGAGCGCCTCGTCGGACACATCGGGCCAGGGCGCGCCGAGGTGAAGCCGCAGAAACGCGAGCCGCTGCCGCAGTACGCCCGCCTCCGGCGACCAGCGCAACAACCCCAGCCCGTCCTGCCGCAGCCCTTCGAGCAGTGCCTCGCGCACGAGGCCGGCGTCGGCGTTCCTCAACGGCCGTGCGGTCAGCTCGATCGCCCCGAGCCGCTCGACGCGCCGCGCGACGACGTCCCCGCCGGCCCAGTGGACCTCCTGAGCCTCGGAGTACATCGACGCGCAGGCCGCCCGCGCCGTCTCCTCGTCCAGGCCCGCGGCGAGCTGCACCCGCGCGTGCCCTTTCCCGACGGGCCGATCGGCGACGGCCACCGCGATCCAGGGGGCACCGCGCAACACGGAACCGTCCGACAGCTCGGCGCGGGTACCGGACGCCATGAGATAGGAGCCACCGTCGGCCTTGGCGACCCGCTCGGGGAAGGCGAGGGCGGCGACGAGTCCGGCGAGGCGGTCGTCGCCGCCGGCGACCGTCGGCGCCGGAGGGGAGTCACGAGTGGGCGGGTCGGAAACCCCCGTGGAGACTGCCCGCAGTCGCCGTACCTCGGTCCGCCAGCGCCCCGCGTAGGCGTCGCCTCCACGCCGAGCAGTCCGAAGAGCAGCCGCGAGATCGTCGCCGTACTCCCGCGGGACGTCCTCCGACAGCAGCGCCACCACCTCCGCGGCGTCCCCGGGAGCGTCCAGCAGCGCCCTCCCCAGCCGGGGATGCAGTCCCATCCGGGCCAGCCGCACGCCCCGTTCCGTGGCCCGCCCGGCGGAGTCCACCGCGTTCACCGCCGTGAGAGCGCCCCGCGCCGCCGCCATCGCCCCGCCCGGCGGCGGGTCCAGCAGCGCCAGCCCGGACGCGTCGGGATCGCCCCAGCAGGCCGCCTGGAGCGCGAACGCCGTCAGGTCGGCCACCTTGATCTCCGGCGCGGGGAACAGCGGCAGACGCGCCTCCTCGGCCTCGGCCCAGCACCGGTACACCGCCCCGGGCGCCTCACGCCCGGCCCGCCCCGCCCGCTGCCGCCCGGCCGCCCGCGATGCCCGTACGGTCGTCAGCGCGCTCAGCCCGCGCGCGTGATCGACCCGCGGCTCCCGGGCCAGCCCGGAGTCCACGACCACCCGCACCCCGGGAACCGTCAGCGAGGACTCGGCGACCGACGTTGCCAGCACCACCCGGCGCCGCTCCGCCGGAGCCAGCACCGCGTCCTGCACGGCCGCCGGAGCACGCCCGTGCACCTGGAGCACCTCGACGTCCCCGAGGCCGCCCAGCTGTCCGGCGACCCGCGCGATCTCGCCGACGCCCGGCAGGAAGCACAGCACGTCCCCCGTCCGCTCGGCCAGCGCCCGCCGTACCACCGACGCCACGTGCGCGAGCAGCGCCGGATCGACCCGCATCCCGTGCGGCGGCCGTACCGGCCTGACCGGCGGCGCCCAGACCACGTCCACCGGATACGAGGCCCCCTCCGCCGCCACGACCGGCGCCCCGCCCAGCAGCCGCGCCCAACCCTCCGCGTCCGTGGTCGCCGACGCGGCCACCAGCCGCAGCTCCGGCCGCAGTGTCTGCCGTACGTCCCACAGGAACGCGGCGGAGGTGTCCGCGTCCAGATGCCGTTCGTGGCACTCGTCGAGCACCACCACGTCGACGCCCGTGAGCTCCTGGTCCCGCTGGAGCCGCTGGAGCAGCACACCGGTCGTGACGACCTCCACGCGCGTGTGCCGCCCGACGACCCGCTCCCCGCGCACGGTGTGGCCGACGCTGTCGCCGGCCTTCTCGCCCAGCAGCCACGCCATCCGCCGGGCGGCGGCGCGGGCCGCGATACGCCGCGGCTCGGCCACGAGCACCCGACGCGCGGGAGCGTCGGCGTCCAGGAGACCCGCAAGGACCAGCGGCACGAGGGTGGTCTTGCCGGTGCCGGGCGGCGCGACGAGGACGGCGGTGCCGTGGTCGTCGAGCGCCGTACGCAGGGCGGGCAGGGCGGAACGTACGGGCAGCCGGTCGAGGGCGTCGCTGCGGATCACCTGACCAGTCTCGGGCACGTCGCTGTCGCTATCGTCACCGCATGCCGCTGCCTGAACAAGACATGCCACTGCCCGACGAGGACATGACGCTCGACCACCACCTGGGCGGCGTCGCCCAGTCCGTGGGCGCGCAGGGAAGGCTCACCCGCCTCGTGGCCCGACGGCTGAAGAAGGACGTACAGGAGATCCGCCTCGACACCGACCTGACGCCGGAGGCGGCGCTGGCACTGGCGGAGCGGGTGGTGGCGGACTGTGTGCCGCCGCTTGCCGTCGTGGCCCTCCCCAGCGGCGGCCACGCCGTCCGCGCGGTCATGGGGACCGGGTTCGGCGGGCTCAACCCGGCCGTCGTCACGCTCGTCGTCACCGCGGCCGACGGCGCGGGCAGCACGGTCCACGTCCGGGGCGCCGCCAAGGAGGGGCTGATCAAGCAGCGCGGTGGTCAGCGGGCCGTCGAGGGGATCGTGTCCCGCTGGCTGGCCGAGGACCCCACCGCCGGCCCCGGGACCGACCTGCCGGACTGAGGGCCCCGGGCACCGCCGCGGGTCAGCTCCTGGCGTCCCGCTCGCACACGAAGATCGCCGTTCCCGGGATCAGATTTCCGCGCAGCGGCGACCAGCCGCCCCACTCCGAGGTGTTCCAGACCGGCCACTCCGGCTCCACCAGGTCCACGAGACGGAATCCCGACGCCACGATGTCCCGGACGCGGTCGCCGATCGTGCGGTGATGCTCGACGTACACCGCGCGGCCCTGCTCGTCCTGCTCGACGTACGGCGTGCGGTCGAAGTAGGAGGCGGAGACGCTCAGCCCCTCGGGGCCGGGCTCGTCCGGGAACGCCCAGCGGATCGGGTGCGTCACCGAGAACACGAAACGGCCGCCCGGGCGCAGCACCCGCCGCACCTCCGCCAGCACCCGCACGGGGTCGGCGACGAACGGCAGCGCCCCGTACGCCGAGCACGCCAGGTCGAAGGAGGCGTCCGCGAAGGGGAGGGCGCCTGCGTCGGCGCAGACCAGGGGGAAGGCGCCGCCGATGCGCAGGGCGTGCTGGAGCTGGCGGTGCGAGATGTCGAGCGCGACCGGGCGGGCGCCCTGCGCGGCGAGCCAGCGCGAGCACTGGGCCGCGCCGGCACCGATCTCCAGGACCCGCTTGTCCTTGAGGTCCTCCGCGGGGCCGAGCAGCTCGACCTCCACCTCGTCCACGCCCTCGGGGCCCCACACGAAGCGGTCGTCACCGAGGAACGTGCCGTGTTCCACCTGGTACTCGTCGGCGTTCCGGTCCCACCAGCCGCGGTTGGCCCGGGAGCTCTCGGCGGCTCCGGCGTCCCGCCGCGTGGCCTCCGGCTCGAACTCGGACTCGGAAGAAGTGGGCTCTTGGATGATCGGCTCCCTCGTCGTACTCTTCCCTCCAACCCGTCCCCACGGGTGTCACGGAAGAGGTGTCTCAGGCCTGCGTGGCCTCCAGAGACAGTTCTTGTGCCGGGTATGCGGCGATCCGCCCCGGGTGTGCGCCTTCGCGCATTGACCCTGCCCGGCTGCCCCCGTATGCTACAAGTTGCGCTGCGGGCCTGCGCACCTCAGACGTAGCAGGCTGCGCTCGCATCTGTTGTATGTCCCCTCGGTTTTCGAGGCGCCATCACCAGTTCACTGGTGGGGCGCTTCCTTGGCTGTCCGGCTTCATCAGAGCGATACGGGCTCCCGGCGTAGCAGTACCTACGACTTTCTGTCCGTAACCGGAGCCCTTTCCCACATGACGAGCAGCACCGAGACCACCGCCACCACCCCGCAGGTTGCGGTCAACGACATCGGTAACGAGGAAGCCTTCCTCGCCGCGATCGACGAAACGATCAAGTACTTCAACGACGGCGACATCGTCGACGGCGTCATCGTGAAGGTCGACCGGGACGAGGTCCTGCTCGACATCGGTTACAAGACCGAAGGCGTTATCCCGAGCCGCGAGCTCTCCATCAAGCACGACGTCGACCCCAACGAGGTCGTCGCCGTGGGCGATGAGATCGAGGCCCTTGTCCTCCAGAAGGAAGACAAGGAAGGCCGCCTGATCCTCTCGAAGAAGCGCGCCCAGTACGAGCGTGCCTGGGGCACCATCGAGAAGATCAAGGAAGAGGACGGGATCGTCACCGGTACCGTCATCGAGGTCGTCAAGGGTGGTCTCATCCTCGACATCGGCCTCCGTGGCTTCCTCCCGGCCTCCCTGGTCGAGATGCGCCGCGTCCGCGACCTCCAGCCCTACGTGGGCAAGGAGCTCGAGGCGAAGATCATCGAGCTGGACAAGAACCGCAACAACGTGGTCCTGTCCCGCCGTGCCTGGCTGGAGCAGACCCAGTCCGAGGTCCGCCAGACGTTCCTCACGACCCTCCAGAAGGGTCAGGTCCGTTCCGGTGTGGTCTCCTCGATCGTCAACTTCGGTGCCTTCGTGGACCTGGGTGGCGTCGACGGTCTGGTCCACGTCTCCGAGCTCTCCTGGAAGCACATCGACCACCCCTCCGAGGTTGTCGAGGTCGGCCAGGAAGTCACCGTCGAGGTCCTCGACGTCGACATGGACCGCGAGCGTGTCTCCCTGTCGCTGAAGGCGACGCAGGAGGACCCGTGGCAGCAGTTCGCCCGTACCCACCAGATCGGCCAGGTCGTTCCGGGTAAGGTCACGAAGCTGGTTCCGTTCGGTGCGTTCGTCCGCGTGGACGAGGGCATCGAGGGTCTGGTCCACATCTCCGAGCTGGCCGAGCGCCACGTGGAGATCCCGGAGCAGGTCGTCCAGGTCAACGACGAGATCTTCGTCAAGGTCATCGACATCGACCTCGAGCGTCGTCGCATCAGCCTCTCGCTGAAGCAGGCCAACGAGTCCTTCGGTGCCGACCCGGCCTCGGTCGAGTTCGACCCGACCCTGTACGGCATGGCCGCGTCCTACGACGACCAGGGCAACTACATCTACCCCGAGGGCTTCGACCCCGAGACCAACGACTGGCTCGAGGGCTTCGAGTCGCAGCGTGAGGTCTGGGAGAACCAGTACGCCGAGGCGCAGTCCCGCTTCGAGCAGCACCAGCAGCAGGTCATCAAGAGCCGCGAGGCCGACGAGGCCGCCGCTGCCGAGGGTGGCGACGCCGCCGGTGCGGCTCCGGCCGCGGGCGGTGGCGGCGGTTCGTACTCCTCCGAGGGTGCGGACACCTCCGGTGCGCTGGCTTCCGACGAGGCGCTCGCCGCGCTTCGCGAGAAGCTCGCGGGTGGCCAGAGCTGAACGCTGGCTCGCTGAGGCTTAGCAGCTAACTGAGGGGCCGTACCTTTCGAGGTGCGGCCCTTCAGTCATGAAAAGGGCCTAAGAGGCGGCTGATCAGAGGTCCTCGTGGGAATGCCCCTGCTCCAGGGGGCGTTGAAGCGTATGAACACGAGGAGGAGCGGTCACTGTGCTTGATCCGCAGGGTTTGTACGCATGGGAGCCGAAGGGCCTGGCTGTCGTCGACATGGCGCTCGCCCAGGAGTCGGCCGGTCTTGTCATGCTCTACCACTTCGACGGATACATCGACGCGGGTGAGACCGGCGACCAGATCGTCGACCGTGTGCTCGACTCGCTGCCCCACCAGGTCGTGGCCCGCTTCGACCACGACCGGCTCGTGGACTACCGCGCCCGCCGTCCGCTGCTCACCTTCAAGCGCGACCGCTGGACGGAGTACGAGGTCCCCTCGATCGAGGTGCGACTCGTCCAGGACGCCACCGGGGCGCCCTTCCTGCTGCTGTCGGGCCCCGAGCCGGACGTGGAGTGGGAGCGCTTCGCGGCGGCCGTCCAGCAGATCGTGGAGCGGCTCGGCGTCCGGCTGTCCGTGAACTTCCACGGCATCCCCATGGGCGTCCCGCACACCCGCCCCGTCGGCCTCACCCCGCACGGCAACCGCAACGACCTGGTGCCGGGCCACCGCAGCCCCTTCGACGAGGCGCAGGTCCCCGGCAGCGCCGAGGCGCTCGTCGAGTACCGCCTCATGGAGGCCGGACACGACGTCCTGGGCGTCGCCGCGCACGTCCCTCACTACATCGCGCGTTCCCCGTACCCGGACGCGGCCCTGACCGTCCTGGAGTCCATCACCGCCGCCACCGGTCTGGTCCTGCCCGGCATCGCGCACGCGCTGCGCACCGACGCCCACCGCACCCAGACCGAGATCGACCGGCAGATCCAGGAGGGGGACGAGGACCTCGTGGCCCTCGTCCAGGGTCTTGAGCACCAGTACGACGCGGCGGCGGGCGCCGAGACCCGCGGCAACATGCTCGCCGAGTCGACCGACATTCCCTCCGCCGACGAGATCGGGCTCGAGTTCGAGCGGTTCCTGGCCGAGCGGGAGGGCGACAACTGAGCCCTGCGGGGTGCGCTGTCAGCGGCACCGCCTAAGCTGCGGCTCATGCTGAAGGTAGGCCTGACCGGTGGGATCGGTGCCGGCAAGAGTGAGGTGTCGCGGCTGCTCGTCGAGCGGGGTGCCGTGCTGATCGACGCGGACCGTATCGCGCGCGAGGTCGTCGCGCCGGGCACGGACGGGCTGGCGGCGGTCGTGGAGGCCTTCGGAGCCGAGGTGCTCGCCGCCGACGGCAGTCTGGACCGGCCGAAGCTGGGGTCGATCGTGTTCGCCGACCCCGAGCAGCTCGCCGTGCTGAACGCGATCGTGCACCCGCTGGTCGGCGCCCGCTCCCGCGCCCTGGAGTCGGCCGCCGCCGAGGACGCGGTCGTCGTCCACGACGTCCCGCTCCTCACCGAGAACGGCCTCGCCGCGCTCTACGACGTCGTGATCGTCGTCGACGCGAGCCCGCAGACCCAGCTGGACCGTCTCGTCCGGCTGCGCGGCATGACCGAGGACGACGCACGCGCGCGAATGGCCGTCCAGGCGACGCGCGAGAAGCGCCTGGAGATCGCGGACATCGTCATCGCCAACGACGTACCCCTGGAAGACCTGCGGCGACGCGTGGCGGACGTGTGGGACGACCTCGTACGAAGGGCCCGCGCGCCCCACCCGTCCCAGGGCTCGCCCCGGACGTCCCAGGAATAGCGGGCCCTTGTCCGGGCGTTGAACCCTTCCAGTGAGGGAAGGACTCTGCCGTGCCCGAGACCAGCGGTTCGACCGGACGTACTCCGGAGACGCATGTCATCGACTTCCGTGCCGCCGAGCAGTTGCTCGCCGCGCGGGACCCGCAGGGCGCGGTGAAACTGCTCGACCAGGTGATCGCCGCGCACCCCGAGAACACCGCCGCCCGTCTGCTGCGTGCGCGTGCCTTCTTCGCGGCCGCGCAACTGCGCCCTGCGGAACTGGAGTTCACCATCGTCCTGGAGCGCGAGCCGGACAACGCGTTCGCGCACTTCGCGCTCGCCCGCACCTACGAGCGTCAGGCCCGCCCTGACCAGGCCAAGCGCCATTTCCGGCTGGCCGCCGCGCTGGACCCGAACCCGCAGTACCTGAAGGCGGCTCGGTTCGAGTCGTGAGGCTCCCTAGGGGCGCCGGTTCGGGTACCGGTTCTCCGGTGGCCGGTACGGCGGGACGTCGGGGCCCGGCTGGTAGTGCGGGCCCTGGCGGATGTGCCGGAGGATCAGGGCCAGATCGACGGTGACCACCAGCCACAGCACCCCGCAGGCCGCGGCCCAACCGGGACGGCCGGCGAGGGCGAACGCGGCCGTACCGAAGATCGCCCAGACCAGCCCCCACACGCTCAGCCAGAACCGGGCCCGCAGCGCACTGCGCGCGGTCGTCGGCTCACTGCCCGTACGCATCGGGACCACGACTCCTCTCTGTCAAGGTACTCCTGGTACTCCGGACCCTGGTGTGTACTGCTCGTGGTCTTCGTATTCCTCGTACCCCTTGCCGGAGGGCATGTGCTGCCGGACACCGATGAGCTCGCCGAGGTGCTGCTCGACCTCGCGGTACCGCACGAGGACATCAACGTCCTCGTCGCGCTGCGCCGGACGGTGGTGGCCGACGCGGGAGTGCTGCGGCTCCTTGAGGAGTGCGTCGAGGCGCTGGTGCGCGACATGGGGCAGATCGTCGAGTACGGCGACGGGCTGCAGCTGGGGCATCGGGTCGCCGAGGTGCCTGCGGCGCTGCGCCGGTCCTTCGCCGCGTACGTGTGCGTCGCCGCCCTTCCGCACACGAGCGCGTACCACCGCGCACGGGGTGTCCCCGCCGACGTCTCCCGGCGCACCCTCACCGACCTCGGCCGGAACATGGCCGTCCACCGCAGACGGCACGGGACGTGCGGGGTCCAGTCCCCGCAGTGGCTGGTCCTCCACTTCCGCGGCGAGCTCTACCAGTTGGGGCGCCTGCACTTCCAGCGGACACGGCTCTGGCAGCGGGCGGCGCGCGAACTCACCGCGGCCGGGATGGAGGCGGCTGCCGGGACGCTCAGTCTGGACCTTCACATCCCCGACTACCTCGGCCCGCTGACCCCGGCCGCGTGCGACCGTGCGGTGGCGCGGGCGGGCGTGTTCTTCCGGGCGCACTACCCGGAGGAGGAGTACCGGGCGGCGATGTGCCACTCCTGGCTGCTGGACCCGCAGTTGAAGCGGTATCTGCCCGCGGACTCCAACATCGTCCGTTTCCAGGAGCGGTTCCGGCTCACCGCGCAGGACACCGAACCGGCCGACACCGAGCCGGTCCAGTTCGTGTTCGGGGACCCGGAGCTGCCGGTGGAGGCGCTGCCGCGGCGCACGTCGGTGGAGCGGGCGGTGGGGGACCACCTGCGGTCGGGTGGGCACTGGTATGTCGGGCACGGGTGGTTTCCGATGCCGACGGGAGGCGGGGGCGGGGGCGGGGGCGATCAGGGGTCGCTCTGACGGGTGAAGGTGTTCGGCCGGGGAACGGGCGTGCGGGTGCGGGCCGTTGGGCGGGCATGGAGCTGAAAATGCGTGAGGGGTATGAGGGCACCGGTCCCGGGGCGATCACTCCGGACGGCTGCGCGGTGGAGCTGTACGCGCGGCTTCCGGTGTACGACGAGCCGGACATCATCGCCGCGGCCGTACCGGCGGGGGCACACATCCTGGAACTCGGCTGCGGTGTCGGGCGGGTGACCCACCCGCTGCTGGAACGGGGGTTCAGGGTCACGGCGGTGGACGAGTCCCCCCAGATGCTGGCCCGCGTCCAGGGGGCGCGGACGATACGCGCCGCGGTCGAGGACCTGGACCTGGCCGAGACCTTCGACGTGGTGATGCTCGCGTCGTTCCTCGTGCACACCGGCGACGCCGAGGTGCGGCGGGGGATGTTGCGCGCCTGCGCCCGGCATGTGGCGGAGGGCGGGTGCGTGCTGATCCAGCGGGAGGGCGAGGACTACCACACCGACCTGCCGCGCGAGCGGGTCGACCCCAGTGGCTTCACCGTCCGGATGGTGTCGGCGGAGCCGGTCGGGGACGGGGTGAACGCGGTGCGCGCGGAGTACGAGTTCCCGGACGCGGTCTGGACCCAGACGTTCCTGGCACGGCCGTTGACGAAGGAGCAGTTCGAGGAGGCACTGCGGGAGGCGGGGCTGCGAGTGGACAAGTATCTGACGGAGGACCGGATCTGGGTGCGGGCGGTGCGCGCGGACGGGGCGGAGGCCGTCTAGAGGGGGAGCGGTGCGCGGGCGGCGACCGGAGGTGAAGTCGCCGGCCGGGTGGCGATGAGTTTCGGTGCGGGGGTCGGTCTATCTCTGTGACAGCACAACGGACCGCTTCCCACAGGAGACCCCGATGTCCGAGACCACCGCCCCCGTCACCACCGCCGCGTCCCTCAACTCCGCTTCCGGTGCCGTTGTCGCCGAGTCCGCGACCGCCCGCGGCCGTCGCGCCCGGATCGCCCTGCGTACCATTCAGGTGCTGCTCGCCCTGTTCTACGCGTTCGCGAGCGCGCTGCCCAAGCTGATCGCGCACCCCTCCGCCGCCGACGCCTTCGCGGAGATGGGCTGGGGCAACGCGGGGATGTACACCATCGGCGCGCTCGAACTCGCCGGTGCGATCGCGCTGTTGACTCCGGTGCTCCAGTCCGTGGCGGCGGTGGCGTTGAGCGGGCTGATGGTGGGCGCCTTCGTGGTCCAGGTCTCCTACTTCGACGGGGAGAACGCCGCTACACCACTCATCCTGATCATCCCCCTGGCTCTCATCGCCTGGGCCCGCCGCAGCCACAACGCACAGCTGCTGCGGCTGCTGCGACGAGGAGCGTGACGGGTGCCTCTGGCCCTTCTCGGCGGTCAGCGCCCCCCGGCGCGCCCGTCCGTCGCTCCCGTAGGCCCGCCCATGCCCCGCAGGCGCTCCATGTCCCGACGGTCCCGCTTGGTGGGCCGACCCGCGCCCCGATCGCGGATTCCGGCCGGCGCGACGGCCTCGCGCGGCGGAGGCGGTGGGCTGTTGTCGACGTAGCACTGCACGGCGACCGGGGCCCCGACCCGCTTTCGGATGAGGCGCTTGACGACGACGATCCGTTCACGGCCTTCGTGCACCAGACGTACCTCGTCGCCGACGCGGACGGAGTGGGCGGGCTTGACCCGGTCACCGTTCACCCGGACATGCCCGCCCTTGCAGGCGGCGGCACCGGCGGAGCGGGTCTTGATCAGGCGGACGGACCAGATCCAGCTGTCGACGCGCACCGTCTCGCCCTGCTGCGGCCCGGCAGCCTCGGCGGCGGCCACCGCCGCGGCCACCTGCGGATCCGTACCCGTTCCGGCGGGGACCTGTGGATCCCCGGCCGCTCCGGCGCCGGCCGTGACCGGTTTGCCCCCGGCCCCGGTCGGACCCACCCCGGTACCGCCCCGGGAGTCCTCGTCGGCGCTCACGGCGTCGCCCACACCGTTCTCCACGCGTTCAGCAGCCATGCCCCGACCTTATCCGCCCGGCCCCACCCACCCCGACGGGATTTCCCCGCCGCGCCCCGTTCCGTCCCGTCCGGCCGGAATGCCGGGGTGGCCCTGCGGCGGTCGTACGGTGGTGACGTGGATGCTCTTGCCGATCTCGACCGGCGTATCGCGGGCTGCCGGGCCTGTCCCCGCCTGGTCGACTGGCGTGAGGACGTGGCTCGTACGAAAAGGGCCGCCTTCGCCGACCAGACGTACTGGGGTCGGCCGGTGCCGGGATTCGGGCCGGCGGACGCCCGGATGCTGATCGTCGGCCTCGCCCCCGCCGCGCACGGCGGCAACCGCACCGGACGGATGTTCACCGGCGACCGTTCCGGTGACGTGCTGTACCAGGCGCTGTACGAGATCGGTCTCGCCTCGCAGCCCACGTCGGTCGGCATCGACGACGGGCTCGAACTGCGCGGCGTCCGTGTCACCTCGCCCGTGCACTGCGCCCCGCCCGCCAACAAGCCCACGCCGGGGGAGCGGGACACCTGCCGCCCCTGGCTCGTGCAGGAACTGAACCTGCTGCGGCCCACCCTGCGCAGCGTCGTCGTGCTCGGCGCCTTCGGCTGGCAGGCCACGCTGCCCGCGCTGGCGGCGGCGGGGTGGGACGTGCCCCGGCCGCGGCCCGTCTTCGGGCACGGGGTGCGGGTGCCGCTCGACGGGATCGACCTGTTCGGCTGCTTCCACGTCAGCCAGCGCAACACCTTCACCGGCCGGCTGACCCCGCAGATGCTGCGGGACGTGCTGCGCACGGCGGCGGCGGTTTATTGAGGGGACCTGGTCGCCGTACGAGGGCTAGGCTCGCCGGATGCCTCTTTACCCGGACATCGAACCGTACGACCACGGCATGCTCGATGTCGGAGACGGCAACCGCGTCTACTGGGAGACCTGCGGGAACCCGCGAGGCAAGCCCGCCGTGGTGCTGCACGGGGGGCCGGGATCCGGCAGCGGGCCGTACTTCAGGCGGCTGTTCGATCCGGCGGCGTACCGGATCGTGCTGCTCGACCAGCGCGGTGCCGGGCGGTCGACGCCGGCGGCGAGCGCGTACGGCACCGACATGAGCGTCAATACGATGCCGCGTCTCATCGCCGACCTGGAACTGCTGCGGGAGCACCTCGGGATCGAGCGGTGGCTGGTGTGGGGAGTGTCGTTCGGGTCGGTGCTGGGGCTGCGGTACGCGCAGACGCACCCGGCGGCCGTGAGTGAGGTGGTGCTGACGGGGGTCGCGACCGGGTCCGACGCCGAAGTCGCCCTGCTCACCAGGGGACTCGGGCAGATCTTCCCGGAGGCGTTCGCGCGGTTTCTGGCGGAGCTGCCCGCCGACGAGCGGGACGGCGATCTCGCCGCCGCGTACAACCGGCTCATCGAGTCGCCCGATCCCGAGGTGCGGGCCCGGGCGGCGCGGGCGTGGACGGACTGGGAGACGGCGACCATTCCGGCACCGCCCAGGTCGGTCGCGCGCTTCGAGGACCCGGAGTTCCGCCTCGGTTTCGCCCGTACCGTCACGCACTACTGGGGCAACGGGCACTTCCTGGGGGAGGACGGCGTCGTCCTGCGCGACGCGCATCTGCTGAAAGGCGTCCCCGGCACCCTCGTGCAGGGCAGCCTCGACTTCGGCAACCTCACCGGGATCGTCTGGCGGCTCCATCACGCCTGGCCGGGCAGCGAGCTGGTGGTGATCGACGAGGTCGGGCACAACGCCGGTGCGCCGGGGGTCGCCGACGCGATGGTGGCGGCGACGGACAAGTACGCGCGTCAGTAGGTGAGTTCGGGTCCCTCTTTGAACAACTGCCGTACCGTCGACTCGTAGTTGGTGCGCACATGGGCGAGGGCGTGCGCGCGGGCCCGCTCCGGATCGCCCGAGGCGATGGCCTCGTACAACTCACGGTGTTCTACGAGGAGTTGGGGCCATTCCTCGTTCCGTCGGGTCATCCAGCGCAGTCGTCCCGCCACCGGTTCGAGGGCTTCGATCAGCAGGGAGTTGCCGGCCATGGCCACGATCCGGTCGTGCAGCAGGCTGTTGACGTCCGTGATCGTCTCCGCGTCGCCCGCCTCGGTCGCGGCGGCCGCCCGGTCGAGAAGCTGCTCGACCTCGGCCAGGTCCTCGGGGGTCGCGCGGGACGCGGCCAGCCCCGCCGCGTAGACCTCCAGCGCCTCGCGCAGTTCGAAGAGCTCCTGGACGTCCTGCGGGGTCAGCCGCCGTACGACGATCCGGCGCGGTGTCTCGAAGTGGACGAAGCCCTCGGCGACCAGGGCGCGGATCGCCTCACGCACCGGCACCCGGGAGACCCCGAAGCGCTCGGCGAGCTCCCGTTCGACCAGACGGTCGCCGGGGCGCAGACCGCCCGCGATGATCTCCTGCCGTAGCGCGGCCAGGACGCGTTCGCGGACGGCACCGAGGGGTTCGATCTTCGTCGTGGAGCTCATGGAGCCATCTTCGCCGACTCCGGAGGTGTTTTACGGAGCGTTAACAGAGACGACATCGGTCAGAACGCTTGACGGGAGGACCATGACCGCAGTTTGGTATACCAAACGGCGTTCCAGGCGGTCCTTTTCCGCCACCCTCCTCCGTCCCCGTCTCATGGAGGCTCCGTGTCCCTCGCCGACCGTGCCACAACCACGGGCGCCCCAGCGTTCGTCCCCGACCCCCGTCTGACCAACGAAGACCTCGCGCCCGCCGAGAAGCGGAACTGGAAGGTCTTCGACCTCTTCGCCATGTGGATGTCCGACGTCCACAACCTGGGCAACTACACCTTCGCCGCCGGACTGCTCGTCCTCGGCATGAACGTGTGGCAGGTCTTCACCTCGCTCCTCGTCGGCTTCGTGCTCATCTACATCGGCATGAACTGGATGGGGAAGATCGGCCAGCGCCACGGTGTCCCCTTCCCGGTCGTCAGCCGCATCAGCTTCGGGGTGTGGGGCGCCAACATCCCGGCCCTCATCCGGGCCGTGATCGCCATCATGTGGTACGGCATCCAGACCTATCTGGCCTCGGTCGCGGTGAACGTCATGCTGCTGGCCGCCTGGCCGGGTCTGGAGTCCTGGACGCACAGCTCCTTCCTGGGGCTCGACGCGCTGGGCTGGGTCTCCTTCCTCTCCCTGTGGCTGATCCAGGCGCTGATCATCAGTCAGGGCATGGAATCGGTACGGAAGTTCCAGGACTTCTGCGGTCCCGCGATCTGGATCGTCATGATCGCGCTCGCGGTCTGGGTGCTCGCCAAGGCCGACTGGACCATCTCCCTCACCACCACCCCGCACCCGGTGTCGGTCGGCGAGCAGTGGCGCCAGTGGTTCGGCGCGATCGGCCTGATCCTCGCCACCTACGGCACGCTGATGCTCAACTTCTGCGACTTCTCCCGCTTCGCGCCGGACTACAAGACGGTCCGCCGCGGCAACTTCTGGGGCCTGCCCATCAACTCCACCGCGTTCGTGGTGGTTTCGGTGATCGTCACGGCCGGTTCGCTGGAGGTGTTCGGCGAGGCCATCACCGACCCGGCCGAGCTGGTGGCCAAGGTCGGCAACACCTGGGTCCTGGTCGTCGCGGCGCTCACCTTCGCCATCGCCACCATGGGCGTCAACATCGTCGCCAACTTCGTCTCACCGGCGTACGACCTCGCCAACGTCTGGCCGCAGAAGATCAGTTTCAAGATCGGCGGCATGATCAGCACGGTTGCCGCGCTGGTCGTGACCCCCTGGAACCTCTTCTCCAACCCGACCGTCGTCAACTACTTCCTGGGCGGCCTCGGCGCCTTCCTGGGCCCGCTGTTCGGCGTGATCATGCTCGACTACTACTGGATCAAGAAGGGCCGCGTGGACGCGAACGCCCTGTTCGACGGCGCCCCCGGCTCCCGCTACTACTACAAGAAGGGCGTCAACCCCAGGGCGCTGTGGGCGTTCCTGCCGTCGGCGGGCGTCGCGGCCGTCCTCGCCCTGGTGAAGACGTTCAGCGACGTCGCCCCGTACTCCTGGTTCATCGGCACGGCCCTGGCGGCCGGACTGTACGCGCTGCTGTGCCGGAACGAGCGCGCGGCTGTGGCTACGTCTACCGAGGCTGTGGAGGTCTGACGGACGTGCGGATCGTCGTCACCAACTGCAACACCACGCAGGAGATGACCGAGGAGATCGTACGAGGTGCCCGGGCCGCGGCCGGTCCGGGCACCGCCGTGACCGGGCTGACCCCGCGCTGGGGGCCCGAGTCGGCCGAGGGCTGGCTCGACAGCTACCTGTCGGCGGCCGCTGTCATCGATCTCCTGCGCACCTACGAAGGCCCCGCCTACGACGCGGTCGTCATGGCCGGATTCGGAGAGCACGGGCGGGAAGGCGTCCGGGAGTTGGTCGACGTCCCCGTCGTCGACATCACGGAGGCGGCGGCTCATCTGGCCTGTCTGCTCGGCCGGCGCTACGGGGTGATCACCACCCTGGAACGCTCCTGCGGCCAGATCGAGGACAGCCTGGAACTGGCGGGCGTGGGCCGCAACTGCGCCGCGGTGGTGGGAACGGGGCTCAGCGTCCTGGAACTCGGCGACGCGGACCGTACGGAGGCCGCCTTCGTCACCGCCGCGGAGCGGGCGATCGCCGCGGGGGCCGAAGTGCTGGTGCTGGGCTGCGCCGGCATGACCGGGCTGCAACGGGCGGTGGGGGAGAAGCTGGGGCTGCCTGTGGTGGACGGGGTGGGGGCCGCGGTGAAACTGGCGGAGTCGCTGGTGGGGCTGGGGTTGGGGACGAGCAAGGTGGGAGGGTATGCGCGGCCGTTGCCCAAGGGGCGGGTCTGGGGGAGGCCCTCGGTGGGGTGAGGGGCGCGCGGCGACGGGGAGTCGGTGGCCGGAGTACGTGCCGGAGGCCCGGCCAGGAACGCCCGTCGCTGAAGGCCGTCAGGTCCCTCGGAGCTGCCACACGTGTCCGGACGTCTGAAGGCCGTCAGGTCCCTCAGGGCTGCCACACGTACCGGACGTCCGGCTCCCGCTCCTCGTTCCCGCTGCCGTCCGTGTACTCGGCGGCGACGAAACCGTGCCGCTCGTAGAAGCGATGGGCGGGCTTGTTGACCTGGAAGGTCCACAGGTGCAGCCCCTGCGGACCACGTTCCTTGGCGAGCGCGACGAACCGGTCCCCGATGCCGTGCCCGCGCCGGTCGGGGGCGAGGTAGAGCTGGGAGAGGAGGTCGCCGTCGAGCACCATGACCCCCACGATCCTCAGTCCCTGCGGTCCCCTCTCCTCCGCGACCCATGTCTCCCGCAGCGGCACGACGACGTCCCGGAAGTAGTCCCGTACCTCGTCGTCGGACCGGGGCCGCACGACCGTCGGCAGCGCGGCAGCGAACGACCGCAGCCAGACGTCGGCCGCCGCGGCGGCGTCCGGGGCGGTGGCACGCCGAAGGGTGACGTCCGCTTCGTCGCTCATCGCGCCTCCTCCGGGATCGCGGCCGTCGCGGTGATCTCCACCAACTGCCCGCTGTACCCGAGACAGGCCACGCCCATCAGCGTCGACGAGTGGGGCCCGGTACTGAGCCCGGAGGCCTCCACGACCTCCCAGACGGCGGAGAGCACCGAGGTCTCACCGCTCACCACATACACGTCGGTGTACAGAACGTGCGCCAAGTCGCTGCCGATCGCGCGCAGTTGCTCCTCCAGGTTCGCGATCACCTGCTCGGCCTGCCGTACGGGGTCGCCCTCGCCGACGATCCTGCCCTCGGCGTCGAGCGGCACGGATCCGGCGAGAAACGCGAGCTTCGTGCCGGCCTCCACGACGGAGGCGTGGGAATAGGTGGGCGGTGGGAAGAGGGCGGGGGCGGTGACGCGCCGGATCACGGGGGCTCCAGGACTGGGCGGAGGGCGGACGACCTCGCGATCATCCAGGCCGCGGGGGCGCGCCGCATCCGATTTTCGTGCGGCGCGGAGGGCGTGACTCCCGGGCCGAGCGCCGCCCGGTTCCGGGAAACCGGTCGACACCCCCGACGCCCAGGTGTCAGCCTCCGCCATGTCACGCACCGTTCACCACGTCCCCAGCGGGCACCGCACCCTGCCCGCCTTCCGGCCGCTCGGCCGACCGGGTCCGTGGACCGGCAATGAGGTTGCCGAACCCCGCTGCTCGAACGCCGAGTTCAGCTGCGCCCTCACCACTGACAACGGGTATTCG
Organism: Streptomyces sp. NPDC051913; assembly: GCF_044593635.1. Lineage (NCBI taxonomy): Bacteria > Bacillati > Actinomycetota > Actinomycetes > Kitasatosporales > Streptomycetaceae > Streptomyces > Streptomyces sp. NPDC051913. The sequence goes on along the minus strand of NZ_JBIUCI010000007.1, from coordinate 270,018 downwards.
CGTGGCAGTGCGTCACCCGGATCCCTACCCTGCCCCCATGCCGACCCTCTCCGACGCCGCCTTCCTCGACACCGTCGCCGACCGCCTCGCCGCGCTCCCCACCGTTTCCGCCGTGGCCCTCGGCGGCTCGCGTGCCCAGGGCTCCCACCGCCCGGACAGCGACTGGGACCTGGCCGTCTACTACCGCGGCCCCTTCAGCGCCGCCGACCTGCGTGCCGTCGGCTGGGAAGGGGAGGTGTCGGAGGTCGGAGGCTGGGGCGGCGGCGTCTTCAACGGCGGCGCGTGGCTCACCGTCGGGGGGCGGCGGGTCGACGTCCACTACCGCGATCTCGACGTCGTCGAGCACGAGCTGGCGGAGGCGCGGGAAGGCCGGTTCCATGTGGAGCCGCTGCTCTTCCATCTCGCGGGAATCCCGAGCTACTTGGTGGTGGCCGAGCTGGCGATCAACCGGGTGCTGCGAGGGGAGCTTCCGCGCCCGGACGGCTATCCCGAGAAGCTCCGCCGTACGGCGAGCGAGCGGTGGCACGGCACGGCCCGGGCCACCCTGGCCTACGCCAAGTCCGCGCACGCGCCGGCCGGCCGGGTCACCGAACTCGCCGGTGCCCTCGCCACGGCTGCCGCGCAGACGGCCCACGGAGTGCTCGCGGCGCGCGGCGAGTGGGTGACCAACGAGAAGCGACTCCTGGAACGGGCCGGGTTGCGAACCCTGGACGGCATCGTCGCGTCCCTCTCCGAGGAAGCGGCCCCGGAGTCCCTGATCGCCTCGGCCACCCGGGCCGGGACCATCTTCGAGACGGCGAGCCGGGACAGCGCGGCTGGTCTCCAGGGATGACTGATCCGGGTTCTCAAGCGTGCCGGCGTGCGCAACGGACGGCGTCACTCAGGGCCCGGGGGCAGTTGAGTTCATAAAGAAACCAGTCTCCCGGCCGACCGTCACATCTCCGAAATACGACCGTCCCATTTCCTCCCCGCACGCGATCTACCGTGGACACCGACAGCCCGGCCACCGTCGCCCGAAGGCACCCACCCCGCCCTCGACCAGCAGACAGGAGCCCAGTGTCACGTCCGTTCGCCCTCCCGCCCTGGCTCGCCCACACCCTGCGCACCCAGCGCGGCCCCGTCCCCTGGAACGCCGTCCTGCGCGGTGCCCTCTCCGCCGGGCCCCTGCTGCTCGCCGCCGTGGTCACCGACCGCACCTCCCTCGGTGTCGTCGCCGCCATCGCCGCGATGCTCGCCGGGATCAACGACCGGCCCGGCAGCAGGCGCGCCGCCGTGCCGCGGATCGGGGTACCGGCGCTGGCCGGGGCGCTGGGGATGCTCGTCGGGACGTATGCCGGACAGCAGGTCTCCGCCCTGCCGCTCACCCTCCTCCTCACCGGGCTCGGGCTGGTCGCGGGTGGCATGAGTGCCGTCGGACCCGTCGCCTCCGGTGCGGGGACGCAACTGCTGGTCGCCTCCGCCATCGGGGCCGGCATGCCACTGCCGGAGGCCGGCTGGGAGCGGGCGCTCGGCTATCTCGCCGGTGCGGCCTGGCTGCTCGGGTTGCGGCTGGCCCTGCCCACGCCAGGATCCCCGGGTGACTTCCGGTTCGACGGGGAGCGGGCGGCGGTCGCGGGGGTGTACGACGCCGTCGCCGACCTGCTCGACGCCGTCGGCGCCGAGCACGCCACCGCCCGGCGGGCCGCCCTCACCGCCGCCCTCGACCACGCGCAGGACGCCCTCGCCGGACCCCGGCTGCGGCAGCACGCCGGCTCCGCCGCCGAGCGCCGGTTGCACGCGCAGTACGCCGCCGCCCTTCCGCTCGCCGAGGCCGCCACCGCGCTCGCCTGGGCGGGCGAACCCCTGACCGGGCGGGCCTCGACCGGGCCCCGACGGCTGGCCACCGCCGTACGCGAGAACACGCACACCGGGCCGTTGCCCGCGCCCCACAGGTCCGCCCCCGCGCTGCGTGCGCTCGACGACGCCCTGCTGCACGCAGCCGAGGCCTTCGACCGGGGCAAGGGCGGGGATCTGCACACCCGGCAGCGGGCGGCCGGGGATCTGCTGCGGGCCGCGTTCGGCAGCGGCGGGCGGGAGTACGGGCTTCGGGTCGCCCTCTGCTTCGGGGTCAGCGCCGCCATCGCCCAGGCCCTGCATCACTCCCACTGGTACGGGGAGCACGAGCACTGGTACTGGCTGCCCGCTACCTCCGTCTTCCTCGTCAAGCCGGATCTGGGGCCGTTGGTCTCGCGGGTGCTGTGCCGGGCCGCGGGGACCGTCCTCGGCGCGCTCGTCTTCGCCGCCTTCGCCCTCGTACTGCCCCGGCCGGAGGGGCTCATCGCGCTCGTCGCCGTGAGCGGGGCGCTCATCCCCGTCGCCACCCGGCACTTCGCCGCCCAGACCGCGGTGGTCACCGTTCTCGTGCTCGCATTGGTCATGGTCGGCGGCGAACCGCAGGCCTCGGTGAGCCGGATCGGCGAGACGCTGCTGGCCTGCGCCCTCGTGCTGGTCGTCGGACATCTGCCGATGCCGGGGCAGCGCGGCGGGGGAGTACGGGCCCGGGTCGGGGTGGCGGGCGAGGCCGCCCAGGCGTATCTCGCCCACGTCCTGCACGAGACGGACCCGGACACCGGCCGTCGTGCTGTTGAACCAGGCGCCGACAGTCGTGCCGTTCGCTGGACCCTCCGCCGCGAGGCCTACCGCGCGCTCGCCGAAGCCCGTACCGCCATCGCCCTCGCCGCCGCCGAACTCCCGCCGCTCGCCCGGCACTCGGAGGGCGCGGGCCATGTCGTCGCCGTACTCGAGGAGCTCGTCGACACGACCACCGCGTGCGCCGTCCACCTCGACGACACGGGCCGGCTCGCGCCCCTGCACACCGAGCGCCTGGCCGGGCTGGTGCGCGAACTCGCCGATGACCGTGCTCACTTGGGCGTACGGGTTCCAGAACTCCCGTTGGCCGGTTAGCCGATCCGCACCCACACCGGCGCGTGGTCCGAGCCCGGCGCCCCCTGCCGTTCCGCCGGACGACGCGGGTCCACGGACGGGAGGTCGGGCGGCGCCGCGTCGGGCAGGCCAGTACCCGCCGCTGTCACCCGGTGGACGAGGCGGTGGCTGAGCAGGATGTGGTCGATCAGTTCGCGGCGCCCGGAGTTGACGCGGGAGAAGCGCCGCTCGGCCGGGATCAGCGGGGCCACGTCCCACAGCCGTAGCGCGTCGCCCCCGTCCGGCCGGTCGAAACCGGGTGTGCCGATCTCCGAGCCGGGTGGGCCGAGCAGGATCTGTGTGGTCGCCGCCTGCACCTCGTCGTTGAGATCGCCCAGCACCACCACGTCCCGCTGCCGACCGTCGCCCGCCAGCAGTACGTCGGCCAGGGAGCGCAGCGTCGTCGCCTCCGCCGCTCGCCGGTACAGCGCGTACGCCCCGTAGCGCGCCCGTTCGCCCTCGTCGCGCGGCTGGAAGCGGCCGTCCGGGTAGGACAGCAGCTTCGATTTGAGATGGCAGACCGCCGCCCGCAGGGGTCCGGCGTCCGTCCCGTGCTCGGGGTCGGCGTCCGTCGCCGTCTCCACCGCCAGGAAGCTGCGGCCCGCCTCGGCGACCACGCCACCCTCGTCGTCCGCCTGGACCGGGCGCAGGCGCGGCGGGAACGCGGTGGTGTCGGACAGGACCGTCAGCGGCGTACGGCTGAGGAAACCGACCCGGATGCCCCGGCCGTCCGGGTGCTCGGAGAGCGCGGTGTGCCAGTCGCCGCCCACCATGTCGGCCAGGTCCCGCAGTGCATCCGGGTCTCCGACCTCCTGCACGCCCAGCAGCGTGGGGTCGAGCTCCGCGATCGTGGTGGCGAGGGCGGCCAGCTTCGTCTCGTACGCGGTCTTGTCGGCCGGGCCGAACGGGCCGCCGGGGCGGTAGAGGTTCTCCAGGTTCCAGGTGCCGATGAGCATGCCGGTCCCCCTTCCGGGCACGGTGGTCAGGCCAGGGTGCTCGTCCGGGCGGCGCCGCGACAGAGCCGTGACAGGATGCGCGGTTCGGCTCACCCGACCCGAGGAGCACGCCGTACGTTGGCGGGATGACCGACTCTCCCGCCGGCACCGGCTCCCCCGCCGACCTCGTCATCACCGGATGCGCCGTCCTCGTCCACGACGACCAGGAGCGCGTCGGGTTCGAGGAGAACGCCACCATCGTCGTACGGGAGGGAGTCATCGAGTCCGTCGGCACGGGCCGTGAACCGCCGCCTTGCGCCGAACACATCGACGCCCGTGGGCAGGTGGCCATGCCAGGGCTCGTCAACTGCCACACCCACGCCCCGATGGTCGCGCTGCGCGGTGTCGCCGAGGATCTGCCGACCGAGGAGTGGTTCAACGACGTCGTGTGGCCGATCGAGTCCAACCTCACCGAGTCGGACGTGGAGTTGGGGGCCCGGCTCGCCTGCGCGGAGATGATCCGCGGGGGTGTCACCTGCTTCGCCGACCACTACTTCTCGATGAGCGCCGTCGCCGCCGTAGTCGAGGAGTGCGGCATCCGGGCCCATCTCGGTGAGACCTACTTCTCCTCCCAGGGTCCTCAAGGGCGGGAGAGATCACTGGAGTTCGCGCTCCGGCACCGCGGCGGTGCCGGCGGTCGCATCACCACCGCTCTCGCCCCGCACGCCCCCTACACCGTGGACGACGCCGACCTCGCCACCACCGCCGACCTCGCCCGCGCCCACGGCCTGCCCGTCCACCTCCACGCCGCCGAGAACGTCGACCAGGCGGAGGCGAGCCTGGAACGCCACGGCGCCACCCCCGTCGAGGTCCTGGCCCGCACCGGCATCCTCGACACCGACGTCCTCATCGCCCACGGCACCGGCATCCTCGACCGCGACCTGCCGCTCCTCGCCGCGGCGACCGGCCGGGTCTCCGTCGCCACCGCGCCCCGCGGCTACCTCAAGTTCGCCTGGCCCACCACCACACCGGTCCGTGCCCTGCACGACCTCGGCATCCCCGTCGGCCTCGCCACGGACGGCGCCGCCTCCAACAACTCCCTCGACGTGTGGGAGTCGATGGCGCTGACCGCGCTCGTCCAGAAGTCCACGACCGGCGACCCGCGGTGGCTGACATCCCGCCAGGCACTGCACCACGCCACCCTCCAGAGCGCCCGCGCGATCGGACTCGGCGACACTCTCGGCACCCTCGCCCCCGGCCGCCGCGCCGACCTCGTCCTCGTCGACCTCACCGGGCCGCACACCCAGCCCGTCCACGACCTGCCCGCCACCCTCGTGCACAGCGCCCGCTCCTCGGACGTCCGCACGACGATCGTCGACGGACGGGTCCTGATGCGCGACCGCGAGCTGCTGACCATCGATGTGGCGTCGGTGGTGCGGGAGTTGGGGGAGCGATTGCCGGCACTCCTGGACCGGAGCCATGGCAGGCGGATCCAGGAGTACGACACCTGAGAGCCCGCCGGGAGAAAAGAATCTTCCGGCACAGCGATGAGTTCCGCCCTGTCCATCGGTCACCACCCCGAACGGACCGTTGCACAGGAGGGGTCATGTCGCTTCCGGAGGTCGTCTCGCGTGCGGAGTGGCGCGCGGCGCGCGGGGAATTGCTGGGCAGGGAGAAGGCCGCCACGCGGGCGCGGGACGCGCTCAACGCCGAGCGGCGTCGGCTGCCCATGGTGGAGATCGAGGAGGAGTACCTCTTCGAGGGCGGCGACGGCAAGGCGACGCTGCTCGACCTCTTCGAAGGGCGCTCCCAACTCGTCGTATACCACTTCATGTTCGCGCCGGAGTGGGACGCCGGCTGCCGCAGCTGCTCGGCGTTCCTGGACCAGATCGGGCATCTGGCGCATCTGAAGGCGCGGGGGACGACGTTCGCGGCGGTGTCGCGGGCGCCGTACACCAGGATCCTGCCGTTCAAGGCGCGGATGGGCTGGACCGTGCCCTGGTACTCGTCGTACGGCGGTGACTTCAACCGTGACTTCGAGGTGACCCTGGAGCAGGACGGGAGGCTGGTCGAGCGCCCCGGCCTCAGCTGCTTCCTGCGGGAGCGCGACCGCGTCTTCCACACCTACTCGACCTTCGAGCGCGGCCTCGACGGGCTCGGCTCCACCACCAGCCTCCTGGACCTCACCGCGCTGGGCAGGCAGGAGGAGTGGGAGGAGCCCGAGGGGCGTGCTTCGGCGCTGGGAGCGCCCGCGGGGAGCGAGCGCGTTCGCTATCACGATGAGTACGAGGAATGACGCGGAAGGTTACGGAAGTGACCGTTCGGTAACCGGTTTCTCACGCTGCGCGTTGAACCGGTGTCAACTACGTCTCAGTACCGCAACTCAGCGAGCCGTTCCGCCTCTCCAGAGCGTTAACTCCTACAAGAAGGACGCTTGATCGGAGGTGCAGGATGGTGAACGGGCGAACCGTGCTCGAGCGCTTTCCCGCCGGTGGCCCGCGTGGCTCCTGGCCCGCTGAGGAGTTCGCGCACGCGCGGCGGATGGAGGGCATGCCCGCCGAGGTCGTGATGGACCTCGCGACGGACGCGTTCCTCGTCGTGGTCCCCGGGGACACGGCGGTCAGCTCGCCTTCGGTGCCGTGAACTGGTCCGCCTGGAGCGAGTACAGCTCCGCGTAGACCCCACCGGTCGCCAGCAGTTCCTCCGGCGTGCCGGACTCCACGAGGCGGCCCTGCTCCAGCACGTGCACCAGATCGGCGTGGCGTACGGACGCCAGCCGGTGGGTGATCAGGACGACGGTCTGACCGGTGCCCGCCAGGGCGCGGATCTTCTCGAAGACCTCCAGCTCGGCCCGCGCGTCCAGAGCCGCCGTCGGCTCGTCCACGATCAGGATCCGGCCGCGTCGGTAGGCCGCCCGCGCGATGCCGAGGCGCTGCCACTGCCCGCCCGAGAGTTCGTGCCCGCCGCTGAAATGGCGGGCCAGCAGCGTGTCCAGGCCGCGCGGCAGGTCCGCCACCACCTCCTCGGCCCCGGCCTCGGCGATCGAGTCGGCCATCCGCTCCTCGGTCAGCGGCGCCGCCGACCGGCCGACTGCCACATTGACCCGGGCCGTGAACGGCCACCGTTTGAAATCCTGCGCCACCATCGCGATCCGCTCGGCGAGCAGACGCCGGTCCGCGTCCGCCGTGTCCGTGCCGTCCCACAGGATGCGGCCCCGGTCCGGCTTGTAGAGCCCGGCCAGCAGTTTCACCAGGGTCGTCTTGCCCGAGCCGTTCTCGCCGACCAGCGCCACGATCCGGCCGAGGGGCAGGGTGAGGGTGACGTCGTCCAGCGCAGGGCGCGTGGACTCGCCCGGATAGCTGAACGTGACGTTCTCGAAGCGGATCTCCCTCGGGTCCTCGGGCAGCTCCCGTCCGCCGACCGGGATGGCCCGCTGCTCGGCCTCGACGTACAGCCGCTGGAGGTCGCCGACGAAGAGCGCCTCCTGGTGGAGCTGGTTCACCTCCAGGACCAGGCTGTCCAGGCTGGCCGAGCCGGAGCGGATCGCGATCACGGCCGTACCGGCCACCGACAGCGCCATCGCGCCCGCGAGCAGCAGTCCGCCGAGGGTCGCGTACGTCGCCACCGTCGCGAGGCCCGTCCAGAACGCCGCGATCAGCCCGGTACGGGCCGCGAGGCGGGCCAGCCGGGCCTGCTCCGCCTCCGCAGCCTCCGACATCGCCCGGTAGTGGTGCAGCAGGAAGGGGCCGACTCCGTGCACCCGGATCTCCGGTGCCGCGGTCGGTTCGGTGAGCAGCTCGCTGAGCAGATGACCGGCGCGAGCGTGCTGCACCCAGGTGTGGAAGGACTCGTACCGGCGCCGGGCGATCGTCAGGGCGCTCCACGCGCTCGGCAGGGTCATCGTCATCAGCAGCGGTAGCAGGGCCGGGTGCAGCACGGTCAGCACACCGGCCGCCGCGATCAGCGAGATGCCCGCGTTCATGACCCAGGTGGCGTAGCCGATCATGCGGCGTGCGGAGGAGGCGCCGTACTGGGCGGTGTCCAGCAGTTTGTGGAAGGCGTGGTCCTCGATCGCGGCCAGCTCGACCGCCGCCGCCCGCTCCAGGTACCGCTCGGTCGCCACCCGCTCCACCTTGGGTTCCAGGCGCCCGGTGGCGTACGTCGACGCGGCCCGCAGCAGCGCCGCCGCGAGCATCACCGCGGCCATGGTGACCAGGGCGGGCACGGCACCCCGTAACCGGTCCTCGATGGCACCGCCGCGGATCAGCCGGCCCAGCACGCTGTTCACGGCCAGCAGACTCACCGCCTGCGCCGCGCCCCGGCCCGCCTCGGCGCCGAGCACGATCTTCGCGGCCCGCCGGTCGGCCTGCCAGGCGAGCCGGAAACTGAGCGACAGCAGCGCGGGCAGCTGCCGCACCATCTCCCGGAAGTTCAGCTGGAGCCGGGCGTCGGAGTGGCTGTTCCAGCCCATGTCGTAGCGCAGCGGCCCACCGAAGAGCAGCCGCTCCGACTCCGACACCTGGGCCTGCTCGGCGCCGCGCTTCCTGCCCACCGTCGACCTCCCCGGATCCTGGACGGACGGCCACTATCGCGGGCGGGGGCTGTCAGGGGCAGGGCGCGGAGGGGAGGGGCGGTCGCGCGCGGGCGTACGCCTGTACGAGCCCGTGAGCAGGTGGAGGCTCAGGCGCTGACCGGGCGGGACCAGGCCGGGGTGGTCCCCGTGAGCCGGCACAGGGCCAGGTACAGGGGGATCGGCGGGGTGTAGGGGACCGTGCCCTCCGGTTTGTGGATCAGATCCGGGACGCCCGGGGCGTCGGGGACGATCGCGCCGGTGGCGTAGCGCGCGGGTGCGGGCCACTCCAGGGCGTAGTCGGAGTCGGACGGAACGATCCACCACCAGTGCGCGTCATCGGCGTACACGCATCCGACGCGCGGCAGCCGGGGCATCACCAGGGGGCCGAAGCGGGCGGGTACGGCCACCGCGTCGCAGCCCAGCGGGGCCGTCATGCCGTCGGGGACGAGGAGCCGTCGGGGGGCGACCGGCGTGTGCAGTCCCCGCCGGAGGCGGACCAGCGTGTCCAGGGTCATGACCTGGCCACCGGTCGCAGCCCTCAGAGCCATGGGCCCCCCGTCCCGTGGTGCGGTGCCGATCCGTGGTGCCGGGATGTGCCGTGGTGCCGGGCTTCCGCCCCGTCGTACCGGACTTCCGTGCCGTCGTGCCAGGGAGCCCCGTAGTGCAGGGTCTCGGAGCCGTCCCGCCGGGGCCGACCGAGGTGCCAGGCCTCGGGGGAGGGGTGGCGGGGGGTGCCGTCGTGACGGGTCTCCGCGGTGGTGTGGCGGGACGCGCCGTCATGGCGGGTCTCTGGGGTGGGGTGGCGGGGGGTGTCGTCGTGCCGGGGGTCGGCGGTGGTGTGGCGGGGCGTGCCGTCGTGCCAGGTTTCTGCGGCGAGGTGGCGGGGGGCGTCGTCTTGCCGAGGCTCCGCAGCGGAGTGGCGGGGCTCCGAGACGGAGTGGCGGGGCGTGCCGTCGTGGCGGGTCTCCGGCCCCTCGGGCCTGGGTATCCCGTCGAGGCGGGTTCGCATGCCGTCGTGTCGCGGGGTCGCGCTGCCGCGTCCGGGTATCGCGTCGCCGCTCCCGGGTATCGCGCGGTGGCGGGTGTCGCCCTCGTGGTCGGCCGCTGTCTCGCGGCCCGCTGTCTCGTGCCGTGCTTGCGGCTGGTGCCGGGCTTCTTCCCCGCGCCGCGTTCCCGCCTCGTGCCGCGTTCCCGCCGCGTGCCGTGCCTCCGGCTCGTCGTCCTCGTCGCCCGTGCCGTCGGCGGGGCCGGGCTTGGGGCGGGCTCCCCAGCCCAGGTCGTTCCGGGGGCCGAGGTCGGTGTCCGGGGCGTCGGCCTGGCGGGGCAGGTCCGCCCAGACCAGAAGGCCGGGGCCGTGCTCATGGGTGCCCCAGGAGTGACACAGGGCGTCGACGAGAAGCAATCCCCTCCCGTGCTCCTCCTCGCCGCGCGGTGCGCAGGGGTGGGGCTCGCCCGGGGCGCAGCCCTCGTCGCGCACGGCTATGCGCACCAGGTCCTCGCCGTCGTGGAGCTCGCAGACTATGTGTCTGCTCGCCGTGTGCACGATGGCGTTGGTGACCAGCTCGGAGACGACCAGAGCGGCCGTGTCACAGGTGTCCTCGCAGACCGCCCAGCCGTTCAGCCGGGCGCGCGTCAGCCGTCTGGCCTGGGCGGCGGAACCCGGATGTGCGGCCAGCTCGAACCGGAACCGGCGCTCGGCAGCGGGCCCGGCAGAGCGGCCTGCTCCCGATGCGGCACCGAGGCTGTGGGGGCCTGCGGCGGCGTCTGTTCCTAAGGGCGCGGACGGAATCACGCTTGCCACTATCGCCCCGCCGTGAACACTTGGCAAGTGTCACTCTGAAAAGTGCAGAGTGCTGTGTGACGGTCTGGAAGGCCGTGGCACACTGCTCGCAACAAGCATGTCGAGCGGCGCCAGTTGAGATCACCGGAGATCCGACCAGGTCTTCGAATAGGTCTTCGAATGGCGCCGTCGGGCTGCCAGGATTCTTTTGGTCAGGTTTTTACGTCGGATTTTCACCGGGGCTCCGAGCCCCCGGGACGCATGGGAGGTGGAGGGTGAGCGAGCCGCGGTCCGCGCCGACGGTCGGCCAGGTCGTCCTCGGCCGGCGCCTGCTGGACCTGCGTGAGCGCGCCGGTCTCAAGCGCGAGGAGGCCGCCAAGGTCCTCCGCGTCGCCCCCGCCACCGTCCGCCGCATGGAGATGGCCGAGGTCGGCCTGAAGATCCCGTACCTCCAGCTGCTCCTGAAGTCCTACGGCGTCTCCGAGGAGGAGGCCGACGCCTTCGTGCAGCTGGCCGAGGAGGCCAACAAACCCGGCTGGTGGCAGCGGTACCACGACATCCTGCCCGGCTGGTTCTCGATGTACGTCAGCCTCGAGGGCGCCGCCAGCCTCATCCGGTCCTACGATCCGCACTTCGTGCCCGGGCTGCTCCAGACCGAGGACTACGCCCGCGGTGTCCTGAGGTCGGGGGCCATCGGCCAGACCCGGCCCGAGGACATCGAGCGGCATGTCGCACTGCGAGTACAACGCCAGGAACTGCTCACCCGTCCCGATGCCCCCCGTTTCTGGGCGGTCATCGACGAGACTGCGCTGCGCCGCCCGGTCGGCGGCCCGGAGGTGATGCGTGCCCAGATCGACAGGCTGCTCGACGCCACGAAGCTGCCCAACGTGACGCTGCAGGTCGCCCCGTTCGCCAACGGGCCGCACCCCGGCACGTACGGGCCCTTCGTGCTGTTCCGATTCGCCGTGCCGGAGCTTCCGGACATGGTCTACAGCGAGTACCTGACCGGCGCCGTCTATCTCGACGCGCGCGCCGAGGTGGCGACCCACCTCGAGGTCATGGACCGCACGGCGGCGCAGGCCGCTACGGCACATCGCACGAAGGAGATCCTCCGGGATCTCCGCAAGGAGCTGTGAATGGATCGCATCAAGCCGCGCATACCGGTCTACAACGGCATGCCCGCGCGGGAGTTGGGCAGCGAGGGCTGGCACAAGCCGTGGAGCGGCGGCAACGGCGGCAACTGCCTGGAGGCGATGAAGCTCGCCGACGGCCGGATCGCCGTCCGCCAGTCGACCGACCCGGACGGCCCGGCGCTGATCTACACCAGCGACGAGATGACCGCGTTCATCGAGGGCGCCAAGGCCGGGGAGGCCGACTTCCTGCTGTCATGACGTGAGTTGACCTTGTTAAGCAGTGATTGACATGGACGTTCAGCGTGGTGGGTCTGCTCGATCGACCACCTACAGGAAGGCCTCCGGCAGAGATCCGAACGGGGAGGCGTCGCGCGGCGGGCTCATCCGGAGGCAGGAGCGCCGCCGGGCTCACCCGGCGGCAGCGCCGCGCACAACGCCTCCAGCGCCGCGCCGTACGCATGCTCGGAGGGCGTTGCGTACCCGACCACGAGGCCGTCCTGGACCGGCGTGTCCCCTGCCGACGCCGCCGGATGCCGGAACTCCGCCAGCCCGTCGAGCGCGACGCCCTGCCAGACGGCGGCCTTGACCGCCGACCGCTCGGTGCCGGGCGGCAGCCGCAGCACCGCGTGCAGCCCTGCGGCGACCCCGCTGACCTCGACGTGCGGCGCGTGCGCGGCGAGGGCCGCGACCAGCCGGTCCCGCCGGCTCCGGTACCGCTGTCGCATCCGCCGTACATGACGGTCGTACGCCCCGGAGACGAGGAAGTCGGCGAGGGCCAACTGGTCGAGGACGCTCGCCCACGCCTCCCGCTCGCCCTTGGCCGCGAGCACGGTGTCGACGTACCGCTCCGGCAGTACCATCCACCCCAGCCGTACCGCGGGCGACAGGCTCTTGCTCACCGAGCCGACGTAGATCACCCGCTCCGGATCGAGCCCCTGAACCGCCCCGACGGGCTTGCGGTCGTAACGGAACTCGCCGTCGTAGTCGTCCTCCAGCACCACACCGTCACGCGCGCGTGCCCAGTCGACGGCCGCGGCCCGCCGCTCGGCGTGCAGCGGGCCGCCGGTCGGAAACTGGTGTGCCGGCGTGAGCAGTACGGCCCGCTCGCGCCCCAACCGCCCCACGTCGGCGCCGTGTTCGTCCAGCGGCAGGGGTACGGGCCGCACGCCGGCGCCCGCGAGCAGCTCACGATGGAAGGGCAGGCCGTACGCCTCCACGGCGAGGGGGCCCTTGAGGCACTGGGCGTTCTGGAAGAGCAGCCGCAGGGCGTGGGCGAAGCCGGAGCAGATCACGATCCGTCCCGGCTCGGTCCGCACGCCACGCGCGCGTGCCAGATACTCCGCGAGCGCCTCCCGCAGTTCCACGCGCCCGGCGGGATCGCCGGGTCCGAACACCTCGTTGGGCGCCTGCTGAAGGGCCCGCCGGTAGGAGGCCAGCCAGGCCGTCCGCGGGAACGCCGACGCGTCGGGGGTGCCCTGCCGCAGATCGTGCCGCGGTCCACGCGCGCGTGGCGGCGTCCTCCTGGGTACGCGCGCCTGCCCGGCCGCGCGCAATGGTTCGGTCCGCTCCGCCACCCGCGTCCCCGAACCCTGGCGGGCGGTGAGCCATCCCTCCGCGACGAGCTCGGCGTACGCGTCCGCCACCGTGTTGCGGGCCACGCCCAGGTCGGCGGCGAGCGACCGGTAGGGCGGCAGCCGGGTACCGGGGGCGAGCCGGCCACTGCGTACGGCCTCCCGCAGGGCGTCGCCGAGAGCGGCCCGCCTGCTGCCCGAACCGGTCAGCTCCAGTTCCAGGTGCAGATCGGAGCCGATCCGCTCCGCGGAATTGACCCATGATTCAGCCATGGAAATGCACCTTACCGCCGGTCTTTCCGGGCCGTAGATTCGAGGGCATGACGACGAACACGATCGCTTCCGCCGAGACGACCCGCCTCAACTTCGCCAAGTCCGCCCCCAAGGTCTTCCGCGCCCTCATCGGCTTCGACGCCGCCGCCCGCGCGGGCCTCGACCCGGCCCTGGTCGAGCTGATCCAGATCCGCGCCTCCCACCTCAACCACTGCGCCTACTGCCTCCACATGCACACCAACGACGCCCGCAAGGCCGGCGAGAGCGAGGACCGGCTCCACATGGTCGCGGTCTGGCGCGAGGCCCGGCACTTCTTCACGGAGCGGGAACAGGCCGCGCTGGCCCTGACCGAGGCGGTGACGCTGGTGGCCGAGGCGGGAGTCCCGGACGCGGTGTACGCGCAGGCCGCGGCCCAGTTCGGCGAGGAGGAGCTGGCGCAGGTGCTGGCGCTGATCTTCGCGATCAACACGTGGAACCGGGTGGCCCTGGCGACGAAGAAGGTGGCGGGTACGGACGAACGGGGGTGAGCCGGGTGTCTGCCCCGTCGCACGGTCGTCAAACGGTCATCGGCCGGTCGTACGGTCCGATCGGCGCCGGCAGCCGCGAACTCCCCGTCAGGTGGCGGTCGACGGCCGCCGCCACCGCCCGCCCCTCCGCGATCGCCCACACGATCAGCGACTGCCCCCGCGCCGCGTCCCCCGCGGCGAACACCCCGGGGGCGCTCGTCGCGAACCCGGCGTCCCGCGCGATCGTGCCGCGCGCCTCCATGGCCAGCCCGAACTGGTCGACGAGCCCGTCCGCGCGGTCGGGCCCGGAGAAGCCGAGGGCGAGCAGGACGAGGTCGGCGGGAAGCGTCCGCCCGCTCCCCGGCACGGGCCGCCGCGCCGCGTCGACCTCGACCAGGTGCAGCGACCGCACATGGCCGTCGGCGTCACCGGTGAAACGGAGCGTGGAGGCCGCGAACAGCCGTGCGTCCGCGTCCGCCGCCGGAGCGGTCCCCAGCGCACCGGCCTCCTCGTGCGCGGCCGACAGCCGGTAGATCTTCGGGTACGTCGGCCAGGGCTCGGCGTCCTCGTCGCGGTCGGCGCCGGGCTGGGCGTAGATGTCCAACTGCGTGACGGACGCGGCGCCTTCGCGCACCGCCGTACCCAGACAGTCGGCGCCCGTGTCGCCGCCGCCGACGATGACGACATGCTTCCCGGCGGCGGACATCGGCGAGACGTCCAGATCTCCCTCGCCCACCCGGTTGGCCAGCGGCAGATACTCCATGGCCTGCTGGACGCCGGTCAACTCCCGCCCCGGCACGTCGAGTTCGCGCCAGGCGGTGGCTCCGGTGGCGATCACGACCGCGTCGTACCGCGCCCGCAGCTCCGCCGCCCCGATGTCCCGCCCGACCGCCGTCGACGTACGGAACTTCGTTCCCTCGGCCCGCATCTGCCCGATGCGGCGCTCCAGATGGTGCTTCTCCATCTTGAACGCGGGGATCCCGTACCGCATCAGCCCGCCCGGCCGGTCGTCCTTCTCGAACACGGCGACCGTGTGCCCCGCTCGCGTCAACTGCTGCGCCGCGGCCAGTCCCGTCGGCCCCGAGCCGATCACCGCGACCGTGCGCCCGGACAGCCGGTCCGGTGGCCGTGGTGGCGCGAAACCGAGCTCCCAGGCCCGGTCGGCGATGGCCGCCTCGACGTTCTTGATGGTGACCGCGGGCTGGTTGATGGCGAGGACGCAGCCCGCCTCGCACGGCGCCGGGCACAACCGGCCGGTGAACTCGGGGAAGTTGTTGGTGGCGTGCAGCCGGTCGGCGGCGGCCCGCCAGTCGTTCCGGGAGACGAGGTCGTTCCACTCGGGGATCAGGTTCCCGAGCGGGCAGGCGTCGTGGCAGAACGGTATGCCGCAGTCCATGCAGCGGTCGGCCTGCCGGTCGATGATGGGCAGCAGCGCCCCGGGGACGTACACCTCGTCCCAGTCCCGGACCCGCTCCTCGACGGGCCGACGGGGCCAGTCCTGGCGAGGGGTGGTCATGAATCCCTTGGGATCGGCCATGGCCGTCTTCCTTGCGTTGGCGTCGACGGGCCGTGCGTCATCGGGCGGCACTCTTTCGGCCACGATACGTCGCCCGTGGACCACGCGCAGAGTGGGAGACAGCGCTTTCGGGAGGGGTGCCGAGAGGCGGGGGCGGGCTACGCCAGTGCCAACACGTACGCCACCGCCGCCGCGCCCGAGGCGATCATGCGGACGTGGTTCCACATCGTCCACTCGCGCACATACGTCGGCCAGTAGGCGGCCGCTTCGGCAGTGCCCGGGTCGAGCTTCATCAGCGCCTCGTTGCGCGGCACGTTGGCGACCATGGTCACCCCGAACGACCCGACCAGATACAGCGCACTGCCCAGCAGCAACCCCACCGTGCCGTCGTCCGGCAACAGCACGAACGTCACCACCGCGAGCACGGTGCTCAGCACCGCCGAACCGAGGAACACCAGCATGAACGCCGGCCGCAGCGCGGTCACGTTGATCGCCTTCATCGCGGCGACCCCCTGCGCCGGCGGCAACGCGGCGAGCCCCCTCATCACGAAGGTCGAGAACGCGCAGAACACCCCGGCCACCAGCCCGGTCCCCAGCACGCCCAGCACCGTCAGTACGAAATACGGTCCAGCGATCATCTCAACGTCAACTCCCGCATCGAGCCGAGATCCTGCCCGGCACCCACCGTCACCACAAGTGAATTCCCGTACGAGGACCGTCACCATGGCCGATCGACGCGCGCGCATACGCAGGCGTCCACGGGCCGCCTCGCGGGATCCGGCCGACCCGCGACCGAAACCCCCTGCGCACCGCGTTCAGCAAGCCCCCGGCTCCACCTGCCGCCACCCACCCAGCACCCCCTCCACCGTCACCGCGATCCTCCGCCGCGCCTCATGCCGTGGTACCCCGCTCATCAGCAACTGGTCGTACGGCGTGTCCAGATGCCGCACGGACGCCACCACCGCCGAGACGACGGCCCCCTCCGACAACGCCCGCCCCGCCGCGCTCCGCCCCACCCGCCCACTGCCGCGCACCGACGCGTGCGCGGCGATCCCCCGGGCCCGTTCGGCCGGGCAGCCGGGAAAGAGCCGGCGGATCTCCGCCGCGAACACCTCCGCGAACCGCACGTCCTGAGCCGCCCGCCGCCGCGCGTCCCGCACCCGGCGCCGCCGTCGCGCCTCGGCGTCCACCAGACACCGTGCCTCCGCCCGGGCCAGCGCCGCCTCCTCGACGAGGACGCCCTGCCGCTCGTACCGCCCCTTGCGCCGGTTGAACCGTACGACCACCGCCGACAGCGCGCTCTCCTCCCTCGACCTGCGCGTCAGCGCGGTGTCGCCACGCGGCAGGAACACCAGATGACCGAGGTCGGCGCAGTCCAGACACCGCGGCGCCCCGTCCTCCAGCACCAGCATCGGCAGCGGCCCACGCCGGCACTCGGCGCACTGCCTTTGCCTGAGCGGCTGGACGGCGAGAAGCCCGGTGCGGTGCGGGGGAGTTGCCAGGTGAGCCATAGGGGGTTCATTCCCGTGCACGGGCCACGAACCACCCCGCCCGCTCGCCGCTGAACACCCAACGCCCGGTACTCGGCGCGCCCTGCTCCAGTCCTCCTCCCGGGGTGAGCATCGCCCGGTCGACACCTCCGCGTTCCGCTCCGGGCCGTCACCCCCAAGGTCCTCAGCGAGACCCTGCGCGCCATGGAGCGCGACGGTCTGCTCACCCGCACCGCCTACGACGAGAACCCGCCCCGCGTCGAGTACGCCCTCACCCCCCTCTGCCGCACCCTGATCCCCCTCCTCGAAGCCGCCGTACCTGGAGCGAGACCCATCTCCCGCACCTGCTCGCCGCCCGCCGGTCCCACCAGCGGAACGCGTCCTGACCGTCGGCTGACGCATCATGGGCCCTGTGCGACTCGAAGCGATCACCTGGGACCGACTCGGCGACCTCCTCGCCGACCGCCTTCTCGACCTGGAGCCGGCCGACGGCAGCCCCTGGCCGCGCATCGCCTTCGACGGTGCTCCGGCGGCCCGCCCCCAGGACCTCGCCGAACGCGTCGCCGAAGCGCTCCGCATACGAGGCCGCCGCTCTCTCGTCGTCGGCACCCAGGGCTTCCTGCGCCCCGCGTCGCTCCGTTTCGAGTACGGCCACCAGGACGTGGAGGCCTATTACGACGGCTGGTTCGACACCGGCGCCCTGTGGCGCGAGGTCTTCGGCCCCCTCGAACCGGGCGGCGACGGCCGCGTCCTGCCCGACCTCTGGGACCCCGCCACCGACCGCGCCACCCGCAGCCCCTACGTCCAACTCCCGCCCGGGGGCTATCTGTTGCTGCACGGCCCCCTCCTGTTGCGGCACTGGTTCCCCTTCGACCTGTCCGTCCATGTCCTCCTCTCGTCGGGCGCCCTGCGCCGCCGCACCCCCGAGGCCGAGCACTGGACCCTGGAGGCCTTCGAGCGCTACGAGGGCGAGACCGACCCCGTGGGCACCGCCGACGTCCTGGTGCGCGCCGACGATCCCCGGCACCCGGCTTGGCGGGGCTGACCGGGGTTGCGGAGATTCACCTCCGGAAGATCCAGCAAACCCCTTTTATATGCGCGTGCATGTAACTACGCTGAGCCCCATGACGACTTCCACGAGCGCTCACCTCTCCTTCGACGACTCCGTCCGCGCCCTCCTCGACGGCAAGAACTTCGCCAGCGTCGCCACCCTCGGCCCCGACGGCTCCCCGCAGAACTCCGTGGTCTGGATCAAACGCGAGGGCGACGCCGTCCTCTTCTCCTCCGTCGACAACCGGCAGAAAGTACGCAACCTCCGCCGCGACCCCCGCATCAGCGTCTCGGTCTACGACCTGGCCAACCCGTACACCTCGGTCGAGATCCGCGGTACCGCCGAGATCCTCCCGGACCCCGGCAAGCGCCTCCCGCACGACCTCTCGCACAAGTACCTCGGCATCGACCCGCCCGCCGAGAAGGACGACGAGACCCGCGTGATCATCCGTGTCGTCCCGCGGCGGATCGTGGGCTTCTCGGTCTGAACCGCCCCGGTCCCCGCTCCCGCCTCCGGGTGCGACAGCGGCTCGGCGCGGCGAGAATGAACGGCGCCGGGACCAGCGGTGCGCTCGTGCTCCGCGCCGGCCGTCCGGACCGCGCGGTGCGCTTGTGCTCGGCGTCGGCCGTCCGGAACCGGGAGGTACTTCATGACCACCGCCGGAGACATCATGCACCGCGGCGCCCAGTGGATCCCCGCTCACGAGACCCTCGACCGCGCCGCCCAGCTGATGCGCGAGCTCAACGTCGGAGCCCTGCCCATCAGCGACGCGAACGAACGGCTCTGCGGCATCCTCACCGACCGCGACATCGTCGTCGGCTGTGTGGCCATGGGGCACGACCCGGCCAAGGTCACCGCCGGTGAGATGGCCCAGGGCACGCCTCGCTGGATCGACGCGGGCGCCGATGTCGGCGACGTGCTCCGGGAGATGCAGGACCACCAGATCCGCCGGCTCCCCGTCATCGAGAACAAGCGTCTCGTCGGCATGATCAGCGAGGCCGACCTGGCCCGGCATCTGACGGAGGACCAGATCGCCGCCTGGGCGGAGAGCGTCTACGCGAAGAGCGCGACGCGCTGACCGTTGCCCGAGGCCCGCTCAGAGCCAGCCGTTGCGCCGGAAGCCTCGGTAGAGGGCCAGGCACGCCACTGATATGACGCCGAGGACCATGGGGTAGCCGAACGTCCAGTGCAGTTCCGGCATGTGCTCGAAGTTCATGCCGTACACCCCGCAGACCATCGTCGGGACGGCGACGATGGCCGCCCATGCCGTGATCTTCCGCATGTCCTCGTTCTGCGCGACCGTCACCTGGGCGAGGTGTGCCTGAAGGATCGAGTTGAGCAGTTCGTCGAACGCGGCGATCTGTTCCTTGGCGCGCAGCAGATGGTCGGAGACATCGCGGAAGTAGGCCTGTATCTCCGAACTGACCACCCGTATGGGACGTGTGGACAACTCCTCGATCGGCCGGGCCAGCGGCACCACGGCCCGCTTCAGTTCGAGGAGTTCGCGCTTGAGCTGGTAGATCCGCCCCGGGTCGGTCCGCGCGCCGTCCGGGGAGAAGACATCCGTCTCGACCTGGTCGATGTCCGCCTGGACCGCGTCCGTGACGTTCAGATAGTCGTCGACCACATGGTCCGCGATCGCGTGCAGCACCGCGGCCGGGCCCTTGGCCAGCTGCTGTTCGTCGGCCTCCAGCTCCTCGCGCAACGGGCCCAGCGAGCCGTGCATCCCGTGCCGCACGGTGATCACGAAGTCCTTGCCGACGAACACCATGATCTCGCCGGTGTTCACCACCTCGCTCGTGGCGGTGAGCTCCTCGTGCTCCACGTAACAGACGGTCTTGAACACCGCGAACAGCGTCTCGTCGTACCGCTCCAGCTTCGGGCGCTGGTGTGCCTCGATCGCGTCCTCGACCGCCAGCGGGTGCAGTTCGAAGAGCTCCGCGATGCCGGCGAACTCCTGGTCCGTCGGCTCATGGAGACCGAGCCACACGAAACCGTCGCCGTGCTTGCGCACACGCTCCACGGTGTCGACCAGGTCGCCGCCCCCCGGGACCCGGGCCCCGTCCCGATAGGACACGCAGTTCACCACCGACGAGCCCAGAGGTGACCTGGCGGGATGGCTCAGGTCGACGCGCGGACGGCGCCGCGCCAGCCGTGCCACCCTGCGAAGGCCGCCGACCCTGCCGAGGCTCGTGACCTTCCGCAGATTCCCTGCCATGGACATCTGGATCTCCTTGCGTGGATCCCCGCTCGCCGCATTGCTGCGCCCTGGCGTGCCAGTGTGCCAGCCCTGCGTGAAACGCGGGTAAGCCTGTGGGACCAGGGCGTTCCGTTTTGTTCCCGCCTGTGGACAAGGGTGTTGGGGGTGCGGGGGAGGGCGTTGGGCAGGCGCCGGGCGGAGGGGCTTCGGGGTCGGTGCGAGGGCGCGGGTACCCCCTCGTGGAGTTGCGTCGCCATGCCGTCGTATCGGAGCGTCGACCACTATGGACAACCAGGACAACTGGGATGATCGCGACATGATGCGAACCGACGGGTATCTCCTCGACAACCGGCAGACCGAGGCCGGAGAGCGCTTCGACGCCTTCGCCTCCCTCTTCGACCCCACGACCTTCCGGCACCTCGAAGGATTCGGTGTCGGCCCCGGCTGGCGCTGCTGGGAGGTCGGGGCCGGCGGCACGTCCGTCGTGTCCTGGCTGGCCAAGAAGGTGGGCCCGACCGGGCGGGTCGTCGCGACCGACATCGACACCTCCCGGGTCGCCCCGGCCGCCCGGCCGCCGGTGGAGGTACGCGTCCACGACGTGGGCACGGAGGAGCCGCCGGGCGAGGGCTTCGACCTCGTGCACGCGAGGCTCGTCCTCGTCCATGTGCCGGACCGGGAACGGGCGTTGCGCTCGATGATCGAGTCCCTGCGCCCAGGCGGACGGCTCCTGATCGAGGACGCCGACCCCGCCCTGCAGCCACTGGCCTGCCCCGACGAGCACGGCCCCGCCGAGAAGCTGGCCAACCGGCTGCGCACCGGATTCCGCCGGCTCCTCACCGACCGCGGCGCCGACCTCTCCTACGGCCGCCGCCTCCCGCGCCTGCTCCGCGAGGCCGGCCTGCGGCGCGTGCAGGCCGACGCCTACTTCCCGCTCACCTCACCCGCCTGCGCGGCCCTGGAGTCGGCCACGATCCGCCAGGTCCGCGCCGACCTCGTCACGGCGGGACTGGCCACGGACGAGGAGATCGACCGCCACCTGGCGAACGTCGAGTCGGGCGCGATGGATCTGGCCACGGCACCGATGATCTCGGCGTGGGGGCGGAAAGGGTAGGGGAGAGCGGGAGAGGCAGGGGGCCGCTCGCGTGCCGCCGGGCCGGTGTATTCCGGAGCGTTGGGACACCGCCGGCATACTGCCCGGCTGGAATCACCGTTCGGAATCATCCGGACCCCGGTGGCCTGCCTCCCACCCTCTCGATCGACTTCGCCCCCGCCCGGCACCCCTCCCGCGCCGCGTCCTCCGGTTCGGCGCCGGTGAGGAGGGTGGCGAGGAAGGCGCCGGTGAAGGCGTCACCGGCGCCGGTCGTGTCCACCGGGGTGGCCGGGACCGCGGGGACGCGGACGGTGACCGTGCCCCCACGGGCCACCAGCGCACCGTCCGCACCCTGCTTGGCGACCACCAGCGGTACCTGACGGCTGAGTTTGGCCGCCGCGTCCTCCACATCGGGCAACCCGGTCAGCAGACAGGCCTCGTCACGGCTCGGCAGCAGGACGTCGACCCCGTCCACCAGCGCGAGAAAACGGTCGATCCCCAGCTCCCTCAGGAACCCGACCGACGCCGGATCCAGACTCACCGGCACCCCCCGCGCGCGTGCCGACGCCAGCGCCACCTCCACGAACGCGCGGCTCGGCGCGGAGAACAGCAGGTATCCCGACAGATGCAGCCGGGCCACCCCGTCGAGCAGTGCGTCCGTCCAGTCGCCCGGGTCGAGCCGTACGGCCGCGCCACTGTCCGTGAGGAACGTCCGCTCGGCGGCGGCACCCGTGTCGACCAGGCAGATCACCGTGCCGGTCGGCGCCTCCGGGTCGACGACGAGACGGGGCCGTACCCCGCAGGCCGCCAGTTCCCGCTCGTGCCAGGCCACCGCGTCCGCGCCCACCCGGCCGAGCATCCGGACCTCGCTGCCACCCCAATGGGCCGCCCAGCAGGCCACGTTGGCGCCGGCCCCGCCGGGCAGGGTCCGGATCGCCGAGACCGTGTCCGTGCCCGCCGCGAGCGGCCCCCGATGCCGGGCGACGATGTCCGTGACGACGTCCCCGACGACCAGCAGGGCACCCGGCGACGAACGGACGTCCGACACCTCGGCGCCGGACCCCTCGGACCTCACCTCTACGCCCCGGCCCAGGCCGCCGCGATCCGCCCCGCCAGCCGCACATTGCCCCGGACCGCAGCCAGGTTGGCACTGAGGGAGGCGCCGTCGGTGTGCCGCACCAGATAGTCCAGGAGGAACGGGGTGACACCTTGTCCCGTGACGCCCTGCTCCTCGCACGCGTGCAGCGCGTCGGCGAGTACGCGGGCGTGCAGATCCGGGTCCAACTGCTCGGTTTCCGGCACCGGGTTGGCGACGATCAGCGCCGACTCGGGCCCGTCCAGCGCGTCCTGGGCCCGCATCACGTCCGCGACCTGCCCCGGGGAGGCCAGCGTCCAGTCCACCGGGTGGCCCGAGTCCGACAGATAGAAGCCGGGGAAGTGGTCCGTGCCGTACCCGGCCACCGCGACGCCGAGCGTCTCCAGCCGTTGCAGGGTCGCGGGCACGTCCAGGATCGACTTCACGCCCGCGCACACCACCGTGATCCGCGTCCGCGCCAGCAGCCCCAGGTCGGCCGACTCGTCCTGGGTCACCGTCCACTCCCGGTGCACCCCGCCGAGCCCGCCCGTCGCGAACACCCGGACGCCCGCCAGTGCCGCCAGCAGCGCGGTCCCCGACACCGTGGTCGCCCCGCTCACCCCGGCGGCCAGCGCGAGCGGCAGATCGCGATGCCCCAGCTTGCGGATCCCGTCCTCGTTCGCGACCCGCTCCAACTGCTCCTTGTCCAGGCCGACATGGGGCCGCCCGTCCAGTACCGCGATCGTCGCGGGAACCGCGCCCTCCTGCCGTACGACGTCCTCCAGCTCCAGCGCCACCTGGAGATTGCGCGGTCGCGGCAACCCGTGCGCGATGATCGTGGACTCCAGGGCCACCACGGGTCGACGCGCGTCGATCGCCTCGCGCACTTCTTCGGAAACCACCAGCACCACGCGCCCGCCTCCTGTCGATCGTCCTTCCCTCATCTCTGGCGGGCGGCGCACCCGGCCAAACCCTTGCGAGCCGTGGGAGACGACACCAGCCTGGGGTGCATGACGGACAACTCGACACGTCTCGACCATGTCGTCCTCTGGGTGCGCGACCCGACGGCGTCGGCCGACTTCTACGAGAAGGCGCTCGGCCTGCGCCCCCTGAGGGTCACCGACTTCGCCGCCGGAAAGGCGCCCTTCCCGTCCGTACGGCTCAACGAGGAGACCATCCTCGACCTCGCGCCGAAAGCCGGGGCGGACCGCATGACCATGCTCCCGGGCGCCGCCGACAGCGCGGGCCGTCCCGCCGGTCAGTCGTAGTGCCGTACCTCGAAGACGTTCCCGTCCGGATCGCGAAAGTAGAAATCGCGAAAGTAGAAGCTGCGCGGGGCCGCGCCCCGGGCTCCGTAGGAGTCGTGGAAGATCTCCGAGACGGGCACCGAGTGTTCCTCCAGGCGGGTGCGCAGCGCGTCGAAGTCGTGACGGAGGCCGCCGCCTCTCAGAACAGCGGTTCGGGGAGCACCCCCTCCAGGGCGAGCAGCTTCCGCTTGGTCTCCAGCCCGCCCCCGAAACCGCCGATCCCGCCGTCGCTCTCGACGACCCGGTGGCAGGGCACGACCACGGGCAGCGGGTTGGACCCCATCGCCACCCCGACCGCCTGGGCCGCGCCCGGCTGGCCGACCCTCCCGGCCAGATCGCCGTACCCGACGACGCTGCCGTACGGCACCCCGGCCGCCAGCTCGCGCAGCACCTGCCGGTTGAAGCCGGATATCAGCGACCAGTCCAGGGGCAGCTCGAAATCGCGCCGCCGACCCTCGAAGTACGCCTCCACCTGACGGATCGGCTCGGCCAGCAGCGGTGAACCGGGCGCCTCGACCGGCTCGCCGCCCAGTCGGGAGGCGAGCCGGTCCAGCGCCTTGTCGCGCACCGGGTCGGTGGCGTGGAACACGACGTTGACCAGTCCGTCGCGGGTCGCGGCCAGCAGCAGGGGGCCGATGCCGGTACCGACGACGGCCCAGACGACCTGCTGCGCGTTCTGCCCATGGCTGTCCATGCGCCCACCGTACGACCCGCCACTGACAACGCCCCGCGGGGCGTCGCCCGGGGCCTCAGGACCCGCCGGTCGCGTCCCGGACCACGTCGGGCTTGTTGCTGATGAGGCCGTCGGCTCCGTACCCGACGACCTGGCGGGCGGTCTCCGCGCTGTTGACGGTCCAGGCGAAGACCTCCAGCGGCTTGCCGTGCGCCCCGTCGAAGGCGTGGACGGTGGCCACGTAACCGGTGGTGATCGTGGTGTGGGAGGGGTTGATCTGATCGGTGAACTGCGCGAGTGCGGGCAGTTCCGCCGCGGACGGCGTGCCGAGGAGGCCCGTCTTGACGCCGGGCTTCAGCTGGTGGACGGTGCGCACGCTGTCCGCGCTGAAGCTCTGCACGATCAGCCGGCTCGCGAGGTGCCCGCTGTCGAGCCAGCCCTCGTTGCTGAGCACCTTGAGGGTCTGCTGCTCGATGCCCGGGTAGAGGGTCGGGTTCTTGATCTCCAGGAGGAGATTCTGGTGGTTGCGGTCGACCCGGTGCACGTACTGCTCCAGCGTCGGCACGCGTGTGCCCGCGTAGGAGGGGCCGAACCAGCTCCCCGCGTCGAGGCGCGCGATCTCGGCGGCGGTGAAGTCCTTCACCTTCCAGGGCGCCCGGCTGGGGAAGACCTGCTCGACGTCGGTGGTGCGCTGGAGGCTGTCGTCGTGGATGACGACGAGCTTGCCGTCCTTGGTGCGCTGGACGTCGTTCTCGACCCAGTGGATGCCCAGCCGAGCCGCGGTGTCGACGGCGGCCAGGGTGTTCTCGGGTGCGTAGGCGGAGGCGCCGCGGTGGGCGATGACCGTGGGCCGTTCGCCGTCGTCGGCGGCCCGGACGTCGGAGGAGGGAAGCAGGAGGGCGGCGGTTCCCAGGAGCGCGGTGGTCGTGGCGGCAACTGCACGCGCGTGCATGCGTACTCCTTGCATCGGGCGTTCACTGACAGCTCCACTGTGACAGCAGAGGGTCAACAGCAGCGGAAGTACAGAATGACCACAGATTGAATGGAGTTGCCCAACTCCGCTCACCGGTGCCGCACAACTGCGGCAACGGCGTGGCAAGGGCGTGTTTCTTTGCCGGAAAATCGTTCGACCATTCCGGTGGGGGTCATACTCTTCGCCTCAACCCTGACCGCTCGGGCGGTCCTGGGAGGGGGCGCATTTCAGCACATTCCGGGACGCAAGAAGGCGGAAGGGTAGCCGCGCATGCAAGGCACGGTCGACGGATTCAGCTACGGACTCGTCACACCGCTGGTGGCCTACCTCATGGCTTGCCTGGGAGGCGCCCTCGGCCTGCGCTGCACCACCAGATCCATGCTGGTGTCGCACTCGTGGCGACCCGGCTGGCTGGCCATGGGATCCGCCGCGATCGGCTCCGGCATATGGACCATGCATTTCGTGGCGATGATGGGCTTCACCGTCAGGGGCGCCCCGATCCACTACGACAAAGCCACGACGTTCGCGAGCCTCGGCGTCGCGATTGTCATGGTGGGCGTCGGGATCTTCATAGTCGGTTACAAGGGCGCGAGCGGAACGGCGCTGTTCACCGGGGGCACCATTACGGGCCTGGGCGTCGCCTCGATGCACTATCTGGGCATGGCCGGGATGCGGCTCAACGGAAACCTGGAATACAACACGCTGACCGTCGCCGCCTCCGTCGTCATAGCCATGGCCGCCGCCACCGCCGCCTTGTGGGCGGCCGGCCAGGTCAGGGGCCTGATGTGGAGCGTGGGCGCGAGTCTCGTCATGGGCCTCGCCGTCAGCGGTATGCACTACACGGGCATGGCCGCCCTCAGCGTCCATCTGCACGGCAGCTCCGCCGCCCCGACCTCGGGCGACTCGCCCGCCGAACTGCTCGCGCCCATGATGATCGGCCCGCTGGCCTTCCTGCTGATCGCCGGCGTCGTCGTGATGTTCGACCCGCTGATGGTCATGGGCAAGCCCGACTGGGCGCCCGTCGAGAACAAGCCAGGTATTCCGGCCCACGCCGACGCCCCGCACACGGCCCGCCGCCCCTCGGTCCGCCCCCGCCGACGGGTCGGCCAGCGCAGCTCCCGGACTCCGCAGAACTGGTGACCGCACCGCGTTGTCAGTGGGTGGTCGTACGGTGGACTCCATGCGGCCCGTTTCCCACATCGAACGCACGGTGGCGCCTTTCGAGGTCGTCAGCCCCTACCAGCCCAGCGGCGACCAGCCGACGGCCATCGCCGACCTGGCCCGGCGCATCGAGGCCGGTGAGAAGGACGTCGTCCTCCTCGGCGCGACCGGCACCGGCAAGTCCGCCACCACCGCGTGGATGATCGAGAAGCTCCAGCGGCCCACCCTGGTGATGGCCCCGAACAAAACCCTGGCCGCCCAGCTGGCCAACGAGTTCCGGGAGCTCCTGCCGAACAACGCGGTCGAATACTTCGTCTCGTACTACGACTACTACCAGCCCGAGGCGTACGTCCCGCAGTCGGACACCTACATCGAGAAGGACTCCTCGATCAACGAGGAGGTCGAGCGGCTGCGCCACTCCGCGACCAACTCGCTGCTGACCCGCCGCGACGTCATCGTGGTCGCCTCGGTCTCCTGCATCTACGGTCTCGGTACTCCGCAGGAGTACGTGGACCGGATGGTCCCCCTCAGGGTCGGCGACGAACTCGACCGTGACGAGCTGCTGCGCCGCTTCGTCGACATCCAGTACACGCGCAACGACCTGGCCTTCACCCGGGGCACCTTCCGGGTCCGCGGCGACACCATCGAGATCTTCCCGGTCTACGAGGAGCTCGCCGTCCGCATCGAGATGTTCGGCGACGAGATCGAGGCGCTGTCCACGCTGCACCCGCTCACCGGCGAGATCATCAGCGACGACCAGCAGCTGTACGTCTTCCCGGCCTCCCACTACGTGGCAGGGCCGGAGCGCATGGAGCGGGCCGTCAACGACATCGAGAAGGAGCTCGGTGAGCGTCTGACCGAGCTGGAGAAGCAGGGCAAGCTCCTTGAGGCCCAGCGGCTGCGCATGCGGACCACGTACGACCTGGAGATGCTCCGTCAGATCGGCTCCTGCTCCGGCGTCGAGAACTACTCGATGCACTTCGACGGCCGTGAGCCCGGCTCCCCGCCGAACACCCTGCTGGACTACTTCCCGGACGACTTCCTGCTGGTCATCGACGAGTCACATGTCACGGTCCCGCAGATCGGCGCCATGTACGAGGGCGACGCCTCCCGCAAGCGCACCCTCGTCGACCACGGTTTCCGGCTGCCCTCGGCCCTCGACAACCGCCCGCTGAAGTGGGAGGAGTTCCAGGAGCGCATCGGGCAGACCGTCTACCTGTCGGCCACCCCCGGCAACTACGAACTCTCCCGCGGCGACGGCGTCGTCGAGCAGATCATCCGCCCGACCGGTCTGATCGACCCGGAGGTCGTGGTCAAGCCCACCGAGGGCCAGATCGACGACCTGGTGCACGAGATCCGCAAGCGCACCGAGAAGGACGAGCGCGTCCTGGTCACCACGCTCACCAAGAAGATGGCCGAGGACCTCACGGACTACTTCCTGGAGCTCGGCATCCAGGTCCGCTATCTGCACAGCGACGTCGACACCCTGCGCCGCGTCGAGCTGCTGCGCGAACTGCGCGCCGGTGAGTACGACGTCCTGGTCGGCATCAACCTCCTCCGCGAGGGCCTCGACCTCCCCGAGGTCTCCCTGGTGGCGATCCTCGACGCCGACAAGGAGGGCTTCCTGCGCTCCGGCACGTCCCTCATCCAGACCATCGGCCGCGCGGCGCGCAACGTCTCCGGCCAGGTCCACATGTACGCCGACAAGATCACCCCGGCGATGGAGAAAGCCATCGACGAGACCAACCGGCGCCGGGAGAAGCAGGTCGCCTACAACACGGCGAACGGCATCGACCCCCAGCCGCTGCGCAAGAAGATCAACGACATCGTGGCGCAGATCGCCCGCGAGGACGTCGACACCGAGCAACTGCTCGGCTCCGGCTACCGCAAGCAGAAGGACGGCAAGGGCGCCAAGGCACCGGTGCCGTCCCTCGGCGGCAAGGCGGCGGGCGGCAAGGCCGCCAAGGGCAAGGCCAAGGACACCGTGCCGACCGATCGGCCCGCGGCCGAGCTGGCCGAGCAGATCGAGGAGATGACCGCGCGGATGCGCGCCGCCGCCGCCGATCTCCAGTTCGAGATCGCGGCCCGGCTGCGCGACGAGGTCTCCGAGATGAAGAAGGAACTCCGCCAGATGCGGGAGGCGGGCATCGCCTGACGGACACGCGACGCCCCTGTTGTACGCGCTGTGTTGCAAGACCGACACAAATTGCGCCCCGGGTAGCGGCACTGTCAGTGCCCCTGCGTAGGGTTCTGGTCAACCGCGGACTCCGCGGCAACAGGGGACAGTTCGAGAGGGGAATCAGCGCGTGACCGTCAACATGACCAAGGGTCAGGCCATCAGTCTGCAGAAGAACGACGGCGGCAGCCTGACCGCGGTGCGCATGGGTCTCGGCTGGCAGGCGGCTCCCCGTCGCGGCCTGTTCGGCTCGCGCACCCGCGAGATCGACCTGGACGCCTCCGCCGTGCTGTTCGCGGACAAGCAGCCGGTCGACGTCGTCTTCTTCCGCCACCTGGTGAGCGACGACGGCTCGGTTCGCCACACCGGCGACAACCTCGTCGGCGGTGTCGGCCAGGGCGGCGACGACGAGGCGATCCTCGTCGACCTGGCGCGCGTCCCGGTCCACATCGACCAGATCGTGTTCACCGTGAACTCCTTCACGGGCCAGACCTTCCAGGAAGTGCAGAACGCGTTCTGCCGTCTCGTCGACGAGACCAACGGCCAGGAGCTGGCCCGCTACACGCTGGCGGGCGGCGGCGCCTACACGGCCCAGATCATGGCCAAGGTGCACCGCACCGGCCCCGGCTGGACGATGACGGCCCTCGGCACACCGGCCAACGGCCGCACCTTCCAGGACCTGATGCCGGCGATCCTGCCGCACCTGTAGCCCGCCCGGCCAGGGCCCGCGACACCGGCATGATCCGTCCGCCGGGCCCTGGCGGCACCCGACACCGAAAGCGACACAGGGGGACGAAGGCATGACGGCCGAGCTGGTGCGGGGGCAGAACCACCCGCTCTCCCAGGCCCGTCTCGAGATCCGGGTCTCGGCCGGCAAGCCGATCGTGGCCGGCGTGACGCTCAGCGACGAGCACGGCAAGGTCCACGGCATCGAATGGGTGGCCCACCCGGGCGCCCCCACCCTGCCGGGCCTGGAGGTCTCCCGCCAGGCCGCCGCCGACCACCGCCTCGCGGTGGACCTCGACGCCGTGCCGGAAGCGGTGCACCGGGTCAGCGTGCTGCTCGCCCTGCCCACCGGAGTGGGCGGCCCCGTCAGGTTCGGTGGTCTCGCCGCCCCCTTCCTCGCGGTCACCGGCCTCGACGGCTCCGAGGTCGCCAGCTACACCATCACCGGCCTGGAGGCCGAGTCCGCCGTCGTCGCCCTGGAGCTGTACCGCCGCCAGGGCGCCTGGAAGGTCCGCGCGGTCGGCCAGGGATACGCCGGCGGTCTCGCCGACCTCCTCGCCGACCAGGGTCTGCCGCAGGCCCACCAACTGGCCGGCAGCATCAACGACGCCGTGGCCCAGGGCCTCGCCCGCTCGGTCCAGGCGCCCCGCACCGACGGCGACCGCACCCGGCACGCGGCGACCCCGACCCTCGGCGCCGACCAGGGCGGCGCCGCAGCTCAGGGCGCCGTACCACCGCCCCCGCCCGCGTCGCCTTACGGCAACCAGGCAGCGGGCGCGCCCGGGCAGCCCACTTCTCCCTACGGTGCCCAGACACCAGGCACCCCGGGGCAGCCGCCCGCCTCGCCCTATGACCCCCCGGCCGCCGCGGACCCGCCCTCCGGCGCCCAGCCGGGTGCCACCGCGGGTGGCACCGTCAACTACAGCCATCCGCGCCGCCAGACCACCGCCCCGCCGCCGCCCCCGCCGACCGCGCCCCCGGCCCAGCCCGGACAGCCCCAGCAGCCCGTCGCGGGCGACGCGACCGGCTGGTCCATGGACGAGCGGCTCTACAACCAGGTGTGGGGCATGTTCGAGGACCTGGCCCGCACCATGGCCGCGTACCGCAGCGCGGTCGACTTCGCCGACTCCCGTATGGAGAAGGAGCTGGACCAGGCCCTGTCCGATCCGCGCAGCCGGATCGGCGGCCAGAGCGACGCCGCGCGCGAGGCGGCCCGCGCCCGGCACACCGAACTCGTCGACCAGGCGCGCGCGGCCCTGGATCGCGACCTCGCCCAGCTCGCCGCCGAGGCCGACGTCGTGGAGCCCGCGCTGCCCGCGGCCTACGCCCGCTGGGACAACCCCGTCTGGCACGGCCACCGGGTGCCGATGGAGATCCCCATGGCCCTGCGCCTGGGCGACCTGCATCTTCCCGAGGCCCCGCAGCTGCGCATCCCGATGCTGGTCCGGCTGCCGCTGGAGCGCGGTCTGTGGATCGACAGCGGGCGCGCCGACTCGCTCGACGGCTCCTTCACCGACTCCCACGACCTCAAGCGTCTGGCGATGGAGACCGCGGTGGCGCACGCGGCCCGGCTGCTCGCCGTCTATCCGGCCGGCGAGTTCACCGTGCACGTCATCGACCCGGCGGGCTCCGGCGGGCAGGCGCTCGTACCGCTGGTGCAGACCGGTGTGCTCGCCGGGCCGCCCGCCCTCGGCGCGGCGGGTGTCGCGGACGTCCTGGCCCGGCTCACCCAGCGTGTCGACCTGGTGCAGATGGCGGTGCGCGGCGGCGCGCCCGACTCGCTCCCACCCGGCTTCGACACCTCCGAGCAGCTGCTGATCGTCAACGACTTTCCGCACGGCTTCGACGACCGTGCCGTGACCCAGCTGCGCTATCTCGCCGACGAGGGCCCGGCGGTCGGCGTCCATCTGATGATGGTGGCGGACCGCGAGGAGGCCTCCGCGTACGGCCCGTTGCTGGACCCGCTGTGGCGTTCGCTGCTGCGACTGAGTCCGGTGCCCGACGATCATCTCGCCGACCCGTGGGTGGGGCATGCCTGGACGTACGAGCCCTCGCTCGTGCCGCCGGGCAGCCAGGTGCTCCAGCGGGTGCTGAGTCAGCTCGCAGCCGCCCGTACCAAGTACACGTAAAGGCCCACGAACTGCGACTTTGACCTTTCTTTTGCCAATCGCTTTACCTTTCCTTGGTGATTGGGGTACCGTTTTCCTTGCGGAGGGGAGTACTCCCTGTCGATGCGGCGTACCCGTCAATACGGAGCAGATCCCATGGATCCGTTCCCGGGGCGTCGGCCCACCTTGGGTGGAAGAGACCTCCGGCAGCGCGACGACGCTGACATTTGCCGTTACGTAATGCCGGAGGATCAGTGGATGTTTCCGTGACCCTGTGGGTCCTGACCATCGTGGGCCTGGCCGCCCTCATCGCGGTCGACTTCTTCATCGGCCGCAAGCCGCACGACGTGTCCATCAAGGAAGCCGGGATCTGGACGGTCGTCTGGATCGCCCTGGCCGGCCTCTTCGGCCTCGGCCTGCTGATCTTCGGCGGGGGTCAGGCCGGTGGAGAGTTCTTCGCGGGCTTCATCACCGAGAAGTCCCTGAGCGTCGACAACCTCTTCGTCTTCGTCCTGATCATGGCGAAGTTCGCGGTGCCCTCGCAGTACCAGCAGCGGGTGCTCCTCGTCGGTGTCCTCATAGCCCTGGTCCTGCGGGCCGTCTTCATCGCCGCGGGCGCCGCCATCCTCGCCAGCTTCGCGTGGGTCTTCTACCTCTTCGGCGCCTTCCTGATCTGGACCGCCTGGAAGCTCATCCAGGAGGCCCGGGCCGACGAGGAGGACGAGGAGTTCGAGGAGAACAAGCTCCTCAAGGCCGCCGAGCGCCGCTTCGGCGTGGCTGACCGCTACCACGGCACCAAGCTCTGGATCGAGGAGAACGGCAAGCGGGTCATGACCCCGATGCTCGTCGTGATGCTGGCGATCGGCACGACCGACGTGCTCTTCGCCCTCGACTCCATCCCCGCGATCTTCGGCCTGACCCAGGACCCGTACATCGTCTTCACGGCCAACGCGTTCGCCCTGATGGGTCTGCGCCAGCTGTACTTCCTCATCGGCGGCCTGCTGAAGAAGCTGGTCCACCTCAGCTACGGCCTGTCGATCATCCTCGGCTTCATCGGCGTCAAGCTGGTGCTGCACGCGCTGCACGAGTCCGGGGTCCACGTCCCCGAGATCAGCATCCCGGTCTCCCTCGGCGTGATCTGCGGCGTCCTGGTCGTCACCACGATCACCAGCCTCCGCGCCACCAGGAAGCAGGCGGCGCAGACGCGGAGCGATGGCGCTCCGAAGGACAGCATCGACGCCTGACCACGTCGGACGTAGGAACAACCAGCACCGGGAGCGCCGCATGACCGATTGCCGCCTGTCGCTCCCGGTGCTTCGGTTGTCTGCGGAGCGTCTCCACGCCGGAGACGCCACGGCCGGGTGGAGGCACCATGGACGCACCCATGAAGTTCGTACAGATTCTCGACTTCGAGACCGACCGCATCGACGAGATGCGCGAGCTGGCTCAGCAGCAGGAGGAGAGCATGGCGGCCCGCAGCGGCGGCCCCACGCACCGCCTCGTCCTGAAGGACCGCAACCAGCCCAACCGCTACTTCGCGGTGATCGAGTTCGACTCCTACGACGAGGCGATGGCCAACAGCGATCACCCCGACACGACCAAGTTCGCCGAGCAGATGGCCGCGCTGTGTACCAAGCCACCCACCTTCACCGACTGCGACGTCGTGGACGTCACCGAGTTCAAGTAGCGCCCGCCGGGCCCCGTACCGCCGGAGTGCGGGGCCCCTTCGCCTCTGCGACGATCGCTTCATGATCGCTCGGCTCAGGTCGCTGACCACCCGGTGGACGCTCCTCGTGCCGGTGCTCGCGGTCGTCCTGCTGGCCTTCACCTGGGGGCGTGATCTGCCGGGCGTGGTGGTCGGCCTGGTGACCGTGGTCCTCGCGGGCGCCGTCCTGGCCGCCGTGCACCATGCCGAGGTCGTCGCCCACCGGGTCGGCGAACCCTTCGGCTCGCTCGTCCTCGCGGTCGCCGTCACCATCATCGAGGTCGCGCTGATCGTCACCCTGATGGCCGACGGCGGCAGCAAGGGCTCGACCCTCGCCCGGGACACGGTCTTCGCGGCCGTGATGATCACCTGCAACGGCATCGTCGGCATCTGCCTCCTGGTCGCCTCCCTGCGCCATGGCATCGCGGTCTTCAACCCCGAGGGCACCGGCGCCGCCCTCGCGACCGTCGCCACCCTGGCCACCCTCAGCCTGGTGCTGCCGACGTTCACGACGAGCAAGCCGGGCCCGGAGTTCTCCGGCGTCCAGTTGACCTTCGCCGCACTGTCCTCGCTGATCCTGTACGGCCTGTTCGTCGCCACCCAGACCGTGCGGCACCGCGACTACTTCCTCCCCATCACCCGCCAAGGCGAGGTCATCACCGCCGACGACCATGCCGACGCGCCCTCCGCCCGCACCACCCTGATCAGCCTGGGCCTGCTGGGCCTCGCCCTGATCGGCGTGGTGGGACTGGCCAAGGGCGTGTCGCCCACCATCGAGTCCGGAGTGGAGGCCGCCGACCTCCCGCATGCCGTCGTCGGTGTGATCATCGCCCTGCTGGTCCTGCTCCCCGAGACCATCGCCGCGCTCCGCTCCGCCCGCCGCGACCGGGTGCAGACCAGCCTCAACCTCGCGCTCGGCTCGGCGATGGCCAGCATCGGCCTGACCATCCCCGCCGTCGCCCTGGCCACCGTCTGGCTCGACGGCCCGCTCGTCCTCGGCCTCGGCTCCACCCATATGGTGCTGCTCGCCCTGACCGTGGTCGTGAGCTCCCTGACAGTGGTGCCCGGCCGGGCCACCCCGCTCCAGGGCGGCGTACACCTGGTGGTGTTCGCGGCCTACCTGGAACTGGCGCTCAACCCCTAGAACTAGGTCGTGTCTTTCGGATCATCCCGGGGCCGCGGGGCCTAGACCGCGCGCCGCCAGAACGCCCTTCAGGCCGCCCGCCCCGCTCATTCCATGACCGGCTCCGCCTTGACCGCCGCCGTCGGCCCCACCGGTCGTGTCTCCGGCAGCAGCGCGAAGCAGACCAGGCTGAGCAGCGCGATCCCCGTCAGATACGCCCCCACCCCCCACGGCACCCGGCCGCCCCGCTCGGCCAGCGCCGTCGCCACGATCGGAGTGAGCGCGCCCCCGAGGACCCCGCCGAGGTTGTAGCCGACCGCGGCACCCGTGCAGCGCACCCGTGGCTCGTACAGCTCCGGCAGATACGCGGCGATCACCGCGAACATCGTGATGAACGCGAGCATCGCGCCCAGGAACCCGAGGAACATCAGCAGCGGAGCCCCCGTCGCGAGGAGCGCGACCATCGGGAACATCCACAGCGCCGCCGCCGCGCACCCGGCCAGACACAACGGCCGCCGCCCGTACCGGTCGCCGAGCAGCGCCACCACCGGCGTGAGCGAGCCCTTCACCACGACCGCGGCCATGATGCAGGCCAGCATCACCGTACGGCTCACGCCCAGCCGTTCGGTCCCGTAGGCGAGGGACCAGGTCGTCACCGCGTAGAAGATCGCGTACCCGACCGCGAGCCCGCCGGCCGTCAGCAGGACGAGCCGCCAGTGGTCGCGGACCACCTCGGCCAGCGGCACGCGCGCGTGGTCGTCGAGTTCGAGGAAGGACGGGCTCTCGACGAGCGACGACCGCAGCCACAGCCCCGCCAGGGCCAGCACACCCGCCGCCCAGAACGGAACCCGCCACCCCCATGAAGCGAACTGCGCGTCCGTGAGCGTCGCCGACAGCACCAACATCACACCGTTGGCGAGCAGGAAGCCCAGCGCGGGCCCGACCTGCGGAAAGCTCGACCACAGCCCGCGCCGCTCGGCCGGCGCGTGCTCCGCCGTCAGCAGCACCGCCCCGCCCCACTCCCCGCCGAGCCCCAGCCCTTGAAGGAACCGCAACCCGAGCAGCAGCAGGGGAGCGGCCACCCCGATGGAGTCGTACGTCGGCACACAGCCGACCGCGACGGTGGCACCGCCGGTGAGCAGCAGCGACAGCACAAGGACCGGCCGCCGGCCGCGCCGGTCGCCGATGTGCCCGAACAGCACCGACCCCAGCGGCCGGGCGACGAACCCCACCCCGAACGTGCCGAACGCGGCGAGCGTCCCCGCCAGCGGCGAGAACGTCGGGAAGAACAGCGGCCCCAGGACCAGCGCCGCCGCGGTCCCGTAGACGAAGAAGTCATAGAACTCGATGGCCGTCCCGGCGAGGGAGGCGGCCGCGAGCCGCAGCATGGAGGGCGCCCTTACGGTGCGTACGTCGTGCATGCCGCGTCAACTACCCACGGTGACCATGGGTTACGGGGGCGCGTGGAGGCGCGGCCGCCGGGTCAGTAGGTGACCGTGATGCGCCGGGCGGGGCCGTCGACCCGTACGAGTCCGCCGTAGGGGATGACCAGTTGGGGGTCCGTGTGGCCGAAGTCCACGTCGAAGACGATCGTGGTGTCGGGGGCGTACACGCGCATCGCGCGGAGTACCGCTTCGCGCTGCTCGACCGCGTAACGGTCGGCCTCCTCAGGGCTGTTGGGCCGCTCGAAGGACCAGGTCTTGGGGCGGCCCATCAGGAGCGCGGAGAAGCGCCGGAGCAGGCCGCGTTCGCCCATGTTGCGCAGGGTGCGGAAGACCTCCTCGCCGCTCGGCAGTTCCTCGGAGGTCTCCAGGAGCAGCACGCCGCCGTCGTACACGCTCAGGTCGCGGGCGATCTCGCGGTCGGCCATCAGCAGCCATCCCAGGATCTCCAGGCAGCCGCCCCAACTGCGGCCCTCGACCACCCGGTCGGGGTTCACCCAGGTCCAGCCGCCACCCGGCCGGGTCGGCGGTGCCGTCTCGAAGGTCGCCGGGTCCGCCCAGTCCCGGTTGACGTCGTTCCAGCGCTCGGCGGGCGTGAGTTCGTACCCGCCGGAGGTGAACAGCGCCGCCCTGAGCGAGTCGGCGGTGAGCGTGTCCATGGCCACCGGGCGCCCGAGCGCGGTCATCACGGTCGCGCCGTGGTAGCCGACGATGCCGGTGTTGTGGAGATAGGCCAGCAGGTTGGTGTTGTCGCTCATCCCGAAGAACGGCTTCGGGTTCGCCCGGATCAACTCCCGGTCCAGGAACGGCAGGACGGTGATCTGGTCGTCGCCCCCGATCGAGGCCATGATCACCTTGATGTCGGGGTCGGCGAAGGCGGCGTTGACGTCGTCGGCCCGCTCCTGCGGGGTCGCGCCCATCCTGCGCGTCGTCGGGTACTCGACGGGTACAAGGCCGAACTCCTCGCGCAGCCGCTCCAGCCCCAGTTCGTGCGGGCGCGGAAAGAGCCCGGGCAGCCCGGCGCCGGGCGAGATGACAGCTATTCGGTCGCCGGGGGAGGGCTTGGGCGGGTACGAGATCGTCGTCATTCCGGGAGGGTACGGGCCGCACCGCGCCCGGCGCACCGTGATAAACCGGGTCTGAGCAGCGGTCTTCAACGGGCCGCCCACCCTTCACCGGACCGGAGGAACCGTGCCCCGCACCCTGGCCAACGCCCCGATCATGATCCTCAACGGCCCCAATCTGAACCTGCTCGGGCAGCGTCAGCCGGAGATCTACGGCAAGGACACGCTGGCCGACGTCGAGTCCCTGTGCGCCAAGGCGGCGGCCGCGCACGGCGGCACGGTGGACTTCCGCCAGTCCAACCACGAGGGTGAGCTGGTCGACTGGATCCACGAGGCGCGGCTGAACCACTGCGGGATCGTCATCAATCCCGGTGCCTACTCGCACACCTCGGTCGCGATCCTGGACGCCCTCAACACCTGTGACGGACTGCCGGTGTTGGAGGTCCACATCTCCAACATCCACCAGCGCGAGGCCTTCCGGCACCATTCGTACGTCTCCCTGCGCGCCGACGGTGTCATCGCGGGCTGCGGGGTGCAGGGGTACGTGTTCGGCGTGGAGCGGGTCGCCGCGCTGGTGGGGGCGGCACAGGCCGACGTGTAAGGACCGATGGCCAGGAGGGCGGTCGTTACAACCGCCCTTTACAGCCCTACGTACCCATGCCTTACAGCCGCCCCGCCTCCACGATCCGCCGCAGGAACCGCTGTGTGCGCTCCTGCTGCGGGTCGCCGAAGATCTGCTCGGCCGTCCCGCGCTCCAGGACCACGCCTCCGTCCAGAAAACAAACCTGGTCGGCGACGTCCCGCGCGAAGCCCATCTCGTGCGTGGCCAGCACCATGGTCATGCCGTCGTCCTTGAGGTCACGGACGACGTTCAACACCTCGCCCACCAGCTCCGGGTCGAGGGCGGCGGTGATCTCGTCGAGCAGCAGCAGCCGGGGACGCACCGCGAGAGCCCGTACGATCGCCACCCGCTGCTGCTGACCGCCGCTCAGCCGGTCCGGGTACTCGCCCGCCTTCCCGCCGAGCCCGAGCCGCTCCAGCAGCTCCCTGCCACGCTCCTCGGCCTCCGCGCGGGACACCCCGTGCACCCGGCGCGGGGCGAGGGTGATGTTCTCCAGCACGGTCATGTGCGGGAAGAGGTTGTACGCCTGGAAGACCACGCCGATTCGGCGGCGTACCGCGTCCTGGTCGACGCGCGGGTCGGTGATCTCCTCACCGTCCAGCCAGATCGCGCCGTCGTCGATCTCCTCCAGGAGGTTGGCGCAGCGCAACAGCGTGGACTTGCCGGAACCGGAGGCGCCGATCAGCGCGGTCACGGTGTGCGGGGCGACCTCCAGGTCGACGTCCCGCAGCACGACCGAGTCACCGAAGGTCTTGCGGACGGACTCCATCCGCAGCACCGGTGCGTCCGCGTCGCTCATGCGATCCCTCCCTGGGCCCGCTGACGGTCCATCCGTGCCGTCACCCAGTCCGTGAAGCGGGTCATCGGGATGGTCAGCGCCACGAACACCAGGCCCGCGACGATGTACGGCGTGTAGTTGAGGCTGCGGCCCACGATGATGTCGGCGGCCCGGACGGCGTCCACCGCGCCGCCGATCGACACGAGCCCGGTGTCCTTCTGGAGCGACACCAGGTCGTTGAGCAGCGGCGGCACCTGACGGCGTACCGCCTGCGGCAGCACCACGTACCGCAGCGCCTGCCGGTTGGAGAGGCCGAGGGAGCGGGCCGCGGCACGCTGCGAGGGGTGGATGGACTCGATGCCGGCGCGGAACACCTCGGCGACGTACGCCGAGTAC
This sequence comes from Streptomyces sp. NPDC051913, assembly GCF_044593635.1. Classification (NCBI taxonomy): domain Bacteria; kingdom Bacillati; phylum Actinomycetota; class Actinomycetes; order Kitasatosporales; family Streptomycetaceae; genus Streptomyces; species Streptomyces sp. NPDC051913. The sequence goes on along the minus strand of NZ_JBIUCI010000007.1, from coordinate 231,610 downwards.
GTCAGCGTCAGCGCCGTGCCGCCCAGCCACACCGGGTCGACCGTCACGCCCTGGAGCCGCAGCGCGGGGACGCCGAGGACGACGATCATGAGGTTGATGATGAGCGGAAGCCCGCGGAAGAAGTCCGTGTAGGCCGCGGCCAGCACGCGGAGCGGGAAGAACACCGGGCCGCGCAGCGTACGGGCGACGGCGATGAGCATGCCGAGGACGAGCACGGCCGCGCCGCAGATCAGCAGCAGCCGGACGTTGAGCCAGAGCCCTTCGAGGATCTTGGGCAGCGCCTCGCGCGCGTACTGCCCGTCGAAGAAGGTCTCCTTGGTGCGCGGCCAGCCGGGCGCGTTGACGACGACCAGATAGAGAACGACCGCCGTCACGAGCGTCGAGACCGCGGCGATCGCGGTGGCGCGACGGGAGCGGGCGCGCTTGTGCCGCTCGCGCTCCAGCCGCCGCGCGGAGGGCGTGTACGCGTCGACCGGGTCCGGCGTCTGCGCGCCGGACTCGTCCTTCGTGAGCGTCACTTGAGCACCGGGGCGTCGACGGCGTCGGACAGCCACTGCTGCTCGATCCTCGTCAGCGTGCCGTCCTTGCGCAGGGCGTCCACGGCGCCGGTCACGCAGGAGGTGAGCGCGCTGCCCTTGTCGAGGACGAGACCGAACTGCTCCGGCGTGCCGCCCTGGTTCTCGAACTGGCCGACGATCTCGGCGTCCGTGACCTCGGCCGCGGTGATGTAGAAGGCGGTCGGCAGGTCGACGACGATCGCGTCCACCTGGCCGTTCTTCAGGGCGGACTTGGCCTGGTCGTTCTTGGCGTACGCGGCTGCCTGCTGCGTCGGCTTCACCACGTCCTCGATGTAGTTGAGGCTGGTGGTGCCGACCTGGGCGCCCAGCTTGAGGCCCTTGAGGTCCGCGATGCGCGTCGCCTTGGCGGCCTTGGTGCCCTTGAGGGCGATGACGGCCTGGCGGACGTCGTAGTAGCCGGACGAGAAGTCCACGGCCTTCTTGCGCTCGGCGCTGATCGACACCTGGTTGATGTCGAAGTCGAATGTCTTCTCCCCGGGCGCGAACGCCTTGTTGAAGGGGACGCTCTGCCAGACCACGGCGCTCTTGTCGTAACCGAGCTGCTCGGCCACGGCGTAGGCGACCGCGGACTCGAAGCCCTTGCCGTTGGCGGGCTTGTCGTCCTTGAACCAGGGCTCGTACGCCGGTTCGTCGGTGGCGATCGTCAGCTTGCCCGACGTCTTGGTGGCGAGCTCGCCCTTGGTGCACGCGGCGCCCGTCGTCGACCCCGAGGGCTTGGCGGCCGAGTCCTCCTCGGGCTGCGGAGCACAGCCGACGGCGGTGGCGAGCAGGGCTATCGTTGCGGCGGCTACGGCGCGGCGCAGGGCGCTGGGGGCGAGGTGCATGGCGGGAGATTGACAGCACGTCGCCCCGTTTGTCGAGGTCACGTCGGCTTTTGTCCGCATACTGGGAACGGGTGTTGCGTTCTCGTGAACGGTCCCTGTGCGGGTGCGTCGCCGGGGCCGCCGGTCGAGGGCGGGGATCGGAAGACCGGCGGCCCGTACCGCGCAGGAGCCGTCATCCTGTGCGGGGCTGGCACCAGTTGACCGCGCAACAACGCGGGCCGGGAGCGTGCGGAGGACACCGGCGTGTGCGAAGGGTTCACACGGGGCGCGCGGACAGGCGTCGCGCGCCCCGGCGTTCACCACCCGCGCGCGTGCCACTCCGGCAGCTGCGGTCGCTCCGCGCCCAGCGTCGTGTCGTTGCCGTGCCCGGGGTAGACCCATGTCTCGTCCGGGAGGACGTCGAAGATCTTCGTCTCCACGTCGTGGATCAGGCTGGCGAACGCCTCGGGGTCCTTCCACGTGTTGCCCACACCGCCGGGGAACAGGCAGTCGCCGGTGAAGACATGGGGATGGCCGTGCGGGTCGTCGTAGACGAGGGCGATCGAGCCCGGCGTGTGGCCGACCAGATGGCGGGCGGTGAGCTCGACGTGGCCCACCCGGAGGGTGTCGCCGTCGGCGAGGAGGACGTCGGTCGGCACGGGGATGCCGACGGCGTCGTCCCGGCCCGCGTAGGTGCGGGCGCCCGTGGCCTCGACGACCCGGGCGAGCGCCTGCCAGTGGTCGCCGTGCTGGTGCGTGGTGACGACGGAGGCGATGCCGTCGTCACCGATCATGCCGAGCAGCGCGTCCGCGTCGTTGGCCGCGTCGATCAGCAGTTGCTCGTCCGTGGCCCGGCAGCGCAGCAGATAGGCGTTGTTGTTCATCGGGCCGACCGCGATCTTGGTGATCATCAGGTCCTTGAGCTCGTGCACGTCCGCCGGGCCACCGACGGTCACCTGTCCGCTGTACGTCATGGCGGTCAGTCTAGGACGCGCTCACAGCGCGGGAAGCTCCGGCAGCCGTCCGCCCTCCACCCGCAGCGTCGATCCGTCCCGGCGTCCGGCGAGCCAGCCGAGCAGGTCCGCCGGGGGGCCCGTGACCGTGGCCACGACCGCCTCGGCCACCTGACCCGTCGTCCACACGCGCGTGCCGTCCGTCAGTCGTGTCGGCGGTACGTCGGGGTGCCCGGTGAAGCGGTCGGCGAGGAACGCGATCTCTCTTCCCGTGAACTCGGCAGGCACGTCCTCCAGCTCGTATCCGATCCCCAGGTCGACGCGGTGCAGCTCCACCTCCACCCACCGCCGGAACGGCACCATGGCCGCCGAATCGGTGACCCCGTTGCGCAGCTGCACGATCCGCGACCAGTCGGCCGGCGCGGCCCCCGCCTCCTGGAAGCGGGCGGCGCTGTCGCGGACGTCCGCGAGCTGGACGTCGAGGGGGCGCGGGGCGTCCCGGTCGATGTCGGCGTCCCTGGCGTCGCCCGAGGCGTACATGGGGCGACCTTCGAGTACGTTCACGAGAGCGTCCGCGTTCCGGGCGAGGTGGGCGAGGACGTGACCACGGGTCCACCCGGGAAGCCGTGACGGCTCGGTCACAGACGCGTTGTCCAGTTCGCCGACCGCGGTGAGCAGCCGGTCCGTAGCGTCACGTACAGACGCCAGGTCATGCGCGTGATCAATCATGGTGCTGACCCTAGCCCCGCCACACCTTTGGGTGAAGGTGGTGAAGCAGTGCCGTAAATCGAATGCGCGTGCTATATGGTCGGTCGTGGCGTCGGGCATGCTGGATGGTCCGGGATTGTTGTCCCATTCGGGAATCCGACCGGCGTTGTCAGTGGCTCCCCCTAGTGTGAGAAGACACGGGGGCCTCGCCCCTGTCACCACTCTCAAGAAAGGTGCGGACCGGCGTGGCCGACCGTCTCATCGTCCGTGGCGCGCGCGAGCACAACCTGAAGAACGTCTCGCTCGACCTGCCGCGTGACTCGCTCATCGTCTTCACGGGCCTGTCCGGGTCGGGCAAGTCCTCCCTGGCCTTCGACACCATCTTCGCCGAGGGCCAGCGCCGCTACGTGGAGTCGCTCTCCTCGTACGCCCGCCAGTTCCTCGGCCAGATGGACAAGCCGGACGTCGACTTCATCGAGGGCCTCTCCCCGGCGGTCTCGATCGACCAGAAGTCGACCTCCCGCAACCCGCGCTCGACGGTCGGCACCATCACCGAGGTCTACGACTACCTGCGACTGCTGTTCGCCCGCATCGGCAAGCCGCACTGCCCCGAGTGCGGGCGGCCCATCGCCCGCCAGTCGCCGCAGGCCATCGTCGACAAGGTCCTGGAGCTGCCGGAGGGGAGCCGCTTCCAGGTCCTCTCGCCGCTCGTACGCGAGCGCAAGGGCGAGTTCGTCGACCTCTTCGCCGACCTCCAGACCAAGGGCTACTCCCGCGCGCGGGTCGACGGCGAGACCATCCAGCTCTCCGAGCCGCCCACGCTGAAGAAGCAGGAGAAGCACACCATCGAGGTGGTCGTCGACCGGCTCACGGTGAAGGACTCCGCCAAGCGCCGGCTCACCGACTCCGTGGAGACCGCCCTCGGCCTGTCCGGCGGCATGGTCGTCCTCGACTTCGTCGACCTCCCCGCCGACGACCCCGAGCGTGAGCGCATGTACTCGGAGCACCTGTACTGCGCCTACGACGACCTGTCCTTCGAGGAGCTGGAGCCCCGCTCCTTCTCCTTCAACTCCCCCTTCGGCGCCTGCCCCGAGTGCACGGGCATCGGCACGCGCATGGAGGTCGACCCGGAGCTGATCGTCCCGGACGAGGACAAGTCCCTCGACGAGGGCGCCATCCACCCGTGGTCGCACGGCCACACCAAGGACTACTTCGGCCGTCTCATCGGCGCCCTCGCGGACGCCCTCGGCTTCCGCACGGACATCCCCTTCGCCGGGCTGCCGCAGCGCGCCAGGAAGGCCCTGCTCCACGGCCACAAGACGCAGATCGAGGTGCGCTACCGCAACCGGTACGGCCGTGAGCGCGTGTACACCACGCCGTTCGAAGGAGCCGTCCCCTTCGTCAAGCGCCGCCACAGCGAGTCGGAGAGCGACGCCAGCCGGGAGCGCTTCGAGGGCTACATGCGCGAGGTGCCCTGCCCCACCTGTGCGGGCACGCGCCTGAAGCCGATCGTCCTCGCGGTCACCGTCATGGGGAAGTCGATCGCCGAGGTCTCCGGCATGTCCATCAGCGACTGCGCGGACTTCCTGGGCGAGCTGAAGCTCAGCGCCCGCGACAAGAAGATCGCCGAGCGGGTGCTGAAGGAGGTCAACGAACGGCTGAAGTTCCTGGTCGACGTCGGCCTGGACTACCTCTCGCTGAACCGCGCGGCCGGCACCCTCTCCGGCGGTGAGGCCCAGCGCATCCGCCTGGCCACGCAGATCGGCTCCGGCCTCGTCGGTGTGCTCTACGTCCTCGACGAGCCGTCCATCGGTCTGCACCAGCGCGACAACCACCGGCTGATCGAGACCCTGGTCCGGCTGCGCGACATGGGCAACACGCTCATCGTCGTCGAGCACGACGAGGACACCATCAAGGTCGCCGACTGGGTGGTCGACATCGGCCCCGGCGCGGGCGAGCACGGCGGCAAGGTCGTGCACAGCGGCTCCATGAAGGAGCTGCTCGCCAACGACGAGTCGATGACCGGGCAGTACCTGTCCGGCAAGAAGGCCATCCCGCTCCCGGACATCCGCCGCCCGCACGACCCGTCCCGGCTGCTCACGGTGCACGGCGCCCGGGAGAACAACCTCCAGGACATCGACGTCTCGTTCCCGCTCGGCGTCTTCACCGCGGTCACCGGCGTCTCCGGCTCCGGCAAGTCCACCCTGGTCAACGACATCCTCTACACGCACCTGGCGCGCGAGCTCAACGGCGCCCGCAGCGTCCCCGGGCGGCACACGCGCGTGGACGGCGACGACCTCGTCGACAAGGTCGTCCATGTCGACCAGTCGCCCATCGGCCGCACCCCGCGGTCCAACCCGGCGACGTACACGGGTGTCTTCGACCACATCCGCAAGCTGTTCGCCGAGACCACCGAGGCGAAGGTCCGCGGCTACATGCCGGGCCGCTTCTCCTTCAACGTCAAGGGTGGCCGCTGCGAGAACTGCGCGGGCGACGGCACCATCAAGATCGAGATGAACTTCCTCCCGGACGTCTACGTCCCGTGCGAGGTCTGCCACGGCGCCCGGTACAACCGGGAGACCCTGGAGGTCCACTACAAGGGCAAGTCCATCGCCGAGGTCCTGAACATGCCCATCGAGGAAGCCATGAACTTCTTCGAGGCCGTCCCGGCGATCAACCGCCACCTCAAGACGCTCAACGACGTCGGTCTCGGCTATGTCCGCCTCGGCCAGTCCGCGACGACCCTGTCCGGTGGTGAGGCCCAGCGCGTGAAGCTCGCCAGCGAGCTCCAGAAGCGCTCCACCGGGCGTACGGTCTACGTCCTCGACGAGCCGACCACCGGTCTGCACTTCGAGGACATCAGCAAGCTGCTGACGGTCCTGGCCGGCCTGGTCGACAAGGGCAACACGGTCATCGTCATCGAGCACAACCTCGACGTGATCAAGACCGCCGACTGGATCGTCGACATGGGTCCCGAGGGCGGTGCGGGCGGCGGTCTCGTCGTCGCCGAGGGCACCCCCGAGGAGGTCGCCGGAGTCCCGGCCAGCCACACCGGCAAGTTCCTGCGCGAGATCCTCGGCGCCGACCGGGTCAGCGACGGGTCCGCGGTGAAGGCCCCGCGCAAGGCGACGGCCAGGACCGCGGCGAAGACTGCGACCAAGACGGCGGCGAAGAAGACCGTCGCGGCCAGGTCGACGACGAAGAAGACGGCGACGGCCAAGACCACCGCCGCGGCCACCAAGGCGGCCTCCGCGAAGAAGGCGGCTCCGGCCAAGAAGGCGACCAGGGCCCGCAAGGCCTGACGGGGCAGAACACGGGATCCCGGGAGGCGGCCGACCGACGGCCGCCTCCCGGCACCGTTTCCGGCCCCCGTCCCTTTGATCGACGGGCCCCGGGCTGTCATGCTGCGCCCAGCATCGAGCAGTGAGCACCAAGTGCCTTGCACAGCAGGGGGAATCCATGTCCGAACCCGTCGTCCCGGCCGCCAGAGGCATGTCACCGGACCGCCGTGAGGAAAAGCCCGCGGACGTCGTATGGCAGCGCCTGCAAGAACAGATCCGCTGGTTCGACAGGAAGAGCGAGTCCGCCCAACACCAGTTCAGGCGCCTGAAGATGGCGACGCTGGTGCTGGCCGCGGGCATCCCCGTAGCCGTGGCGGCCTCCGCGCCGAACTGGGTCGCGGCACTCATGGGCGCCCTGGTCGCGGTCGTCGAGGGAACCCAGCAGCTCTTCAAGTACCAGGAGAACTGGATCAGTTACCGCTCGGTCTGCGAGAACCTGCGCCGTGAGGAGCACCTGTACCTGGCCCACGCCGGCCCCTACGCCACCGCTCAGAACCCCGAACTGCTGCTCGCCGAACAGGTGGAGAAGCTCGGGAGCCAGGAAACGACCCAGTGGGCGGAGCGCGAGACGGCGCACTGACCTTCCGCCGCCTGCTGCCGTCTCCCTCGGATCAGCTCTCCCGCAAGTCCCCCACCTCACCGGCGTACGGCGGTTCCGCCCCCGCCCGTGAGCAGGTGATCGCCGCCGCGCGCGCCGCGAACCGCAGCAGTCGGGTCCAGTCGTCGGGGCGCAGTGCCTCAAGGGCCTGTGCGGACAGGGCGTCCAGGGTGGCCAGGCCGTGCAGCAGGGCCGCGTTCACGGTGTCGCCGGCGCCGATCGTGTCGACGACGTCGACCTCCTCGCCCGGCACGGAGTGCACGCCCCCGTCCCGGGTGAACGCGGTCAGTCCGGCACCGCCCTGGGTGACGACCACGGCCGAGGGGCCCGAGGCGAGCCACTCGCGCGGGGTCCCGCCGAGCCAGAGCGCGTCCTCCTCCGAGAGCTTGAGCAGCGACACCGACGGCAGCCAGCTCTTGAACCGGGCCCGGTAGGCGTCCGCGTCCGGGATCAGCCCGGCGCGGATGTTGGGGTCGAGCGCGGTGAACACGCCCCGCGCGGCGGAGGCCCGCATCAGCTCCTCGTAGGCGCTCGCCCCGGGCTCCAGTGCCAGCGAACAGGTGCCGAACGACACCGCGCGCGTGCCGGCGGGCAGGCGGTCGGGGGCCGTGAACAGGCGGTCGGCGGTGCCGTCGACGTAGAAGGAGTAGGCGGCCGAGCCGTGCGCGTCGATCGTCGCGACGGCCAGTGTGGTCGGCTCCGGGCCGCGCTGCACGGCCGACACGTCCACCGAGGCCTGCCGCAGCCCGTCGAGCAGGGCCTCGCCGAACGCGTCGGTGGACGTACGCGAGCAGAAGGCGGTGGGGGAGCCGAGGCGGCCGAGGGCGACGGCCGTGTTGTACGGGCCGCCGCCGAGCGCCGGCGTCAGCGCCGCCAGGGCGCCCGTGCCCTGCGGTACCAGGTCGATGAGTGCCTCACCGGCGACGACGATCACGAGGCGGTTCCTTTCTGAGGTTCTTCAGGGTTCCCGGGCTCCCCGGACTCCGCAGATTTCCCGGGTTTTCCAGACTCCGCAGCCTTCTCGGACTCCCCGGGCCGCACGGGCGGCGGGACGGTATCGGCGCAGCCGCACGAGCTGCGGTGCACGAACGTGCAGGGCAGCCGTACGGTCCGGGCGGGCTCGTCCGGCGCGGCCAGCCGGGCCAGCAGCACCCGTACGGCCTCGGCGCCGAGCTCCTTGCTGGGCTGGGCGATCGCGGTCAGCCGGGGGGAGAAGAGGTCGGCCCAGGCGAAGTCGTCGAAGCAGCACAGCGCGAGGTCGCCCGGTACCGACAGACCGTGGTCGCGCAGGGCACGCAGGGCGCCGATGGTCATCGCGTTGTTGGCCGTGACGAGTGCCGTGGGCGGATCGGCGAGGGCCAGCAGGGCGGCGGTCGCCCGTTCGGCACCGGCCGACGCGGAGTCGCCGTGCGCGACGAGCTGCTCGTCGTACGGCAGTCCGGCGGCCGTGAGCCCGGACCGGTACCCGGTGATCCGCTCATCGCTGGTGCTGAGCCCGGGCAGCCCCGCGACCAGGCCGATCCGCCGGTGGCCCAGGTCGGCGAGGTGGCTGACCAGCCGGCCGGTCGGCCCGACGTTCTCGGCGCACACCTGGTCGAAACGAGGCGCGTCGCCGACCACCCGGTCCAGCAGCACCGTCGGTACCCGGTGGCGGTCGAGGTAGGCCAGCAGGTCACCGGGTTCCGCGGAGGGGGCGACGATCATGCCGTCCACCCGGCGCTCGTGCAGGAGCTGGACGACCTCGCGCTCATGGACGGGGTCGTCGTGCGGGTCGGCGATGAGGAGACCGTAGCCGTGTCGCAGCGCCTCGGCCTCGACGCCCTGGAGGATCTCCGTGAAGTACGGATTGCTGATCGCCGACACCGCGAGCCCCAGGGAACGGGTGCGGGACGTCACCAGGGCGCGGGCGAGGGTGTTGGGCGTGTAGCCGAGCTCGTCCATGGCGTCGAGGACCGCCTGGCGGGTGTGGGGGAGGACCGGCCGGGTGCCGTTGAGCACATGCGAGACGGTCGCCACGGAGACGCCCGCGCTGCGTGCCACGTCGGCCATGGTCGGCATGGCGACCCCCGTTCCCTCCCAGAAACACCTTCAGGCCGGGAACGTATCCCATCCAGGGCCGGACGTAAACGCTTGCGCAAGCGTTTACGTGCGGCCCTGGGAACTCGGGCAGGGGCGCTCCGCGCCTCGGAGGGGGGCGCCCCTGCATCTCAGGCGGCGCGCTCTACTCCCAGTCCCACCCGATCCCCACGATCCCGCTGCGCACCCTCGGTTCCACGATGTGGACCGAGCGGTGGAGCCCGGTGAGGGCCAGTTCCTGGCGGCCGCTGCGCGGGGCCGCGGGCGAGTGCTGGGTGAAGCGGTGGCAGCGGGACGGCAGCGCGTTCTCGTCGAAGCGCACCTGGAGCGCGTACTGGCCGCCGGCGGGCCCGAACCCGCGGACGTACTCGCGGGAGACACCGGCCGTGCCGTCCTCGATGGCGTAGCGGAAGAGGAACGTATCGCCCGCGCGCAGCCGCATGTCGAAGAGCAGCTCGGCCACCAGTACCCCGGTGTCGTGGTGCAGCCGCACGCGCCCCGTGCGGCAGTTCTCCAGTGCGTGCACCCGCATACGCTCCGGTATGCACCCCGGGTCGCCGTGGTGGACGGCCAGGAAGCGGTCGACGCCGTCCTTGTGGGCGCGCACGATGTGGTGCGACTCGCGCCCGAGGAGCTCGCGGCGCCCACCGATCCGTACCCGCTCGTGGTGCCCGAGGGTGTGCAGTCCGCCGTCCATGGGCGAGCCCAGGTCGGCCAGCAGCCGCTGGAGGGCGCCGGAGGCCTCGACGAGGGAGCGGTAGGAGCGGGCGGCGGGGCGCTGGCCGGCCGCGCTGTCCTCGGTCTCGGCGAGCAGCCTGATCAGCGACTCCTCGGGCAGCTGGAGGATCTCCTCCAGGGCGCGGACGGCGCGCAGCGACTCGGGCCGCTGGGGCCGCCGTGCTCCCTGCTGCCAGTAGCTCAGGCTGGTGACACCGACTTTGACGCCGTGGCGGGAGAGGTGGTGCTGCACGCGCTGGAGAGGCAGACCGCGGGCGGCGATCGCGGCACGCAGGGCCACGTGGAAGGGGCCGCCTCGCAGGGCCGAGTCCAGTTCCGCGGTGGCGACGACGGCGGCGACGTCCGCGTGCTGTGTGGCGTGCGGCATGCAGGGGCCTTTCTGTGGGTGTTCGCAACGGCTGGTCAGACCGTGCGCGGGGACGTCCTCGGGGCCACCCCGTCGGCGCAGGGCGTCATCACACAGGTACGCCGTGGCTTCCGTGCGCCGTCGTTCACGGCCCCGAGTTCCCCCGCATTGAAGCGTGTTGACCTAGTCCCGACAACACCTCCTGCCCAACAGCGGCCCCTCTGCGGCTGATACGCGACCGGTGGAGTCAAGTCGGCCCGCCGAAGCAGTCGTTGTCGAATACGACTCTGCTGGCACCGATGGGCGGCGATGCCCTGGAGCCGCCGCGGGGCGAGGCGGGCCGGACCGTCCGGCATGTGCCACGACTCACACCGTCCCGCCCGGCCCGGCGCGGTGCGGGTCGCGGACCGCTGAAGGCTTCGTCCACAGCCTCGCCGGACTGTCACCGCCCGCCAGTAGGGTGTGAAGCATGGCCGACCCCTCCAGCTACCGCCCCAGGCCGGGACAGATCCCGGACTCTCCCGGGGTCTACAGGTTCCGTGACGAGCACCGCCGGGTGATCTACGTCGGAAAGGCGAAAAGCCTGCGCCAGCGCCTGGCGAGCTACTTCCAGGACCTGGCGAACCTGCACCCCCGCACCCGCACGATGGTGACCACCGCCGCGTCCGTGGAGTGGACGGTGGTGTCCACGGAGGTCGAGGCCCTGCAGCTGGAGTACTCCTGGATCAAGGAGTACGACCCCCGGTTCAACGTCAAGTACCGCGACGACAAGAGCTACCCGTACCTCGCGGTGACGATGAACGAGGAGTTCCCGCGCGTGCAGGTGATGCGCGGTCACAAGAAGAAGGGCGTGCGCTATTTCGGGCCCTACGGACACGCGTGGGCGATCCGCGACACCGTGGACCTCCTGCTGCGCGTCTTCCCGGTCCGCACCTGCTCCGCCGGCGTCTTCAAGAACGCCGCCCGCACCGGCCGTCCCTGCCTCCTCGGCTACATCGGCAAGTGCTCCGCGCCCTGCGTCGGCCGGGTGTCCGCCGAGGAACACCGCGAACTCGCCGAGGAGTTCAGCGACTTCATGGCCGGTCGCACCGGCACCTATCTCCGCCGCCTGGAGAAGCAGATGACGGAGGCGGCCGAGGAGATGGAGTACGAGCGGGCGGCCCGTCTGCGCGACGACATCGGGGCCCTGCGAAAGGCCATGGAGAAGAGCGCGGTCGTGCTCGCCGACGCGACCGACGCCGACCTGATCGCGGTCGCCGAGGACGAGCTCGAAGCCGCCGTGCAGATCTTCCACGTCCGCGGCGGACGCGTGCGCGGCCAGCGCGGCTGGGTGACCGACAAGGTCGAGGAGATCACCACCGGCGCCCTCGTGGAGCACGCCCTCCAGCAGCTCTACGGCGAGGAGACCGGCGACTCCGTCCCCAAGGAGGTCCTCGTCCCGGCCCTGCCCGAGCCGGTCGAGCCTGTTCAGGAGTGGCTCACCGGGCGCCGCGGCTCGGGCGTCTCGCTGCGCATCCCGCAGCGCGGCGACAAGAAGGCCCTGATGGAGACCGTCGCCCGCAACGCCCAGCAGGCCCTCGCGCTGCACAAGACCAAGCGCGCCTCCGACCTCACGACACGCTCGCGTGCCCTGGAGGAGATCGCCGAGGCCCTCGACCTCGACAGCGCCCCGCTCAGGATCGAGTGCTTCGACATCTCCCACCTCCAGGGCGACGACGTCGTGGCCTCCATGGTCGTCTTCGAGGACGGCCTCCAGCGCAAGAGCGAGTACCGCCGCTTCCAGATCAAGGGCTTCGAGGGCCAGGACGACGTCCGCTCCATGCACGAGGTCATCACCCGCCGCTTCAAGCGGTACCTCGCCGAGAAGGAGAAGACCGGCGAGTGGGTGGACGAGGGCACCGGTGCCCAGGACCCCGCCGGGGACACCGCGGAGGACGACTTCCGCGACGCCTCCGGGAACACCCTCACCGAGGACACCGGCCGCCCGAAGAAGTTCGCGTACCCGCCCCAGCTCCTCGTCGTCGACGGCGGTCAGCCGCAGGTGGCCGCCGCCAGGAGGGCCCTCGACGAGCTCGGTATCGACGACATCGCCGTCTGCGGCCTCGCCAAGCGCCTGGAGGAGGTCTGGCTTCCCGACGAGGACGACCCGATCGTCCTGCCGCGGACCAGCGAGGGCCTCTACCTCCTCCAGCGCGTCCGTGACGAGGCCCACCGCTTCGCGATCACCTACCAGCGCACCAAGCGGGCCAAGCGGTTCCGGGCCAGCCCCCTGGACGACGTACCGGGACTGGGGGACACCCGTAAGCAGGCGCTTCTGAAACATTTCGGCTCGTTGAAGAAACTTCGATCTGCCACCATCGATCAGATCTGCGAGGTTCCCGGCATAGGCCGCAAAACGGCCGAGACCATTGCCGTGGCGCTCGCCCAGGCGGCACCGGCCGCGCCTGCCGTGAACACAGCTACTGGAGAGATCATGGAAGAGGAACCCGACATCATGGGTTCCGGTGGGGAGCCCGCGACGGCGGGCGCCCCGGACGAACGACGGGGGCAGGAGACATGAATGTGAACGAGCACGAAGGCCAGGAGAACCAAGGCCAGGAAAGCCAGGACGCGGCCGGTATCCCCGACGCGGCCATCCCCGAGCTGGTGATCATCTCCGGCATGTCCGGGGCCGGCCGGTCGACCGCAGCCAAGTGTCTGGAGGACCTCGGCTGGTTCGTCGTCGACAACCTCCCGCCCGCGCTGATCCCCACCATGGTGGAGCTCGGCGCCCGCTCGCAGGGCAATGTCGCCCGGATCGCGGTGGTCGTCGACGTCCGCGGCCGGCGTTTCTTCGACAACCTCCGCGAGTCCCTCGCCGACCTGGAGGCCAAGCACGTCACCCGGCGGATCGTCTTCCTGGAGTCCTCCGACGAGGCCCTGGTGCGCCGCTTCGAGTCCGTGCGCCGCCCGCACCCCCTCCAGGGCGACGGCCGCATCGTCGACGGCATCGACGCCGAGCGCGAACTCCTGCGCGAGCTGCGCGGCGACGCCGACCTGGTCATCGACACCTCCAGCCTCAACGTGCACGAGCTGCGCGCCAAGATGGACGCCCAGTTCGCCGGTGAGGAGGAGCCCGAGCTGCGGGCCACCGTCATGTCCTTCGGCTTCAAGTACGGCCTCCCGGTCGACGCCGACCTGGTCGTGGACATGCGCTTCCTGCCCAACCCGCACTGGGTTCCGGAGCTGCGGCCGTACACCGGTCTGAACGAGGAGGTGTCGGCGTATGTCTTCAACCAGCCCGGCGCCAAGGAGTTCATCGACCGCTACAGCGAACTGCTCCAGCTGATCGCGGCCGGCTACCGCCGCGAGGGCAAGCGGTACGTGACCATCGCGGTCGGCTGCACCGGCGGCAAGCACCGCTCCGTCGCCACCTCCGAGAAGCTCGCCGCCCGCCTCGTCTCCCAGGGTGTGGAGACGGTGGTCGTACACCGGGACATGGGACGCGAATGACCGCACGTTCTCCGCGGCTGGGCCGGCTCGGCAGGCTGGGCCGGACGGTGCCCGAGTCCCGCGCGGGCCGGCCCGTCCAGACCAGGGGCGCGCGGCCCCGCCGCCGCGGCGCCCAGCCCAAGGTCGTCGCCCTCGGCGGCGGCATGGGCCTGTCCGCCTCGCTCGCCGCGCTGCGCCGGATCACCGGCGACCTCACCGCCGTCGTCACCGTCGCCGACGACGGCGGCTCCAGCGGCCGGCTCCGCGACGAGCTGGGCGTCCTTCCGCCCGGCGATCTGCGCAAGGCGCTGGCCGCGCTGTGCGGGGACGACGACTGGGGTCAGACCTGGGCCCGCGTCATTCAGCACCGCTTCCACTCCAAGGGCGACCTGCACGACCACGCGGTCGGCAATGTGCTGATCGTCGCCCTGTGGGAACAGCTCGGCGACCATGTCCAGGCCCTGGACCTGGTCGGCAAGCTGCTCGGCGCGCACGGGCGCGTGCTGCCCATGTCCGCCGTACCCCTGGAGCTCCAGGCCCTGGTCAAGGGGCACGACCCGGAGCGGCCGGAGGACGTGGACACCGTCCGCGGCCAGGCCACCGTCGCCCTCACCCCGGGCGAGGTGCAGTCCGTGCACGTCGTGCCGCACGACCCGCCCGCGGTCCCCGAGGCGGTGGCCGCGGTCCTGGACGCGGACTGGGTGGTCCTCGGCCCCGGCTCGTGGTTCTCCTCGGTCATCCCGCACCTGCTGGTGCCGGAACTGCTGGACGCGCTCACGGAGACGAAGGCGCGCCGGGTACTCTCGCTGAACCTCGCGCCGCAGCCCGGAGAAACCGATGGCTTCTCCCCGCAGCGTCATTTGGAGGTTTTGGGACGACACGCCCCTAAACTCGCCCTGGACGTGGTGCTGGCCGACGAGGCCGCCGTGCCCGACCGTGACTCGCTCTCCGATGCCGCCAAGCGGTTCGGCGCCGCGGTCGAGCTGGCCCCGGTGGCCCGGCCCGACGGAACCCCGAGGCACGATCCGGAGCTGTTGGCCGCCGCGTACGACCGTATTTTTCGGATGCATGGAAGGATCGGCCCATGGCGATGACGGCAGCGGTGAAGGACGAGATCTCCCGGCTCCCCGTCACCCGGACCTGCTGCAGAAAGGCGGAGGTCTCCGCCATCCTGCGGTTCGCCGGCGGCCTTCACCTGGTGAGCGGGCGCATCGTGATCGAGGCGGAGCTGGACACCGCGATGGCGGCCCGTCGGCTCAAGCGGGACATCCTGGAGATTTTCGGCCACAGCTCGGAGCTGATCGTGATGGCGCCGGGCGGACTGCGCCGCGGCTCGCGTTACGTCGTCCGGGTCGTCGCCGGCGGGGACCAGCTGGCCCGTCAGACCGGCCTGGTCGACGGTCGGGGCCGCCCGATCCGCGGCCTGCCCCCGCAGGTCGTCTCCGGGGCCACCTGTGACGCGGAGGCGGCCTGGCGCGGGGCGTTCCTGGCGCACGGCTCGCTCACCGAGCCCGGCCGGTCCTCCTCCCTGGAGGTGACCTGCCCGGGCCCCGAGGCGGCGCTCGCCCTGGTCGGCGCCGCCCGGCGTCTTTCCATCGCCGCGAAGGCCCGTGAGGTGCGCGGAGTGGACCGCGTGGTGGTCCGGGACGGCGACGCGATCGGCGCGCTGCTCACCCGGCTCGGCGCGCACGAGTCGGTGCTGGCCTGGGAGGAGCGCCGGATGCGCCGCGAGGTGCGGGCGACGGCGAACCGTCTCGCCAACTTCGACGACGCCAACCTGCGCCGCTCGGCCCGCGCGGCCGTCGCCGCCGGTGCCCGCGTCCAGCGCGCGCTGGAGATCCTCGCCGACGACGTGCCCGAGCACCTCGCCGCCGCCGGGCGGCTGCGCATGGACCACAAGCAGGCCTCCCTGGAGGAGCTGGGCGCGCTCGCCGACCCGCCGCTGACCAAGGACGCCGTCGCGGGCCGTATCCGCCGGCTGCTCGCCATGGCCGACAAGCGGGCCCAGGACCTCGGCATTCCGGGTACGGAGTCCAGCATCACCGAGGAGATGGCCGACAACCTGGCGGGCTGACCCCTCGTCAATGCGCCGGTGCCGCCGCCCGCTTGGGTGAACGGCACCGGCTTTCGCATGTCTGTGAGGCACCCTTGACTGGATCATGAAGTGTCATGAGCCTGGCATACGTTCGCTGCTGTGGCGGACCACCGCAAGGGGGGCACATGAGACGAAGAGCGAGACCGATCCTCGCCGTTGGCGCACTCCTGCTGGGCGGCGCGGGCCTCGCGCCCCTCGCCCAGGCCGCGGAGAGCGCCGGCTCTCCCGGTCCCGACGAGATCAAGGTCTTCCGGGCCGATGTCACCAGCGCGCAGGTACCCCTGCTGCTGGCGGCCGGTCAGGACGGCCACGAACTGAGTGAGCAGGTACCCGCGAAGGGCACCGCGACCGTCGAGGTCTACCTCACCGACAAACAGGCCGACAAGCTGGAGAAACAGGGCGTCGAGCTCACCGAGCACACCCTCTCCGCCAAGGCCGAGGCCCGCGTCGACGCCGCCGCCGACGGCGTGTACCGCCCCTACAGCGGCAGCGGCGGCCTCAAGCAGGAGATCCTCGCCACCGCCCAGGCCAACCCCGGCCTCACCAAGGCCGTCTCCATCGGCAAGACCGTCAACGGCCAGGACATCCTCGCGGTCAAACTGACCAAGAACGCGAAGAACACCAAGGACGGCGCCAAGCCCGCCGTCCTCTACATGTCCAACCAGCACGCGCGCGAGTGGATCACCCCGGAGATGACCCGGCGGCTGCTCCACTACTACCTGGACCACTACAAGACCGACCAGCGGATCAAGAAGATCGTCGACTCCACCGAACTGTGGTTCGTCCTCTCGGCCAACCCCGACGGCTACGACTACACGTTCACCGGCACCGACCAGCGTCTGTGGCGCAAGAACCTGCACGACAACAACGGCGACGGCGCCATCGCCATCGGCGACGGCGTCGACCTCAACCGCAACTTCTCCTACAAGTGGGGCTACGACGACGAGGGTTCGTCCCCCAACCCCACCAGCGAGACCTACCGCGGCACCGGGCCGGGCTCCGAGCCCGAGACCAAGGCGCTCGACGCGTTCGAGAAGCGGATCGGGTTCACGTACGGCATCAACTACCACTCCGCCGCCGAACTCCTCCTCTACGGAGTCGGCTGGCAGGTGGCCACCGACACCCCGGACGACGTCATGTACAAGGCGCTCGCCGGCACCCCTGACAACTCCGCGATCCCCGGTTACCGGCCGCAGGTCTCCTCGGAGCTCTACACCACCAACGGCGAGGCCGACGGCCACGCTTCGAACGTCAACGGCCTGGCGATGTTCACGCCCGAGATGTCGACCTGCCAGACCGCCTCGGACCTGGACCCGAACGACCAGTGGAACGCGGCCGACTGCCAGTCGGTCTTCAACTTCCCGGACGACGAGAAGCTGATCCAGCAGGAGTTCGAGAAGAACATCCCGTTCGCGCTCTCCGTCGCCGAGTCGGCCAAGCAGCCCGACCAGCCGAAGTCCTCGCTCGGCCTGAAGGCCGCCGACTTCACCCCGAAGACGTTCAGCACGTCCTACGCGCGCGGCGCGAGCCAGGAGGTCTCCGTCGTCGTACGCAAGGCCGTGCACGACAAGGAGCTCAAGTACCGCGTCAACGGCGGCCGTACGCACGACGTGTCGCTTCGCGCGTGGAAGGGCGGCGAGACGTACGGCGGTGAGGACAACCTCTACTTCGACGAGTACCGCGCCAAGGTCGCGGGCGCCGATCCGGGCGACAAGGTCGAGGTGTGGTTCACCGGCGAGACGCGCGGCAAGAAGCGCACCTCCAGCGAGCACTTCACCTACACGGTCGCCGAACGGCCCCGCGCGGACACGCTCGTCGTCGCCGAGGAAGGCGCCACGGCGACCCAGGCGCAGACCTACGTCGACGCACTGAAGGCCAACGGCCGCAAGGCGATCGTCTGGGACGTCGCCACCCAGGGCGCGCCCGACGCGCTCGGCGTCCTCGACCACTTCAAGACGGTCGTCCACTACACGGGCGCGAGCATCCCCGGCAACGCCACCCAGCTCCAGCTGCGGGCCTTCCTCAACGAGGGCGGCAAGCTGATCGAGGCCGGCGAGCGGGCCGGCGGCAGCGTCGACCTCGGCGGCGGCACCCTGTCGAACGACTTCAGCCAGTACTACCTGGGCGCCTACACCCGTACGTCGCTGCCGAACGCCACCGCGTTCCAGGGCAGCGGCAAGCTCGCCGGAGCCGGCGGAGCACTCGGTGCCGCCCCGGGCAACCCGCTCGACACCGCGGGGTCCTTCAGCGTCACCTCGGACAGCCTGCCGGT
The DNA here is from genome assembly GCF_044593635.1 of Streptomyces sp. NPDC051913. Taxonomy (NCBI): domain Bacteria; kingdom Bacillati; phylum Actinomycetota; class Actinomycetes; order Kitasatosporales; family Streptomycetaceae; genus Streptomyces; species Streptomyces sp. NPDC051913. Next base: position 213,631 of record NZ_JBIUCI010000007.1, on the reverse strand, counting down.
CGCGAAGTACCCGCAGTTCGCCAGCGCGGGCGCGGGCTCCTACCCCGGCACGATCAATCCGTACGGCCCCTACGAGGGCGCCTCCATGGCCGCTGTCACGCACAGCGACTACGCCTGGAACCGCCTCACCCGCACCATCGACCTCACGAACGTGACCGCCGCCCAGGCGCCCACGTTCCAGACCCGGATGCTGTGGAACACCGAGGAGGGCTACGACCACGCCGTCCTTGAGGCCCACACGACCGGGGCCGACGACTGGACCACGCTTCCCGACAAGAACGGCCAGACCAGCACCGCCGTACCCGCCGAGTGCGAGGCCGGGTACTTCATCGCGGCCCACCCCGCGCTCAAGCGGTATCTGACGCTCGGCTCGGGCGGCTGCACCAACACGGGCACCAGCGGCCAGTGGAACAGCTTCACCGGGGCGTCGGCCGGGTGGCAGCAGGTCGCCTTCGACCTCTCCGCCTACGCCGGCAAGAAGGTCGAGATCTCCATCAGCTACATCACCGACCCCGGCAGCGGCGGTCGCGGCGTCCTCGTCGACAACGCCTCCGTCGTCATCACCGGCCAGGCCACGGAGACCGAGGGCTTCGAGACCTCGCTGGGCGCCTGGAGCGTCCCCGGACCGCCCGCGGGCAGCCCGGCGGTCGTCAAGGACTGGGGGCTCGCCGGTGAACTCTTCAAGACGTACGGCGCTGTCACCACGGACGACACCGTGCTGCTGGGCTTCGGCCTGGAGCACGTCACCGCGGCGGCCGACCGCACGGCACTGCTCGGAAAGGCGCTCGCCGCGCTCGACGGATGAGCGCGGACAAACACGGACGAGCGGGGAGTGCACTGGTCAACACTGACTGACTCTCCGTAGTCAATTCGGGCCATAGAGCTTTTCGGCCCGGGCGGTCCGTACCCCTACTGGCGGGTACGGACCGCCTGCCCGTGTATGGGGCATCTCGATGTCACCGAGGGGGCCTCGGAGAGGTAGGGTCGTAGGCGGTCGGGGACATCCCAAACAGAGCTCGCCGGCACCGCATAGCCGGCGTACCAACGAGGAGATCGGTTCGTGACGATCCGCGTAGGCATCAACGGCTTCGGTCGTATTGGTCGCAACTACTTCCGCGCGCTGCTGGAGCAGGGTGCTGACATCGAGATCGTGGCTGTCAACGACCTGGGTGACACCGCGACCACCGCTCACCTGCTGAAGTACGACACCATCCTGGGCCGCCTCAAGGCCGAGGTGACCCACACCGCCGACACGATCACGGTCGACGGCCACACCATCAAGGTGCTGTCGGAGCGCAACCCCGCCGACATCCCGTGGGGTCAGCTGGGCGTCGACATCGTCATCGAGTCGACCGGCATCTTCACCAAGAAGGCCGACGCCGAGAAGCACATCGCCGGTGGCGCGAAGAAGGTCCTCATCTCGGCTCCGGCCAAGGACGAGGACATCACCATCGTGATGGGCGTCAACCAGGACAAGTACGACGCGGCCAACCACCACGTCATCTCCAACGCCTCCTGCACCACCAACTGTGTGGCGCCGATGGCCAAGGTTCTGGACGAGAACTTCGGCATCGTCAAGGGCCTGATGACGACGGTCCACGCGTACACCAATGACCAGCGCATCCTGGACTTCCCGCACTCGGACCTGCGCCGCGCCCGCGCCGCCGCCGAGAACATCATCCCGACCACGACGGGTGCCGCGAAGGCCACCGCCCTGGTCCTCCCGCAGCTCAAGGGCAAGCTCGACGGCATCGCGATGCGCGTGCCGGTCCCGACCGGTTCGGCCACCGACCTGGTCGTCGAGCTCCAGCGCGAGGTCACCAAGGACGAGGTCAACGCCGCGTTCAAGAAGGCCGCCGACGACGGCGACCTGAAGGGCATCCTGTTCTACACCGAGGACCCGATCGTGTCCTCGGACATCGTCAGCGACCCGGCCTCCTGCACCTTCGACTCCTCCCTGACCATGGTCCAGGAGGGCAAGTCGGTGAAGATCCTCGGCTGGTACGACAACGAGTGGGGCTACTCCAACCGCCTCGTCGACCTGACGGTCTTCGTCGGCAACCAGCTCTGATCGACAGAGCAGGCAGCTTGATGTGAGTGCAGGGCTCGGGCAGCGCGACGGCGCGTTGTCCGAGCCCTCGCTCGTGTGATCAGCTTTCGTACGATCCAGAGCCCTCCCCAGGAGTCCCCTATATGAAGACGATCGACGAACTCCTCGCCGAAGGAGTCGCCGGCAAGCGGGTCTTCGTCCGCGCCGACCTCAACGTGCCGCTGGCCGGCACCACGATCACCGACGACGGCCGTATCCGCGCGGTGCTGCCCACCGTCAAGGCGCTGGCCGAGGCGGGCGCCCGCGTGGTCGTCGCCTCCCACCTGGGCCGCCCCAAGGGCGCCCCGGACCCGGCGTTCTCCCTCGCTCCGGCCGCCGCGCGCCTCGGTGAACTCCTCGGCGCCGACGTCGCCTTCGCGACCGACACCGTCGGCGAGTCCGCCACGTCGACCGTCGCCGGCCTCGCCGACGGCCGGGTCGCGGTCATCGAGAACCTGCGCTTCAACGCCGGCGAGACGGCCAAGGACGACGCCGAGCGCGCCGCCTTCGCCGACCAGCTGGCCGCCCTCGCGGACGTGTACGTCGGCGACGGTTTCGGCGCCGTGCACCGCAAGCACGCCTCGGTCTTCGACCTCCCGGCCAAGCTGCCCCACTACGCCGGCTACCTCATCGCCACCGAGGTCGGTGTTCTGAAGAAGCTCACCGAGGACGTCCAGCGGCCCTACGCCGTGGCGCTCGGCGGCTCCAAGGTCTCCGACAAGCTGGCCGTCATCGACCAGCTCCTCGGCAAGGCCGACCGCATCCTCATCGGCGGCGGCATGGCCTTCACCTTCCTCAAGGCCAAGGGCTACGAGGTCGGCGCCTCGCTGCTCCAGGAGGACCAGATCCCGGCCGTCCTCGAATACCTGGAGCGCGCCGAGAAGCTCGGCGTCGAACTGGTGCTCCCGGTCGACGTCGTGGTCTCCGCGGGCTTCCCCGACCTGAAGGCCAAGGCGCCCACCGAGCACGCCGTCGTCGACGCGTCCGACATCCCCGAGGGATCCCTGGGCCTGGACGTCGGCCCGAAGACCGGCGAGCTGTACGCCGGCAAGCTCACCGACGCCAAGACCGTCTTCTGGAACGGTCCCATGGGCGTCTTCGAACACCCCGACTACGCCGAGGGCACCAAGGCGGTCGCCCAGGCTCTCATCGACTCGGACGGCTTCACCGTCGTCGGTGGCGGAGACTCCGCCGCTGCCGTGCGTACGCTCGGCTTCGACGAGAACGCGTTCGGCCACATCTCGACCGGTGGCGGCGCCTCCCTCGAATACCTCGAGGGCAAGACGCTCCCCGGCCTCGCCGCACTGGAGGACTGACCCCGCATGACCACTCGCACGCCGATCATGGCGGGTAACTGGAAGATGAACCTCAACCACCTCGAGGCCATCGCGCACGTCCAGAAGCTCGCTTTCGCCCTGGCCGACAAGGACTACGAGGCCGTCGAGGTCGCCGTCCTGCCGCCCTTCACCGACCTGCGCTCCGTGCAGACCCTGGTCGACGGCGACAAGCTCAAGATCAAGTACGGTGCCCAGGACCTCTCGGCCCAGGACTCCGGCGCCTACACCGGCGAGATCTCCGGGGCGATGCTGGCCAAGCTGAAGTGCACGTACGTGGCCGTCGGCCACTCCGAGCGCCGTCAGTACCACGCCGAGACCGACGAGATCGTCAACGCCAAGGTCAAGGCCGCCTACAAGCACGGTCTGACCCCGATCCTGTGCGTCGGCGAGGAGCTGGACGTCCGCGAGGCGGGCAACCACGTCTCCCACACCCTCGCCCAGGTCGAGGGCGGTCTGAAGGACCTCCCGGCCGAGCAGGCCGAGTCCGTCGTGATCGCCTACGAGCCCGTGTGGGCCATCGGCACCGGCAAGGTCTGCGGCGCCGAGGACGCCCAGGAGGTCTGCGCGGCCATCCGCGGCAAGGTCGCCGAGCTGTACTCGCAGGAGCTGGCCGACCAGGTCCGCATCCAGTACGGCGGCTCCGTGAAGTCGGGCAACGTCGCCGAGATCATGGCGCAGGCCGACATCGACGGCGCCCTCGTGGGCGGTGCGTCGCTCGATGCCGACGAGTTCGTCAAGATCGTGCGCTTCCGCGACCAGTAAGTATGCGGTAGCGGCGATCCGTCGTACCCTTGCGGGGGCACAGCCCGGCGGCTGTGCCCCCGTCGTCCGTCCAGATCCGAGGAAGTTGGTCCAGCCGTGGTTATGGGGTTCTCGATCGCCCTGATCGTCTTCAGCGCGCTGATGATGCTGCTGGTGCTGATGCACAAGGGCAAGGGTGGCGGCCTCTCCGACATGTTCGGCGGCGGCATGCAGTCCTCCGTCGGCGGTTCGTCCGTCGCCGAGCGCAACCTGGACCGGATCACCATCGTGGTCGGTCTGCTCTGGTTCGCGTGCATCATCGTGCTCGGTCTGCTGATGAAGACGAACAACTGACCGGCACAACCATTCCGTACGTAAGGCCCCATGTTCGGTACGCGCCCCTGAGCGCCGCCTATCATGGGGCTTGCGTCTAGATGTGGGGGCTGTAACTCCAATCACTGGACGCGCGTTGGGCCTTACGTAGACTGAGGCGCTCGCAACGAAGCGAAACGCCGACTCGCTTCGCGGCACCATCACGCAGGGAGTTACGACCGTGGCAAGTGGCAACGCGATCCGAGGAAGCCGGGTCGGGGCGGGGCCGATGGGCGAGGCCGAGCGGGGCGAGTCCGCGCCCCGACTGCGCATCTCCTTCTGGTGCTCCAACGGGCACGAGACGCAGCCCAGCTTCGCCAGCGACGCGCAGGTCCCCGACACCTGGGACTGCCCGCGCTGCGGCTTCCCCGCCGGACAGGACCGGGACAACCCGCCGGACCCCCCGCGCACCGAGCCGTACAAGACGCACCTCGCGTATGTACGGGAGCGGCGCAGCGACGCGGACGGCGAGGCTATCCTCGCCGAGGCACTCGCCAAACTGCGGGGCGAGATCTAGGAGTTGACGACCGGCCGGGTACCGAGAGGTGCCTGGCCGGAGCTGTTCCGTGAGTTGTCCACAGGCCCACCACGTTGTCAGTGGTGGCCTCTACGGTTTGTGCATCGCTTCAAGGCGTGCAGATCGTGAGGGGGAAGCCGTGGCGACGGTCGAGGCTGTGGGCGTGCGTGCGCCCGCGTGGCGTGGAGGGTTCGGGCGCCTGTGGGGCGCCGCGGTGCTCTCCAGTTTCGGAGACGCGCTGCGTACGGCGGCACTGCCGCTGCTGGCCACCACCCTGACCGACGAGCCCCTGGCGATAGCGGCCGTCACCGCCTGCGGATATCTGCCCTGGCTGGTCTTCGGACTGCTCGGCGGCGCCGTCGCGGACCGTGTGGACCAGCGGCGCGCGATGTGGACGGTGGATGCCCTACGAGGTCTGCTCGTCGCCTGCTTCGCCGTCGCCGTCGGCCTGGGGCACGCCTCCATCGGCCTGCTCATCGCGCTCGCCTTCGCGCTGACCACGTTCCAGACCCTCTTCGACAACGCCTCCACCGCGCTGCTGCCGTCCCTGGTCGACAGCGACGCCCTCGGCAGCGCCAACGCCCGGCTGATGACCGGGCAGAAGATCGCGGGCGGGCTGCTGGGCGCACCCGTCGTACCGCTGCTGCTGGCGGGCGGCGCCGCGCTGCCCTTCGCGGCCGACGCGGCGACCTTCCTGCTGGCCGCCGCCCTGGTGGCCTCGCTGCGGCCCGCCGCGCCCGCTCGTCAGCAGAGACCTGCCGGCAGCACCCTGCGCAGGGAGATCGGCGAGGGCCTGCGCACCCTCGCCCGCGACCGGGCCCTGCGCGGCCTGTGCGCCGCCACCGCCCTGTGCAACATCGGGGTGGGCGCCCTCATCGCCACCCTGGTCCTCCTGGTGACCGGCTGGCTGGACGCCGGCCGCACCGGGTACGTGGCGGCGACCACGGCCTACACCGTCGGCTCGCTCGCCGGGGGAGCGGTCAACCGGCTGCTCGTCTCCCGCACGGGGCGGGTACGGGCGGTGCTGCTCGCCGGGACCACGCAGATCGGCGCGCTCGTCGTCATGGGAACCGTCCGCGACCTGGCCGCCATGGTCGCCGCGATGGCCCTCTTCGGGCTCATGGGCATGGTGTGGAACGTCAACACCACGACCCTCATGCAACAGCGCAGCCCCGCCGGGATGCTGGGCCGGGTCAGCTCCGCCTTCCGCACCCTGGGCATCGCCGGCGCACCCCTGGGGGCCCTGCTGGGCGGGGCCGTCGCCACCGCCTGGGGGCTGAACACCCCGGCCCTGCTCGCGGCCTTCTTCTTCACCCTGTCCGTCGCCTCGTTGATACCGGCGTTCAAGCGGGACGTACCTGTTGTTGCACCGCAGGACGGCGCCACGACAGCTCACGTCACCCGCTGATCAACTAGGTTGGACCGGCTGGGACAAGCACGAAAGAAGGCGGAAGTCGGACATGAACGCAGACGGCCGTACCAGGCTCAACCAGACGCCCGAGTGGACCGCTCTGGCCAAGCATCGTGAGGAACTCGGCGAGGTGCGGCTGCGCGAGCTGTTCGCCGCCGACCCCGGGCGCGGCGCCGGTTACACGCTCCAGATCGGCGACCTGCACATCGACTACTCCAAGCACCTGGTCACCGACGAGACCCTGCGGCTGCTGCGAGAGCTGGCCGCCGCGACGGACGTCTTCGGGCTGCGGGACGCCATGTTCCGCGGCGAGCGGATCAACACCACCGAGGACCGGGCCGTCCTGCACACCGCGCTGCGGGCGGCACCGGACGCGGTGGTCGAGGTCGACGGGGAGAACGTCGTCCCGCAGGTGCACGCCGTGCTCGACAAGATGAGCGACTTCGCCGACCGGGTCCGCTCCGGGGAGTGGACCGGCCACACCGGCAAGCGCATCCGGAACGTCGTCAACATCGGCATCGGCGGCTCCGACCTCGGTCCGGCGATGGCGTACGAGGTGCTGCGCGCCTACACCGACCGCGACCTCACCGTCCGCTTCGTGTCGAACGTCGACGGTGCCGACCTGCACGAGGCCACCCGTGACCTGGACGCGGCGGAGACACTGTTCGTCATCGCGTCCAAGACCTTCACCACCATCGAGACGATCACCAACGCGACCTCGGCGCGGGAGTGGCTGCTCGATGAGCTGAAGGCCGGTCAGGAAGCGGTGGCGAAGCACTTCGTGGCCCTGTCGACCAACGCCGAGAAGGTCGCCGACTTCGGTATCGACACGGCCAACATGTTCGAGTTCTGGGACTGGGTCGGCGGACGGTACTCCTACGACTCGGCGATCGGCCTCTCCCTCATGATCGCCATCGGCCCGGACCGCTTCCGGGAGATGCTCGACGGCTTCCGGGTCGTCGACGAGCACTTCCGCACCGCGCCCGCCGAGTCCAACGTGCCGCTGCTGCTGGGCCTGTTGGGCATCTGGTACGGCAACTTCCACGACGCCCAGTCACATGCGGTGCTGCCGTACAGCCACTATCTGTCCAAGTTCACGGCGTACCTTCAGCAGCTGGACATGGAGTCCAACGGCAAGTACGTCGGCCGGGACGGGCTCCCCGTGGACTGGCAGACCGGTCCGGTGGTGTGGGGCACGCCGGGCACCAACGGGCAGCACGCGTACTACCAGTTGATCCATCAGGGCACCAAGCTGATCCCGGCGGACTTCATCGGCTTCGCCGAGCCGGTGGCCGAGCTCGGCGAGGGGCTGAAGGCGCAGCACGACCTGCTGATGGCCAACTTCTTCGCGCAGACGCAGGCGTTGGCCTTCGGCAAGACGCCGGACGAGGTGCGGGGCGAGGGGGTGCCCGAGGAGCTGGTGGCCCACAAGACCTTCCAGGGCAACCACCCCACGACGACGATCCTCGCCAAGGAGCTCACCCCGTCCGTGCTCGGGCAGCTCGTCGCGCTGTACGAGCACAAGGTGTTCGTACAGGGCGCGGTGTGGCACATCGACTCCTTCGACCAGTGGGGTGTCGAACTGGGCAAGGTGCTCGCCAAGCGCGTCGAACCGGCGCTCACGGAGGGCGCGGACGTGCCGGGTCTGGACGGCTCGACCCGGGCCCTGGTCGCCAAGTACCGGGAGCTGCGCGGCCGGTAGCCACCACTGAGGGTCACGATGCGGGAAAGCGGGCGGCGCGGGACCGTCCGCTTCCCGTAGACTCCTCGGCGATCATGGAAGCCATGGCTCGGGGGAGTGCAAAGTGGCTGGTTCGCACGGCAGTTGGACGGGTGGCTCGCTGACGGCGAGAGATCTGCTGAAGCCGAAGCACGCGGCACGGGCCGCGTTTCATCCGGCGTGGATCCCGGAGTCCATCGACCCGGCCGTGGAGCAGCTCAAGAAGATCCGTCTCATCGCCGGGACGATAGCGGCGGTCGGCGTCTACACCTTCGTGGAGGGCGGCTTCGCCTTCGACGAGATGCTGGAGAACATGCTGACGGCGTCCGTCGTCCTGCTGTTCATCACGCCGCTGACGGTCGGCGTCATGCTCCTGGTGTGGAAGCGGCACGGCGACATCCGGGCGCTGAAACCGCCGCTGTTCAACTCGTTGAAGCTGCTGCTGCTCTTCGTCGGGTCGATCGTGCTCACCGTCGTGCTGCTGCAGTCGACCACCGCCGCGGGGTTCTTCCTCCTGCTGCTCGCCCCGTTGGTGATCTGGCTGGCGGTCTTCGTCGGACGCGGTGCCTGGCACGTGGGCGCGAACTTCTTCGGCACCGCCGGTGTGCACCGCTGTCTGCCGCCGCTGCTGGCTACGGTGACCACCTGGCTGATGGCCCTGCCCGACCTCCTCACGGGCGATCTGCACGGCATGAGCCTCGGGATGGGCGTCCTGTTCATCCTGGGCGCGCCCCTGACGGTCACGGGCATCGCGCTGACGGAGATGCGACGACTGGACCAGCGCTACGGCATCCGCCTGACGTCCCACCCGGCCACCCGGGCTCCGTTCACCCCGCCGATGCCGCCGAACGCCCCGCCGATGCCGCCGGTCACCCCGCCGTACGTGCCGCCGCAGGGGAATCCGTACGGCAACCCCTACGGCCCGCAGCCCGGCAACGGCAATCCGTACGGGCCCCCGCCCGCACACCCGTACAACCAGGGCAACAACCCGTACGGCCCGCCCTCCGGGAGCCCCTACAACGGCGGGAACCCGTACGGAAGTTGACCGTACGGGTTCCTCGGGGTGCCGAAGGCGTCAGGACGACGCCGGCGGATACAGCGAGCGTGGCAGCTGGGAGGCGGCTGCCGCGTCCAGGAGCCACAGGGTGCGGGAGCGGCCCTTCGCGCCCGCCGCCGGGGCCTGGATCTCGCCCGCGCCCGACAGGGCGATCGCCGCGGCCTGGGCCTTGTCCTCGCCGGCCGCCAGGAGCCAGACCTCGCGGGCGGCGCGGATGGCGGGCAGGGTGAGGGTGACCCGGGTCGGTGGGGGCTTCGGGGCACCGCGCACACCGACCACCGTGCGGTCCGTCTCGCGCACCGCGGGGAGCTCGGGGAACAGCGACGCCACGTGCGTGTCCGGGCCGACGCCCAGCATCAGGACGTCGAAGGTCGGCACCGAACCGTGGTTCTCCGGGCCGGCCGCACGTGCGAGTTCCTCCGCGTACGCGGCGGCCGCCGCCTCCACGTCGGCGCCGTACGGGCCGTCCGAGGCGGGCATGGCGTGCACCCGCTTCGGGTCGAGCGGCACCGCGTCCAGCAGGGCCTCACGGGCCTGCGTGACATTGCGGTCCGGGTCGCCCTCGGGCAGGAAGCGTTCGTCGCCCCACCACAGGTCGAGCCGGCCCCAGTCGACGGCGTCCCGGGCGGGCGCCGCCGCCAGCGCGGCCAGCAGACCGTTGCCGTTGCGTCCGCCGGTGAGGACCACGGACGCGTAGCCACGAGAGGCCTGCGCGTCCACGATCTTCGTGATCAGGCGGGCCGCGGCGGCCTGCGCCATCAGCTCCTTGTCGCGGTGCACGACCAGCTGGGGAGTGCTCACTTGGCTGCCGCCTTCCGCGACGAAGCCGGGGCCCGCTTGGCGGCCGCCTTCTTCACCGGAGCGGGCGCCTCCGCAGGCGCTTCGGCGACCACCGGAGCCGGATTCAGCTTCTCCACCCCGAACCGCAGCGCGGACGCGTACGTGTCGTCGGGGTCGAGGCGCCGCAGCTCCTCCGCGATCAGCTCGGCCGTCTCACGCCGCTTGAGCGCCACCGCACGGTCCGGCTGGCCCTCGATGGACAGCGTCGCCAGGGCGCCGTCCGCACGGTCGAGGACGATCGGGCCGTGGCTGGTGTCCATACGGACCGCGGTCAGACCGGGGCCGTTCGACAGCGAACGCTTCACCGGCACGTCCAGCCGGTCCGCGAGCCACATGGCGAGCAGCTCACAGCTCGGGTTGAACTCCTCGCCCTCCACCTCGACGCCCTTGACGTCCACGGTGACCTGGTCGAGGGCCGCGGCCAGCATCGAGCGCCAGGGCGTGATGCGGGTCCAGGACAGGTCGGTGTCGCCGGGGGTGTAGGCGTCGGCGCGGGCGCCGAGATCCCGTACCGGCTGCTCGGAGGCGTAGGTGTCGGTGACCCGGCGCTGGGCGAGCGCGCCCAGCGGGTCCTTCGCCGGGTCGAGCGGCGCGTCCACCGGCCACCAGACGACCACCGGGGCGTCCGGCAGCAGCAGCGGCAGGACCACCGACTGGGCGTGGTGGACGACGTCGCCGTACAGCCGCAGGACGACCGTCTCGCCGGTGCCCGCGTCCGCGCCCACCCGCACCTCGGCGTCCAGGCGGGACTGCGTACGGTCGCGGGGCGAGCGGGAGACGCGCTTGATGACCACCAGCGTGCGCGAGGGGTGCTCGCGCGACGCGTCGTTGGCGGCCCGCAGGGCGTCGTACGCGTTCTCCTCGTCCGTGACGATGACCAGCGTGAGCACCATGCCGACGGCCGGGGTGCCGATGGCCCGGCGGCCCTTGACCAGCGCCTTGTTGATCTTGCTGGCGGTGGTGTCCGTGAGGTCTATCTTCATGGCCGGCGCCAGCTCCGTCCCTCTCGTGCGAGCATTTCGTCCGCCTCGACCGGCCCCCAGGTGCCGGACGGGTACTGGGCCGGCTTGCCGTGCTTGTCCCAGTACTGCTCGATCGGGTCGAGGATCTTCCAGGACAGCTCGACCTCCTCCGTGCGCGGGAAGAGGTTCGAGTCGCCGAGGAGGACGTCCAGGATGAGCCGCTCGTACGCCTCGGGCGAGGACTCCGTGAAGGACTCGCCGTAGGCGAAGTCCATCGACACGTCCCGGATCTCCATGGACGTACCGGGGACCTTGGAGCCGAAGCGGACCGTGATGCCCTCGTCCGGCTGGACGCGGATGACGATCGCGTTCTGGCCCAGTTCCTCGGTGGCCGTCGAGTCGAAGGGGGAGTGCGGGGCCCGCTGGAAGACGACCGCGATCTCGGTGACCCGGCGGCCGAGCCGCTTGCCGGTGCGCAGATAGAAGGGGACGCCCGCCCAGCGGCGGTTGTCGACCTCCAGCTTGATCGCGGCGTACGTGTCGGTCTTCGACTTGGGGTCGATGCCGTCTTCCTGGAGGTAGCCGACCGCCTGCTCGCCGCCCTGCCAGCCCTCGGCGTACTGACCGCGGACGGTGTCCCGGCCGAGGTCCTTCGGCAGCCGTACCGCGCCGAGCACCTTGGTCTTCTCGGCGGCCAGCGCGTCCGCGTCGAAGGACGAGGGCTCCTCCATGGCGGTGAGCGCCATGAGCTGGAGGAGGTGGTTCTGGATGACGTCACGGGCCGCGCCGATGCCGTCGTAGTACCCGGCCCGACCGCCGATGCCGATGTCCTCGGCCATGGTGATCTGCACGTGGTCCACGAAGGACCGGTTCCAGATCGGCTCGAACATCTGGTTGGCGAAGCGGAGCGCCAGGATGTTCTGGACGGTCTCCTTGCCCAGGTAGTGGTCGATGCGGAAGACCTGGTCCGAGCCGAAGACCTCGTGGACGACCTTGTTGAGGTCCTCCGCCGACTTCAGGTCGTGGCCGAAGGGCTTCTCGATGACCGCGCGCCGCCAGGAACCGGAGGACTGGTCGGCCAGGCCGTGCTTCTTCAGCTGCTGGATGACCACCGGGAAGGAACGCGGCGGCACCGACAGGTAGAAGGCGAAGTTGCCGCCCGTGCCCTGTGCCTTGTCGAGCTCCTCGATGGTGCCGCGCAGCCGCTCGAACGCGTCGTCGTCGTCGAAGGTGCCCTGGACGAAGCGCATCCCCTGGATGAGCTGCTGCCAGACCTCCTCGCGGAACGGTGTACGGGCGTGCGCCTTCACGGCGTCGTGGACCTCGGCGGCGAAGTCCTCGTGTTCCCACTCCCGGCGGGCGAAGCCGACCAGCGAGAAGCCCGGCGGCAACAGACCCCGGTTCGCGAGGTCGTACACGGCGGGCATGAGCTTCTTCCGGGACAAATCGCCCGTGACGCCGAAGATGACCAGGCCCGACGGCCCCGCGATACGCGGGAGCCGTCGGTCTGCGGGGTCACGCAGCGGATTGCTGCTCGACAAGGTTTAGCCCTCCGAGGGTGCGAGGCGCTCCAGCTCTGCCTCGGTCGACTTGAGCAGGTCGTTCCAGGACGCCTCGAACTTCTCGACGCCTTCGTCCTCCAGCAGCTGCACGACCTCGTTGTAGGAGATCCCGAGCTTCTCCACCGCGTCGATCTCGGCGCGGGACCGGTCATAGGTGCCGGCCACGGCGTTGCCGCGGATCTCGCCGCTCTCCTCGGTGGCCTGGAGGGTGGCCTCCGGCATGGTGTTCACCGTGTTGGGCGCGACGAGCTCGTCGACGTAGAGGGTCGCCTTGTAGGCGGGGTCCTTCACACCGGTCGAGGCCCACAGCGGGCGCTGCTTGTTGGCCTGCGCCTTGTCGAGGGCCGCCCAGCGGTCGGAGGAGAAGACCTCCTCGTACGCCTCGTAGGCGAGCCGCGCGTTGGCGACACCGGCCTTGCCGCGGGCGGCCTTGGCCTCGTCGGTGCCGAGCGCGTCGAGCCGCTTGTCGATCTCGGTGTCCACGCGGGACACGAAGAAGGAGGCGACCGAGTGGATCAGAGACAGGTCGAGACCCTTGGCCTTGGCCTTCTCCAGGCCCGCGAGGTAGGCGTCCATGACCTCGCGGTAGCGCTCCAGCGAGAAGATCAGCGTGACGTTGACGCTGATGCCGTTGCCGATCACCTCGGTGATGGCCGGCAGGCCCGCCTTGGTGGCCGGGATCTTGATGAGCGTGTTGGGGCGGTCGACCAGCCAGGCCAGCTGCTTGGCCTCGGCGACCGTCGCCTTGGTGTGGTGGGCCAGGCGCGGGTCGACCTCGATCGACACGCGGCCGTCCTGGCCGCCGGTGGCGTCGAAGACCGGGCGCAGGATGTCGGCGGCGTCCCGGACGTCCGCCGTCGTGATCATGCGGATGGCCTCTTCGACGGTGACCTTGCGGGCGGCGAGGTCGGACAGCTGCTGGTCGTAGCCGTCGCCCTGGGAGATCGCCTTCTGGAAGATCGACGGGTTGGTGGTGACGCCCACGACGTGCTGCTGGTCGATCAGTTCGGCGAGGTTGCCGGACGTGATCCGCTTGCGCGACAGGTCGTCCAGCCAGATCGCGACGCCTTCTTCGGAGAGGCGCTTGAGTGCGTCTGTCATGGAATTACATCTCCTACGTGTCGTATGTCAGCGTCAGCGCTGGGCGGCGGCCAGGGATTCCTGGGCCTTCGCGGCCACGTTCTCCGCAGTGAAGCCGAACTCCTGGAAAAGGACCTTGCCGTCGGCGGAAGCACCGAAGTGCTCCAGGGAAACGATGCGACCGGCGTCGCCGACGTACTTGTGCCAGGTCAGACCGATACCGGCCTCGACCGCGACACGCGCCTTGACGGCGGGCGGCAGAACGCTGTCCCGGTACCCCTGGTCCTGCTCCTCGAACCACTCCACGCACGGCATGGACACGACGCGCGTGGGCACACCGTCGGCCTCCAGCTGCTCGCGCGCCTCGACGGCGACGTGCACCTCGGAACCGGTGGCGATCAGGACGACCTCGGGAGCCCCGTTGGACGCCTCGAACAGGACGTAGCCGCCCTTGACCGCGTCCTCGTTGGACTCGTACGTCGGCACGCCCTGGCGGGTCAGCGCGAGGCCGTGCGGGGCGCCCTTGCCGAAGACCTTCGTCCAGCGCTTGAGGATCTCGCGCCAGGCGATCGCGGTCTCGTTGGCGTCGGCCGGGCGGACCACGTTCAGACCCGGGATGGCGCGCAGCGAGGCGAGGTGCTCGACCGGCTGGTGCGTCGGGCCGTCCTCGCCGAGGCCGATGGAGTCGTGCGTCCACACGTACGTCACCGGCAGGTGCATCAGCGCCGACAGGCGCACGGCGTTGCGCATGTAGTCGGAGAACACCAGGAACGTGCCGCCGTAGACACGGGTGTTGCCGTGCAGCGCGATGCCGTTCATCTCCGCGGCCATGGAGTGCTCGCGGATGCCGAAGTGGATCGTGCGGCCGTACGGGCTCGCCTCCGGCAGCGGGTTGTCCGCCGGCAGGAAGGACGAGTCCTTGTCGATCGTGGTGTTGTTCGAGCCCGCGAGGTCGGCGGAGCCGCCCCACAGCTCGGGGATCACCGCGCCGAGGGCCTGGAGCACCTTGCCGGACGCGGCACGCGTGGCGACACCCTTGCCCGGCTCGAAGACGGGGAGCTTGTCCTCCCAGCCCTTGGGCAGCTCGCCGGCGGCGATGCGGTCGAACTCGGCGGCGCGCTCGACGTTGTTGTCGCGCCACTCCTGGAGCTGCTTCTCCCACTCCGCCTTGGCCTCGCGACCACGGTCGAGGGCCTGCCGGGTGTGGTCGATGACCGCGTCCGAGACCTCGAAGGACTGCTCCGGGTCGAAGCCGAGGACGCGCTTGGTGGCGGCCACCTCGTCGTCGCCCAGCGCCGAGCCGTGGGCGGCCTCGGTGTTCTGCGCGTTCGGGGCGGGCCAGGCGATGATCGAGCGCATCGCGATGAAGGACGGCTTGTCCGTCACCCGCTTCGCGGCCTCGATGGCGTTGTACAGGGCGTGCGGGTCGAGGTCGCCGTCCGGCTTCGGGGCGACGCGCTGCACGTGCCAGCCGTACGCCTCGTAGCGCAGAACGGTGTCCTCGGAGACCGCCGTCTCCGTGTCGCCCTCGATGGAGATGTGGTTGTCGTCCCACAGCAGCACCAGGTTGCCGAGCTTCTGGTGGCCGGCGAGCGAGGACGCCTCGGCGGAGATGCCCTCCTGGAGGCAGCCGTCACCGGCGATGGCGTACACGAAGTGGTCGAACGGGGACTCGCCCGGGGCGGCCTCCGGGTCGAACAGACCGCGCTCGTAACGGGCGGCCATGGCCATGCCGACCGCGTTGGCGACACCCTGGCCCAGCGGGCCGGTCGTCGTCTCGACGCCCTTGGTGTGGCCGTACTCCGGGTGACCGGGGGTCTTCGAGCCCCACGTCCGGAACGCCTTCAGGTCGTCCAGCTCAAGGCCGAAACCGGCCAGGTAGAGCTGGGTGTAGAGGGTCAGGGACGAGTGGCCCGCGGACAGCACGAACCGGTCGCGTCCGACCCACTCCGGGTCGGCCGGGTCGTGCCGCATCACCTTCTGGAAGAGGGTGTACGCGGCAGGCGCCAGGCTCATCGCCGTACCCGGATGGCCGTTGCCGACCTTCTGTACGGCATCGGCGGCCAGGACGCGGGCGGTGTCGACGGCCCGCTGGTCCAACTCGGTCCACTCGAGGTCTGTGGTGGTCGGCTTGGTGCTCACCCTGGGTCAGGGCTCCTCTCCACATGTCAGGCATGTCGAATGCCGGTGCTTCGGGCGCCCCGGCCGTTGTCGAGCCTACCCCCGTAAGTACGTGCGTTTTTTCGACTCAATCCAGACTGACGGGCCCTTCGAGGATCCGCCTCCCGACTGGCCGGAATCGCGTTCGGCAACTGAATACGGCGCCGCTCGTTCGAGTGCTCAACCGAGTGCCGATCGGCTCTTCCGGCGCGTGCTCGCGGGGGCGTCCTTCCACTCATCCGGGGGTGCCTGCCAACACGACCCCACCCCCGCGAATATCGGGGTATGGGCAACGTCTACAGTGGCGTGGTACGCGCGAGCCTTTACCGGGACTTCACACGGGAGGGGTTTGCTGGGATGTCTCTGTAGGGGTGTGCGTGACGGCCGTCGAATCCCGTCCAGCCGGTGTGCTGGGGGAGAGCAAGCGCTCGGTTCACCGGCCGTTCGGGGCCCGTGTCAAGGCATTCGTGGCGCTGACCAAGCCGCGGATCATCGAGCTCCTGCTCATCACCACCGTTCCGGTGATGTTCCTCGCCGAGCAGGGGGTGCCCGATCTGACGCTGGTGCTTCTCACCTGCGTCGGCGGTTACCTGTCCGCGGGCGGCGCCAACGCGCTGAACATGTACATCGACCGGGACATCGACGCCCTGATGGACCGCACCTCGCAGCGTCCGCTGGTCACCGGCATGGTGTCGCCGCGCGAGTGCCTGGCCTTCGGCATCGGTCTCGCGGTCGTCTCGACGCTGCTGTTCGGGCTGACCGTCAACTGGCTGTCGGCCTGGCTGTCCCTCGGCGCGCTCCTCTTCTACGTCGTCGTCTACACGATGATCCTCAAGCGCCGCACCTCGCAGAACATCGTGTGGGGCGGCATCGCCGGCTGTATGCCGGTCCTGATCGGCTGGTCGGCGGTGACGAACTCGCTCACCTGGGCGCCGGTCATCCTCTTCCTGGTCATCTTCTTCTGGACGCCGCCGCACTACTGGCCGCTGTCCATGAAGGTGAAGGAGGACTACGCGCGCGTGGGCGTGCCCATGCTGCCGGTCATCGCCTCCAACAAGACGGTCGCCAAGCAGATCGTCCTCTACAGCTGGGTGATGGTCGCCGTCTCCCTGCTCCTGACGCCCCTCGGTTACACCGGCTGGTTCTACACGCTGGTCGCCGTGGTCGCCGGCGGCTGGTGGCTGTGGGAGGCGCACGCGCTGCAGAACCGCGCGAAGGCGGAGGTGACGGGCGGGAAGCTCAAGGAGATGCGCCTGTTCCACTGGTCGATCACCTATGTCTCGCTGCTCTTCGTGGCGATCGCGGTCGACCCCTTCCTGCGCTGAGTCCGGGCTGACGTACGTCACAGTGCCCTCCCCTCGCCAGTGGATCTACCGGTGAGTAGCATCCTGGCCATGGCAGACACGCAGCAGGTTGACGCGAAGGCGGACCGCAAGGCGGCCAAGCTCGCCAAGCAGATCACCGCCTTCTCCAAGGCACACGGCGGCGCCGAGGGCCAGGTGGCCTACCTCGGCCAGACCGGCGCCCGGATCGCCCTCGTCGGCGAGGACGGCAACTGGGGCAACCTGGTCGCCCCGACGTACGACATCGCCCGGCAGGCCGTCGAGAAGTCCGGCATCACCGTCCACGAGGACTTCGACGGGGAGTTCGCGGCGAAGGTGACGACCGGCCGCTACGAGTGGACCCGCATGGCGGGCATCCAGCTGGGCGGCCCGAGCAACGCCTGAGGCACGCCGGTTTCGCACGGGGTGTGTCCGAGCAACACCTGACACCCCGTTCACCCGTTAGGCCCCGTGAGAGGACATGGTCCAGTCACGGGAGCCCGGATGATCGAAACGCCGTCCCTCGTGGACCAGTACTGCCACGGCGTACTGAGAACCGAGCTGGGCCTTGGCACCTTCGAGGCCCAGTTGGCCCGTACCGAGGGGCCGCCCGCCCCCGGTACGACGCTCTTCGACACCCAGACCGGTTTCGCCGTACGCCGATGGTGTCCACCCCTGCTCGGTCTCGAACCGCACTGCCCGCCCGCCCGCTATCTCGCCCGGCGCCGTGAACTCGGCGTACTGGAGGCGGGCCGCAGACTGCTGCGCGGCAGCGGCATCACGACGTACCTCGTCGACGCCGGGCTGCCCGGCGATCTCACCGGTCCCGACGAGATGGCGGTGGCGTCGGACGCCGAGGCCCGCGAGATCGTGCGCCTGGAACTCCTCGCCGAACAGGTCGCCGACACCTCCGGCACCGTCGAGTCCTTCCTCGCCAACCTCGCGGAATCCGTGCACGGTGCGGCCACCGGCGCGGTCGCCTTCACCTCGGTGGCGGGCGTACGGCACGGACTCGCCCTCGCCCCCGAGCCGCCCGGCCCGGGTGAGGTGCGGGGCGCGGCCGGACGGTGGCTCGCGGGCCGCCGGGTGGGCGGGCACCTGACCGATCCGGTGCTGCTACGGCACCTGCTGTGGATCGCCGTCGCCTCGGGACTGCCCCTCCAGCTGCACGCGGGCCTCGGCGAGCCGGGCGTGCGGATCGACCGCACCGACCCGGTCCTGCTCACCGACTTCGTCCGCGCCACGGCGGGCCTCGGCACCGATCTGGTGCTGCTGCACGGCTACCCGTACCACCGCCACGCCGCCCATCTCGCGGGCGTCTTCCCACATGTCTACGCCGACTCCGGCGCGGCGCTGGTGCGTACGGGAGCCCGCGCGGCGACCGTCCTCGCCGAGATCCTCGAACTCGCCCCCTTCGGCAAGATCCTCTTCTCCAGCGGCGCCCAGGGCCTGCCCGAACTGCATGTCGTGGGCGCGCGGCTGTTCCGCGAGGCGCTCGGGCGGGTCCTCGGCACCTGGGTCGCCGAGGGCGCGTGGTCGCTCGCGGACGCCCAGCGGGTGGCGGGGCTGATCGCGGCCGGGAACGCCCGCAGGGTCTACGGGCTGGAGTGAGACGTACGGGGTGTACGGGCCCGTGCGGGCTGTACAGGATGGGGGGATGCAGACCGACGCGTTACTCGACCGCTTCCTGTCCGGCCTCGCCCCCGTCGACCCGATCGCCGTCTGGGCGCACGGATCGCTCGCCGGCGGGGACTACCAGGAGGGCCGCAGCGACCTCGACCTCATCGCCGTCCTGCACGCCCCGCTCACCCCGCGCACCGTCTGGCGGCTGGCGACGCTGCACGCCCGGCTGCGCAACGAGCCGCTCGCGGGACTCCTGCACTGCACCTATCTCACGCCGGACGCCGTCGAGGACTCCGGGCGCTCCCATCCGACCTGGGCGCACGAACAGCTGTTCAAGCGGCCGGTCACCCCGGTGACCCGGCGTGAACTGCGCACCTTCGGGCGGGTGCTGCACGGGAAGGCGCCCGCCGAGCTGCTGCCGCCGGTGTCGGATCCGGAGCTCGACGAGTTCGTCGTACGCGACCAGCGTGACTTCTGGCGTCCCAAGCTCGGCAAGGCGGAACGGTGGCGGCAGGCCCCCTGGGTCGACGTGGGCCTGACGACCTTCGCCCGCGCGACCGCCACCCTGCGCGACGGACGGCTGCTCTCCAAGCGGGAGGCACTGGAACTGCTGCCGGAACTCGGCGCACCCGTCGAGGTCGTCGAGGACATCCGCGAGCGGCGCTACGACAGGACGCCGACGCCGACCACCGAGGAGTGGGCGGCGCGGAGGGGCGAACTGACCCGCACCTACCTGGGACCGGCGATCGACGAACTCGTGGCGGCGTACGGCTGACCCGGCAGCTGGATCTCGATCTCCGGCCGCTCGCGCAGTGCCAGGAGCACCCGCAGCACCGCGATCCACACCAGGCAGGAACCGAACATGTGCACGCCGACGAGGATCTCGGGCAGATCGGTGAAGTACTGGACGTAACCGATGACACCCTGCGCGAGCAGGATCAGGAAGAGGTCACGGGTGCGGTCCAGCGGGCCCTTGGGGGCGTCGACGGCCTTGAGGACGAACCACAGGGCGAACGTCAGCGTCACCACGATCCACGCCAGCACGGCGTGCAGCTTGCTGACCGTCTCCCAGTCCAGCGGCATCCGCTCGACCTCGCTGGAGTCGCCCGCGTGCGGGCCCGAGCCGGTCACGACCGTGCCCACCGCGATCAGCAGGACGGACGCGGCGACCAGGAACCACACCAGCTGCTGCACCGACGCGCCGACCAGCGGACGCGGTGTGTCGTCACCCTCACGGGTGCGCTGCCACATCACCGTGGCGACCGCGATCAGGGCGGTGGAGAGCAGGAAGTGCGCGGCGACCGTGTACGGGTTCAGACCGACCAGCACGACGATCCCGCCGAGGATCGCGTTGCCCATCACGACCCAGAACTGCGCCCAGCCCAGCCGGGTCAGGCTGCGGCGGTAGGGCTTCTGCGAGCGGGCGGCGATGATGGCCCAGCCGACGGCGGCGCACAGGACGTACGTCAGCATGCGGTTGCCGAATTCGATGTAGCCGTGCAGCCCCATCTCGCTGGTGGTGGTCAGCGAGTCCTCGGTGCACTTGGGCCAGGTCGGGCAGCCGAGGCCCGAGCCGGTGAGCCGCACGGCACCGCCGGTGACCACGATGACCACCGACATGACGAGCGCGGCGAGGGCCGCCCGCTGCACCGTCCGGGGTTCCGGGGTCCAGCGTGCGGCGATGAAGGCGAGGGGGTTGCGCGCGGCTGCTGTGGCGTCGGCGCGGGTCATCTTTGGCACGGGGTCCATCGTAGGGGGCAGCTTGTGCACGCTTTCACGAGGGTCCGTGGTCCAGTCCGTGGTCCTCCTACTCCCAGCGGAAGAACTTCCCCGCCGCCGCCAGGCCCACGACCGCCCACACCGCGAGAATCCCCAGGTCACCCCACGGCATCCCGGCCCCGTGCTGAAGCACGTCCCGCAGACCGTCCGACAGGGCCGAGATGGGCAGCAGCCCCAGCACGTCCTGCGCGCCGGAGGGGAACTTGTCCATCGGGACCATGACACCGCCGCCGACGAGGAACAGCAGGAAGACGAGGTTGGCCGCGGCGAGCGTCGCCTCCGCCCTGAGCGTGCCGGCCATCAGCAGCCCCAGGCCCGAGAAGGCGGCCGTGCCGAGGATCAGCAGGAGCAGCACGGCCAACGGATTGCCCTGCGGGTCCCAGCCCAGCGCGAAGGCGATCACCGTCAGCAGCACGATCTGCAGGATCTCCGTCACCAGGACCGACAGCGTCTTCGCCGTCATCAGACCCCAGCGGGGCAGCGGTGAGGCGGCCAGCCGCTTCAGGACGCCGTAGCGGCGCTCGAAGCCCGTCGCGATCGCCTGACCGGTGAAGGCCGTGGACATCACCGCGAGCGCGAGGATGCCGGGGGCGAGGAAGTCCACCGCCTCGCCCGCGCCCGTGTCGACGATGTCGACCGAGCTGAAGAGCACGAGCAGGAGGGTCGGGATCACGACCGTCAGCAGGAGCTGCTCGCCGTTGCGCAGCAGCATCTTGGTCTCAAGCGCCGCCTGCGCCGCGATCATGCGCCCCAGGGGGGCCGCCTCCGGCTTCGGGGTGTACGTACCGGTCGCGGTCACGAGCGCAGCTCCTTGCCCGTAAGTTCCAGGAATACGTCTTCCAGCGTGTGTCGCTCGACCGAGATCTTCTCCGGCATCACGCCGTGCTGCGCGCACCAGGAGGTGACGGTGGCGAGCAACTGCGGGTCCACCTTGCCGCCGACCCGGTACGAGCCCGGCGTCAGCTCGGCGGCCGTGCAGTCCGCCGGGAGCGCCTTCAGCAGGGAGCCGACGTCGAGGCCCGGACGGCCGGTGAAGCGGAGCGTGTTCTCGGCGCCGCCCTTGCACAGCTCCTCGGGGGAGCCCTGGGCGATGACCCGGCCCGCGTCGATGATCGCGACGTCGTCGGCGAGCTGTTCGGCCTCGTCCATGTAGTGCGTGGTGAGGATGACCGAGACGCCGTCCGCGCGCAGATCACGGACCAGGTCCCAGGTGGCGCGGCGGGCCTGCGGGTCGAGGCCCGCGGTCGGCTCGTCCAGGAACACCAGCTCCGGGCGGCCCACCACGGCCATGGCCAGCGCCAGCCGCTGCTGCTGGCCGCCCGAGAGACGGCGGTACGTCGTCCGGCCGCAACCGCCGAGTCCCAGGCGCTCGATGAGGGCGTCCACGTCCAGGGGGTGGGCGTGCAGCTTGGCGACATGGCGGAGCATCTCGTCCGCACGGGCGCCCGAGTAGACGCCGCCGGACTGGAGCATCACGCCGATCCGGGTGTGCAGGTCGCGGGAGTGCCGGACCGGGTCGAGACCCAGGACGCGCACGACGCCGGAGTCCGGCCTGCGGTACCCCTCGCAGGTCTCGACGGTCGTCGTCTTGCCCGCGCCGTTGGGTCCGAGTACGGCGGTCACGCCCGCCTTGGCCACCAGGTCGAGGCCGTCCACCGCGGTCTTCGTGCCGTACCGCTTCACCAGGGCCTGGACCTGGACCACGGGCTCACTTCGCATGGCTCAAGAGTCTAGGTACGACGGTGGCGGCTCCGGTCGCCGGGTTCAGATCTCCTCCGCACGGGGGCGGTGCAGCGCCAGCCAGCGCTCCGCGTACGCCACCGCGTCGGCCACGGGGAACAGCCGTGCGTCGGCGGCGCCCACCGTGCCGCGTACGACGGGACGGTCGCGTTCGAAGTCGTGGCCGAGCTCGTCGAAACGGTCGGAGGTGATCGACACCTCGGTCACCGTCTCCCAGCCGGCCGGACCGGGGCGGCCGACCTTCACCAGCGGGGACGGTATGCGGTACTCGGCGAGGTGGAAGCTGGTGCAGGTGTCGTAGCCGGCGCCGAGGAGGAGCACACGCGCGTGGAGCGCTTCGAGGCGGGCGAGGGGGCTGCGCTCGCCGAGCCGGCAGTCGGTGGCGTGAGCGTCGATGACCTCACGCGCGTGTGCGCCGAGCGCCGCGAAAGACGTCTGCGGGTGCGCGCTGCGCAGGGCGCCCGGCCAGGTGCGCACGGTCTCCGGGAGCGCGCCGACATGGCGGCAGGGGGTGACCAGCGGGTCGTACGGCGGCATGGACGCGCGGATCGGGTCCCACCACTCCTCGGGCACCGGTGGGTTTCTCCACAGGGCCGGGTCCGAGAGCTCGCCGGTCTGGGTGGGGACCACCAAGGTGCCCGTCGGACCCAGGGCGTCGAGAAATCCCTGGACGACCGCGACGGGGCCTCCGCAGACCCAGCCGAGGGACTTCAGGGAGGAGTGGACGAGGAGGATCTCGCCGTCCTGGACTCCCAGCTCGCGCAGCTGCGCGGCCACGGTGCCGCGGGTGACAAGAGGGCCGGTCGGAGGGGGTGTGGGCATGGTGGTGAAGTGTCCCGGAAGGGCTCGGCGCATGCCACCGAATTGATCGATCAAAGATCGTTTTCGCAGGTCAGGTCAGCCTTACCTAAGTGATGCACCCCACCGTTGATCGACCCGGACGCGGGTTGCCCGGCCCTGAGGAATTACGCAACAATGGCGTTGTGAAAAACGTCGGCGAGGCTCGGGAGACCCCCACGGGGGCCCCTCAGGAGGAGCTCGCGACCGGTGAGCGGTCCACCCGCAACCGAGTCGCGCGATCCATCCTGGACCACGGGCCGTCGACCGTCGCCGAACTGGCCGGCCGCCTGGGCCTCACCCAGGCCGCCGTACGCAGGCATCTCGACGCGCTGGTCGCCGACGACGTCGTGGAGGCGCGCGAGCAGAGGGTCTACGGCGCACGCACGCGCGGGCGCCCCGCGAAGGTCTTCGCGCTCACCGACTGCGGCCGCGACGCCTTCGACCAGTCGTACGACAAGCTCGCCGCGGACGCCCTCAACTTCATCCGGGAGCGGTTCGGCGGGGACGAAGCCGTCGTCGCCTTCGCGCGCGCCAGGATCGCCGAGCAGGCCACCGCCTACCGACGGGCCATCGAGGCCGCCGCCCCCGAGGAGCGCACCGAAGCCCTGGCCAAGGCCCTGAGCCTGGACGGGTACGCTGCTACGGCGCGCAGCGCACCGGTCGGCGAGCAGCTGTGCCAGCACCACTGCCCCGTCGCCCATGTCGCGGAAAAGTTCCCGCAGCTCTGCGAGGCGGAGACCGAGATCTTCTCCCAGCTGCTCGGAACGCACGTCCAGCGACTGGCGACCATCGCGCACGGTGACGGCGTCTGCACGACGTTCATCCCCAAGATTTCCCACACGACACACAACGCATCTGCAAGCACGGCCGGGAGGAACCCCGCATGACTCTCCCCATCGAGGAGACTGCCCACCCCGAGCTCGAGGGCCTGGGTAAGTACGAATACGGCTGGGCGGACTCCGACGAGGCCGGCGCCTCTGCAAAGCGCGGCATCAACGAGGACGTCGTCCGCGACATCTCGGCGAAGAAGAACGAGCCGGAGTGGATGACCAAGCTCCGTCTCAAGGGCCTGCGCCTGTTCGACAAGAAGCCCATGCCGAACTGGGGCTCGGACCTGTCGGGCATCGACTTCGACAACATCAAGTACTTCGTGCGCTCCACGGAGAAGCAGGCGGAGTCCTGGGAGGACCTGCCCGAGGACATCAAGAACACGTACGACAAGCTCGGCATCCCGGAGGCGGAGAAGCAGCGCCTCGTCGCCGGTGTCGCGGCCCAGTACGAGTCGGAGGTCGTCTACCACCAGATCCGTGAGGACCTGGAGGAGCAGGGCGTCATCTTCCTCGACACCGACACCGCCCTGAAGGAGCACCCCGAGCTCTTCAAGGAGTACTTCGGCACGGTCATCCCGGTCGGCGACAACAAGTTCGCGTCGCTGAACACCGCGGTGTGGTCCGGCGGCTCCTTCATCTACGTGCCGAAGGGCGTGCACGTGGAGATCCCGCTCCAGGCCTACTTCCGGATCAACACGGAGAACATGGGCCAGTTCGAGCGGACGCTGATCATCGTCGACGAGGACGCCTACGTCCACTACGTCGAGGGTTGTACGGCCCCGATCTACAAGTCGGACTCCCTGCACTCCGCGGTGGTCGAGATCATCGTGAAGAAGGGCGCCCGCTGCCGTTACACGACCATCCAGAACTGGTCGAACAACGTCTACAACCTGGTCACCAAGCGCGCCGTGGCGTACGAGGGCGCGACCATGGAGTGGATCGACGGCAACATCGGCTCCAAGGTCACCATGAAGTACCCGGCCGTCTACCTGATGGGCGAGCACGCCAAGGGCGAGACCCTCTCCATCGCCTTCGCGGGCGAGGGCCAGCACCAGGACGCCGGCTCCAAGATGGTCCACATGGCGCCGAACACCTCCTCCAACATCGTGTCGAAGTCCGTGGCGCGTGGCGGTGGCCGTACCTCCTACCGCGGTCTCGTCGAGATCGGCGAGGGCGCCCACGGCTCCAAGTCCAACGTGCTGTGCGACGCGCTGCTGGTCGACACCATCTCCCGCTCCGACACGTACCCCTACGTGGACGTCCGTGAGGACGACGTGTCCATGGGCCACGAGGCGACCGTCTCCAAGGTCTCCGAGGACCAGCTCTTCTACCTGATGAGCCGTGGTCTCTCCGAGTTCGAGGCGATGGCCATGATCGTGCGCGGCTTCGTCGAGCCCATCGCGAAGGAACTGCCGATGGAGTACGCGCTGGAACTCAACCGGCTGATCGAGCTCCAGATGGAGGGTGCGGTCGGTTAAAACCGACCCACTCACCGTCGTAAGTCTTATTAGCGTCAGAAAGCGAGCATGACGACAGCCATGGCTGAGGCTCAGAACATCCCGGTGGGGTCCACCACCGCCGGCGCGGTGGCCGTTGCCGCCGAGTCGACCGTCGCCACGCGCATGAGCGCGCCCCCGTCCTTCGACGTGGCGGACTTCCCGGTCCCGCACGGCCGCGAGGAGGAGTGGCGGTTCACCCCGCTGGAGCGCCTGCGCGGGCTGCACGACGGCACCGCCGTCGCCTCCGGCGAGGGCGTGAAGGTCGAGGTGCAGGCCCCCGAGGGCGTCACCGTCGAGACCGTCGGCCGCGACGACGCCCGCCTCGGCAAGGCGGGAACCCCGGTGGACCGCATCGCCGCCCAGGCGTACTCGGCGTTCGAGAAGGCCGGCGTGGTCACCGTCCCCAAGGAGACGGTGCTCACCGAGCCGATCCGCATCGCCGTGCACGGTGAGGGCGGGGTCCGCTTCGGCCACCAGGTCATCGAGCTGGGCGCCTTCGCCGAGGCCGTCGTCGTCATCGACCACACCGGTGACGCCGTCCTCGCCGCCAACGTCGACTACGTCCTGGGCGACGGCGCCAAGCTGACCGTCGTCTCCGTCCAGGACTGGGACGACAAGGCCGTGCACGTGGCGCAGCACAACGCGCTCATCGGCCGTGACGCCTCCTTCAAGTCGGTCGTCGTCACCTTCGGCGGTGACGTCGTCCGCCTGCACCCGCGCGTGACCTACGCCGGCACCGGCGGCGAGGCCGAGCTGTTCGGGCTGTACTTCACGGACGCCGGCCAGCACCAGGAGCACCGCCTCCTGGTCGACCACAACGTCCCGCACTGCAAGTCCAACGTCGTCTACAAGGGCGCGCTGCAGGGCGAGGGCGCCCACGCGGTGTGGATCGGCGACGTGCTCATCGAGGCCAAGGCCGAGGGCACGGACACCTACGAGATGAACCGGAACCTGGTCCTCACGGACGGCGCCCGGGTCGACTCGGTGCCGAACCTGGAGATCGAGACCGGCGAGATCGTCGGCGCCGGACACGCCTCCGCGACCGGCCGCTTCGACGACGAGCAGCTCTTCTACCTGATGGCCCGCGGCATCCCCGCCGACGAGGCCCGCCGCCTGGTGGTCCGCGGCTTCTTCGCCGAGCTGGTCCAGCAGATCGGCGTCGAGGACATCGAGGCGCGGCTGCTGGAGAAGATCGAGGCCGAGCTGGAGGCCACGGTCTGATGACGTACGTACGCGCCTGTGGGCTGAGCGAGCTGGAGGAGGACACCCCGAAGCGGGTGGAACTCGACGGCACGCCGGTCTCGGTCGTGCAGACCGAGGGCGAGGTGTTCGCCATCCACGACATCTGCTCCCACGCGAACGTCTCCCTCTCCGAGGGCGAGGTGGAGGACTGCCAGATCGAGTGCTGGCTGCACGGCTCCAGCTTCGACCTCCGCACCGGCAAGCCGTCCGGCCTTCCCGCGACGCGCCCCGTCCCCGTATACCCCGTAAAGATCGAAGGGGACGACGTGCTCGTCTCCCTCAACCAGGAGTCCTGAGGCACCCATGGCAACGCTTGAAATCCGCGACCTGCACGTCACCGTCGAGGCCGACAACGCCACGAAGGAGATCCTCAAGGGCGTCGACCTGACCGTGAAGCAGGGCGAGACGCACGCCATCATGGGCCCCAACGGCTCCGGCAAGTCGACCCTCGCCTACTCCCTCGCGGGTCACCCGAAGTACACGATCACCGGCGGCACCGTCACCCTCGACGGCGAGGACGTCCTGGAGATGTCCGTCGACGAGCGCGCCCGCGCCGGTCTCTTCCTCGCCATGCAGTACCCGGTCGAGGTCCCCGGTGTCTCCGTCTCCAACTTCCTGCGGACCTCCGCCACCGCCATCCGCGGCGAGGCCCCCAAGCTGCGCACCTGGGTGAAGGAGGTCAAGGAGGCCATGGAGCGCCTCAACATGGACCCCTCCTTCGCCGAGCGCAACGTCAACGAGGGCTTCTCCGGCGGTGAGAAGAAGCGCCACGAGATCCTCCAGCTCGAACTGCTCAAGCCGAAGGTCGCGATCCTCGACGAGACGGACTCCGGTCTGGACGTCGACGCCCTCCGCATCGTCTCCGAGGGCGTCAACCGCGTCCGCGAGACCGGCGAGGTCGGCACCCTGCTGATCACGCACTACACGCGCATCCTGCGCTACATCAAGCCCGACCACGTGCACGTGTTCGCCAACGGCAAGATCGTGGAGTCCGGCGGCGCCGAGCTCGCCGACAAGCTCGAGGCCGAGGGCTACGAGGCTTACACGAAGGGTGGCGCATCCGAGTGACCCAGCTGCCGGGCCTCCTCGACACCGAGGCGATCCGTAAGGACTTCCCCATCCTGGACCGCCAGGTCCACGACGGCCAGAAGCTCGTGTACCTGGACAACGCGGCGACCTCGCAGAAGCCGCGCCAGGTGCTGGACGCCCTGAGCGAGTACTACGAGCGCTACAACGCCAACGTCCACCGCGGTGTGCATGTGCTCGCCGAGGAGGCCACGGCGCTGTACGAGGGCGCGCGTGACAAGGTCGCCGCGTTCATCAACGCCCCCTCGCGCGACGAGGTGATCTTCACCAAGAACGCCTCCGAGTCGCTCAACCTCGTGGCGAACATGCTGGGCTGGGCCGACGAGCCCTACCGCGTGGACGCCGAGACCGAGATCGTCATCACGGAGATGGAGCACCACTCCAACATCGTGCCGTGGCAGCTGCTCGCGCAGCGCACGGGCGCGAAGCTGAAGTGGTTCGGCCTCACCGACGACGGCCGGCTCGACCTGTCCAACATCGACGAGATCATCACGGAGAAGACGAAGATCGTCTCTTTCGTGCTGGTGTCGAACATCCTGGGCACGGTCAACCCGGTCGAGACGATAATCCGCCGCGCTCAGGAAGTCGGCGCCCTCGTCTGCATCGACGCCTCCCAGGCCGCTCCGCACATGCCGCTGGACGTACAGGCCCTCCAGGCCGACTTCGTGGCCTTCACCGGTCACAAGATGTGCGGTCCGACGGGTATCGGCGTGCTCTGGGGCCGCCAGGAGCTCCTGGAGGACCTGCCTCCGTTCCTCGGCGGCGGCGAGATGATCGAGACGGTGTCGATGCACTCGTCGACGTACGCTCCCGCCCCCCACAAGTTCGAGGCGGGCACCCCGCCGATCGCGCAGGCGGTCGGACTCGGCGCGGCGATCGACTACCTGAACTCGATCGGCATGGACAAGATCCTCGCCCATGAGCACGCGCTGACCGAGTACGCGGTGCGGAAGCTCAACGAGGTACCGGACCTGCGGATCATCGGCCCGACCACGGCCGAGGACCGGGGCGCGGCGATCTCCTTCACGCTCGGTGACATCCACCCCCACGACGTGGGCCAGGTACTGGACGAGCAGGGCATCGCGGTCCGCGTGGGTCACCACTGCGCCCGCCCGGTCTGCCTCCGGTACGGAATTCCCGCGACCACGCGAGCGTCGTTCTATCTGTACTCCACGCCGGCCGAGATCGACGCTCTGGTCGACGGTCTGGAGCACGTACGGAACTTCTTCGGCTGAGGAGCTGGCTGAGTCGTGAAGCTTGATTCGATGTACCAGGAAGTCATCCTGGACCACTACAAGCACCCGCACGGGCGCGGTCTTCGGGATGGCGACGCCGAGGTGCACCACGTCAACCCGACGTGCGGCGACGAGATCACGCTGCGCGTGAAGTACGACGGCGAGCAGATCGCGGACATCTCGTACGAGGGCCAGGGCTGCTCGATCAGCCAGGCCTCGGCCTCGGTCCTGAACGACCTCCTGGTCGGCAAGGACCTGTCCGACGCGCAGCGGATCCAGGAGACCTTCCTGGAGCTGATGCAGTCCAAGGGCAGGATCGAGCCCGACGACGCGATGGAGGAGGTGCTGGAGGACGCGGTCGCGTTCGCCGGTGTCTCCAAGTACCCGGCCCGGGTGAAGTGCGCCCTCCTCAGCTGGATGGCGTGGAAGGACGCGACGGCCCAGGCCCTGGGCGGAGCCGACGCCGAAAGGAAGACGGCATGAGCGAGACGCTTGAGATGAAGCCGGCCTCGGAGGAGGAGATCCGCGAGGCGCTGTACGACGTCGTCGACCCCGAACTGGGCATCGACGTCGTCAACCTGGGCCTGATCTACGGCATCCACATCGACGACGCGAACATCGCGACGATCGACATGACCCTGACCTCGGCGGCCTGCCCGCTGACGGATGTCATCGAGGACCAGGCCAAGTCCGCCACGGACGGCCTCGTCAACGAGCTGCGCATCAACTGGGTCTGGATGCCGCCGTGGGGCCCGGACAAGATCACGGACGACGGGCGTGAGCAGCTTCGGGCGCTCGGGTTCAACGTCTGACACAGCAGTGGGTGAAGGGGGCCGTGGCTTGGTGCCGCGGCCCCCTTCCGTGCGCTCAGGCCAGCCCGTCCACCAGGCGGAACGCCGAGTCCTGGCGGTACAGGTCGCCGTACTGGTACGGGTCCAGCTTGAGCTGGAAGTTCTGGTGGCGCAGGAAGCGGCCGGGGTAGTTCACCGACTCCAGGGTGATCGCGCCGGGGATCGACGAGGCGCGGGCGCAGAAGGTGGCGTCCTGACGGAACAGGGCCGAGCCGTCGTTGCGGTTGGCCACCAGGACGAAGCTGCGGTGGCGCAGGTACTGGCCGTCGGCGGTGGCGAAGGAGTAGCAGGAGCTGTCGGCGAGGCCCTTGACCAGCTTGAAGGTGGAGTCCTCGCGGGATTCCGAGCCGCCGACGGCATCGAGCTTCACATAGCCGCCGCTCACATGCCAGTAGCGGTCGGGGTAGTTGACCGAGCGGACGGAGCGCCAGGTGGTCGCCGGCTTGGGGGCGGGCTTGGGGTCCGACGAACTCGGGTGCGAGGTCGGGGACTTGGTGGTCGGGTCCGTGGCCGGGGAGGGCGTGGAGCCCTGTTGGCGGGGGGCCGGGGTGGTGGCCTCCTCGGTGGTGAGGCCGCTCTTGCCCTTCGGCGGCGCCGTCTCCGTCTGCGACGGGGTGCCGAAGGAGATGAGGCCGGGCAGCGTCGCGCCGTCCGAGGGGGGCGGCGCTGACAGGGTCTCAGGGCCCCTGTCCGTCCAGGCTATCGCCGCCACGCAGGCGATGATCGTGGCGGCCGCGAGTGCGCCCGCGAGATAGAGACGCCTGGTTCCGGGGGCTCGGGACGGGTCGGGGACCCACCCGTTCTCCCAGGGCTGAGGAGGACGGGACTGGTTTTCTGGCATGCGCGGTTCCTCCGGCGGAGCCCATGGCAAGGCCGCGGCTGTGATGGGGGGTGTGTGAACGGTAAAGCAAACGGCACAGTAGTGGAACGGCTTCCCTCGCAGCAGCCCTTTCAGCGAGCGGTTTCCATATCGTTCTCCACCGCGTGTTCACATCTCTTCAGCCACCGCTTCCACATCGCTTTCTCAGCGCCCTCCCAGCCCCGCCTCAACACCCGGCGGCAGCGTGGGAGCGTGGTTACCTCCGCCTCTCTCGCACCGCCCGCCGCCCGCCCCGTCTTCGTGCTCGGCTGCCCCCGCTCCGGGACCACGTTGTTGCAGCTCATGCTGCACGCGCACCCGCGCATCGCACTGCCCCCGGAAACCCGTTTCGTGCTGCCCGCCTACGAGCAGCGGCTGCGCTTCGGCGACCTCCGCGACGCCGGAAACCGCGCCGGCCTCGCCCAGTGGATCACCGGTCGCAAGGAGACCCGCTTCCATGAACTGGGTCTGGACGCGAAAGCGGTTGCCGAGCGCATCGCGGCCGGACCACCCACCCTCGGCTCCGCGTTGGGCATCACGCTCAAGGCGTACGCCGAGCGCCACGGCAAGGCGCGCTGGGGCGACAAACGGCCCGCCTACGCCCTGCACGTCGAAGAGATCCTGCGGCTCTTCCCGGACGCCCAGTTCGTGCACCTGGTCCGCGACGGCCGCGACTGCGTCGCCTCCCTGCTGGGCATGCCCTGGTGGCACCGCGGCTTCCACGAGGCCGTCGCCACCTGGGCGCAGGTGATGGACACCACCCGCGGACACGCCCGCCGCCTCGGCCCCGACAGCTGGCACGAACTGCGCTTCGAGGACCTGGTGGCCGACCCCGAGCCCCAACTCCGCGCTCTCTGCGGCTACCTGGGCGAGGAGTACGACCCCCGGATGGCCGAGCCGCGACGTCTGGCGAGCCAGGCCGTCCCCGCCCGCAAGACCTGGCACAGCCGCAC
Source organism: Streptomyces sp. NPDC051913 (assembly GCF_044593635.1). Classification (NCBI taxonomy): domain Bacteria; kingdom Bacillati; phylum Actinomycetota; class Actinomycetes; order Kitasatosporales; family Streptomycetaceae; genus Streptomyces; species Streptomyces sp. NPDC051913. The sequence goes on along the minus strand of NZ_JBIUCI010000007.1, from coordinate 181,924 downwards.
CCGCGGCGCCCTCGACGCCAGCCGGGCCGGCAGCTGGCAGCAGCGCCTGACCCCCGATCAGATACGCCTGTGCGAGGCGGCGTTCGGCGACCGCCTCGTCCGCAACGGCTACGAACTCAGCGGAGCCGTCCGCCCCGACCCCGCCGAACTGCTCCGCTACCGCAGGGTCCGGGCCCTGCGCCGCGCCGCCCACGCCAAGCGGCGGCTGCTCGACCGGCTGGCGCGGGTGCGTGAACCGGGCCCCGTCTCGGCGGCCCGGCCGGTCACCACCTCGGAGTTCAGGGCGTGAGGCGCACGACCTGCGAGCGGCGTTATGTACACTCGTACACATGGGGTATCTGATGCTGGCGGGAGCCATCGCCGCCGAGGTCGCGGCGACCACGGCCATGAAGTACACCGAGGGCTTCAGCCGGCTGCTGCCCTCGCTGCTGACCGTCCTCGGGTACGTCGTCTCCTTCGCGCTGCTCGCGCAGACCCTGCGGACGGTCGCGGTCGGTACCGCGTACGCGATCTGGGCCGGGGTCGGCACCGCCTCCATCGCCACCATCGGGATGCTGTTCCTCGGGGAGGGGATGACGGCCGCCAAGGCCGCCGGGATCGCGCTGATCATCGTCGGGGTGGTCGTGCTGAACCTGGGCGGTGCCCACTGATGGCCCGGCGCTACGACCCCGAGCGACGCCAGCGGATCATCGACGCGGCGATCCGGGTCGTCGGCGAGAAGGGCCTGGCGGGACTGAGCCATCGCACCGCCGCCGCCGAGGCCGACGTGCCGCTCGGCTCGACGACGTACCACTTCAAGACACTCGACGAACTGATGGTCGCCGCGCTGCGGCAGGCCAACGAGGGCTTCGCCAAGGTGATCGCGGCGCGCGGCGGTCTGGAGGACCCGCGGGCCGACCTGGCCGCGGAACTGGCGGGCTGGATGGGGGAATGGCTGGCCGGCGACCGTACCGGCGTGGAGCTGGAGTACGAGCTCTACCTCGCCGCCCTGCGCCGCCCCGCGCTGCGCCCGGTCGCCGGCGAGTGGACCGAGCAGCTGGTCGACCTGGTGGCCCGCCGCACCGACCCGTTGACGGCGCGAGCCCTGGTGGCACTGATGGACGGCATCTGTCTTCAGGTGCTGCTGACGGACGGGGTGTACGACGAGGCGTACGCGCGGGAGGCGCTGGCGCGGATCATCCCGCCCCGCTGAGCCGCCCGACCGCGGCCAGCGCCGCCTCCACGCTCCCCGCGACGTCCGTCACCGGATACTGCACGTCCCGCACCACCCGCTCCCGGTCGACCACGAGGGTGAGTCGCTTGAGCCGGCTGGCACCCGCCGCACGGAAGGTCGGCAGCCGCAGCGCCGCGATGAGGGACAGCTCGGCGTCGGAGAGCAGCGGAAAGCCCAGCCCCTCCTTCTCGGCGAACGCCCGCTGTTCGTCCGGGCGTTGGGTGGAGACGCCGTGCACGGTGGCGCCGGCCGCCGTGAAGTCGGCCTGGCGGTCGCGGTAGGTGCGGGACTCCAGGGTGCAGCCGGGCGTGCCGGGGATGTCGGACCAGCCCGGCGGATAGGCGTCGGCGCGGGCGTAGGCGCCGGGGAAGCCGTACAGGACGGTGAACGGGCTGCCGTCCGCGACGGGATCGCGCAACGTGCCACGATCGTCGACGAGTCGAAGCTCCGGCATCCGGGTGCCGACGAGCTCGTGCACCCGCCGCGCCTCCGCCGAGGCCTCCGCCGCGGTGGCCGTCGTACCGCCGTCGCCGAGAACCCAGGCGTCGCCCCAGTCCTGGAGGGCGACGAGGACGGGGAGCAGGGCGTGGCCGCGCGGCGTGAGCCGGTACTCGTACCGTACGGGCCGCTCCTGGTAGGGCACCCGGGTGAGTACGTCGGCGTCCACGAGGAGATGCAGCCGTTCGGTCAACACCTTCCGGGACATGCCGAGTTCGCGCTGGAGCTCGTCGAAGCGATGCACCCCGCGGGCGGTGTCGCGCACGATCAGCAGGGTCCACCAGTCGCCGACGACGTCCAGGGCCTGGGCGATGGCGCAGGTGGCGTCCTCCAGGCTCGTCCTGCGGGCCATGGCGTCCCGTCCCTTCGTCTGCGGCGTTGCCCCGAGGCTGTCATGCTGACATAGTCAGTTCCCAAAGGGAACTAACGGGGGGGCGTGGTGCGCGCACTGCGAGAGGTGCCACGGGCGGTCTGGCTGCTGGCCTGCGGCACGTTCGTGAACATGGTCGTGAGCGTCGGCTTCGCCTTCGTCTTCCTGTACGCCACCGGTCCGCGGGGGCTGGGAGCGGCCGCGGCCGGGGTGCTCGTCGGGGTCGGGGGCGTGGGGCTGGTCGCGGGCAACTTCACCGGCGGCTGGTACGGGGACCGGTTCGGGCATCGGCGGGTGCTGCTGACGGCGGCCGTGGGATCGGGGCTGCTGCTGGGTGCGGTGCCGTTGCTGCCGACGCCGGTGCTGTACGGGGTGCTGCCGCTCGCGCAGTACGCGGCGGGGGTGCAGCGGGCCGCGCAGTCCGCGCTCGTCGCCGTCATCGTCCCGGAGGGGGTGCGGCGGCAGGCGTTCGCCGTGATGCGGGCCGCGGCGAACGGGGGGTTCACGGTGGGGCCGGTGCTCGGGGCGCTGGTCGCGACCAGGTTCTCGTACGACTGGCTGTACGTGGGGGAAGGGCTCGGGAGTGTGGGGCTGGCGTGCTGGACGGCTCGGGTGGTGCCGGTGGGGCGGGGGGTTTCACGGCGGCGTGGCCTGGGCGGGGAGGGTGGGGGCGTCTGGGGTGCGCTGCGGGCGCGCCCGGCGGTGTTGGTGCTGCTGCCGGCGATCGTCGTCGTCGATGTCGTGTACCGGCAGCAGTACTCGACGTTTCCCGTCTTCCTCGCGGATCACGGGATGGACGCGCGGGTGTACGGGACGCTGCTCGCCGTCAACGGGGGGATTCTGCTGTGCCTCGAGGTGCCGGTCGCGGTGGTGCTGCGGAAGCGGTCGCCGTTGCGGGTGGTCGGGGCGGGTCTGGTGTTGGTGGGGGCGGGGTACGGGGTGTTGCTGGTGGGGGTGGGGGTCGGTAGTGCGGTCGTGATGATGGCGTTGCTGACGGTCGGGGAGGCGCTGTACAAGACGACGGCCACGGCGTATGTCGCGGATCAGGCGCCGGAGCATGTGCAGGGGCGGTTCCAGTCGTTGTACGCCGGGGCGTCGATCAGTGGGGTGGTGCTGGCGGCGCCGTTGGGTGGGGGGTTGTATGCGGTGGCTCCCGGGGTGGTGTGGCCGGTCTGTACGGGGTTGGGGGTGGTGGCTGGGGTGGTCGTGCTGCTGTCCGACGCCTTTCCTCGCCCCCGCCGCCCCTACCCGTTCCCCTCCCCAGGGGCTGCCGGCCCTTCGACCCCGGCCAAGGGGCTCCGCCCCCTGGACCCCCGCCGGCCCTGAAGGGGCGCGGGGGCGTGTCGGCGGGTGCGGGTCCGTTGTGGCTGGTCGCGCAGTTCCCCGCGCCCCTGGGCGCTCGCCACCTGAGACGTGAGCCCCGCTGGTTAGCCTCCGTAGGCCTCGGGTGGTTAGGTTGCCCTCATGACCGACACGACTGCTCCTCGTACGACCGGCGCCGTGGCCGCCGGGCTTGCCACCATCGCCGCTGACGGCACCGTTCTCGACACCTGGTTCCCCGCGCCCGAGCTGAAGGAAGAGGCCGGCCCCTCCGGTACCGAGCGGCTCAGCGCCGAGCAGGCCGTCGAGGCGCTCGGCGCGGGTGCCGCCAAGGCGATCGGCGCGGACGCACGGCGTGGCGTCGAGGTCGTCGCGGTTCGTACGGTCATCTCCTCGCTCGATGCCAAGCCGATCGACGCTCATGACGTCTACCTGCGGCTCCACCTCCTCTCCCACCGGCTCGTCAAGCCGCACGGCCAGAGCCTGGAGGGCATGTTCGGCTTCCTCGCCAACGTCGCCTGGACCTCCCTCGGCCCCGTCGCCGTCGACGACATCGAGAAGGTGCGCCTCAACGCCCGCGCCGAGGGCCTGCACCTCCAGGTCACGTCCATCGACAAGTTCCCGCGGATGACGGACTACGTCGCCCCCAAGGGCGTCCGGATCGCCGACGCCGACCGCGTCCGCCTCGGTGCCCACCTCGCCGAGGGCACCACCGTCATGCACGAGGGCTTCGTCAACTTCAACGCCGGCACCCTCGGCACCTCCATGGTCGAGGGCCGTATCTCCGCCGGTGTCATCGTCGGCGACGGCTCCGACATCGGTGGCGGCGCCTCCACCATGGGCACCCTCTCCGGCGGCGGCAACGTCATCATCTCCATCGGCGAGCGCTGCCTCATCGGCGCCGAGGCCGGCGTCGGCATCGCGCTCGGCGACGAGTGCGTGGTCGAGGCCGGGCTGTACGTCACGGCCGGCACCCGCGTCACCATGCCCGACGGGCAGATCGTCAAGGCCCGTGAGCTCTCCGGCGCCTCCAACATCCTCTTCCGCCGCAACTCGGTCACCGGCACGGTCGAGGCCCGCCCGAACAACGCGGTGTGGGGCGGTCTGAACGAGATCCTGCACAGCCACAACTGATCAGCGGACCGTGTGAAGGGCGCCCTTACCCGGGCGCCCTTACCCGGGCGCCCTCATCCAGGCACCCTCACTCCGAGTTCATCCGCACCGCCCGCATCCCCAGCCGCCGCGCCAGCCACATCGTGTGCTCCCGGCTGATCGCCTGCTCCGCGGAGACGACGTACCGGGACCAGTCGGGCTCGGTCGTGACGTTCTCGCCGGTCATGCGGACGAAGCCGAGTTCCGTGGCGGTGAGGGAGTAGGCGGAGGACAGGTTGTCGTACTGCTTGACCTCCAGCCACGCCCCCGCCGCGGCGATGGCCGCGGCGACCACGCTGCTGGCGTCGACGTCGGCGAGGTCCAGCAGGCTGACGGTGCTCGTGGCGACGCCGAGGACCTCGAAGAGGATCAGGATGCTGCGCCATTTCCCGGAGTTCTGTTTGTTGAGCCTGGCCTTGGCGTTGTACCAGCCCTCCTGGTCCGCCACCCGCAGCGCCAGATAGGCGGACTTCCGGTCGGCGAAGTCCAGCGCCCGCACCTCCCGCATCCGGTCGGTGACCTGGGCCTGGCCGAACGTCAGGCCGGGGAGGTTCGCCTCCGTCGTCAGGTCGTGGATGCGGGTGAGCAGGACGTCCCGGGCCTCGTCGTCCGAGAGCGAGGGCGGGAAGGGCGCCGCACCCGCCATGTAGCGCCACGCCAGCGTCTTGACGGACTCGGCCAGCGCCCGGCCGTTGTACCAGCGTTCCTCGGGCTTGTCCCGCAACAGATGGATCTCGGTGAGCAGCGCGGCGATGAAGGCGGTCAGCGCCAGAGCCGCCGCCGTCTTCTCCACCCTGCCGTGGCTGTCGACCGTGGCCGCGATGCCACCGAACAGAGCTGCGGCCAGGGCGAGTTGAAGCCGCCCGCGCGTCCACTTGAGGTAATCGCGCTGGCCCTCCTTGGAGATGGCGTCCGCCGACTCGAAAACCCCGGGAAGATCGCTCTCTTCGAGGGGACTTTGCGACAGCATCAAGTGGATCCCGCTCTGTGCTGGGGGCGCGTTCAGGTCAGCGTAGCGTTCCGCAACATCGCGAAGTCCTTCTCCCGCAGGCCGATGCGCGGGTCGACGTGGTGCAGCAGGGCGGGGCCGGGATGGTGCTCGGTGACGAACTCCTCGTCCGCGGCGCTCTGTTCGTCGTCGACCCAGGCGAAGGGCCGGCCCTCGGCGTACGCCACGATCGCCTCCGTCTTCCAGTGCACCCCGTCGGGCCGATGGGTGAGCAGGCGGTCGCCGAAGTCCACGTAGGGGAGGTCGGGGAGACCGACGACGGGGGCGATCCAGCGGTTGGCCGCGTCCATCCACGTGGTCGCCCAGCACAGGTCGTAGGGAAGGGACAGAAGGGCCGGGCCGTGCGACGGGTTCAGCCACACCCGCAGGGGGCGGCCCGGACGCAGGGCCACCCGGATCGTCGTGTAACCCTCGGGGCGGCGCTCGGGCTGCGCCGCGTACGGGTTCAGGGGGCCGTCGACGTCGAGGAAGAGCAGAGGGCGGCTCACCCGATCACCGTACGACAGGGAGGGGGAGCGGGCGCTGAGAATTTCTGTGCGCGGCAGGCATAGCGGGACGCGGTCGCGCGCGTCACAAGGGGCAGAGGGGGCGGACACCGGGTCCGCTCCGGGGACGGGCCCCGGGGAACCTCCCCGGGGAAGAGAAGGTGACGATGGATGCCGAGGCGCAGGACAGCTTCCGGGAGTTCGTGGAGCACCGGTCGTCCGCGCTGCTGAAGACGGCCGTGCTGCTCAGCGGCGGCGACCGGCACACCGCCGAGGACCTGCTGCAGAACGCGCTGATCAAGGCGGCCGGCCGCTGGCACCGCATCGACGAACCCGAGGCGTACGTACGGCAGATCCTCTACCGGCAGCAGATCAGCCGCTGGCGGCTGAAGTGGCCAAGACGCGAACTCAGCGTCGCCGAGCCACCGGAGGACCGCACCGGCGGCGACGACTCGTCGGCCGCAGAGGTGCGCCTGGTGATGCGGGGCGCGCTCGCGCGGCTCACGGCACGCCAGCGCACGGTCCTCGTGCTGCGCTACTTCGAGGATCTGCCGGAGGCGGACGTGGCCCGCATCCTGGGCTGCTCGGTAGGCACCGTACGGTCCACCACCCACCGCTCGCTCGCGCGTCTGCGCACCCTCGCCCCCGAACTGGCCGCCCTGAACACCCCGAGCCGGCCGTCCCGTGACTTCGCTCCCGTGGAGGTACGTCCGTGAACGTCGAAGATCTCGTACGTGACTCCTTGCGCGACCTGGCCGGTGAACAGCCGCCGCCGGGACCGGGTTTCGCCGACCGGGTGCTGGCCGTGCGCCGGCGCCGGCGGGCCCGTGCGTTCGCGTCCGTCGCGGCGGCCACCGCTGCCGTGGTCGCCGTCTCGGTGGCGGTGCCGCAACTGGTCTCCGGCGGGGACGACGTACGCCCGAGCGGGACCACGGGCCGCCAGGAGGGGGCGCTGCCGCAGCGGACGATCTCGGTCGGGAACACGGTGCTCGCCGCCTACTACACCACCGACACCCGGACGAGGGTCAAGGACGGGTGGATCGCCGAACGGACGTACCGGCTCCTTGATGCCCGGACCGGGCGGTACAAGAAGGACACCCGATGGTCCTACGTCGCCGTCGCACCCGGCGCGAAGACCGCCGCCGTCCTCGAACGATCCCTGCCCGCCCACCGGATCGGGCTGCTCGACCTCACGACGGGGAAGATCAGGCAGTGGATCCCGCTCGACGTGGGAGTCGGCGGGCTCTCCTTCTCTCACGACGGGACCAAGCTGGTCGCCACGACGTACGACGAGCACCCCGACCTGCGGGTCATGGTCAGGAACGGCGACAGCGGCGTGGACCCGGCGCTGGTGGAAGGCGACACGTCCCGGACCGGATACCTCGTCTGGGACCTGGTGAACGGCGGCGGAGCCTGGTGGCAGGTCAAGGCCGGCCGTGATGTCCCGAGCCGCGCGGACTTCGCCTTCACCGACGACGACAAGGCGCTGTACGCCCAGGTCGTCGGCGGCAAGGACGGCATGGAGAACTTCTACGACCTCTCCGGCCAGAAGATCGCCGCGCCCGCGAAGGAGAAGTACCTGCGCTGGGACGTCCCGGCCCGGATCTCCCCCAACGGTGAGCTGGCCGCTCTCGGTCTGACCAAAGAGGTCAACATGGGCAAGAAGCTCCCCGGTAAGTCCTACTCCTCGATCCAGAACCCCCTCACCGGCAAGGAGATCACCAAGGTGCGCGGCGCTCATCTGCTCGCCTGGGTCGACGACAAGCGCCTCATCGCCTGGGAACGCACCACACCTCTCAAGAACGCCGGCTACAAGGACCACCTGGTCCTCGTCACGATCGGCAGCGACAAGGTCGTACCGCTGAGCGGCGAGCGCGATCCGGACGATGGTCCGCAGCGTCTGGCCTGGGAGCCGGTCTTCGTGCGGCGCTGATTCAGCGAAGCGCTCGGTACGCCGCGAGCAGCCCGTCGACCGTCTCCCGGTCGGCGGGCAGCAGCGGTGCGCGCACCGGGCCGGCCGGCAGACCCAGCTCGTTCAGCAGCGCCTTCGCCGTGACCGTGCCGGGCAGACCCGCCGACATCATCGACTCGATGAGAGGCGTGGCCTGTTGCTGGAGGCGGGCCGCCTCCGCCGTGTCGCCGGCGTCGAACGCGTCGAGGACGGCGCGCAGTTCGGCCGGGGCGACGTTCGCCACCGTGCTGATGTACCCCGCCCCGCCCACCGCGTACAGCGCGAGGTTGTGCTCGTCGCAGCCCGCGTAGTACGCCAACTCCGTGCGGGCGATGACCTTCTGGGCGGCGAGGAAGTCGTAGGAGCAGTCCTTGACCGCGACGATCCTCGGGTGCTCGGCGAGCCGGAGGAGGGTCTCGGGCTCGATGCGGGTGCCGGTGCGGCCCGGGATGTCGTAGAGGGTGATCGGCAGGCCCGAGGAGTCCGCGATCTGGCGGAAGTGCGCCTCCAACGCGTCCTGCGGGGGCCTGCTGTAGTAGGGGCTGACCAGCAACACCCCGTCCGCGCCCGCCTTCTCGGCCTCCAGGGCGAGTTCGGCGGTGTGCCGGGTGTCGAAGGTGCCGATGCCGGTGAGGATCGACGCCCGGGTGCCCACCGCCTCCCGGACCGCCCGGACGAGGTCGGCCTTCTCGGCGTCCGACGTGGTCGGCGACTCGCCCGTCGTCCCGGACAGGACCAGGCCGTCGCAGCCGTCCGCCACCAGCCGCTCGGCGAGCCGCTGCGCGCCGTCCAGGTCGAGGACGCCGCCCTCGGTGAAGGGCGTGATCATCGCGCAGAGGGCACGGCCGAAGGGCGGGGCGCAGGAGCCGGAGTAGGTCATGGGAGTAGTCTCGGCACAGTCATCGTGAAGCTCCACTTAATTCTTCTACGATGTATTGGTAAGCAACGCTGAGAGGTGGGGGCCGGAGTAGGCCCTATGTCCAAATCGGCCCCTCATGGGTCACCATGGTCAGGACGGTCATCGACCCCAGGCATCGACCCCTGGTCATGGGAGGCGTCATGAAGCTCGGCAAGGCACTCGCCACCGGAGTCGCAACGGAGCGGCCGCAGGCCCAGGACGAAGAACCCGAACTCCGGCTCCCCGAAGAGATCACCGAGGAACTGACGGCGCCCGAAGAGGTACCGGCCGCCCGATGAGACTCCGGCTTCCGGAGGAACGCCCGACGGAGCCGCCGACCGGATACAAGATCGCCCACCCGGTGCTGTCCCACGACGGCACCCGGGCCGGGTTCACCGGTGTGTCGCTCGGCGGCGCGCTGCCGTACGGCGTCCTCGCCGACGCGTCCTGCGTCTATGGCCTGCGGCACCGGGCACCGCACCGCCGCTGCGACTGCGGCTTCCACTGCGTGCACGACCGGACGACCGCCGAGGCCCTGCTGTGCACCGCCGAGCACCGGGCGGCCGCCCTGCTGGAGGTGTCCGTCCTCGGCCGCTACCTCCGCTTCGAACTCGGCTTCCGCTACGCCCGCCAGCGCGTCCGCACCGCCACCGTCGGCCCCTGTACCTGCGGCACGGTCGCCTCCGCCCTCGCCGACGCCGGCTGGGGCAGACCCGGCTGGCGCGCCCTCGCCCCGTCCTGCGCGGGCTGTCTGCGCGGACGTACGTCCGTCTCGCTCGCCTCGTTCGCACGGCTCGCGGGAGAGGGGCTGCGCGTGGTGGCGGGCCGGGGGAGCGAGGCGGCGGCCGATGCCGAGGTGGCCGCCACGGCCGATCTCGGTGTCTCCGAACTCACCGCGGAGGCCGCTCTGTTGCAGGCCCGGCTCGACTGGTTCCAGACGCAGCTGGCGCGGCTGGGGGAGCGGGGCCCGGAGGCGGGTTCGCAGGGATAGCGGGTGCGGGTCCGGGTACTCGGACGGTCCGAACCGAGAGGAGGCGGACACCGTGACCCAGACCCAGGAGCCCGGGCAAGCCCAGCACTCCGTCGGCGAGCTCGTCGGCCAGGCCACCGAGCAGCTCTCCCAGCTCGTACGGCAGGAAGTGGCCCTCGCCAAGGAGGAGCTCGCCGAGAAGGGGCGGCGGGCCGGGCGCGGCGGCGGAATGCTGGGTGCCGCCGGAGCGATCGCCTACGCCGGGCTGCTCGCCCTCGCCGGCACGGCCACCGCCGCCCTCTCGCTGACGCTGCCCGTCTGGGCCGCGGCGCTCATCGTGACGGCCGTGCTGTTCGCCCTCGCCGCCCTGCTGGCCGCGAAGGGCCGCGCCCAGCTCCGCCGCGCCGCACCCCCCACGCCCGAGGAGACCCTCGGCAGCGTCAGGGCCGACGTCGAGGAGATCAAGGAAAGGGCACACCGATGACCGACAAGGCGATGCCGGGCGTGGGCCGCGGAGCCAAGGGCCCCGAGGAACTGCGGGAGCAGATCGAACAGACCCGCAGCCAACTCGGCGACACAGTGGAGGAGTTGGCAGGAAAGATGGACGTGAAGGGCCGAGCGCGAGCTCGGGCGGCCGATCTGCGGGACAAGGCGGGCGCGATGACCGTGCAACTGCGCAGCACCGCGGCGCAGGCCGGCCACACGGCGCACGACCGGGCCACCCAGGCCGGTCACACCATGCACGACAAGGCCGTGCAGGCGGGCCACAAGGTCCAGGACACGGCGACCAGGACCGGTCATCAGGCGCAGGGCAGGGCCGCGAAGACCGGGCACGAACTCCAGCGGCGGGCCGAACACAGCGTCCCCCAGCCCGCCCGGCACGTCGTCCAGGCGGCGATCCGGCATCCGCGCCCCGTGCTGGTCATCGGCGCGGCGGTGGCCGCGGTGGCCGTGGTGACGTGGCGGTACCCCAAGAAGTGACTTGACCTGAAGTTTGGTTGAGGTTGGAGGGTCGTCGGTACACGCATCGGCACTCGAACAGCGGAGCCCGACATGACCCGTCGTACCGACGACCACCCCGACCTGACCGACCCCCGCGTCGGCGCACCCTTCTTCAGCACCTGGCGCGTCGGCACCCCCGAGCGGCAGCGGGAGGCGGTGGCGACGATCGCGCGGACCTGGGAGCGCCGGGACTGGCCCGCCACCGGACTGCTCGGTTACCACGTCTACGCCGGACACGACGGCTCCACCCTCCTGCACCACTCGCAGTGGGCGGACGAGCCGGCGTACGAGGCCTTCGTGAAGACCCACCGGCAGGAGCGCGTCGACGAGGTCGACACCGCCGTACCGGGTATCGAGCGGGTCCGGCTCGACCGCTACCGCCACTGTCGCAGCGTCACCCAGGACGGTGACACGCGGGTGCCGGGATGCGTCGTGATCGTCGAGGTGGAGTTCGAGAGCCCCGACCCGGAGCGGCAGCGCGCCTGGGTCGACGCCGTCTTCGAGGCCCTGGAGAGCGAGCCCGACCCGCACCCCGGCGGCATCGGCGCCCACTTCCACCTCAGCACCGACGGCACCCGCGTCCTCAACTACGCCGAGTGGGAGACCGCCCAGGCCCACATCGACGCCCTCGCCGCCCCCGGCGACGGCGTCGGCTCGGCGACCGAACCGTGGAAGCGGGTCCAGGAATTCCCCGGGGTGAAGGGCAGTACGGTCAGCCGGTACGAGCACGTGCTCGGTCTGCTGCCCGGGTAGCACGGCGAGGCCCGGCCGAACTCACCGTCCGGCCGGGCCTGTGGGAGTGCCGTGCGACTACGGCTTGAAGCGCAGGACCTGCGGGTCGTGGTCGCTGATCTGGTCGTTGAACTCCGAGTTGACGTGCACGCTGTCGTACTCGAAGTCGCAGCCGCGCCGGATCGACGGGGAGACCAGGATCTGGTCCAGGACCTGGGCGTTGCCCTGGTAGACGTACGAGTAACGCTCGCTCCTCGGCAGCGACTTGATCGCCGACCACAGGGCGCCGTCGGTCTCCAGGATCTTGGCGGTGTCGGAGAACTCGTAGTCGTTGATGTCGCCGAGGGCGATGACGTCCGCGTTCTTCTGGGTGTCCAGGACGTCCTTGACGAACGCGTTGACCAGGGTGGCCTGCTGGTGGCGCTGGACCTCCGAGCTGCGCGGCACCGGCTGGGTCGCCGAGGTCAGGCCGTAGTCGCCGCCCTTGGAGTTGAAGTGGTTGGCGATCACGAAGACCGTGCGGCCACGGAAGACGAACTCGCCGACCAGCGGCTTGCGGCTGGACGCCCAGGCCGCGTTCGTCGGGTCGATGCGGCCGGGGGAGACCGTCAGGGCCGCCTTGCCGTGCTCCTTCGTCACACCGACGGCCGTGGTGGCGTCGCCGCCCGCGCGGTCGGTGAAGGAGACCCGCTCCGGGTTGAACAGGAACACCTGGCGGATGTTGCCGCCCGGCTCACCGCCGTCGGTGCCGTTGGTCGGGTCGATGGAGCGCCAGTCGTACGTCGGGCCGCCCGCGGCCGCGATCGCGTCGATCAGCTTCTGGACCGTCTGGTCGGCGGCGACCGTACCGTCGTTGGTCGCGCCGTTGTTGTCCTGGATCTCCTCCAGGGACACGATGTCGGGCGACTGGAGGTTGTTCACGATCGCGGCGGCGTGCGCGGCGAAGGTGCCGTCGGACGGGTCGAGGTTCTCGACGTTGTACGTCGCGACCGCGAGCTCGCCGCGCTTCTGCTTCTGGGTCGTCTCGCGCTCGGTGCCGCCGCTCTTCAGCGTGCCGATCGTGTTGGCGACGAGGGTGTAGCCGCCGAACTGGTTGTAGTCCAGCGGGCCTTCGGTCGCGCCCTCCAGCACGTCACCGACGTTCGCCACCGGGAAGGCGGAGGTCGCGCCGAGCGACTGGATCTGGAGGCGGCCGGTGTTCTGGGCGTCGTAGGAGCCGTAGACCGTGCCACCGCGGCGGTTGGCGTTCTCGCGCGGCTTCACCGTCACCCACAGCTCGGTGTACGGGTCGCTGGCGCCGACCACGCGGGTGTCGGCGACCCGGACGTTCTCGCCCTCCAGGGACTCGTAGTAGTCCAGGGCGTACTTGGAGGGCTCCAGGGTCAGGCCGTTGATCGAGTTGCCCGCGGCGGTGTCGCCGGCCGGGGCGTAGGCGGCCGGCACCGACTCGGCGTCGATGACGACGGCGGCGGGGACGGCGTTGCCGCTGGAGACGACCGTGGTGGTCGGCTTGGTGATCTCGGTGATCGACTGGTTGCCGGAGGTGGTGCCGCCGGGGACGTACTCCGAGACCGTGCCCGAGACCGTGACGAGGTCGCCGACGGCGACACCCTTCGGCGTGGAGCTGGTGAAGACGAAGACGCCCTCACTGGTGGCCGGGTTGTCGTCCGCGTTCGGGTCCTGGATCCAGAAACCCTTGGACGAGCCGTACGTGCGGATGCCGGTGACGATGCCGGAGACGTCCGCCACCTTCTGGCCGGCGTACGGGGATATCCGGGTCGTGCCCTGGATGTCGTGGATGCGCACGGAGTCCGCGTGCGCGGGAGAGGTCAGGACGACCGTGGACGCGGCGGAGCACACGGCGGCGACGGTGAGCGCGGCGAGGCGCGCGGAAGACTTGCTCGGCAACGGGATCCCTCCGGGGACGTTCTTGAGCGCCGGGACGAGGGTGGAGCGTGGAACGGTGGGAGCCGCGACCGGTGGGGCGGAGGCGACGCGCGTAGAAAGTACCGTGCACAGGTGTCAGGGCGGTGAACAGGTGTGCATTGAATTTCTACGCGCGTAATCTCCTTCGTGATCAGGTCACTTGTCAAGGTTTCGGCCATGTACGGGGGTCGGCGGGGAGATGAACCGGGCGGCATGGGGCCAAATCCGTCTAGGCTGAGCGGCTGAGTGGTAAGACGCGATGCCTAGGAGAAGCAGCCGATGTCAGACAGCTCCCCCCTGCCGCCGGCGCGGCTGCACCCCGAAGCGGAGCTGGCGCGGGACGCGCTGTCCACGCCGTTGCTCTCCCGGGCCGCCCGGCTCGCCCGCTGGGCCTCTCCCGACACCCGCGTCGACGCAGGTGGCGGGCTCGCCGAGGAGCAGCTTCCCGCCGCCGCCGAACTCCTCGGACTCACCGGGGACGACGCCGCCGCCTGGGCGAGCGAGGCCTGGCGGGTCGCCGTCGACACCGGACTCGTGGAGATCGTCGACGAGAACGAGGGCACCGTCGCGGCCGGCGAGGAACTCGCCCTGCTCACCGGTGGCGCCCCGCAGGACGTGCTCGGGGTGTGGCAGACGGCGCTGGAGGCGGTGCTCGCCGACGCGAGCGTGCCCGACCTCGACGACCTCGTGGACGCCATGGACGAGGGTGGCGAGATCGACCTCTCCTCCCTGGACTGGGACCCGGACGCCGAGGCCGACTTCCTCGACGGAGTGCTCGGCAACCTGTATCTGCTGACCGTCAACGACGAGGGCCCCGGCGACCGTACCGTGCCGCTCCCCGCGCTCGCCGCGTCCATGATCGTGCCCAACGACATGGGGGAGCCCACCAACGACGTCCTCGAACAGGTCTCCGACGCGATGATGCGCCTCGACGACCAGTTCCGGCTGCTCGAACCGGTCGGCCTCGTGGAGTACCAACCCGTCGACGAGGCGCTCATGGCCGACGCCGACGACGAGCCCGCCGCGCCGGTCGACGACACCGACGTCTCCCGCTACGGCATGGTCCGGCTCACCCCGCTCGGCCTCTACGGACTGCGGGCCCGGCTCCTGGAGGCCGGTTTCACGGCGCCCGCCGTCGGGGACCTCGCCGACAAGGGCGCGGACGCCCTCCTCGACGGCACCTCCACCTTCCCGCCCGGAGCCGCGCAGGCCGAGACCGAGCAGTGGCTCGACCGGCGTGAACCCCTCGCCGCCGCCCACGAGTTGCTGGCCGCCAGCCGGGGCGGCGACGCCGGCGCGCCGCTGCGCCGACTGCGCTGCCAGCAGGCGCTCTCCCTCGTCGGCACGGAAGCCGAACCCGCGCTGCGGGCCGTCCTCGACGACCCGGAGCTCGGCGGACTCGCCCGCGTCTGGCTCACCGAGCGCGGCGCCGCCGACGTACCGCCGCCGTCGGAGGCGATGATCTTCTGGCTGACGGTCGACACCGTCGCGGCCCAGCTCGCCGCCGAGGGCAACTCCGAGGAGCTGACCGGGCTCGTGGAGGGGCTCGCGCAGCAGCACAGCGGATTCTTCGCCGCCGCCTGGCGGGTGGACCACCCCGCCACCGCCGATGTGCTGGAGGCGATGGGGCGGCTGCACCCGGACAAGAAGATCGCGAAGGAAGCACGCAAGGCGGCCTTCAAGGCCCGCTCCCAGCAAGGCGGGTGAGCCGCCGAGGCCGCTCGCGGTAAGGCGGTCGAGTCGCAGGCGCGGTGCCGTGGCGGGAGCGGGGTCCTGGCCGACGTACGGATTCATGGAAGCGATCCTGCGGACGTCGCCCGGTGTTCAACTCCCGTTCAGGCGTGGGCGAAACGGTGACGCCGACCCGAGGTCCCCCACCCTCCACGGCACACCCCTCGCCACACAGGAGACACCATGTCGCTCACCCGCAGGGACTTCGCCAGAAACTCCGCGATCACCGGTGCCGGTGTCGCGCTGGCCGGCAGCGTCGGCGCCCTCGCCACCGCGCCGCAGGCCCTCGCGTCCACCGACACCGGGAGCGAGGCGGACGCTCACGGCGGAGTCGGCTACGGACCCCTGATCGCCGACCCTGACGGCATCCTCGCGCTGCCCGCCGGGTTCAAGTACCGCGTCATCACCTACAGCGGCAGGACCACGCTGGAATCGGGCGAGATCACCCCGTCCAACCACGACGGCACCGCCACCTTCGACGGCCCCCGCGGCACCACCCTCCTGGTCAACAACCACGAGCTGAAGGGCCCGCGCGCCAACTGGACGTACCCCGTCCCGCTCACCGAGGGCCTGGTCTACGACCCCGCCGCGGCCGGCGGCTGCACCGTCGTCGAGGTCCGCCCCGACGGACGCGTCGCCGAGTGGGTCGGCATCGCCGGCACCTCCACCAACTGCGCGGGCGGCCGCACCCCTTGGGGCACCTGGCTCACCTGCGAGGAGAACGAGGACAAGGCCGGGTCCAACGGCATGACCAAGGACCACGGCTATGTCTTCGAGGTCGACCCGAGCGACCGCCGTGCCAACCGTGACCCCAAGCCCCTGAAGTTCTTCGGCCGCTACGCCCACGAGGCCGTCGTCATCGACCCCAAGCGCGGCCACGCCTACCTCACCGAGGACGCGGCCTCGCCCAACGGCCTGCTGTTCCGCTGGACCCCGCCCAAGGGCTTCGAGCACGGCCGCGGCAAGCTCCGTACGCTCGCCGACGACGCCGGTGTCTTCGAGGCCTTCAAGTGCTTCGACTCCGGTGGCCAGTTCGTCGACGACCTCTCCCGCGCCACGAAGACCGGCACGGTCTACGGCGTCGACTGGGTGACGGTCCCCGACCGCGACGCCAAGACGGTGGCCGTGCGCAAGCAGTTCACCGACGGCCAGGTCACCCGCGCCCGCAAGCTGGAGGGCATGTGGTGGGGCGACGGCGGCACCTACATCGTCTCCTCCTACGCCCGCACCGAGAGCCCCGTCCAGCACGACGGCCAGGTCTGGTTCTACGACCCCAAGCGCCGCACGCTGACCCTGAAGGTCCTCCTCGGCGTCAACCCCGACCCGTCCGTCGACGGCGCCTTCGACGGCCCCGACAACATCACCGTCTCCCCGTACGGCGGCCTCGTCATCGCCGAGGACGGCGAGGGCGTCCAGCACCTGTTCGGCGCGACCGACAGCGGAAAGACCTACCCGATCGCCCGCAACGAACTGAACATCGGCACCGAAGACGCCCCCGAATACAGCGAGTTCACCGGCGTCACCTTCTCCTGCGACGGCAGGACTCTCTTCGCCAACATCCAGACGCCGGGCATCATGCTCGCCATCACCGGCCCCTGGAAGCGGCAGAAGCGCGGCTGATAATTCGTTCGACCACCCCGCGGCCCTCCTCCTAAAGTAATGCCTGTCCAGGTGCGAAGGCAGGACCTACTTCCGCTGATAACGGGGAGGCCGCGGGTTCGAATCCCGCCGCCGGTACAACACGCCGGTGTAGCTCAGGGGCAGAGCACCTAATGTCGGTTCCGCCGGCCTTGAACTCTGGACACCACAACTTCATGCACCTCCCGGTGCGCGGGCCGCGGCTACTTCTTCTCCAAAAAGATTCCCGTGCCGCTGCCGACTTGATCTCGGGAGGCGCAGCTCATGGTGGGTGCCCGGTGCGCAGGCAACGGCTACTTCATTGGATCAGAAGGTCGCGGGTTCGAATCCCGTCATCGACTCAGGGTCGGTGTAGCTCAATGGATAGAGCATCTGACTTAGTTCCGTGGCCGACTTCTGATCTCGGGCACCCTCCTTCTGCTGCGTCTCCCTCCGAAAACTTCAGTGAATTCGGGGGAATTCAGCATGTCGCGATTCAACAAGCGAGCCGCCAAGGCGCAGCCCACCTCTCGCGTCACCTCGACGGGCCGCATACTCCGTACCTTCCAGGGCGGCCGAGGCCGTGAGCGGGACCCGCGCTCGGAGCTCTTCCTGCTGGCGGTGTCCCACTTTGTCGCGGACACCTTCTACGAGACCGGCGCCGACCGTGACGACCGGTTCGCGAAGCTGGTGCGGGAGCTCGCCGTCACCGATCCGGAGTGGACGGCAGGCCTGCTCGGCTGGCTGCGCGGTGAGGGCAACCTCCGTACCGCCTCCGTCGTCGGCGCCGCCGAGTACGTGAAGGGGCGTCTCGACGCGGGCGCCACCGGCGGCCCCTCGAACCGGCAGGTCGTCGACTCCGTGCTCCGGCGTCCGGACGAGCCCGGCGAGCTGCTCGCGTACTGGACGGCGACGTACGGCCGCAATGTGCCCAAGCCCGTCAAGCGCGGCGTCGCCGACGCCGTACGGCGGCTCTACAGCGGAAAGTCCCTGCTGAAGTACGACACCGCGGCCAGGGGCTACCGCTTCGGCGACATCCTCAACCTGGTGCACGCGGTGCCCGACCCGGACAAGGTGTGGCAGGGCGAGCTGTTCCGGTACGCCCTCGACCGCCGGCACAACCCGGACACGGCCGTGCCGCCCGCGTCGAACCGGACGCTGGTCGCACACCGCGAGCTGATGGCGCTGCCGGTCGCGGAGCGGCGCGCGGTCGTCACCTCCGAGGGCGGCGCCGAGCGGCTCGCCGCGGCCGGGATGACCTGGGAGGCGCTGGCCGGGTGGCTCCAGGGGCCGATGGACAAGGCGGCCTGGGAGGCGGTCATTCCGTCCATGGGTGCGATGGCACTCGTACGGAATCTGCGGAATTTCGACCAGGCCGGTGTCTCCGACGAGGTCGCGGCCCAGGTCGCGGCCCGGATCAGTGATCCGGCGGAGGTCGCGCGGTCGCGGCAGTTCCCCTTCCGGTACCTCGCCGCGTACCAGCACGCGCCGTCGCTGCGCTGGGCGTACCCGCTGGAGCAGGCGCTCGGCCACTCGCTGGCCAACGTGCCCGCGCTGCCCGGACGGACCCTCGTCCTGGTCGACCGCTCGGGCTCGATGTGGGGTCCCCTGTCCGGCCGCTCGCAGCTCAACCGGGCCGACGCGGCGGCGATCTTCGGCACGGCGCTCGCGCTGCGCGCCGAGGACGCGGACCTGGTGCAGTTCGGGACCACCAGTGCGGAGGTCGGGTACCGCAAGGGCGAGTCGGTGCTGAGGATCCTGGAGCGCTTCGGCAACCTGGGCGGCACCGACACCACGGGCGCGGTGCGCCGGCACTACCGGAAGCACGACCGGGTGCTGATCGTCACGGACGAGCAGTACGCGTACAGCCACTACGGCGACCCGACCGAGCAGGTCCCCGCCGATGTGCCGGTCTACACCTGGAACCTCGCCGGGTACCGGGCGGGCCACGGCCCCTCCGGCAAGGCGAACCGGCACACCTTCGGGGGTCTGTCGGACGCGGCGTTCCGGATGGTTCCGCTGCTGGAGAGCGCCCGGGACGCCGACTGGCCGTGGGCCGCGGCCTGACCGGCCCGGTCCACCGGTGTGGCCCGCACTTCACGGGGGGTGCGGGCCACACCCCTGTCGGCATCACCCTTGTCGGCGTCCCTGATTGACATCTAACATTTCAGTTGTGGAGGCGATACGACCCGTAGCCCGCACCCTGCTCAGGGACCGCGCCTACGCAGCCATCAGGGACGCCATCGTGTCCGGGGAGCTGGAGCCCGGCGCGGTCGTGCGGGACGCCGATCTCGCCGAACGGCTCGGGCTGTCCCGGGCGCCGGTGCGCGAGGCGTTCTCGCGGCTCGTCGACGAGGGGCTGCTGGAGAGCAAGCCGCAGAGCTACACACGGGTGACACCGGTCGTGGCGGCGGACGTACGGGACGCCGCCGCGGTCGTCGGCGCCCTGCACGAGCTGGTCACCCGGGTCGCCGTGCCCCGGCTGTTCGCCGCGGACATCGAGGCGATGCGCGCGGCCAACGAACGGTTCGCCGCGGCTGTCCGCGCCGGTGACGTGGACTCCGCGCTCCGTGCCGACGACGAACTCCACGACGTCCTCGTCCGCGTCAGCGGCAACCGTGCCGCGGCCGCCACCGTCGTCCGCTACACGCCCCTCATCCGCAGGCTGGAACGCCGTCGCTTCGGCGAGGGCGGCAACTGCCGCTCCGCCGGGCTGCACGAGCGGCTCATCGAGGCCTGCACGGCCGGTGACGTGACCGGCGCGGTCGAGGTCACCGCGGAGATCTGGCGGGGCCTGGCCGATCTCGCCGACGACGTTCCCTGAGCACCCAGGAGGCTCCCCATGTCCCTTTCCTCGTACGAGCGTTACCCCCTCCTCTTCGGCCCCTCGCCGGTGCATCCACTGGAGCGCCTCACGGCCCACCTCGGCGGCGCGACCCTGTGGGCCAAGCGGGAGGACTGCAACTCCGGTATCGCGTACGGCGGCAACAAGACCCGCAAGCTGGAGTACCTGGTCGCCGACGCCCTCGCGCAGGGCTGCGACACCCTTGTCTCCATCGGGGGCGTCCAGTCCAACCACACCCGTCAGGTGGCGGCCGTCGCCGCCCGCGCCGGCCTGAAGTGCGTCCTCGTGCAGGAGAGTTGGGTGGACTGGCCCGACGCCGTGTACGACAAGGTCGGCAACATCCTGATCAGCCGGCTCGCCGGAGCCGATGTCCGGCTGGTGCGGGCCGGGTTCGGGATCGGCTTCAAGGAGAGCTGGGAGCAGGCGCTGCGGGAGGTGGAGGAGTCGGGCGGGAAGCCGTACGCCATCCCCGCGGGTGCCTCCGACCATCCCCTCGGCGGACTCGGCTTCGCCGGGTGGGCGTACGAAGTCGCTGAGCAGGAGCGGGAGTTGGGGGTCTTCTTCGACACCGTCGTGGTGTGCTCGGTGACCGGGTCCACGCAGGCGGGCATGGTCGCCGGGTTCGCGGCGCTGGAGGGGGCGGGAGGCCGGTCGCGGCGCGTGCTGGGGGTGGACGCGTCGGCGAAGCCCGCCGCGACACGTGAGCAGATCGCCCGGATCGCGCAGGGAACCGGCCGACTCATCGGCGTCGAGCGGGAGCTGACCGTGGCCGACGTCGAGCTGGACGAGCGGTATCACGCCGGGGTCTACGGCATCCCCGACGAGACCACCCTCGCGGCGATGCGGCTCGCCGCCCGCACCGAGGGGATGGTCACCGACCCCGTCTACGAGGGGAAGTCGATGGCCGGGATGATCGATCTCGTCGAGCGCGGGGAGATCGGGCGGGACGCGACGGTGCTGTACGCGCACCTGGGCGGGCAGCCGGCGTTGAACGCGTACAGCGCACTGTTCGCGTAGGTCTCGACGGCACGACTGCCCGCGGCCCGCACAGGTCCTAGGTCGTGTCCGTAAAGTCCCGTCGTCCGCCCGGAGGGCGGGCCGGGCGGCGTCAGGTGCGTGCTCTCGGCGTGCCGGGCACGAACCCGCGTACTGGTTGTACGTGGGTTTGTGCCCGGTGCGGCGAGAGTGCGTGCATGGCGGCTCCCGGCAGGCGGGACTTTGCGGACGCGGCCTAGAGGGCCTGTGCGGCCGGCTTCACCATTCCCCTCACCGTGCGGGACTTCACGAAGTCGCCCATCGCCGTCATCTCCCACTCGCCGGAGAACTGCTTGATCAGCTTCGCCATCATCACGCCGGTCTGGGCTTCGGCGTTGGTGAGGTCGAAGCGGACCAGTTCCTCGCCGGTGGCGGCGTCGAGGAGGCGGCAGTAGGCCTTGGCGACCTCGGTGAACTTCTGGCCGGAGAACGAGTTCACCGTGAACACCAGGCCGGTGACGTCCTGCGGGAGGCGGCCGAGGTCGACGACGATGACCTCGTCGTCGCCACCGCCCTCGCCGGTGAGGTTGTCGCCGGAGTGCTTGATCGCGCCGCCCACGATGGACAGCTTGCCGAAGTAGCAGCTGTCGATGTGGTTGCGCTGCGGGCCGTAGGCGATGACCGAGGCGTCCAGGTCGATGTCCTTGCCGCGGTAGGCCGGCTCCCAGCCCAGGCCCATCTTGACCTGGGAGAGCAGCGGGCGGCCGCCCTTGACCAGGGACACGGTCTGGTTCTTCTGGAGGCTGACGTGGCCCTTGTCCAGGTTGATCTTCCCGGTGCCCGGCGCGTGCGCGGGCGGCGGGGGAGTCGGCGTGCTCATCGGCGGGGCCGGCGGGGTGACCGGCGTCTGGATCGTGGGCTGCGGCGGGGCGACCGGCTGGGGCGGGGCCACCGGGGCCGGGGCCGGCTCCTCGACCGTCACACCGAAGTCGGTGGCGATGCCGGCCAGGCCGTTGGCGTACCCCTGGCCGACCGCGCGGGCCTTCCAGGCGCCGTTGCGCAGATAGATCTCCACGACCACCAGGGCCGTCTCGCTGCCCAGCTGCGGCGGCGTGAACGTCGCCAGGACGGAGTTGTCGTCGGCGCCGCGGATCGTCGCCGTCGGTTCGATGCCCTGGAAGGTCTGGCCGGCGGCGTCCGGACTGGCCGTGACGACGATCTTCTCGATGCCCGGCGGGAGGGCGGCGGTGTCCACGACGATCGCGTCGGGTGCCGCGCCGCCGCCGGAGCGGTAGGTCACGCCCGGGCCGTTGGGCTGGTTGTAGAAGATGAAGTCGTCGTCGGAGCGCACCTTGCCGTCGGCGGTGAGCAGCAGGCCCGATACGTCGAGCCGCACCGGGGCGGCGACGTCCACCGTCACGCGCGCGGTGGAGAGAGGGATGTTCGAGCCGGGGGTCATAGCTGTCATGACCGGTGAACGATCCAGCCCGCTTTACCGTTCCCTTACCCGCGACCGTTCGGATCAGCGGGGTGATGTGCCGCGGTTGCGGGGGTGGTTCCGGGCGGTGCGTTCGTTGCCGCGCTTGTAGTTTCCGGTCCAGCGGGCCATGACGAGCTGGGGGTCGGAGGAGGCCTCGACCTCGGCGAGGAACTGGGCGGCCCGGGGGCCGTGGAGGGTGGTCGCGGGGCGGTGGTGGTGGGTGATGTGGACGGCGCCGTCGGCATGGGCTTCGTAGCGGAAGCCGTGTGGGCTGGGCATGGGCGGATGGTAGGGGCCGGTCGGGGTCCGGGCCCACCGGTTTTCCGGGCCCGTCAGGGTCGGTCGGGCCCCCGGTAGGGCAGCGTCTGGCTGTAGACCACGTTCGTGGTCGTGCTGCCCAAGCCCGCGAGCTCGTCCATGAGCTCCTCCAACTGCTCCATGGAGCTCGCGGCCACCTTCAGCGTGTAGCAGTCGTCGCCGGTGGTGCGCAGGCACTCCAGGATCTGCCGCCGCTCGGCGAGCAGCCGGCGCAGGGGTTCGTGCCGGTTGCCCGGGTACTTCAGCCGGACGACGGCGAGCACGGCGTAGCCGACCTTGGCCAGGTCCACGACGGCGTGATAGCCGGTGATGACACCGAGCGACTCCAGGTTCCGCACCCGTTCCGTGGTGGCCGACGGACTGAGGTTCACCCGCCGCCCCAGCTCGCTGAGCGAGACGCGGGCCTCCCGCTGGAGCTCCTCGATGATCGCCCAGTCGGTGTCGTCCAGATTCACGGTCATCGCGCGACTCTACCGGCAGAATCACGGAAGAAGGCCGCCGACGCCGGGAAGACTCTGTTCCGTCCGTCGTGATCGCCGACATAGCCTCGGGTCATGCAACTAGGCGTCAACGTACCGAACTTCGGCCCCGGTACCGACCCCGGCGTGCTGCGCGACTGGGCGCGGGTCACGGAGGGGCTGGGTTACGACCTGCTCATGGTGTCGGACCACGTGGTCATCACCCCGGACGTGGCCGAGCGCTATCCGGAACCCTTCCACGAGCCGTTCACCACGCTGTCCTGGCTGGCCGGGGTCACCACCAGGGTGCGGCTGGGCACGACCGTGCTGATCCTCCCGTACCGGCATCCGCTGCTGGTGGCGCGGATGGCCGCCAACCTCGACCGGCTCAGCGAGGGCCGCCTGGTGCTCGGTGTCGGGGTCGGCTGGGCCCGGCAGGAATTCGACGCGTTGGGGGTGCCGTTCGCCGAGCGCGGCCGGCTGACCGACGAGTGTCTGGCCACGCTCCGCGACGCCTGGCGCACCGATGCCCGGGAGGGTGGCTCGATCCCCGTCTGGGTCGGCGGCCACAGTGCGGCAGCGCTGCGCCGGGCCGCCCGGTTCGGGGACGCCTGGCATCCGCTGCGGCTCTCCCTGGCCCGGATGGGCGAGATCCTGGCAGACCACGCGCTGCCGGGATTCGCGCCCCGCATCTCCCTGCGGCTGACCGGCACCCCCGTCGACGATCCGGAACGGCCGGCCGGCGTCGGCACCGTCGAGCAGATCCTCGACGACCTCGAACGGCTTCGCCTGCTGGGCGCCGACACCGTGGTACTCGATCCCTGTCAAGGCGACCCGGAGGAGACCCTGCGGCCGCACGCGGCCTGGCGGGCGCTCGCCGAGGTGGCCGACCGTTGGAGGACGGCATCGTGATCAGCACCGTGGACGAGGCCTTTCTGCGCCGAGCGATCGATATCGCGGCGCGGGCCGTCGCCGAGGGCGACGCACCGTACGGGTCCCTGCTGACCGGCCCGGACGGCACGGTCCTCGCCGAGGCCCACAACACGGTGCGGCGCGACGACGACATCACGGCCCATCCGGAACTCAAGCTGGCCCGCTGGGCGGCCCGCGAACTCGCCCAGGAGACGGCCGCGGGCACCACCCTGTACACCAGTTGCCAGCCGTGCGGGATGTGCACGGGCGGCATCGTCCGCTCCGGCATCGGCCGGGTCGTCTTCGCGCTCACCACCGAGCAACTGGTCGCGCTCAACCCGCGGTCGGGCGCGTGGCCGACCGTGCCGCAGGACGGCCCGGCCCTGTTCGAGGAGGCACGCGTGCCCATCGAGGGCTACTACCGGCCGAGTTGAGAGCGGTACGGGTCACGGCACCACGACGATCTTCCGTCCCACGCCCGCGGCGAACTGCTCCAGCGCCTGCGGGTACCGCTCCAGCGGGATGCGGTCGCTGATGAACACGTCCGGGTCCAGCACCCCGTTCGCGAACAGCTCCGCCGCCCGCTCGAAGCTGTGCAGGACCGCCATGGAGCCGGTGATGGTGATCTCCTGGTTGTAGATGCGGTACGGGTCGATCGTGACCTTCGTGGCGTAGTCCGCGACGCCGAACTGGAGGAAGGTCCCGGCCTTCGCCACCCGGTCCAGGCCGTCCTGGATGGCCGCCGCGTTGCCGGTGGCGTCGACCACCAGGTCCCAGCCCTGGGGGCGGTCCAGCTCGTCCGCGTTCGCGGCACAGGCCGAGACGCCGAGCCGGCGCGCGGTCTCCAGCCGGGCCGGGTTGACGTCGACCACGTCCACGCTCGCCGCGCCCGTGCGTTTGGCCAGCTCCAGCATCATCAGGCCCATCGTGCCGGAGCCGTAGACGAGGACATGGGCGCCGAGCCGGGACTGGAGGACGTCGTAGCCGCGTACCGCGCACGACAGGGGCTCCACCAGGGCCGCGTCCTGGGTGCGGACGTGGTCGGGGAGGCGTACGCAGTTCGCGACCGGGGCCACCGCGTACTGGGCCGCGCCGCCCGCCGTCGTCACGCCGATCGCCGCCCAGCGTGCGCAGAGGTTGTTGTGGCCGGTACGGCAGTAGCGGCATTCGTGGCAGTAGAGGGAGGGGTCGACCGCGACCCGGTCGCCCACGGACACTTCCGTGACCTGGGCGCCCACCCCGACCACCGCGCCCGCGAACTCGTGGCCCGGCACGATCGGCAGCTTCGGGGCGAACTCGCCCTGGAGGATGTGGAGGTCCGTCCCGCACAGCCCGCAGGCAGCCACCTCGACCACCACGTCCCGGGGACCCGGCGTCGGGTCCGGGACCTCGGCTACGACGGCCCTGCCCACGGACTCGATGACGGCGGCCTTCATTTCACTGCTCCCAACGACAGGCCCTGGACCAGCTTGTCCTGGGCGGCGAACCCCGCGGCGAGCACCGGCAGGGAGATGACGAGCGACGCGGCGCACACCTTCGCCAGGAACAGGCCCTGGCTGGTGATGAAGCCGGTCAGGAAGACGGGGGCGGTCTCGGCGACCACGCCCGTCAGGACCCGGGCGAACAGCAGCTCGTTCCAGCTGAAGATGAAGCAGATCAGCGAGGTCGCCGCGATGCCGGGAAGGGCTATCGGGGCCACGACGCGCGCGAGGATCGTGGGCAGCCTCGCGCCGTCCACTCTCGCCGCCTCGATGATCGCGACCGGGACCTCGGCCAGGAACGACTGCATCATCCACACCGCGATCGGCAGGTTCATGGAGGTGTAGAGGATGACCAGCAGCCAGATGTTGTCGAGCATGTCGGTGTTCTTGGCGAAGAGGTAGATCGGGAGCAGGCCCGCCACCACCGGGAGCATCTTCGTCGACAGGAAGAAGAACAGCACGTCCGTCCACTTCCGGACCCGGTTGACGGACAGGGCGTAGGCCGCGGGGAGTGCCAGGAGGAGGACGAAGAGCGTCGAACTCACCGACGCGACGGTCGAGTTGATCAGCGCCGGCCAGGGGCTCGCGCCGCCGCCCGTGCCGAAGAACTCGCGGTAGCCGTCCAGGGTCAACGCCGCCCCGAAGGACGGGGGGTTGGTCGCGGCGTCCGACTCCGAGTGGAAGGACGTCAGGGCCATCCAGGCGATGGGGAGGAAGAAGAGGATCCCCAGCAGCCAGGCCGTCACACCGAGGCCGAGTCCCTTGCGTTTCACAGTGGTCGCGCTCATGCCCGGCCCACCTCCTCGCGGAACAGAGACGAGACGACCCGCAGGGCGAAGGTCGCGATGACGATCGAGCCGATGACGACCAGGACGCCCGCGGCCGAGGCGAGGCCGTTCTCATGGGCCTGGTAGAAGCTCTGGTAGACGGTGTACGGGAGGTTCGCCGTGCCCAGGCCGCCCGAGGTGATGGTGAAGACGGCGTCGAAGTTCTGGACGATGTAGATCGAGCCCAGCAGGGCGCCCAGTTCCAGATAGCGGCGCAGATGCGGGAACGTGAGATGGCGGAAGATCTGCCAGTCGCTCGCGCCGTCCACCCGTGCCGCCTCCAGCTGTTGGGGGTCACGGCTCTGTAGGCCAGCCAGCAGGATCAGCATCATGAACGGGGTCCACTGCCAGACCAGGGACGCTTCCACCGCGAGCAGCGGGGTGCCGGAGATCCAGTCGGGTTGCGGGCCGCCGACGTAGTGCAACAACCCGTTCAGTAGCCCGTATTCGGGGTTGTAGAGGACGTGTTTCCACAGCAGCGCCGCCGCCACCGGGACCACCAGGAACGGGGCGATGAGCAGGGTGCGGACCACTCCTCGGCCCCGGAACCTCCGGTCGAGGAGCAGCGCGAGCACCAGGCCGAGGACCAGGCTGGCCAGGACCACGGCCACGGTCAGCAGGATCGTCGTCCACACCGAGTGACGCAGGTCGGCGTCGGTGAGGACCTCCTGGTAGTTGTCGACGCCGGTGAAGTGGCGGGCCTTCGGGTAGAGCGCGTTCCAGTCGAAGAACGAGATCACCAGCGTGGCCACGAAGGGCAGCTGAGTGACCGCGATCATGAAGACGAGGGCGGGAAGGAGCGGGGCCCGGGTGGCCCAGGCGCGCAGGCGGGCCGACGGTTGGCGGGTGGTCGGTACGGGTGTGGTGGCCAGGGGGGCCGTGGTCGTCGCGGTCATCGTCCCTCGTACTCCTCGGAGATCTTCTCGGCGAGCCGCTGGGACTTGCTCAGCGCCGACTCGACGGACTGGCGTCCGGCGATGGCCGCGCTGATCTCCTGGGAGACCTTGGTGCCGAGATCGGTGAACTCGGGGATGCCGACGAACTGGATGCCGGGCGCGGGGCGCGGCTGCACCCCCGGGTCGGTGGGCCGGGCGCCCTCGATGGCCTCCTTGGTCATCTCCTGGAAGGCGGCGGCCTCTTGGCGGTACGCGGCGTTGGTGTACGTCGAGGCGCGCTTGCCGGCCGGGACGTTGGACCAGCCGATCTCGTCGCCGACGAGCTCCTCGTACTGCTTGCCAGAGGCCCAGGAGACGAACTTCCAGGCCTTGTCGGGGTTGCGGGAGGCGTCCTGGATGCCCCAGGCCCAGGTGTAGAGCCAGCCGGAGGACCTGGTCTCCTCGACGGGGGCGGGGGCGTAGCCGACCTTGCCCTTGACGGGAGATCCGGAAGCCTCCAGGGATCCCGCCGCGCTCGTGGCGTCGTACCACATGGCGACCTTGCCCTGGGTCATGTTGTTCAGGCACTCGGCGAAACCGGACTGGGCCGCGCCGGACTCGCCGTGGTCACGGACCAGGTCGACATAGAACTTCGCCGCCTTCTCCCACTCGGGGGAGTCGAGCCGGGCCTTCCAGTCCTTGTCGAACCAGGTGCCGCCGAAGGTGTTCACGACGGTCGTCAGCGGCGCCATCACCTCGCCCCAGCCGGGCAGTCCGCGCAGGCAGATGCCCTTCATGCCGGGCTCGGCGCCGTCCGCCTTCGCGGCCAGGTCGGCGACCTGGGTCCAGGTGGGATGCGCGGGCATCGTCAGGCCCTTCGCGGCGAACACGTCCTTGCGGTACATCAGGAAGGACGACTCGCCGTAGAAGGGCTGGCCGTAGAGCTTGCCGTCGTCGCCGGTCAGGGACTCGCGCATCGGCTTGAGGACGTCCTGTTCGTCGTAGGCCGGGTCCTCGGCGACGTAGGAGTCCATCTCGTGCAGCCAGCCGTTGCGGGCGTAGATCGGTATCTCGTAGTTGGACAGGGTCGCCACGTCGTACTGGCCGGCCTGGTTGGCGAAGTCCTGGCTGATCTTGTCGCGGACGTCGTTCTCCGGCAGCACGGTGAAGTTGACCTTGATGCCGGTCTCCTCGGTGAAACGCGGGGCGAGCTTCTGCAACTCGGTCATCTGGGGGTTGTTGACCATCAGGACGTTGATGGAGTCGCCGCCGGAACCGGACCCGCCCGCCCCGGCCCAACAGCCGGAGAGCAGCGGGGCGAGCAGCGTCCCTGCGGCGGCCAGGGCGAGCGTGGCTCGCGGTGGCCGTCGTCGGCTCGGGGTGCGCATGGATCGCTCCTGAACATATGGGGAGATAAAGGGCGTGGTGGGGCATGGGGGTGCCGCGGGAGGAGGGGTGTCTCGGGTTGTTTCTCAGACGCGGATGACTTGTGGCCCGAGCAGGGAGTAGCGGTGGGCCTCCGCCGACGGCAGCAGCGTGCTGGTGACGATCGCCTCCAGCGCGCCGACCTCGGCGAACCGGCAGAAGCTGACCGCCCCGAACTTGGTGTGGACGCCCGCGAACACCGTGCGGCGGGCGGCCCTGATGGCCTGCGCCTTGACCTCGCTGACGGCCGGGTCGGGGGTGGTGAGGCCGTGTTCGCGGGAGATGCCGTTGGCGCCGATGTAGGCGAGGTCGACGACGAAGCCGGCGAGCATCTTCGTCGTCCAGTGGTCCACGGTGGCCAGCGTGCCGGGGCGGACCCGGCCGCCGAGGAGCAGGACGGAGGTGTGCTCCGCCTCGGCCAGCGCGCCGGCCACGGGGAGGGACGCGGTGACCACGGTCAGCGGGCGGTCCCTGGGCAGGGCCTCGGCGATGAGCTGGGGGGTGAAGCCCTCGTCGACGAAGACGGTCTCGGCGTCGCCGAGCAGCTCGGCCGCGGCGGTGGCGATCCGGCGCTTCTCGGGGACGTGGCTGGTGGCGCGGAAGGCGAGCGTCGTCTCGAAGCCGGCGCTCTCGACGGGGTAGGCGCCGCCGTGGGTGCGGCGGACGAGGCCGTGGTCCTCCAGGGCGCGGAGGTCTCGGCGGACGGTTTCCTTCGCGACGCCGAGTTGGACGGCGAGGGCGTTGACGTCCACGACGCCGGCCCTGCGGGCGGCCTGGACGATTTCCCGCTGGCGTTCTTCCGCGGCGCTGGTCATGAGGTCACCCGCCTTCCTGGTGCGCTGCCCGTTCGGGCCGTCTGGAGGAAGTTCTACAGCGGGTGGGAGGCGGTGACCAGGCCTGTTGCAGCGGCGATCGTGTCCGTGTGTGCCCGTTCGGGCGGAGTGCGCCCAAGGGGGTGGGGGGTGCGGTTGTGTGGCGGCCGCGGGGTCGTTTTGGCTGGTCGCGCAGTTCCCCGCGCCCCTGGAGTGGCGCTGGCGCGCCACTGTCCAGGGGCGCCACCTGTGCCCGTAAAGCACTGCGGACGGGCCCGTTCGGTGCCCGTCCGCAGTGTGATCAAGACGAACTAGTACGGCCAGATCGGCGGGTCGCTCACGAAGTGGCCGCCCAGGTAGGCGTGGGCGATGTTGTCCGGGTCCAGGTCGCCCTGTTCGGCGATCAGCTTCTCGGCGTAGGGCTCGGAGTCGTCCTGGGGGGCGTAGCCGAGGGAGCGGGCGGTCGTCAGGTCCCACCACAGGCGGGTGTTGGCGGAGGAGCCGTAGACGACGGTGTGCCTGACGTCCTCGGCGGTCAGCGCCGCGTGCAGGAGGCGGGCGCCGTCGGCGGGGCTCATCCAGACCGAGAGCATGCGGACGCTGGTGGGCTCGGCGAAGCAGGAGCCGATGCGGACCGAGACCGTCTCCAGGCCGTACTTGTCCCAGTAGAGCTGGGCGAGGTCCTCGCCGAAGGACTTGGACAGGCCGTAGAAGGTGTCCGGGCGGTGCGGGGTGTCGATCGGAATGAGCGGGGCGTCGCCCTCGGGGCGGGGGGTGAAGCCCACGGCGTGGTTGGAGGAGGCGAAGACGATCCGGGGGACGCCCTCCTCGCGGGCGGCCTCGTAGAGGTTGTACGTCCCCTCGATGTTCGCCTTCAGGATCTTGTCGAAGGACGCTTCCAGGGAGATGCCCGCGAGATGGATGATCGCGTCGACGCCCCGAACGGCCTCGCGCACGGCTTCCTTGTCGGCGAGGTCCGCGACGATCGCGTCCGGCTCGCCCTCGATCGGCAGCAGGTCGAGCAGGCGCAGTTCATAGCCGTAGGAGGGGAGCAGTTCCCGCATCAGGGTGCCGAGGCCGCCGGCGGCGCCTGTGAGCAGAACGGTGCGGGGCGCTGGCATGCTCGGTTCTCCTTGGAGTAGACCCGTATTCACATTCGTGGACAAGCTAAGGATCATTGCCTGGCCCCGTCAAGGGTGGTGCGCCTCATGTTCATAAATGTAAACTTCGATCAGAATCCCGCACATCGCTGTTTCTCGTTCCCCCGCCGCCGTTACTCGTTCTAGGGAGTGCCCGTGACGCCTGCCGACCTCGCCGCTCGACTCGGCATCCCCAGCGGGCCGCTGTTCTTCCCCGTCACCGCCTACGGACCCGACGGCTCCGTCGACCTCGACATCTATCGCACGCATGTGCGTCAGGGCGTCGAGGCGGGCGCCGCCGCCGTGTTCGCCGCCTGCGGCACCGGGGAGTTCCACGCGCTCACGCCCGAGGAGTTCGCGACAGTGGTCCGGGCCGCCGTGGAGGCCACCGCGGGACGGGTGCCGGTCGTCGCGGGCGTCGGGTACGGCACCGCGCTCGCCGTGCGGTACGCCGGGCTCGCGGAGGGGGCCGGCGCGGACGGGCTGCTCGCCCTGCCGCCGTACCTGGTGCTCGCCGGGCAGGAGGGGCTGCTGCGGCACTACCGGGAGATCGCCGCCGCCACCGCGCTGCCCGTCGTCGTCTACCAGCGCGACAACGCCGTGTTCACCCCGGAGACCGTGGTCGACCTGGCCCGCACACCGGGGATCGTCGGCCTCAAGGACGGACTCGGCGACCTCGACCTGATGCAGCGGATCGTGAGCGCCGTGCGCGGCGAGGTCCCGCGCGGCTTCCTCTACTTCAACGGTCTGCCGACCGCCGAGCTGACCCAGCTCGCCTATCGCGCCGTCGGGGTGCCTCTGTACTCCTCCGCCGTGTTCTGCTTCGCGCCCGAGATCGCCCTCGCCTTCCACGGGGCGCTGGAGACGGGGGACCGGGCGACGGCGGACCGTCTGCTCGACGGCTTCTACCGCCCCTTCGTCGAACTGCGCGCCCAGGGCCGCGGGTACGCCGTCGCCCTCGTCAAGGCGGGGGTCCGGCTGCGCGGCCTCGACGTGGGGGAGGTCAGGCCGCCGCTCCACGAGCCGACCGAGGACCATGTGAAGCAGCTCGCGCAGATCATCGAACGCGGGTACGCGCTGCTGAAGGAGGAGACCAAGTGAAGGCGTCGACTTTCGTCTACCCCTGGGACGTCAACGGAGATCCGCGGGCCGCCGCGACCATCGCGGCCACCGGCGTCCAGCAGGCGACACTCGCCTCCGCCTACCACTCCACGCGCGCGCTGACCCCCCGCCACCCGCGCCACCGCATCGTCACCGCCGAGCACGCGGCGGTGCTCTACCCCACCGACGACCGGTGGCAGGGACGGCAGTTGCGTCCCTACGCGGCCGGTGACTGGGCACCCGGCGACGCGTTCGGCGAGGCCGCCGCCGCGCTCACCGACGCGGGCCTCGACGTGCATACCTGGGTGGTCCTCGCGCACAACTCCCGCCTGGGCGCCGAACATCCGAGCACCTCCGTCGTCAACGCCTACGGCGACCGCTACCCATGGGCCCCGTGCATCGCCCAGCCCGCCACGCGCGCCTACCTCGTCGACCTGGCCGCCGAGGCGGCGGTACGGCCGGGCGCGCACGGCACCGAACTGGAGTCCCTCGGCTGGTACGGCCTCCAGCATCTGCACGCCCACGACAAGACCGGCGGCGTCGGCCTCGGCGACGCGGGCCTGTACCTGATGGCGCTCTGCTTCTGCCCCACCTGCCGGGAGGGCTACGGCGCCCAGGGCCTGGACGCCGACGAGCTGGCGGCCGCCGTGCGCACCGCGCTGGTCCCGGTGTGGCAGGGGGCGCCCTCCGACGGGGGCTGGACCGGCGTCGAGAAGCTCCTCGGCGCGTCGACGGCGGCGGCCACGCGCGCGTGGCGCGACGACACCGCGCGGACGCTCCAGGAGGCGGCCGTGACGGCCGTGCGCGGTGCCGCTCCCGAGGGCTTCCAGATCCTGCTGCACGCCGACCCCGTCTCGTACCACGTCGGCGCCAACGCCGGCGTGGACCCGGCGCACATCCTGTCCGTCGCGGACGGCGTGGTCGTGCCCTGCGCGGGCGGGCCGGGCCTGCTGACGCCGTTCGTGGAAGCGGGCGGGGGGGCCGGGGAGACTGTCGGGGCTGTCGGGGCTGTCGGGGCTGTCGGGGCTGTCGGGGCTGTCGGGGCTGTCGGGGCTGTCGGGTCCGTCGGGTCCGTCGGGTCCGTCGGGTCCGTCGGGTCCGTCGGGTCCGTCGGGTCCGTCGGGTCCGGAGAGTCTCGGGGGTCCGTCGTCGCAGCCAACTTCACCGTCGTCTCCGGCATGGGCGGCAGCCCCGCCACCCTCGCCTCGGACGCGGCATGCGCGCGTGAGCTGGGGGCGACGGAGCTGCGGCTCTATCACGCCGGGTTGGCGTCGGACGCGGACCTGGAGGCGGTGCGGTCGGCCCTCGCCGAGGTGTGAAGCAGCGGCAGGGCGGTCGCCAGCCACACCGCGCCCAGGATCGGCAACAGGGCGCGTAGGCCGACCAGTTCGACCAGTACCGCGCCCGCGGCGAGACCGAGGACGTTCGGCGCGAACACCAAGGTGTTGGCCGTGGCGACGGTACGGCCGAGCAGCGGGTCCGGGGTCTCCCGTTGCACGGCGGTGAGCACGGCGATGAGCACACAGGGCAGGCCCAGGCCGATCGCCGCGCTGCACGCCAGCGCCAGTGGGTCGGCCGGTATCGCCCGCAGGCCCACCGCGACGGCCGTCACCACGATGCCGTACGCCGCGAACCGGCGCTCGCCGAGGTGCCGCAGCGCGGGGCCGGAGAGCAGGCCGACCGTCAGGGAACCGGCGCCCTGGACGGCGTACAGGACACCGGTGTACGCGGGGGAGTGGCCCAGGTCGTCGACGACGGCGTAGATCATCGCGCCGTTGAGGCCTGCGCAGAGCATGGTGGTGCCGCCGGCCAGGACGAGCGGGCGAAGTCGGGGGTGCCGCCAGAGGTGGCGGGCGCCCTCCGCTGTCTGTGCGCGCCAGGTGAGGGTGGAGCGTTCCGGGCGGGGCTCGTGGACGCGCAGACGGGTGTACAGGCCTACGGCGGCCAGGAAGGTGGCGGCGTCCAGGGCGGCGACTGCCGGGCCGCCGTACGCCGCGTACAGGCCCGCCCCTGCGAGTGGCGCGAGCAGCTTCATGCCCTCCGTGGCCGACATGCGCAGGCCGTTGAAGTCGCCGAGGAGGGTGCGGTCGACCGCGGTGGTGACGAGGGCGGACTCTGCGGCGTCGTGGACGACGCCGGTCGCGCCGTATACGAAGAGCACCGCGAAGAGGAGCCACAGGTCGCCGGGGGAGTTCACGGTGACGAGGGTGAGCAGGAGGGCGGCCAGGAGCAGGTTCGCGCCGATGAGCAACGGTTTGCGGCGGGCGCGGTCGGCGAGTGTGCCGAGCGCGGGGCCGGCGAGGGTGGGGGCCCACATCGCGAGCGCGCACAGCGCGGCGAGGCCGTTCGAGCCGGTGAGGTCCTTGACCCAGACGCCGGATGCCAGCCAGAGGGCTGAGGTGCCGAAGCCGGAGACGATGACCGCGGTGAGGTAGAGGCGGGCGTTGTGGTCGTGGAGGAGGGGGCGGGGGAGCGGGCGTTTCGGGGGCGTCGGGGGCGTCGGGGGCGTCGGGGGCGTCGGGGGCGGTGGGGGTGTCATGTCTGTTGATCGTGGGGCTAAGGAGGGGGTGGGGGGATGGGGAAGGTGCCTTAGAAAAACGGGATCGGCGGGCGGCGATGAGTTTTGGAGGCGGGGGCGGTCCACCCCTCAGACGACGTTCTGAGGAGAAGCGAATGACCGACGCACCCCTGGATCTCGGACCGCAGACCCGTGTCGTGGCACGCCTCGCGGAGGCCGTGACCGACGAGCAGCTGGCGGACGGGACGCCGTGTCCCGAGTACGCGGTACGCAATGTCCTGGGCCATCTGCTCCATCTGTCCGGCGCGTTCCGTGACGCCGCCCGTAAGGATCTCGGCGCCACGACCGACACTCCGCCGACCGCCTCGCTTCCGGACATCGGCCCTGGCTGGCGGGAGGAACTGCCGAAGGTGCTGGCCGAGCTCGCCGACGCGTGGCGCGACCCGGCCGCCTGGACCGGCATGACCCGGGCCGGCGGTGTCGACCTGCCCGGTGAGGTCGGCGGCGCCGTCGCGGTCGACGAACTGGTGATCCATGGTTGGGACCTGGCTGTCGCGACCGGTCAGCGGTACGAGCCCGACCCCGCCGCGCTCCAGGCGACATACGACTTTCTCCTGGCCGCCGCGGAGGACCCCAGTCGGGGTGGTGGCATCTTCGGTCCGGTGATCTCGGTTTCGGACGATGCGACGCTGCTGGAGCGGACGGTCGGGTTGAGCGGGCGGGAGCCGGGGTGGAGGGGGCAGCGCTGAGCCGGCGCGCTGTGCGCGGTTCGGTTTCGTAAAGGGGCGCCCGTGTTGACGCGCCAACCGCTGCGGGCGGACACCCCCCGACACGTCCCCTCGCGTTCGAACGCGGCTGCGGGTGACGCCCCAGGGGCGCGGGGAACTGCGCGACCAACCACGACGCTGCCGCAGTCGCCGGACTTGCCGCTGCGGCAGCGCATGGGCGCCGCGCCAACCGAGGTGTGAGCAACCTCAACTTTCTCTGTCGGAAGCATTGACGAAACCCTTACCCCCTCTTACCTTCAACGCGTCGTACTTCGTACGTCATATATGAGACGCGATACGCGAGATCAGATACGCGAGACCAGGTGCCCGACATCTGGTACGTGACTTCCGAGAGGCGCGCATGACCTCTGTGCCCACGCCGATCCCGTCCCGCACGCAGTTCGTGCTGGACGCGATCAAACACCGCATCCTCACTGGGCAGTTGACGCCCGGCCAGGCGCTGGTCGAGACCGATCTCGCCGCACAGTTCGGGGTCTCCAAGACCCCGGTGCGCGAGGCGCTCAAGACCCTCGCCGGTACCGGGCTCGTCGTGATGAGCCAGTACAAGGGCGTCACGGTGCGCATGGTGGACGCGGACATGGCGCGCGAGGTCTACGACGTCCGGCTGCTGTTGGAGCCAGAGGCGTTGAAGCGGGCGGTCAAGCGGGGGGCCTCCCTCGACGAGGCCCGGGACGCGCTGACCCGTGCGGACCAGGCCACCGACACCGCCGAACGGTCGCTGGCCAACCGGGAGTTCCACCGCGCCCTGTATCTGCCGTGCGGCAACCCGCTGCTGGGCCGGATGCTCGACGAGGTCCGTGACCAGGCCGCCCTCGTCTCCGCCGTCGCCTGGGCGGCCTCGCCCTCCTGGGAGCGGGAGGCCGGTGAGCATCGCGAGATCCTGCGGCTCGCCCTCGACGGTGACGCGGACGGCGCCGGTCGTGCCCTCCACGCGCACATCGCGTCGTTCGTGCAACGGGCCTTCCCGGAC
Source organism: Streptomyces sp. NPDC051913 (assembly GCF_044593635.1). NCBI lineage: Bacteria > Bacillati > Actinomycetota > Actinomycetes > Kitasatosporales > Streptomycetaceae > Streptomyces > Streptomyces sp. NPDC051913. The sequence continues at coordinate 146,126 of NZ_JBIUCI010000007.1, read as the reverse complement.
GCCGAGTCCGAGGCCCAGGGAGAGGACGGTCAGGCATGACAACGACGTTCGAGACCCAGCGGGCCGCCCTGGCCGACGTGGTCGCGATCCCGGTGACACCCTTCGCCGAGGACGGCTCCGTCGACCAGGACGCCCACCGGGCCCTGCTGCGTCGTCTGCTCGACGGGGGGATCAGGACGCTCACTCCCAACGGGAACACCGGCGAGTTCTACGCCCTGACCCCCGAGGAGCGGCAGCTCGTCACCGAGATGACGATCGACGAGGCCGGTGAGCGTGGGGTGATCCTCGTCGGTGTCGGTCATGACGTGCCCACCGCTGTCGCCTCCGCGCGGCATGCCCGGGAGCTGGGCGCTGCCATGGTGATGGTCCACCAGCCCGTTCACCCGTACGTCTCCCAGGGTGGTTGGGTCGACTACCACCGCGCCATCGCCGAGGCCGTGCCCGAGCTGGGTGTCGTGCCCTACATCCGCAACGCGCAGCTCAGCGGTCTGCGGCTGGCCGAGCTGGCCGACTCCTGCCCGAACGTCATCGGTGTGAAGTACGCCGTTCCGGATGCGTCGAGGTTCGCCGCGTTCGCACGGGACGCGGGGCTGGAGCGTTTCGTGTGGGTCGCCGGCCTCGCCGAGCCTTACGCCCCTTCCTATTTCTCGGCGGGCGCCACCGGGTTCACCTCGGGGCTGGTGAACGTCGCCCCGGCCGTTTCGCTGAACATGATCGAAGCGCTTCGATCCGGTGACTACCCGGCCGCGATGAAGGTCTGGGAGCAGATCCGCCGCTTCGAGGAGCTCCGCGCGGCCAACGGCTCCGCCAACAACGTCACCGTCGTCAAAGAGGCTCTCGCCTCACTGGGGCTGTGCCGCCGCGATGTCCGGCCGCCGAGCAAGCCGCTGCCGGAGGACGAGCGGGACGAGGTCGCCGCCATAGCCGCCGGGTGGTCGATATGACGGACAGCAGAAAGCGGTTGAGCGCCGAGGAACTCCGCAGCCATCAGTGGTACGGCACCGAGGGGCAGTTGCGCACCTGGTCGCACAACGCCCGGATGCGGCAGCTGGGTTATGAGGCGGAGGAGTACCGGGGGCGTCCGGTCATCGCCGTTCTCAACACCTGGTCCGACATCAATCCCTGTCATGTGCATCTGCGCGAGCGTGCCGAGGCGGTCAAGCGGGGGGTGTGGCAGGCCGGGGGATTTCCGCTCGAGTTTCCGGTCGCGACACTGTCGGAGACCTACCAGAAGCCGACCCCGATGCTCTACCGCAACCTGCTCGCGATGGAGACCGAGGAGCTGCTGCGGTCGTATCCGATCGACGCGGCCGTGCTGCTCGGTGGTTGCGACAAGTCGACGCCCGCCCTGCTCATGGGGGCCACCTCGGCTGACGTGCCGTCGATCTTCGTCCCTGCCGGACCCATGCTGCCCGGGCACTGGCGCGGTGAGACGCTCGGGTCCGGTACCGACATGTGGAAGTACTGGGACGAGCATCGCGCCGGGAACCTGACGGATTGCGAACTCCGGGAATTGCAGGGTGGGTTGGCGCGGTCTCCCGGTCACTGCATGACCATGGGTACGGCGTCCACCATGACCGCGGCCGCCGAGGCCCTCGGCATGACGCTGCCCGGTGCCTCCTCGATCCCGGCCGTGGACTCCGGGCACGAGCGGATGGCCGCCGCCTCCGGACGCCGGGCCGTGGAGCTGGCCTGGACCGCGCTGAAGCCGTCCGAGATCCTCAGCCGTGAGGCCTTCGAGGACGCCGTCACCACCGTGCTGGGGCTGGGCGGTTCCACCAACGCGGTGATCCACATCATCGCGATGGCGGGCCGGGCGGGGATCAAGCTCACCCTCGACGACTTCGACCGCATCGCCCGTACCGTCCCGGTGCTGGCGAACGTGCGGCCCGGCGGCCGGACGTACCTCATGGAGGACTTCTATTTCGCCGGCGGCCTGCCCGGCTTCCTGTCGCGGATCACCGATCTGCTCCATCTGGACCGGCCGACCGTCAACGGCACGCTGGGCGGGCAGTTGGAGAGTGCGGTCGTCCACGACGACGACGTCATCCGTGGCCGGGAGAACCCGGTCGCGAGCGAGGGCGGGGTGGCCGTCCTGCGCGGCAACCTCTGTCCGGACGGCGCGGTCATCAAGCACATCTCCGCGGAGCAGCATCTGCTCAAGCACACCGGTCCCGCGGTCGTCTTCGACGACTACAAGACCATGCAGCGGACGATCAACGATCCGTCGCTCGGCATCACCGCCGACAGTGTGCTCGTGCTGCGCAACGCCGGGCCCAAGGGCGGTCCGGGCATGCCCGAGTACGGCATGCTGCCCATCCCCGACCATCTGCTCAAGCAGGGTGTGCGGGACATGGTCCGGATCTCCGACGCTCGGATGAGCGGCACGAGTTACGGCGCCTGTGCCCTGCACGTGGCGCCCGAGGCGTACGTCGGCGGACCGCTGGCCCTCGTGCGCAGCGGCGACCTGATCACTCTGGACGTCGAGGCGCGTTCCCTCCATCTCCATGTGGAGGAGGACGAGTTGGCGCGGCGACGGGCCGACTGGACGCCGCCGCCCGTGCGTTACGAGCGGGGCTACGGCGCCCTCTACAACGAGCAGATCACGCAGGCCGACACCGGCTGCGACTTCGAGTTCCTCGCCCGGAAGGGCACCGTGCAGGACCCCTACGCGAGCTGATCGCGAGCACCAAGGCCCTTTCGTTCACGGGCTTCGCACAACCCTGCGCCAGGAGAAAGCGCTTCCCGCACCACGTACTGAACTGATCGGAGAACAGTCATGGCCCAAGCCGCAGCCGTGGCGAAACCGCCCGCGCCACCCCGGCGGCGCCGTGCCTCCGCCACCCCGCGCAGGCTTCCCTACCTGCTGATCGCGCCGGCGGCCCTGCTCATGCTGGGCTTCATCGCCTACCCCGTCATCAGCGTCTTCTACTACAGCCTGCAGAACTACAACCCGACCAAGCCATGGCGCAACGGCTTCGCGGGCTTCGACAACTTCACGAAGATCTTCACCGACGACCCGGCCTTCTGGGACACGCTGACCTTCAGCGCCAAGTGGGTCTTCGTCGAGGTCGGCCTTCAGCTGCTGTTCGGGCTCGCGCTGGCGCTCATCGTCAACCAGACCTTCGTCGGGCGGGCGCTCGGCCGCGCGATGGTCTTCTCGCCGTGGGCCGTCTCCGGCGTGCTGACCTCCGCGATCTGGGTGCTCCTCTACAACTCCCAGACCGGTATCACCCGTTACCTCGCCGACATGGGCATCGGGTCGTACGGCACCAGCTGGCTGTCGGACACCTCGACCGTGTTCCCGGCGGCGATCGTCGCCGACCTGTGGCGCGGGGTCCCCTTCTTCGCGATCCTCATCCTCGCCGACCTCCAGTCGGTCTCGCGGGACCTGTACGAGGCCGCCGAGGTCGACGGGGCCAGCCGCCTCAAGCAGTTCTGGCACATCACACTGCCGCATCTGAAGGACGCGATCGTGCTGTCCACGCTGCTGCGCGCGGTCTGGGAGTTCAACAACGTCGACCTGCTCTACACCCTCACCGGCGGCGGACCCGCCGGCGAGACGACGACCCTCCCGCTCTACATCGCCAACACCAGCGTCGACGCGCACAACTTCGGTTACGCGTCGGCCCTGACCGCGGTGGCGTTCGTGATTCTTCTCTTCTGCTCGATGGTCTATCTGCGCCTGAGCAAGTTCGGAGGCGAGGACAAGTGAGCATCAAGGAAGCCACCCCGGTCGTGTCCGAGGTCCGCAAGTCCCCGCCGCCGCCCCGGACCAAGGGCAAGGAGCGTTCCTGGGACGACGTGCCCCGCTGGCAGATCTATCTGCCGCTGGGGATCTACCTGCTCTTCACCCTGATCCCGTTCTACTGGATCCTGCTCTTCGCGTTCCGCCCGACCGGATCCACCTCGCTCGTGCCCTGGCCGATGACCTTCGACCACTTCGAGAAGGTGTGGACCGAGCGTGAGTTCGGCACGTACTTCCAGAACAGCGTCCTCGTCGGCGTCGCCACCCTGATCATGACGACCCTGGTCGCGCTGGCCGGCGGCTACGCCCTGGCGCGGTTCAACTTCAAGATCAAGAAGGCCTTCATGCTGGGCCTGCTGTGCTCCCAGTTCGTGCCGGGCGCGCTGCTGCTGGTGCCGCTGTTCGAGATCTTCGCCAAGATCCAGATGATCAACTCGCTGGGCAGCGTGATCATCGCCGAGACGGTCTTCCAGCTGCCGCTGTCGATCATCCTGATCAGCAACTTCATCAAGAACGTGCCGCCTTCCCTGGAAGAGGCGGCCTGGGTCGACGGCTGCAACCGCTTCACCGCGTTCCGGATCGTCGTCCTGCCGCTGCTGCGGCCCGGTCTGATCGCCGTCGGCTCCTTCGCCTTCGTGCACTCCTGGAACCACTTCCTGTTCGCGCTGATGTTCCTCAACAACCCGGAGAAGCAGACCATCCCGGTCGGCCTCAACACCCTGATGGGCGCGGACAGCGTCGACCTCGGCGCACTCGCCGCGGGCGGCATCATCGCGGCCGTACCCGTGGTCCTGGTGTTCGCCTTCATCCAGAAGTGGCTGATCACCGGCTTCAGCGCGGGGGCGGTGAAGGGATGAGGCGCCACCAGATCGTGCGCGGTGGCACGCGGCCGGGCTTCCGCCGGACCCTGCGGCCGGCCCTGGGCCCGGGGCTCCCCGACCGCACCGACCGCATGGATGTCCGGAGTGTTCGCCGCGGCGTTCCGGTGGCGGCCGGTGGTCGGTCTGTGGCGGTGGGGGGTGGGGTCGACGGGGGGTCTGTCGGAGCGGCTGCTGACCGGGCCTGGACGTTGTGGGTGTGCGGGTTCGGTGCCAGGCGGCTCGGTGGAGTCACCGCGATTGTTCGTCGGTCGTCCGGGGCCCTGTCGTGGCTGGTTGCTTCCGGCGGGGGCGGTGCGTATTGCTCCGGCCTTGTCGAGCGCATGGACGTCCGGAGTGTTCACCGCGGCGTTCCGGTGGCGGCCGGTGGTCGGTCTGTGGCGGTGGGGGGTGGGGTCGACGGGGGGTCTGTCGGAGCGGCTGTTCAGTGGCCCGGGGCACGGTCGTGGCTGGTCGTGCACCGTGGTGGCGCCGCCTGTCAGTACCGGCCCGCTCCCCTGCGGAGCGCTACCGGACCGCACCGGAACCCGCCGGGCCCGCTCAGGGAGGTGTGGGCATGAGGATCCGACACATCGGGGCGGTCGTGGGGGTGTTGGGGCTGCTCTGCGTCCCCGCTCACGCCGACGCCCGTGACATCAGCCGTGACACGCTGCCCGTGAACGACGGGTGGGCGTCCGAGGGCGTGGGGACCACCGGTGGGTCCGCCGCCGACGCCGAGCACGTGTACGTCGTCACCGACCGGACCGGGCTCGTCGCGGCGCTCGACGGTGGCAGTGCCACCCCGAAGATCATCAAGATCGCCGGGACCGTCGACGCCAACACCGACGCCGACGGCGACCACCTCAGCTGCGCCGACTACGCCACCGGCGGCTACAGCCTGAAGGCCTACCTCGCCGCGTACGACCCCCGCACCTGGGGCTCCGCCAAGCCCAGCGGCCCCCAGGAGGAGGCCCGTCAGGCCTCCGCCGCGAAGCAGGCCGAGCGGGTCACGCTCACCGTCGGCTCCAACACCACGATCGTCGGCCTTGAGGGAGCCGTCCTCAAGGGCGCCAACCTCCAGGTCAAGAACGCCACCAACGTCGTCATCCGCAACCTCGACTCCCGCGACGCCTACGACTGCTTCCCCGTCTGGCAGCCCAACACCGGCGGCCTCGGCGACTGGAAGACGGCGTACGACAACATCTGGCTGACCGGCTCGACCCACGTCTGGGTCGACCACGTCACCCTCAGCGACAAGGGCCACCCGGACGAGAAGGAGCCCACCTACTTCGGCCGGAACCACCTGCGCCACGACGGCCTGCTGGACATCACCAACGGCTCCGACCTGGTCACCGTCTCCTGGAGCAGGTTCTCCGGCCACGACAAGGCCATGCTGATCGGCAACAGCGACTCGGCCACCGGCGATCGCGGCAGGCTCCGGGTCACCCTGCACCACAACCAGTTCGAGTCCGTCGTACAGCGGGCGCCCCGCGTCCGCTTCGGGCAGGTGCACGTCTACAACAACCGGTACGTCGTCCCCGGCGACGACTACCGCTACTCGCTCGGCGTGTCGACCGAGTCCGGCGTCTACGCCCAGAACAACGCCTTCACCACCCTCGGCCGGATCGAGGTCGCCGACCTGGTCAAGAGCTGGAACGGCACCGCCCTGCACGACGAGGGCACCCTCTTCAACGGCTTCCCGGTCGACCTGCTGCCCATCTACAACGCCTACAACTCCGGCAGCGAGCGCGACCTCACGGCCGACGTCGGCTGGACGCCTACCCTGCACACAAAGATCGACAGCGCCGAAGCGGCCGACCGAGAGGTGGCACGCGGCGCGGGCGCAGGGAGGATCCCATGAGCACCGTAGACATCGTCCTGGCGGGAGCACGCGGCCACGGCCACTGGCACCTGGAGAACATCCGCCGGCTCCAGGACAAGGGGATCGTCCGGCTCGCGGGCATCTGCGAGCTGACGCCGCTGGAGCCCACGGAGATCCCCGAAGGGCTCGGCACGCCCGAGCAGTCCGCCGACTTCGGTGCCCTGCTCGACTCCACCGGCGCCCGGATCGCGGTCATCTGCACGCCGATCCCGACACACACCGACCTGGCGCTGGAAGCGGCGCGGCGCGGTGTGCACCTCCTCCTGGAGAAGCCCCCGGCGCCGTCGTACGCGGAGTTCCGGCGGATGGCCGACGGCGTCGCCGCCGCCGGGGTGGTCTGCCAGATCGGCTTCCAGTCGCTCGGCTCGCACGCCGTGCCCGCGATCCGGCGGCTGATCGCCGAGGGCGCGATCGGGGAGATCGCCGGGATCGGCGGCGCCGGCGCCTGGGCCCGCCCGGAGTCCTACTACCGGCGCGCCCCCTGGGCCGGCAAGCGGCGTCTGAACGGCGTCGACGTCATCGACGGCGCCCTCACCAATCCCCTCGCGCACGCCGTCGCCACCGGCCTCGCCCTCAACGGCTCCACCCGCGCCGAGGACGTCACCGACATCCGGACCGAGCTGCTGCGCGCCAACGACATCGAGTCCGACGACACCTCGTGCGTCCGTGTCACCACGGCCCAGGGCCGTCCGGTCACCGTCGCGGCGACGCTGTGCGCCGAGCACCCGGACGAGCCGTACGTCCTCGTGCACGGCAGCCGCGGCCGGATCACGTTCTGGTACAAGCAGGACCGTGTCCTGCTCCAGCGCGCGGGCCACGGCCCCGAGGAGTACGAGCACGGCCGCACCGACCTGCTGGAGAACCTCGTCGACCACCTCACCGACGGCACCGACCTGATCGTCCCCCCGGACGTGACCGGCGCCTTCATGAAGGTCGTCGAGGCGATCCGCACCGCCCCCGACCCCGCCCCGCTGCCCGCCAGTGCCTGGCACCTCGTGGACGACCGCCGGGTGGTCCCCGGCATCGACGGCCTCGTCGCGGCGTCGGCCGACACTCTCGCCCTGTTCTCGGAGCTCGGCGCCTCCTGGGCGCTGCCAAAAGAGGTGAGCACCTGATGACGACCAACGACACCCCGGTCCTGCGCGTCGCGGGCCGCCCGGTCGGCCGCTATGTCACCCGGCCCGAGCTGGCCCCCCGGCTCTCGCCGCGCCCCTACCTCCACCCCGTCACCACCCTCGCCGGCACGGCTGTCACCGAGCTCAGCCCCGCCGACCACCCGCACCACCTCGGCGTCGGTGTCGCCGTTCCCGACGTCGAGGGGCACAACTTCTGGGGCGGGCGCACCTACGTCCGGGACCAGGGCCCCACCGAGCTCGACAACCATGGCGCCCAGCGGCACAACGCCTTCCAGCTGCGCGACCCCGACGGCTTCGTGGAGGAGCTGCGCTGGGTCGCCGCGGGCGGCGAGCTGCTGCGCGAGCGCCGGACCGTGGCGGCCACCGAACTCACCGACACCGCCTGGGCGTTGGACTTCACCTTCTCGCTGACCAACGTCACTGCCGACCCGCTGTCGATCGGCAGCCCGGCCACCAACGGCCGCCCCGGCGCCGCGTACGGCGGCTTCTTCTGGCGGGCCCGCAAGGAGGAGCGGACACCGGACGTCTTCACCGCCGACACCGAGGGGGAGTCCGAGGTCCACGGCCGGCGTGCCGACTGGCTCGCCCTCGTCGGCGCCGGCTGGACGCTGGTCTTCGCCGGGGCCACCGAACAGACCCGCCGCGACCCGTGGTTCGTGCGCACCGCCGAATACCCGGGCGTGGGCTCCTCGTTGGCGCACACCGAACGGGTGCCGATCACGGCCGGGGACACCCTCGTACGCCGGGTCGTCACCGTCGTCGCCGACGGCCGCCTCGACCGGGACGCCGCCGCCGCGCTCGTCCGCAAGGCGGTGAGCCTGTGACCGCCACCTACACCAACCCCGTTCTCGACGCGGACTGGTCAGACCCGGACGTCCTCCGTGTCGGCGACGACTTCTACCTCACCGCCTCCAGCTTCGGCCGCGCCCCCGGCCTGCCACTGCTGCACTCCCGCGACCTCGTCAACTGGACCCTCGTCGGCCACGCCCTCGAACGCCTCGAACCGGCGAGTGAGTTCAGGACCCCACGGCACGACTGCGGCGTCTGGGCACCGTCCCTGAGGTATCACGACGAGCGCTTCTGGATCTTCTGGGGCGACCCCGACCAGGGCATCTTCCAGATCAACGCCCCTGGGATCAGGGGCCCTTGGACCCGCCCGCACCTCCTCAAGGTGGGCAAGGGCCTGATCGACGCCTGCCCCCTGTGGGACGAGGAGACCGGCGAGGCCTACCTCGTGCACGGCTGGGCCAAGTCCCGCTCCGGCGTCAAGAACCGGCTCACCGGCCACCGGATGCGCCCCGACGGCACCGAACTCCTCGACGAGGGCAAGGTCATCGTCGACGGCGACCGGATACCCGGCTGGTTCACCCTCGAAGGTCCCAAGCTCTACCGGCACGACGGCTGGTTCTGGATCCTCGCCCCCGCCGGGGGAGTGGAGACCGGCTGGCAGGGCGCCTTCCGCTCGCGCGGCTTCTTCGGGCCGTACGAGGAGCGCATCGTCCTGGAGCAGAAGGACACCGACGTCAACGGCCCCCACCAGGGCGGCTGGGTGCGCACCCCGTCCGGTGAGGACTGGTTCCTGCACTTCCAGCAGCGTGGCGCCTACGGCAGGGTGGTCCACCTCCAGCCGATGCGCTGGGGCGCGGACGGCTGGCCGGTCCTCGGCGACGAGGGCGCCCCCGTCGCCGTGCACAGGAAGCCCGATCTGCCGCCGCAGCCGCCCGCCGCGCCCGCCACCGACGACGACTTCCCCGGCGGACGCTTCGGCCGGCAGTGGAGCTGGACCGCCAACCCGCAGGACGGCTGGGCCACCCAGCACTCGGGTGACGGCCTCCGGCTGACCTGTGTCCGCTCGGCCGACGCGCACGACCTGCGCAAGCTGCCGAACGTCCTCACCCAGCGGCTGCCCGGCACACCGTCCGCCGTCGAGGTCGAACTCCGCCTCGACAGCGAGGAACCGGGCGCCCGGGCCGGACTCGCGGTCCTGGGTGACGCGTTCACCTGGATCGGCCTCGAACGCGGCGTCGACGGCACGGTCCAGGTCGTGCACCGGTTCGCCGAAGGTGTCGCCGAGCGCGAGCGCGACGCCGACCACCCCCGGCCCGCCCCCGAGGGACGGGTACGGCTGCGGATCGAGATCGGCGCGGGCGCCCGCTGCCGCTTCTCCTACGACGTCGGCGACGGCCCGCACCTCTCGGGTCCCGTCTTCGCCGCCACCCCCTGGCGCTGGGTGGGCGCCCTGCTCGGCCTCGTCGCCCTCGCACCCACCGGAAACGGTCACGCCGGCGCGGCAACCTTCACTCGGTTCAGGATCACTTCTCTGTAACTCACCTCGTACGGACGCCTTTTACGCCTATTGGGAGCCGCAATGACGCAACTCCAGGGCAAGCGCTTGCCGAGACCGGGAGCCGGTCAGGGCAGGGTGCTGGCCGCCGTGCTCGGCCTCGTCGCCGCGCTGGGACTCGGGGCGGTGGGGCAGGCGCGAGCCGACGCGCCTTCTCCTCAGAAGGCCCCGGTCGCCGCCTCCCGGTGGACCGACCGGCCGCACGGATTCGCCTCGCTCGCCGGTGGCACCACCGGCGGGGCCGGCGGCAAGGTCGTGACGGTCACCGACCAGGCCTCGCTCGCCAAGTACGCGGCGGCCGAGGAGCCGTACGTCATCCGGGTGGCGGGGTCGATAGCCGTCGAGCCCTTCGGCTCGGACATCGTCGTGGCCTCGGACAAGACGGTCATCGGCGTCGGTGACACCGGCGAGATCGTCCACGGCGAACTGCACCTCAACCCCGGTACCAGCAACGTCATCATCCGCAACCTGACCATTCGCGACAGCTATGTCGAGGGTGACTGGGACGGCAAGACGACCGACTTCGACGCGATCCAGATGGACACCGTCGACCATGTCTGGATCGACCACAACCGCTTCACGCACATGGGCGACGGGCTGCTCGACATCCGCAAGGACAGCCGGTACATCACCGTCTCCTACAACCAGTTCACCCACCACAACAAGGCGTTCGGGATCGGCTGGACCACCAACGTCCTGACCGAGATGACGATCGACCACAACTGGTTCCACGGCACCAAGCAGCGCAACCCCTCGGCGGACAACCTCGCCTACGCCCACCTGTACAACAACTACCTGTCCTCGCAGGTCAAGGACGGCGACCCGGTGTGGACGTACGGGAACTGGGCGCGCGGCAAGACGAAGATGGTCATCGAGAACAGCTACTACGACGGCGTCCAGCACCCCTACCAGGCCGACTCCACCGCCGAGTTGGTGCAGCGGGGGTCGATCCTGAGGAACACCACCGGGCGGACGGACACGTGGGGCACGGCCTTTGACCCGCGGGAGTTCTACGACTACCGCCTGGACCCGGCCGTCGCGGTGCCGGCGCTCGTGACGCGGTTCTCCGGGCCGCAGCGGCAGATCGGCGTGACCCTGCATGTCCCGGCCGACTACCCGACCGTGCAGGCCGCCGTGGACGCCGTTCCCGATGGCAACGCCGTGCCTGTGACGGTCGCGATCGCGCCCGGCACCTACCGGGCCAAGGTGTACATCCCCGCGACCAAGCCGAACATTGTGTTGCAGGGGACTGGACAAGATCGCGCCGACACCGTCATCGTCTACGACACACCCGCCGCGTACGGCGGTTCGACCGGCAGCGCCACCGTGCGGATCGCCGCGAACGACGTCACGGCACGCCACCTCACCTTCAGCAACGACTTCGACGAGGCCGCGGTCGAGCTGAACGGCGAGCAGGCCCTCGCGATGAAGACGACCGGCGACCGGATCGTCTTCGAGGACACGGCCTTCCTGGGCAACCAGGACACCCTGATGACCGACAGCCCCAAGCTGACCACCGTCAGCCGGGTCTACGTCCGCGACTCCTACATCGAGGGCGACGTCGACTTCGTCTACGGACGGGCCACCACGGTGATCGAGCGCTCGGTGATCAAGCTGCTGAGCCGGGGCTCGACCACCAACAACGGCTATCTGACGGCCGCTTCGACCTGGACCGGGAACCCCTACGGCTTCCTGATCACCCGGTCGAAGGTCGTGAGCGACGCGCCGGACCAGTCCTTCCACCTGGGCCGGCCGTGGCACCCGGGCGGTGAACCGGAGGCCGTCGCCCAGGTGTTGATCCGCGACACCGAACTGCCCGCGGCGGTGAAGTCCGCGCCGTGGACCGACATGAGCGGCTTCTCGTGGAAGGACGCCCGCTTCACCGAGTACCGCAACCACGGCGCCGGCGCCGAGGTCACCGCGGACCGGCCGCAGATGAGCGACGAGGACGCCCGCGCCCACACCGTCGCCGACTACCTCGCGGGAAGCGACGGCTGGGCGCCGTACACCCGCCACTGACCCCACAACTTCATATTCAGTTGGATCCAGAAGAAGAGAGCCGACCCATGAAGATCAACATCCGCAGAAGCAGGCGCGCCGCCGTGGCCGTCGCCCTGGGCTCCGTCCTCGCCCTGACCGCCACCGCCTGCGGTGACGACGGCAGCGGCACCGGCGGCGACAAGGGCGACGAGGGCAGCGGCAAGGGCAAGATCGTCTTCTGGGACAACAACGGCGGTGTCCGCACCGACGCCTGGAAGGCGATCATCGCCGACTTCGAGAAGGCCAACCCGGACATCGACGTCGAGTACGTCGGCATCCCCTCCGCGGACTACCAGTCCAAGGTCGAGACCGCCATCCAGGGCGGCGGTCTGCCGGACGTCGGCGGTGTCGGCGCGGCGATGATCGCCAGCTTCTCCGCCCAGAAGGTGCTGGAGCCGCTCGACGACCGGCTCGCCAAGTCCTCGCTCAACGGCAAGCTCAACGAGGACATGGTCACCTCGCTGAAGGCCGCCGGAGGCGTCGACGACACGCTGTACTCGGTGCCGACCTCCGCGAACAACGGCGTGCTCTACTACCGCACCGACCTGTTCGAGAAGGCGGGCCTGGAGGAGCCGACGACCTGGGACAAGTTCTACGCGGCGGCGGACAAGCTCACCAACGCCAAGAAGAACGAGTTCGGTTACACCATCCGCGGTGGTGCCGGTTCCATCGCCCAGGCGCTCGACGCGATGTACGGACAGAGCGGCATCACGTCCTTCTGGAACGGTGACAAGACCACCGTCAACGACCCGAAGAACGTCGAGGCGCTGAAGAAGTACGCCGCGCTCTACAAGAAGGACACCCCGTCCGCCGACCTCAACAACGACTTCACCAAGATGGTCGCCCAGTGGGATTCCGGCACGATCGGAATGCTCAACCACAACCTGGGCTCCTACCAGGACCACGTGAAGTCGCTGGGAGTGGAGAAGTTCCGCGGTATTCCGCAGCCGATCGGCGCTTCCGGCAAGCGGGTCCAGGTGTCCAACCCGGTTGACGGCATGGGCCTGTTCAAGAGTTCCAAGAACAAGGAAGCGGCCTGGAAGTTCATCGAGTTCGCGACCTCGCGCGCGGAGAACTCGAAGTTCAACGAGGCGGCGGGCCAGGTGCCGTCCAACAACGACGCCGCGAAGGATGCGTGGATCTCCAAGGCGGAGCCCACGAAGCTGGCCGCTGCCGCGCTGACCGACGGGTCGACCACGATCGTTCAGCTGCCGTACTACCTGCCTGACTGGGGCACCATCTCCAAGGCCGACAACGAGCCGAACTTCCAGAAGGTGCTGCTCGGGAAGATGAGCGCGAAGGACTTCCTGGACACGCTGGCCGATCAGCTGAACGACGCCCAGGTGGAGTGGAATTCGCAGAAGGGCTGATTTTTCTCCCAGAGCTCGGGTGGTTTCTGTCCGCGGGGGACTGCGGGGCCGTTGTGGTTGGTCGCGCAGTTCCCCGCGCCCCTAGGGCGTCAACGAAAGGCACGTTGTGTCCGTTACCCGTAGACAAGTCACCGCTGCGGCCCTTGCCGCCGTTCCGCTCGCTCTCGCGGCCACCGGTACCGCTCAGGCCGCCTCCCGTAAACGCACCGTCTACATCGCCGGTGATTCCACCGCCGCCCAGAAATACGCCGACGCCGCTCCCGAGACCGGGTGGGGCATGGCACTTCCCTTCTTTCTGCACAAGGATCGGCCCGTCGCCAATCACGCGGTGAACGGGCGGAGTTCGAAGAGTTTCGTCGACGAAGGCCGGCTCGATGTGATTCTCGCGGCGCTTCAGCCCGGCGACTTCCTCCTCATCCAGTTCGGGCACAACGACGAGAAGTCCGCCGACCCGACCCGGTACACCGAGCCCTGGACGACGTACCAGGACTATCTGCGGCTGTACATCGACGGCGCCCGCGCCCATGGTGCCCGGCCCGTCCTCGCCACCTCCGTCGAGCGCCGGAAGTTCGACGCGGCCGGCAACGCCCTGCCGACCCACGGCGACTACCCGGCGGCGATGCGGGCGCTGGCCGAGGAGGAGGGCGTGGCGCTGCTCGACATCCAGGCCCTGTCCCTCGCCCTGTGGCAGCGGCTCGGGGTCGAGGAGACCAAGACCTACTTCAACTGGACCGCGACCGAGCAGGACAACACGCACTTCAACCCGCCGGGCGCGATCGCCGTGGCGCGGCTCGTGGTGCGGGAGCTGCTGCGGACCGGGGTGCTGCGGCCGCGGGACGTCTGCCGCCTCGACGACGAGATCCCCACGTCCTGGATCACCTGGCCCGAAGCCACCGCGTAACCGCCTTCACTCATCGACCCGAGAAAAGAGAGCCGCACAATGGACACACAGAGATGGCATGGGCATGTCACAGTAGCCGCACTGGCGCGCGCTGCCGCCGCCGTGGTCGGCTGCACCGCCCTCGTCCTCGCCGTGACCGGCCCCAGCGCCCAGGCGCAGGGCCGTGACCTCGCCCGGCAGACCCTGGCGGCGAACGACGGCTGGGCGTCGTACGGCACCGGGACCACCGGCGGCGCCAAGGCCGACGCCGACCACGTCTACACCGTCTCCACCTGGGCCGAGTTCAAGGCCGCCCTCGCCGCCGGCGGCGACGCACCGAAGATCATCAAGGTCAAGGGGACGATCGACGCCGTCTCCGAGGGCTGTGACGCCTTCGCCGCCGACGGGTACGACTTCGACGCCTACCTCGCCAAGTACGCACCGGAGGCCTGGGGTCTCGACACCGACCTGAGCGCGGAGCCCGCCGACAGTCCGGAAGGGCTGCGGGCGGCCTCCGCCGCCAACCAGAACAAGGTCATCAAGGCGGCCGTCCCCGCCAACACGACCATCGTCGGCATCGGCAAGCACGCCGGCTTCAAGGGCGCCAGCCTCCAGATCACCGGCGTCGACAACGTCATCGTCCGCAACCTGACCTTCGAGAGCCCGATCGACTGCTTCCCGCAGTGGGACCCGACCGACGGGGACAAGGGCAACTGGAACTCCGAGTACGACACCGCCGTCGTCTACGGATCCACCCATGTGTGGATCGACCACAACACCTTCACCGACGGCTCCCACCCCGACAGCGCCGCGCCGACCTACTTCGGCATGCTCTACCAGCAGCACGACGGTGAGCTGGACATCGTCAAGGGCGCCGACTACGTCACCGCCTCCTGGAACGTCTTCGCCGACCACGACAAGACGATCCTCATCGGCAACAGCGACAACGCCGCCACCACGGCGATCGACCGGGGCCACCTGAAGGTGACGTTCCACCACAACCTGTTCTCGAACCTGGTCGAGCGCGCGCCGCGCGTCCGCTTCGGGCAGGTCGACTCGTACAACAACCACTTCGTGGCGAGCGACGACTACGCCTACAGCTTCGGCATCGGCAAGGAGTCCCAGCTCGTCGCCGAGCACAACGCGTTCACGCTGCCGGAGGGGGTCAGCGCGGCCAAGGTGCTCAAGCGATGGAACGTCTCGCCGCTGACCGCCGCCGACAACACCGTGAACGGCACGGTCACCGACCTGATCGCCGTCCACAACGCGCAGATCCCGGCCGAGACCCTGGAGTCCGGCGCCGGCTGGACGCCCACCCTGCGCACCAAGGTCGACCCGGTCAAGGCGGTCCCGGCGATCGTCGACCACCGCGCGGGCGCCGGCAACGCCTGCTGACGCCCGCCACCCGAACGGCCGGGGCGGACCGCGTCGTGCTCACGACCCGGAGCGCGTCCGCCCCGGCCACCACGCCCGAGAAACACCACCCCCCACGGCGAGGAAGTACCCGCACATCACCGAAGAGCCGCACAGCCTAGGAGCATCACCATGCCCTCGCCCCATCTCGAACCGCCCCTGTCCAGAAGGGGATTCCTCATCGCGAGCGCCGGAGCCGCCGCCGCGCTCAGTGTCACCGCCGCCCCCGCGCAGGCTCACGACGCCCGCGTCTTCGGCCGGTTCGGCTCGCCCGCCGCCCGGCCGACCGCGACCACCCTGTACGTCGACGCCCGGGGCCGCGGCGACCACACGACCGTCCAGGCCGCCGTCAACGCCACCACCGGCAGCGGCTGGACCCTGGTCATCGCACCGGGCACCTACCGCGAGACCGTCAGCCTCGACGCCACCCGCACCGAGGCCACCTGGATCGGCGCCTCCGAGGACCCGCGGGACGTCGTCATCGTCTACGACAACGCGGCCGGCACCCCGAAGCCCGACGGCTCGGGAACGTACGGCACCACCGGCTCGGCCACCACCACCCTCAGGGCCGACGGCTTCACGGCCCGCTGGATCACCTTCGCCAACGACTGGCTGCGCGCCGACCATCCCGACATCAGCGGCACCCAGGCCGTCGCCCTCAAGGTCATGGGCGACCGCTCCGCCTTCCACCACTGCCGCTTCCTCGGCCACCAGGACACCCTGTACGCCGACTCGCTCGCCCTGACCGTCTTCGCCCGCCAGTACTTCTCCCACTGCTACGCCGAGGGCGACGTCGACTTCGTCTTCGGCCGGGCCACCGCGGTCCACGAGCACTGCCACTTCCGCACCCTGGACCGTACCGACCTGGCCGCCGCCCCGTACGGCTTCGTCTTCGCGCCCTCCACGGCCGGCGCCAACCCCCTCGGCCACCTGGTCTCCCGCAGCCGGATCAGCAGCGAGGCCCCCGACGCCGCCTACAAGCTGGCCCGCCCCTGGGTGCCCAGCTCCGACACCACCGCCCGGCCGAGTCTCGTCGTGCGGAACACATGGATGGGCGCCGGCATCGACGCGGTCGCGCCCTACACCAACATGTCCAACTCCTACCCGTGGCAGAACCAGCGCTTCGCCGAGTACCGCAACGTCGGCCCCGGCGCCGAGATCACCGTCCCGGAGAACCGACCCCAACTCAGTGACGAACAGGCCGAGTCGGCGACCCGTGAGGCCTATCTCGGTGACTGGCGGCCGTGGAAGGAGGAGTGCTGACATGCGCCGACGCACCTTGCTGGCGGGAATGACGGCGGGCCTTGTGGCCGCCGGCTCCACCGACGCCTTCGCGGGCGTCGGCCGCCGTGTGCTGCACGTCCGCCCGGGTGACTCCGTCCAGGCCGCCGTGGACGCAGTGACCGGGCCCGGCTGGACGATCGTCGTGCACCCGGGCACCTATCGCGAGGTCGTCAACGTACCCGCCGACAAGGCCGAGTTGACGATCCGCGGCGCCTCCTGCGACCCGCACGACGCCGTCATCGTCTTCGACAACGCCAACGGGACGCAGAAACCGGACGGTTCGGGCACGTACGGCACGGCCGGCTCGGCCACCTTCACCTCCGCCGCCCCGGGGCTCCTGGTCCGCGACCTCACCCTCGCCAACGACTGGCTGCGCGCCGACCACCCCGAGATCACCGGCACCCAGGCGGTGGCGGCGTACACCTACGGCGACCGCACCCACTTCGAGAACGTCCGGCTCCTCGCCCACCAGGACACCCTCTTCGTCGAGACGACCGCGCTGACCTCCTTCGACCGGCAGTACTTCCACCACTGCCACATCGAAGGGGACGTCGACTTCGTCTTCGGCCGGGCCACCGCCGTGTTCGAGGACTGCCACTTCCACACCCTGCAACGGGACGTCACCTTCACCCCCAAGGGCATGGTCTTCGCCCCCTCCACCGCCCGCGCCAACCCCCACGGCATCCTCGCGCTCCGCTCCCGCATCACCTCCGGCGCCGAGGACGCGGCCTACAAGCTGGCCCGGCCCTGGGTCCCCTCGTACGAGACGACCGCCTGGCCGTCCCTCGTCGTCCGGGACACCCGCATCGGGCCCGGCATCGACCCCGTCACCCCCTACACCGACATGCGGGAGCAGTACCCCTGGCAGGCCATGCGCTTCGGGGAGTATAGGAACGCCGGTCCGGGCGCGGTGATCACGGTCCTGGAGAACCGACCGCAACTGACGGACGAAGAGGCCGCGTTGCACACCAAGGCGACCTACCTCGGCGACTGGCGTCCCCGTGCGTAGGCTGTCGGCCGCCCTCCTCGCCGGGGCGTGCCTGCTGCTCGGCGCGCCCCAGGCCCATGCCACCGATGCCGATCGCACCCCCGTGGGCTGGGGCGCCGGCACCACCGGCGGGGCGGGCGGCACCACCTGGACCGTGCACACCCGCGCCGAGCTGAAGGACGCCCTCGCGGCCGGCGGTCCGAAGGTGATCCGGGTCGTCGGCACGATCAACGGCCATGAGACGGACGACGGTTCGCTGCTCGGCGAGCAGGACTACGCCCCCGGCTACGACCTCGCCAAGTACATGTCCTGCTTCGGCGAGGACGGCGCCACCTGGTCCGACACCCGCCACGACTACTGCAAGCAGCAACGGCAGTTGCGGCAGACCGGATCCAACAAGGAGAAGGCACAGATCCAGCTGACCGTCCCGAGCGACACCACCCTCGTCGGCGTCGGCGAGAACGCCCGGCTTCTGGGCGTGTTCCTCACCGTCAACACCGGCACGAACATCATCGTCCGGAACCTCCGACTCGAAGCACCCGTCGACCACTTCACCAGCTGGTCGCCGGACGACGGCACCCAGGGCAACTGGAACGCCCGCTTCGACGCGATGACCGTCATCACCGGCAAGAACATCTGGGTCGACCACTGCACCTTCACCGACGGCCGCTTCCCGGACCGCGCGGCCCCGGTCGGCTTCCACGGCGAGCACGTCCAACGGCACGACGGACTGCTCGACATCGAGGACGGCTCCGATCACATCACCGTCTCCGAGAGCCGCTTCGAGGACCACGACAAGGCGCTCCTCATCGGCTCCGGCGACAGCCGCGGCGACCGCGACCGAGGGCACCTCAAGGTCACCTTCGCCCGGAACCTGTTCAGCGACATCCTGCAGCGCGGACCGCGCGTCCGCTTCGGGCAGGTGCACGTCCTCAACAACGTGTACGTCTCCCGGAGCCGGCCCCCGCTCTACGCCCTCGGCGTCGGCGTGGAGTCCGCGATCTACTCCGAGCGCAACGTCTTCCGGTACGACGCGACCCTCGCCGCCTACGGAGGCGCCCACTTCCACGACACGGGTTCGTGGGTCGACGGCCGCCCGGCCGGGCTCGACAAGGTCGCCGCGAGCCTCGGGCTGACCGACGACGTCGGCTGGAACCCGGCGGACGCGTACGCGTACCGGGCGCTCAAGTCCGCTGCCGCAGTCGAGCGTCACGTCCTCACCCACGCCGGCGCCGGGAGGCCCCATGGCCACGCCTGACAGCCTCTACGAGGACCTGAAGAAGGACCTCGACTTCCCCCTGGCCTGGGGGACGTCACCGATCCGAGACTTCCGGGAATGGCGGCGGACGGCCCGCGCGATGGTCGAGGAGCACCTCGTCGTGGAGCGGCAGGACGAGACGCCGTACGCACCCGAGTACAGCGACCGTTCCCGGACCGACGCCTACACCCAGGAGTTGGTCACCCTCTCCCTCACCCGCCACGAACGGGTCCGCGGCGCCCTGCTCACCCCGCACGGCCCCGGCCCCTTCCCGGCGGTGCTCCTCTTCCACGACCACGGGGCCAGGTTCGACATCGGCAAGGAGAAGCTCGTCCGGCCCTGGTACGACGACACCCGGCTCGCCGCCGCGCAGACCTGGGCCGACAAGTACTTCAGCGGACGCTTCGTGGGCGACGAACTGGCCCGGCGTGGCCACACGGTCCTCTGCCTCGACGCGCCGGGCTGGGGCGACCGCGGCCCGATCGCCTACGAGGACCAGCAGGCCCTCGCCGCCAACTTCTACAACCTCGGCTCCTCCCTCGCCGGGCTCATGGCCCGCGAGGACGCCCGTGCCGCCGGCTTTCTGGCGGGCCTGAACCGCGGGCGCGGGGTCGCGGCCCTCGGCTTCTCCATGGGCGCCTTCCGCGCCTGGCAGACCGCCGCGCTCACCGACGCCGTCTCCGCGACGGCCGCCGTCTGCTGGATGACCGGCCTGAAGGAAATGATGGTGCCCGGCAACAACACGCTGCGCGGGCAGTCGTCGTACTACATGCTCCACCCCGGGCTCGCCCGGCACCTGGACATCCCCGACGTGGCGAGCATCGGCGCCCCCAAGCCGATGTACTTCCTCGACGGCGAGCAGGATCCGCTGTTCCCCGCCGAGGGCGTCCGGACCGCCTACGCCAAGCTGCGCGCCGTCTGGACCTCCCGTCACGCCGGGGAGCGGCTCCGTACCGAGATCTGGCCGGGGCTCGGCCATGTCTTCACGGAGCCGATGCAGGACGAGGTCTTCCACTGGCTCGACTCCGTCCTGTGAACCAGCGGGAAAACCCCTCCCGCCACAGAGAGAACCCTTCCCCCACCGCACGACGAAAGGACCCGCACTCCATGTCTCGTCGTACCGCTCTCCTCGCGACGGCCGCCCTCGCCCTCGGCTCCGGCATCGCCGTCCTCCCCACCCAGGCACAGGCCGCGACGGTGGTCGTCAGCAACTCGACCGACCTGTCCAACGCCATCAAGAACGCCACCGCAGGCACCGTCATCCAGGTCCGCGGCGGCACCTACTACCCGACGGCGACCCTCCAGTCCACCGCCAACGGCACCTCCTCCTCGCCGATCCAGCTCACCGCGTACGGCAGCGAGACCGTGAAGATCGACGGCTCCTCCCTCCCCGACGGGGACTGGATCTTCAAGCTGACCGCCGACTACTGGAACGTCTCCAACATCACCTTCCAGAACTCCCCGGACAGCGCGGTGGTCTGCCAGTCCTGCACCGGGACCAACTGGAACAACATCAAGACCATCAACGGAGGCGACTCCGGCTTCACGCTCACCGGCGACGGGACCGTGAACAACACCGTCAAGAACATCGACTCCTCCGGCAACTACGACGCCGCCAACCACGGGGAGAACGCCGACGGCGTCGCCGTGAAGTTCGGCTCCGGCACCGGCAACCTGATCACCGGCGCCCGTCTCTACAACAACAGCGACGACGGCATCGACTTCTGGTCCTTCTCCTCGCCCGTCACGATCGAGCACACCTGGTCCTTCGGCAACGGCGTCAACCGCTGGTCCGACTCGGCGTTCGCGGGCGACGGCAACGGCTACAAGCTGGGCGGCGACGGCGAGGTCGTGGCCCACGTCGTCAACAACTCGGCCGCCTGGGGCAACGCCGGCAACGGCTTCACCGAGAACTCCAACACCGGCGCGATCGTCATCAACCGGACCACCGCCTACGCCAACAGCAAGTGGGGCTACTACTTCGCCACCAGCTCCGCGAAGCTCGGCAAGAACCTCGCCGTGAGCAACGGCGGCGGCTCGGTCAGCAAGGGCTCGTCGGTCACCTCGGCCGGCAACAACTGGGACTCCGGGATCTCGACCCCGTCCTTCGTCTCCACGGACGCGTCGAGCACGTACAACGCCCGTAGTTCGAGCGGCACCCTGCCGGCGACGACGTTCCTGACGACGGGCTCGTCGACCATCGGCGCCACGATGAACTGACCACTTGTCGACACACCGGGGCGCTTGACCCGTTTTTTGCCTGTGAAGGAGGTATCGATCGGGCAACGGGTCTCGCGCCCTCCAGGGTGACGCGCGTAGAACTCTGTCATGCATAAGCCACTGCGTATCGCGGCCATCGCCGCCGCGTGTGCCGTCGCCGGCGCCGGCCTCTACGGTGCCGGCGCGGCCACCGCCGGTCAGTCGACGGCGAACAGCACCCACGAGCCCTACAACATCGGGCTCCTGGTCAAGGACATCGACACCTACTACGGCACCACGCTCGACGCGGGCGGTGTCTACCAGGCGTCCCCGGACAGCCCGTACGCCAAGGACCTCGCGGCCATCGACAAGGCCGCCCGGAAGTACATCGACCAGGCGGCCCGCAAGGCCCACCACAAGGGCGAGAAGCCCGCGGTCGTCTTCGACATCGACGACACGCTGCTGCTCAGCCTCGACTACGAGAGGCGCTACAACTACACGTACAACTCGACCACTTGGGCCGACTACGTGAACAAGGCCGACCGGCCGGGTGTCTTCGGCAGTGCCGAGCTGGTCCAGTACGCCCAGTCCAAGGGCGTCGAGGTCTTCTACAACTCCGGTCTGTCCGAGGCGCAGCGCACCGCCGCCGTCGACAACCTGAAGAAGATCGGCGCCGATGTGAACCTCGACGCCGACCACATGTTCCTCAAGGACAAGGCGAACCCGCCGGCCTACCTGAGCGCCTGCGCCACACCGGGCACCTGGACCTGCACGACCGTGCAGTACAAGGGCGGCACGCGCCGGCACATCGAGGACGACCTCGGGTACGAGATCATCGCCAACTTCGGCGACCAGTACTCGGACCTGGACGGCGGCTACGCCGACCGCACCTACAAGCTGCCGAACCCGACGTACTTCGTCAGCTAGCAGCCGGTTGAGCGCCGCGGTGATGAATCGGTGAGCGAAAGTTTCGCTTGTTTTCGCCGCGGCGCGGCAACCTCCTGGGGCACGGTGACGACTGCTGGGCGTACGAACCCCCTAGGAAAGGAACGCCCCGTGCGTCAGAGCACCGGACGCCACCGCAGGACCCGCACCCTCTCGATCGCCGCGGCCGTCGCCGTCGCCGCCGGGGCGGGCGGCGTGTACCTCGGGCTGTCGAACGGGGGCGCCGAGGCCGCCTCGACGACGGTCACCGTCTCCAGTACCGCACAGCTGGAGTCGGCGGTGAAGAGCGCGACCGCGGGGACCGTCATCCAGGTCCGCGCCGGTACGTACTACCCGACGGCCACCCTGAAGTCGACGGCGAACGGCACCAGTTCGGCGCGGATCACGCTCCAGGCGTACGGCGGCGAGAAGGTGAAGATCGACGGTTCCAAGCTGCCCGCCGGGTCCTGGCTGGCCGGGATCTACGGCGACTACTGGACCGTCGCCGACCTCACCTTCCAGAAGTCCCCGGCCCAGGGCTTCGTCGCCACCTCGTCCGTGGGCGGTGTCTTCAAGAACCTCGTCACCGCCGACAACGGCGACTCCGGGTTCACCCTGCGCGGCGACGGCACGACCGACAACCTCGTGCAGAACCTGGACAGTTACGGCAACTACGACCCGGCGGGCCACGGCCAGAACGCGGACGGCATCGCGATCAAGTTCGGCTCGGGCACGGGTAACAAGGTCACCGGCGCCCGTCTCTACAACAACTCGGATGACGGGCTCGACCTCTGGCAGTTCTCCTCACCCGTCACCATCGAGCACTCATGGGCCTTCGGCAATGGCAAGAACCGCTGGAACGACTCGGCCTTCGAGGGCAACGGCAACGGGTACAAGCTGGGCGGCGGGGGCGTCACGGTCGCGCATGTCGTCAACAACAACGCGGCCTGGGACAACACGCTGAACGGGTTCACCGAGAACTCCAACCCCGGCGCGATCGTCCTGAACCGCAACACCGCGTACGCCAACGCCCAGGCGGGCTTCTACTTCGCCACCGGCAAGGCGCGCGTGGCCCGCAACCTCGCGGTGAGCAACAAGGGCGGTCTGTCGAAGCTGAGTTCGTCCACCGTCTCCGCCGCGAACAACTGGGACAGCGGTGTCTCGACGCCCTCCTTCAAGACGACGGACGCGACGACCGCGTACAGCGCCCGTAGGTCGGACGGCTCGCTTCCGGCCACCACCTTCCTCACCACCGGCTCCACCACCATCGGTTCGACGATGAACTGAACGCGGAGAGAAAAGAATCGCCCCGCCTGTCGTCACAGGCGGGGCGTTTCCCTGCCGGCCGAGGGGGGCTCTGCCGGCGCTGCTGACCGAGGGGGGCTCAGGTCAGCAGGTCTATGCAGTCGAACGACGTACCGGCGCTGAGAAACGCCGTGCCGCCCGACCCGCTCACCATGGTGAGCTTCAGGACGTTGTACTGATGCGGATCCGTTTTCCACGCACTGGATGGGACGTTGAAAGCGAACGAATGGTTGTTCCCCCGGTACGAACCCGTGGTGAAGCCCACGGTGTACGGGTACGCGGCGTCCATGTTCTTCAGGCCGACGCCCGCCACCTTGCCGCGGCCGGACCCGCCGACCCAGCCGGTGTGCAGGATCTCGTAGAGCCCGGCGCCCTTGTCGTCGTCCTTGTAGCCGAAGGTCGCGGCGACGCCGATCGCGGAGGCTCCGAGCACCCGGCGGCGCGTGAGGGTTTTCCTGTGGGTGCTCAAGGGCCCGGATCCGTCATGCTTGAAGGTTCACTCACTCGTACGAAAGATCGGAGGAGGTGAACTTGCAGTTGGTTCCGTCAGGACCCGAACCGATCTCGGTCGGCTCCGCGCCCGTGTTGTTGCCCTTGAAGCGGGTGCACGTCTTGATCTTCTTGCTGCTGTCGCCGTGGATCCGGACCTTGCGCAGCGCGGCCGTGTCGCCGTAGTTGGAGTTGATGCCGACGATCGACTTGCCGGGCGCCGTGACGTCCACGTCGTTGATGATGATCGTGCGCTTGTACTGCGTCTTGCAGTTGCCGCAGGAGCGCACCAGCTTGCCGAAGTTCTCCACCTGGAACTTGGAGACGACCAGCTTTCCGGCGCCGTTGAACTGAAGGACCTTGTCGGAGGCGTTCTTCGCGCCGCCGCCGTAGACCGTGTACACGGCCGAGGAGGACTTGCCCTTGAAGCTCGCCGCGTCCTCGCCGACGTCCAGCCACCACACGTTCTGCAGCGTGCAACTGCCCAGGCAGTGCACGCCGTCCGCGGCCGGTGTGCCGATGATGACGTTCTTCAGGGTGGCGCCGTCGGCCAGCTCGAAGATCGGGCCCTGGTCCTCGTCCTGGCTGTCGCTGCCCAGCTCGCCGGAGCCGTAGTACTTCACGTACTTGCCGTCCAGGGTCCCGGACACCTCGATCGTGGAGGACACGGCCTTGCTGCCGGTGGCCGTCGGCCAGGAGGAGGCGGCGCCGGCGGTGGACAGCATCGTCGTCGTGACAATCGCCGCGCCGGTGAGGGTGAGGGCGGACGCCCCGGCGATCACCGCCCGCCGCTTGGTCGTCCGGCGGCGGTGGCGGACGCGCTGTTCAGCTCGTGCAGTCATGCCCATTCCTTGCGTGGGAGAGGATCCTTGCGTCTCCTGGTCGCCACGGGTGGGGAAAGGGTTGCCGCGTCTGCGGAACTTCTTCACGAACCTCGGGAGGAGGTGCCTACGAGTCGCCCTCGTCGGATGCGTCGTCGTCGCTGTGGGACGCGAAGTCGCCCTTCACCGCGAGCTGTTCGCCGCCCGCCGTACCGGTCGCCGTGTAGCTGTCGTCGGCCGCGTCCCGACCGCCGCGCTCATGGTCGTACTGCCCCGCGAACACCCACTCGCCCTTGGCGACCTTGCGGCCCTCCTTGAGCGTCCAGGTGTAGACGAGGAAGCCGTCCTTCTCCTCGGTGGTGAGGGTGAAGTCGTCCTCCGGCAGCGAGCGCCAGGCGCCCGCCGAGGTCACCCCGCCGGTCTGCGCGATCTTCAACTGCACGGTGAGCGCGGTCAGTTCCTCGGAGGTCTTCAGGGTGATGTTGCTCTGCGCCCAGAAGTCGTTGCTGTGCGGGTCCACCGAACCGTCCGACCACAGCGGGCCGTCCTCCTCGCCGGAGGCGGTGACCGGCGGCTGCACGGTGGCGGTCGCGGAGGGCGCCTTCGACGTGGGGGTGGTGCGCGGCTTCTCGGTCCTGGGCGTCTTGTCCGGCTCCGGCGCCGAGGGACGGATCGGCGCCCGGCTGGTCGCGTCCGGCGACGGCTCGGGGGTCGCCGTGGTGGCGACGGTCTGCTGCGGGGAGTCGTCCTTCACGGCCGACGCGACCGCGTAACCGCCGATGCCGAGCACACACGCGACCGCCGCCGTGGCGGACACCACCCGCACCCAGCCGAACACCGGCGGCCGGGTGGCCCGGTGGTCGGGGCGGCCCTGCTCGGCCATGCCGCGCTCGATCCGCGCCAGGATGCGCGCCCGGTCGGGCTCGTGCTGCCCTGCCGCCTCGTGCAACCGGGCGCGCAGCTCGTCGTGCACGTCCTGCTGCCTCATCGGTTCCGTCCTACGGTCTCGCCGCCGCGCGCCATCGCCACGTGCACCTTCTGGGGAACGCCCTGGGAGCCGAGCAAACGCTGGAGCTCGGCCATCCCCTTGGACGTCTGGGACTTAACCGTACCCACGGAAACACCGAGGGCGAGAGCGGTGTCCTTTTCCGACAGGTCGAGCGCGTGCCGGAGCACCACACACGCCCGTTTGCGGAAGGGCAGCCGACGCAGCGCGCCCTGGACGTCCACGACCCCCGCTATGTCCGGGTTCTCCGTCTTCTCCTCGCGCTGCGACCAGAACAGCGCGATCCGCCGACGCTCCCGCACCGCGCTGCGGATGCGCGTCCGGGCCAGATTGGCGACGACACCACGGGCGTACGCCACGGGATGGTCGGCGGCGCGCACCCGGTCCCAGCGGTGCCACAGTGCGAGCAGCGCGTCCGCCGCGAGGTCGTCGGCGGCGTCCGACTCACCTGTCAACAGGTGCGCGAGGCGCGACAGTTCGGCGTAGTGGCGCTCGAAGAAGGCATGGAACTCCACGGAGGCGGCGTCGTCGACGACAGTGCCCACGGACGTCCTCTCTGTGCGTGTCATGTGAATGACATGTGATCATCCGGCGGCGGCCCGGATGAGATCGGGAAGCGTAGCAGTGATCGAACGCTCAGCTCGTACGGGGCTTCGAACGCAGTCTGACGGGTCGACGCCGATTCCGTAACACGTTGAAAACCTGAAACGGGTTCAACACGGGAACAATCCAGCCAGCATCCGCGCACCGATCATTCAGGCAACAAGGAGCACAGCCATGTCCGAGACGAAGAGACCGGCCGACCGGCCAACCGCCCCACCACAGGCGGCGAACGGCGTGGACCGGTACTTCAGGATCTCCGAACGCGGGTCCACCTTCGGCCGGGAGATACGCGGCGGATTCGCCACGTTCTTCACGATGGCCTACATCCTTGTCCTGAACCCCATCATCCTGGGCAGCGCGAAGGACAAGTTCGGCCACCAGCTCGACGCCGTCCAACTCACCACCGCCACCGCCCTGGTGGCGGCGGTGATGACGATCATCATGGGCGTCGGTGGCAATCTGCCCCTCGCCCTCGCCGCCGGCCTCGGCCTCAACGCGGTCGTCGCCTTCCAGATCGCCCCGCTGATGAGCTGGGACGACGCGATGGGCCTGGTCGTCCTGGAGGGCCTGCTCATCTGCGTGTTGGTGGTGACCGGTCTGCGAGAGGCGGTGATGCACGCGATCCCGCAGTCGCTCAAGCAGGCGATCAGCGTCGGTATCGGTCTCTTCATCGCGTTCATCGGCTTCGTCGACGCCGGTTTCGTCAGCCGCATCCCGGACGCCGCGAACACCACGGTCCCGGTGCAGCTGGGCGGCACCGGCTCACTCGCCGGATGGCCGATTCTCGTCTTCTGTCTCGGCGTCCTGCTGACCATCGGACTCCTCGCCCGCAAGGTGAAGGGCGCGATCCTCATCAGCATCGTGACGATGACGATCCTCGCGATGATCATCAACTCGGCCGCGGACGTGAAGAGTTGGGGGCTGACCAGCCCCGCCTGGCCCGACAAGCTGGTCGACACCCCTGACTTCGGGCTGCTCGGTCACTTCAGCCTGTTCGGCGCGTTCGACGCGGCGGGCGTCGGCATCATCACCGTCGTCCTGCTGATCTTCACCCTCGTGCTGTCCGACTTCTTCGACACCATGGGCACGGTCGTCGGCATCAGCGCGGAGGCAGGACTGCTGGACGAGGAGGGCAAGGTGCCCCACCTCGGCCGCGTGCTGCTCATCGACGGCGCGGCGGCGGTCGCGGGCGGCGCGGCGTCCTCGTCCTCCGCGACGTCCTACATCGAGTCGGCGGCGGGCGTCGGCGAAGGCTCGCGCACGGGCTTCTCGAACCTGGTCACCGGCGGGCTGTTCGGGCTCGCGCTGTTCCTGACACCGCTGCTGACGATCGTGCCGCTCCAGGCGGCGGCGCCGGCGCTGGTCGCGGTCGGGTTCCTGATGATGACGCAGGTCAAGAACATCGACTGGGACAAGTACGACATCGCGATCCCGGCGTTCCTGACGATCGCGGTGATGCCGTTCACTTACTCGATCACCAACGGTATCGGCGCCGGGTTCCTGGCGTACGTGGTGATCAAGGTGGTGCTGGGGAAGGCGAAGGAGATCCACTGGTTGCTGTGGGGGACCTCGGCGCTGTTCCTGATCTACTTCGCCATCGACCCCATTGAGCAGGTGCTCGGGGCCAAGTGAGGCACGCTGCGCGACCAGCGCGGGTTCGTCGTGGCTGGTCGCGCAGTTCCCCGCGCCCCTGAAGGCCCTTTACCGCACCGCTGCTTCCATCATCGCCCTGGCCACGGGGGCGGCCAGGCCGTTGCCGCTGACCTCCGAGCGGGCCGCGTTCGACTGTTCGACCAGCACCGCCACCGCGACCTCCTTGTCCCCGTTCTTGGCGTACGACGTGAACCAGGCGTACGGCGTCTCGCTGTTGTTCTCGCCGTGCTGGGCCGTGCCCGTCTTGCCGCCCACCGTCACGCCGTCGATCTGCGCGTTCGTGCCCGTGCCGTCCTCGACGACCGTCTGCATCGCCGACTGGAGCTGCTCGGCGGTGTCGGAGCTGACGACCTGCGTCGTGCTCGCCTCGTCGTCGTAGTCCTTGAGGGTGTCACCGCCGCTGTTGGTGATCGTGGACACCATGTGCGGGCTGACCATCTTGCCGCCGTTGGCGATGGCCGCGGAGACCATGGCCATCTGGAGCGGGGTCGCGGTGACGTCGAACTGGCCGATGCCGGTGAGGGCCGTGGACGAGTCGTTCATGTCCGAGGGGTACACGCTGGTGTAGGCGCGGACCGGAACGTCCTGTTCCTTGTCGTTGAAGCCGAACTTCTCGGCCATCGCCCGCAGCTTGTCCTGGCCGAGGTTGTACGCCATCTTCGCGAAGACGTTGTTGCAGGAGTACCGCAGCGCGGTGCGGATCGAGGCGTTCTCGCACGGCGCGGACTTGTTCTCGTTCTCCAGCGGGGTGACCGTGCCCGGCAGGGTGTACGGGTCGGGGCTCTTGGTCTTCTCGTCCACCGACGAGTACAGCCCGTCCTCCAGCGCCGCCGCAGCGACGACCAGCTTGAACGTCGAACCCGGCGCCACCGGCTGCCGCAGCGCGCGGTTGGTCAGCGGTTTGTCGGAGTCCTTGTTGAGCTTCTTCCAGGCCGATCCGGCGGTGTTGGCGTCGGTCAGCGAGGACGGGTCGTACGACGGGGTGGACACGACCGCGAGGATCTTGCCGGTCTTCGGGTCGATCGCGACGGCCGCGCCCTTCTTGTCGCCGAGCGCGTCATAGGCGGCCTTCTGCACGTCCGGGTCGATCGTGGTGACCACGTTGCCCGGCTCGGCCCGCTGGTTGGTGACCGTGTCCATGACGCCCTTCAGGCGGCTGTCCGAGCCGTTGAGGAGGTCCTGGTAGATGCCTTCCAGCTGGGTCGGCGCATACGCCTGCGAGGCGTAGCCCGTCACCGCCGCGTACAGCTCGCCGTCCTTGTACGTGCGCTTGTACTCGAGGTCGCTCCCTGTCGTCTTCGCGGAACCGGTGATCGACTCACCGGCCACGATGATGTTCCCCAGCGGAGACGAGTACGTCTCGATCACGTTCCGCCGGTTGTCGCTGTCGTCCGCCAGCGCCTGGCCCTCGTAGAACTGCACCCAGGTCGCCCGCACCAGCAGAGCGAACACCAGCAGCAGCGCGAAGACCGACGCGCGCCTGATCGTCTTGTTCATCCCGCACTGGTAGACGAGCGGCCCGGAGTGAATCGTTCCCTTGCGTCCGGATTTCTCATCGGACGTTCATGTGCGACGGCGGGGCTACGGCGGTGTCAGGCGTCCAGCCTCAGCACGACCTCGTCGATCTCCTCGCCGCGGGCATGGGCGTAGCCCCGGTCATGGGCCGACAGCCGGAACCCGCACTTCTCCAGCACCCGCCGTGAACCGGCGTTGTCCGCCGCCGCGCGGGCGTAGAGCGGGCGCTCGGTGATCTCGGCGAGCAGCGCCCCGAGGGCCGCCGTGGCGATCCCGCGCCCCCAGTAGGCGCGGTCGACCCAGTAGGTGACCTCTCGCTCGCCGGGCTCGCCGTACACCGCCGCGCTGCCCACGACGTCGCCGTCGACCAGGATCGTCCGGTTGTCGGCGTCGGAGGCGAGCACCCGTTTCCAGTGCTCGTCGAACGCGGCACGGTCGGCCGGGTCCCTGGGGACGAAGGCGGCCATGTGCAGGGACTCGGGATCGTTCATCTGCCGGAAGAAGACCGGCAGATCACTGTCGTGGACCTCTCGGAGCGCGATCTGCATGCCTCAGAGCCTACGGGTGGCAAGTGTCAGCCGGTCCCGAGCGTCGAACAACGCGTCCTTCACCATCTGCTCGTGGGCGGGCGTCAGCCGCGCCACCGGCACCGAGCAGCTGATCGCGTCGCGGGCCGGGGTGCGATAGGGGATCGCGACGCCGAAGCACCGCAGCCCCAGCGTGTTCTCCTCGCGGTCCACGGCGAAGCCCTGCTCCCGCACCTGGTGGAGCTCCTCGATGAGCTTCTCCCGGTCGGTGATCGTGTTCTCGGTCAGCGCCGGGAGCGTCTCCGGGAGCATCTTGCGGACCTGTTCGTCCGAGTACGTGCTCAGCAGCGCCTTGCCCAGCGACGTCGAGTGCGCCGGAAGCCGACGGCCGACCCGGGTGAAGGGCCGCAGATAGTGCTGGGACTG
Source organism: Streptomyces sp. NPDC051913 (assembly GCF_044593635.1). Lineage (NCBI taxonomy): Bacteria > Bacillati > Actinomycetota > Actinomycetes > Kitasatosporales > Streptomycetaceae > Streptomyces > Streptomyces sp. NPDC051913. The sequence goes on along the minus strand of NZ_JBIUCI010000007.1, from coordinate 115,458 downwards.
ACGCGTCGCGAGATAGACGACGTTCGTACCGTCGAGCCGCGCCAGGTGGATGGTCTCGGTCGTGTCGTCCGACAGCCGGTCCAGCGTGGGCCGCGCCGCGGCCACCACCTCGTCGCCGTCGATGTAGGAGGTGCCGACGAGCAGGGCCCGCACCCCGATGCCGTACCGCGTGCCCGTGGCGTCGGTCTCCACCCAGCCGAGCTCGACCAGCGTGCGCAGCAACATGTAGAGGCTGGACTTCGGATATCCGACGGCCTCCTGGACCGCCGCGAGGGAATGCATACCGGGGCGTCCGGCGAAGTATTCGAGCAGTTCAACCGTCCGTACGGCGGACTTGACCTGCGCGCCGCCCCCCGTCTCGCCAGCCGACATCGCCCTTGACCCCTTCGTTCGACGGGAAATAGTCTCCAACAGCATATTCACCATCAGAGACAGCGTTCAGTATATCGAACGACCCTGGTGGGTGACCCAGTACTGCGGCATTACATGTGTGGAGGGACCCGCGGTGGCAGCAGCACCAGTCTGGAGTGTCGACCCCCGAACCGGGAAGCAGCGTGAACAGGTTGCGGTGGAGGCCACAGCCCAGGAGGTCGACGCCGCCGTCCGCGCCGCGCACGACGCCCGGGCCTCCCTGGCCGACCGCACCGTCCGCGCCGCGTTCCTGCGCACCGCCGCCGACAAGCTGGAGGCGGCCAAGGACCAGCTCGTCGAGGCCGCCGACGCGGAGACCGCGCTCGGCCCGGTCCGCCTCACCGGCGAACTCGCCCGCACCTGCTACCAGCTGCGGGCCTTCGCGGGCATCGTCGACGAGGGCGCCTTCCTCGACGTCGTGATCAACCATCCCGACGACACCGCCACCCCGCCGATCCCGGACCTGCGCCGCTACAAGGTGCCCCTCGGCGTCGTCGCCGTCTACTCGGCCTCCAACTTCCCCTTCGCCTTCTCGGTCGCCGGCGGCGACACCGCGAGCGCGCTGGGCGCCGGCTGCCCCGTCGTCGTCAAGGCCCACCCCGACCACCCCGGCCTGTCCGAGCTGGTCGCGGCCGTGCTGCGCGCCGCCGCCGCCGAGCACGGCATCCCGGCGGGCGTCGTCGGACTCGTCCACGGCTTCGAAGCGGGCGTCGAGCTGGTGAAGCACCCGCTGGTCACGGCGGCCGGCTTCACCGGCTCCATCCGCGGTGGCCGCGCGCTGTTCGACGCGGCGGCGGCCCGCCCGGTCCCGATCCCCTTCCACGGCGAGCTGGGCTCCCTGAACCCCGTCGTCATCACCGAGGCCGCCGCCGCCGAGCGCGCGGAGGCCATCGGCACCGGCCTGGCCGGCTCGATGACCCTGGGCGTCGGCCAGTTCTGCGTCAAGCCGGGCCTCGTCCTGGTGCCGGCCGGCGCCGCGGGCGACGGCCTGGTCAAGTCCCTCACGGACGCCGTCAGCGACACCGCCTCCGGTGTCCTGCTCGACCACCGTATGCGGGACAACTTCATCGCGGGCGTCGCCGAGCGCGTCGAGCTGCCCGAGGTCGAGTCCCCGGTGACGCCGGGCGCGGGCGGCGAGCACACCGTCAGCGCGGGCTTCCTCACGGTCGCCGCGGAGAAGCTGGCGCAGGAGGGCGCGTACGACCTGCTGCTGGAGGAGTGCTTCGGTCCGGTGACCGTCGTCGCCCGTTACGAGGACGACGCGCAGGCCCACGCCGTGCTGTCGCGGCTGCCGGGCAACCTCACGGCCACGGTTCACCTGTCGGCCGAGGAGGCCGCCGGTGAGGGGCGTGGCGCGGAGATCCTCGCGGAGCTGACGCCGCTGGCCGGGCGTGTGCTGGTCAACGGCTGGCCGACGGGTGTCGCCGTGGCGGCGGCCCAGCATCACGGTGGGCCCTACCCGGCCACGACGTCCACCTCCACTTCCGTGGGCGGTACGGCTATCGAGCGGTGGATGCGGCCCGTCGCGTATCAGGGGGCGCCGGAGGCGTTGCTGCCCGTGGAGTTGCGCGATGACAATCCGCTGGGGCTTCCTCGTAGGTTCAACGGGCGTTTGGAGCGGTAGTCGCCGTAGGGGTGCGGGGCGCGTTGCGGGGTGCCGGTACGTTGTGGCTGGTCGCACAGTTCCCCGCGCCCCTAGGTAGCTCCCCTCGCCCTGAGAGAAATTGGTCATGGACGTCGAACTCTCCGAACTGCCTTTTCCCCTCCGTACTTATGGGCCCGACGGGCACTGGTCGTACGAGGACGGGGTCCTGACCGGCTGGGCCGGGCCCCGGCAGGACCGTTTCGTGCCTCCCACCGCCGAGGGGCTCGATCCCGCCTCCGACGCTCCCCGGCTGCTCGGGGCGCCGGAAGGGGACTTCCAGCTGATAGCCCGGGTCACGGTCGGGTTCGCCGCGGCCTTCGACGCCGGGCTGCTCTACGTCCATGTCGGCGACCGGGCCTGGGCCAAGCTCTGCCTGGAGTACTCCCCGGATGTGGCCACCGTCTGCACGGTGGTCACCCGGGGGCACTCGGACGACGCCAACTCCTTCACCGTGGAGGGCAGTTCGGTCTGGCTCAGAGTGAGCCGCACCGGGCGGGCGTTCGCCTTCCACGCGTCCCGCGACGGCAAGCACTGGACCTTCGTCCGGCTCTTCACCCTGGGCGAGGAGAAGGAGACCGGCGCCGCCCTGGTCGGCTTCATGACGCAGTCGCCGATGGGGGAGGGGTGCGTGGTGACGTACGACCACCTGGAGTTCCGCCCTAACTGGATGCAGGACCTGCGAGACGGAAGCTGACCAGCCAGGTCACCGCGAAGAGGGCCGCGCTGATGGCCAGGCTCAGCCGCATCCCGGCCACGAAGCCACCGGCCACCAGCGCCCCGAACACCGCGATGCCCAGCCCTCCGGCGACCTGCCGGGCCGCGTTGAGGACGCCCGCCGCGAGACCCGCACGCTCGGCCGGCACCGCCTCCATCATCAGGGTGGTGAGCGGCGGCACCGTCAGCGCGCAGCCGAGGGCGAGCGGCACGAGCAGCGCCGCCACCAGGGCCGCGGGCGTGGTCTCGTCGACGTACAGGAGCAGCAGCAGCCCGACGAGCGCGAGGCCCTGGCCGACCAGCATGGGCAGCCGTGCCCCGTACCGGCCGGCCAGCTTGCCCGAGAGCAGGTTCGTCGCGCCGATCAGCGCGGACATCGGCAGGAACATCAGCCCGGCGTAGAGCGCGGAACGCCCCTGGACCTGCTGGAAGAAGAGCGAGAAGACGAAGACGGAACCGTAGAACGCCACGCTGCACGCCGCCCCCACCGCGACCGCCACGGAGACGGTCGGACTGCGGAACAGGCCGAACGGGACGACGGGATGGGGATGCCGCAGCTCGATCCGGGTGAAGGCCACAGCGGCCGCGATCGCAACTCCCGAGGCCACCAGCCCCATTGACCCGCCCTCGATCACGGCGAACGTCAGCGAGGCCAGCGTCACCGCCGCCGCCACCTGACCCGGCAGATCCAGCGGCGCGGGACGACGCGGTGAGCGCGGCGCGCGCACCAGCAGCGCCAACGCCACCGCGCCCAGCGGCAGGTTGACGAAGAAGATGCCTCGCCAGTCCCAGGCGGCCGTCAACGCACCGCCCGCGACCGGGCCCAGGGCCACCGCGACGGACCCGCCTGCGGCCCAGACGGCCACCGCACGGGCACGGCGGGCGGGATCGTCGTACGCCTGCCGCACGAGCGCCAGCGACGCGGGCAGGACGACGGCCGCGGCCACCCCCTGCACCACCCGCGCACCGATCAGCGCGGGGAGGGTGGGGGCGAGACCGCAGGCCGCCGAGGCGAGGGTGAAGACGGTGATGCCGATGCCGTACGCCCGGCTGGCCCCGGCCCGGTCGGCGAAGGCGCCGGTGGACAGCATCAGCGCGGCGAACGCGAGGGTGTAGGCGTCCACGACCCATTGCAGACCCGACATGCCGCCACCGAGCGCGGAGCCGATGGAGGGGAGTGCCACGTTGACCACGGACGCGTCGAGGGTGATCAGCGCGAAGCCGAGAAGGGCGGCGGCGAGGGTGAGGGCGGGGGAAGGTTTCAACTCGGGCGAATCTTTGGTCAGTTGATGATCCATGAGCGTCTCGTCCGTTGGCATGTCCTCATGCTGCGGATCTTCGGGGAAGTACAGTAGTGGCCTGAATGCCATGCATCCGGAGGTTCTGGCCATGTCGCAGCAGCGGGGACCGCACCGCATCGCCGTCATCGCGCCGTCGCCGGTCTCGATGTTCAACCTTGCCATTCCGGAGCTGCTGTTCGCGAAGGTGCGGCTCGACGGGACACCTGGCTACGAGGTGACCGTCTGCACCCCGGACCCCGGCCCGGTGGCCACCACGGGCGGGCTGGAGCTGCAGGTGAGCCGGGGCCTCGAAGCCGTCCGTGCCGCCGACACGGTGCTGCTCGCCGGCACGGGGGAGCGCTACGCGCCGGACCCCCGCACGGTCGCCGCCGTACGCGAGGCGGCCGGCGCGGGCAAACGGGTCACCTCCATCTGCAGCGGCGCCTTCGTGCTGGCCGAGGCGGGGCTGCTGGACGGCCGCAGCGCGACGACGTACTGGCAGCTGGCGGACGAGCTGAGGGTCCGCTATCCGGCGCTCGACCTCAAGGGTGACGTCCTGTACGTCGAGGACGGCCAGATCCTCACCTCCTCCGGCTACGCGGCCGGCATCGACATGTGCCTGCACATGATCCGCACGGACTACGGAGCGGCCACCGCCAACGAGGTCGCCCGTCTGGCCCTGGTGGCCCCGGTCAGGCCGGGCGGCCAGACCCAGTTCACCCACACACCGCTGCCGCCCGAACGGGGCACGGCCTGCGCCGACACCCGGGGCTGGGCCATGCGCAACCTCGACAAGCCCCTCACCCTCACCGACCTCGCCCGCCACGCGGGCGTCAGCGTCCGCACCCTCACCCGCCGCTTCCACGCGGAGAGCGGTGTCAGCCCGCTCCAGTGGCTGCTCCACCAGCGTGTGGAGCGAGCCAGGGAACTCCTGGAGACCACCGCCCTCCCCATGGACCAGGTGGCCAGATCCGCCGGGCTGGGCACAGCGGACTCCCTCCGCACCCACCTGGTCCGCCGCACCGGCCTCACCCCGACGGCGTACCGGACCCAGTTCAGCCGCGTCGGAACGAAGACCGCCGCCCCCCGGCGCGGCCCAGCCCACCGGGGAATGAACCCAGCTGCTTGAACGTTCACCCACCATCCCCGCCGACCTGGAGAAAGAGCCGAGAACATGCGCGTCGAGATCTGGAGCGACATCGCCTGCCCCTGGTGCTACGTGGGCAAGGCCCGCTTCGAGAAGGCGCTGGAGGCCTTCCCGCACCGCGACGGCGTCGAGGTGGTGCACCGCTCCTTCGAGCTGGACCCCGGCCGCGCCAAGGGCGACGTGCAGCCCGTGATCAAGATGCTCACCAAGAAGTACGGCATGAGCGAGGCCCAGGCCCAGGCCGGCGAGGAGAACCTCGGCGCCCAGGCCGCCGCCGAGGGTCTCGCGTACCGCACCCGTGACCGCGACCACGGCAACACCTTCGACATGCACCGTCTGCTCCACCTCGCCAAGGAACAGGGCAGGCAGAACGAGCTGATCCAGGCCTTCTACCAGGCGAACTTCGCCGAGGAGCGCTCCGTCTTCAGTGAGGGCGACGAGCGCCTCGTGGAGCTGGCCGTCGCCGCCGGCCTCGACGCCGACGACGTCCGCAAGGTCCTCGCCGACCCCAGCGCCTACGCCGACGACGTCCGCGCCGACGAGCGCGAGGCCGCCGAGCTCGGTGCGAACGGTGTGCCCTTCTTCGTGCTGGACCGCAAGTACGGAGTCTCCGGCGCCCAGCCCGCCGAGGTCTTCGCGCAGGCCCTGAGCCAGGCCTGGGGCGAGCGCTCCCCGCTCCGGCTGATCGACCAGAGCGGCCAGGGCGACGCGGAGGCCTGCGGCCCCGACGGCTGCGCGGTACCGCAGCGGTAGAGAACCCCAGCTCGGGACCCATCTATAAGCATCACTTAGCGAAACCACGCAGAAATCGGCAATGGACGGGGAGTTCCCGGAAGCCCACAGTGGGTCCATGGAGACCTTCGAGAGCCTCGTCCGTGCCGAGTTCACCCCGAAGAACACCTACCTCAACACCGCGAGCACCGGCCTGCTCCCGGCCCGGGCCGTGGCCGCGATGCGCACCGCCGTGGAGTCGTCCGCCGCCGGTGACCCGACCGACATGTTCGGGGACGTCGAGGCGAGCCGCACCGCCTACGCCCGCCTCGTCGGCGTGCCCCGCAGCCGGGTCGCGGCCGGTGCCTCGGTCGCCGTCTACAGCGGCCTGATCGCCGCGTCCCTCCCCGAGGGCGCCGAAGTCCTCACGGCGGAGGGCGACTTCAGCTCCCTGGTGAACCCCTTCCACGTCCGCGCCGACCTCAAGGTCCGCAGCGTCCCGCTGGCGCGGATCGCCGAGTCCGTCCGCCCCGGCACCGCCCTGGTCGCGGTGAGCGCCGCCCAGTCCGCCGACGGACGGATCGCCGACCTCCCGGCGATCCGTGAGGCCGCGCGGACGCACGGGGCGCGCACCTACGTGGACGCCTCCCAGGCCGCCGGCTGGCTGGCCCTGGACGCGAACGCGTACGACTACTCCGCCTGCGTCGGTTTCAAGTGGCTCGTCTGCCCGCGGGGTGTGGCGTTCCTGGTCGTCCCGGAGGACCTCGGGGGACTCACCCCGCTGTTCGCCGGCTGGGTGGCGGGGGAGCGTCCCTGGGACGCGTGTTACGGCCCGATCGACGAACTCGCCCACTCCGCACGGCGGTTCGACGAGAGCCCGGCCCTCTTCTCCTACGCGGCGGCCCGCCACTCCCTCGAACTCCTGGCGGAACTCGGCGTGGACGCCATCAGGGCCCATGACCTCGCCCTCGCCGACCGTTTCCGCACCGGCCTGTCCGCGCTCGGCCACACCCCCGTGCCCTCCCCGGGCGCCCCGACCGTCTCGGTGCCCGGACTCGGCCACCGCCAGGGCGAGTTGAGCGCGGCCGGGATCGAGGTCTCCGACCGCGCGGGCAACCTGCGGGCCGCCTTCCACCTCTACAACACGGACGAGGACGTGGATCGCCTGCTGGACGCACTGTCCGTGCTGCCCTCCTGAACGGGCGGGCAGCTCCCCTGGCTGTAGACGTCGTCGGCCCGGTCAGTCCTCGGTGCCCTTGCCGCAGAGGTTGTTCTCGACCTTCACCAGCAGGTCGAGGAGCTGGCCGCGCTCGGCCGATGTGAGGCCGGTGAGGGTGTTCTCCTCCAGGACGCCCCAGGCCTTCTCGACCTCGGTGAGCAGATGGGCGCTGGCGTCGGTGGCCTCGACGAGGACCGCGCGGCGGTCCGCCGGGTCGGGCAGGCGCCGGACGTGGCCCGCCTGCTCCAGGCGCTGGAGCATCTTCGTGACCGTGGACGGGTCGAGGTCGAGGAGCCTGATCAGCTCCGACTGGCGGGCCGGGCCACGCTCCCACAGGTGCATCATCACCAGCTCCTGACCGGCGTGCAGCCCCAGCCCGCGCAGCAGCTTCCCCGCGGCCTTGCGGTGCAGCCGGGCGGCGCGTGAGAGCGCGTGGCTGACCGGCCCGTCGTGGGCCGCCGAGGGCAGCTCGGTACACGCGGGGCGGGTCTCCGCCTCCTTGGTGGCCTCCATCGGGCTCCCCGTTCTCGCCGTTCTCGCAGGTTCCTGCCTGGAAGGATACGCGCCCGTGGAATTTGCTTGGCCGACCAAGGAATGGGCTAGGGTGGCTCCCGGTTGAATTACTTGGCCGACCACATAAACCGGCCGCGCGCAACGCCTGTCGTATCGCGCCCGTCGCCTCAGGAGCCTCCATGACCACCGCGTTCGACCCCGTCGACCTCGCCGGCACCCCGCTCGCCAACCGCATCGCGATGGCGCCGATGACCCGCAGCCGGGCCGGCGCCGGCGGCCTGCCGACCGAGCTCACCGCCGAGTACTACGCCCAGCGCGCCTCCGCCGGGCTCATCGTCACCGAGGGCATTCAGCCGTCCCTCGTCGGTCAGGGCTACCCCGACACCCCGGGCCTGCACAGCGCCGAGCAGGTCGCCGCCTGGCGCACGGTGACCGACGCCGTGCACGCCGCCGGCGGCCGGATCTTCGCCCAGCTCATGCACACCGGCCGGATCGGCCACCCGGTGCTGCTGCCCGACGGGCTGACCCCGGTCGGCGCCTCACCGGTGGCCGCCGACGGGCAGGTCTTCACCCACGAGGGCCCGAAAAGGTACGTCGTCCCGCGCGAGCTGACCGGGGACGAGATCCGCGCCACCGTCGACGACTTCGTCACCGCCGCCCGCAACGCGATCGAGGCGGGCTTCGACGGCGTGGAACTGCACGGCGCCAACGGCTACCTGATCCACCAGTTCCTCGCCCCCGGCTCCAACCACCGCACCGACGAATGGGGCGGCTCCGTCGAGAACCGCATCCGCCTCGCCGTCGAGATCGCCCGAGCCGTCACCGCCGCTGTCGGCGCCGACCGCACCGGCCTGCGGCTGTCGCCCGGCAACCCCCTCAACGACATCCACGAGCCGGACCCGGAGCCGACGTACACCGCGCTCGTCGCCGCGCTGGAGCCGCTGGACCTGGCGTATCTGCACATCATGGAGGTCGGTGAGATCCGCGACCTGACCCTCGCCCTGCGCAAGCTGTTCGGCGGCGTCCTCGTCCTCAGCCCCGCCTCCGAGGGCCCGACGGGGCCGGACGCCCTCACCCTGGTCGAGGAGGGCGTCGCCGACCTCGTCGCCTACGGCCAGCTGTTCCTCGCCAACCCCGACCTGCCGTCACGCCTGCGCACGGGCGGACCCTTCAACGCCCCCGACCGTACGACGTTCTACGGCGGGGGCGCGAAGGGCTACACGGACTACCCGGTACTCAGCGGACGGGAGTGAAGTCCCGTGCTCCGATGAACTCGGGGCGCCTGACGGGAGCCGCGAACGGCTCCACGGCCGCGTTGTCCACGCTGTTGAACACGATGAAGACGTTGCTGCGCGGGAACGGCGTGATGTTGTCGCCGGACCCGTGCATGCAGTTGCAGTCGAACCAGGTCGCCGAACCGGCCTTGCCGGTGAACAGCTTGATGCCGTACTCCCCGGCCATCGCCGTCAGCGCCTCGTCCGACGGCGTGCCCGCGTCCTGCATCTGCAGCGACTTCTTGTAGTTGTCCGTCGGCGTGGCCCCCGCGCACCCGAGGAAGGTCCGGTGCGAGCCGGGCATGATCATGAGCCCGCCGTTGGTGTCGTGGTTCTCGGTCAGCGCGATCGAGACGGACACCGTCCGCATGTTCGGCAGCCCGTCCTCGGCGTGCCAGGTCTCGAAGTCCGAGTGCCAGTAGAAGCCGCTGGCCCCGAAGCCCGGCTTGACGTTGATCCGGGACTGGTGGACGTACACGTCCGAGCCGAGGATCTGCCGGGCCCGCCCGACGACCCGCTCGTCCCGCACCAGCGCCGCGAACACCTCGCTGATCCGGTGCACCTCGAAGACCGAGCGGATCTCCTTGGTCTTCGGCTCGACGATCGAGCGTTCGTCCGCGCGGATCGCCGGGTCGGTGACGAGCCGCTCCAACTCCCGGTGGTAGACGGCCACTTCGTCCTCGGAGATGAGTTCGTCGAGGGCGAGGAAGCCGTCCCGCTCGTACGACTGGAGGTCGAGGGACGAGATCGGGCCGGGCGTGTCGGGGGAGCCCCAGACGACGGGGTCCTGGCGCGGGACGGTGACCTCGGCGGCGCCTCGGCTCGGGTACGGATCGGTGATGGTGGTCATCGGGCTCAGCCCTCCTCGGTCAGCAACGGATAGACACCGTTCTCGTCGTGGTCCTCCCGTCCGGTCACGGGCGGGTTGAACACACAGATGCAGCGGAAGTCCTCCTTGATCCGCATCGTGTGCCGCTCGTGCCCGTCGAGGAGGTACATGGTCCCGGGCGTGATCGTGTACGTCCGCCCGGTCTCGTCGTCGGTCAGCTCTGCCTCGCCCTCGACGCAGACGACCGCCTCGATGTGGTTCGCGTACCACATCGACGTCTCCGTACCCGCGTACAGGATCGTCTCGTGCAGCGAGAAGCCGACCCTCTCCTTGGCGAGGACGATGCGTTTGCTCTCCCAGGTCCCCGACGCGGACCTCACGTGCCGGTCGGTGCCTTCGATGTCCTTGAACGAACGGACGATCACGGTGCTGCGATGCCTCCTAGATTGGCGCTTCTTCTTCGGTCCGACGGTCTCCCGGTCAGACGGTCTCCCGTACGGCGCGGGCGAGGACGCTGAGTCCCTCGTCCAGCTCGTCGGGGCTGATCGTGAGCGCGGGAAGCAGCTTCACGACCTCGCTCTCGGGGCCCGACGTCTCGATGAGCAGCCCGAGTTCGAAGGCCCGCCGGGCGATCCGCCCGGCCCGGCCCTTCTCGTGGAACTCCAGGCCCCACACCAGCCCGCGCCCGCGGTACTCCTTCACATCGGCGAGGTTCTCCTCCGTGATCGCGATGAGCCCCTGCTCGATCTGCTCGCCGCGCGCACGGGTCTGCTTCTCCATCGCCGAGCCGTCGGCCCAGTACATCTCCAGGGCCGCGGTCGCGGTCACGAAGGCCGGGTTGTTGCCGCGGAAGGTGCCGTTGTGCTCGCCCGGCTCCCAGACGTCCAGCTCGGGCTTGAACAGGCACAGCGACATCGGCAGGCCGTACCCGCTGATGGACTTGGAGACGGTGACGATGTCGGGCGTGATGCCGGCCTCCTCGAAGGAGAAGAAGGCACCGGTGCGTCCGCACCCCATCTGGATGTCGTCGACGATGAGCAGCATGTCCTGCCGCTCGCACAACTCCTTGAGAGCGCGCAGCCATTCGGGCCGTGCGACGTTGATGCCGCCCTCGCCCTGCACGGTCTCCACGATCACGGCGGCGGGCTTGTTGAGCCCGGAGCCCTGGTCCTCCAGGAGCCGCTCGAACCACAGGAAGTCGGGGACGGTCCCGTCGAAGTAGTTGTCGAACGGCATGGGCGTGCCGTGCACCAGCGGTACGCCGGCCCCGGCCCGCTTGAAGGCGTTGCCGGTGACGGCGAGGGAGCCGAGCGACATGCCGTGGAAGGCGTTGGTGAACGACACGATCGCCTCGCGCCCCTTCACCTTCCGGGCCAGCTTGAGCGCGGACTCGACGGCGTTGGTGCCGGTCGGGCCCGGGAACATGACCTTGTACGGCAGATCGCGCGGGCGCAGCACCAGGTCCTGGAAGGTCTGCAGGAACGCGCGCTTGGCGGTGGTCGACATGTCGAGCCCGTGCGTGACGCCGTCGCGCTCCAGGTAGTCGATCAACGCCCGTTTCAGGACCGGGTTGTTGTGCCCGTAGTTCAGCGAACCGGCGCCGGCGAAGAAGTCGAGGTACTCGTGGCCGTCCTCGTCGTACATACGGCTGCCGTGCGCGCGGTCGAAGACGGTGGGCCAGCCGCGGCAGTAGCTGCGCACCTCGGACTCGAGGGTCTCGAAGACGCTGAGGTCGGGCTGGGTGATGGTCACGACGAATCGCTCCTCGTTAGGCGTGGGGGGAGTACGGGGGTCGTCAGCGGCCGGTCGGGGGGAGAGGGGACCGGCGCGGTCGGGGGTGAGGGAAACCGGCGCGGTCAGGGGGAGAGGGGACCGATGCGGTACAGGACTTCGGGGTCGTGCGGGCCGTCGGGGAACAGGCGCGTCGGGAAGAGCACCTCGCGCTCCAGGGAGGCGTCGTGCCGCTCGGCGAAGGCGCCGAACAGCCGCTCCGAGGCGGTGTTGCCGGGGGTGATGGTGGTCTCGACGCTCGTCACGCCGTACTCGCCACCGACCCGCTCGACGAGCCCGTCCAGCAACGCGGCGGCGATGCCGCGCCCGCGGTAGGCGTCGTCCACGGCCACCTGCCAGACGAGCAGGGTGCGCGGACGGTCGGGTCGCACGTAACCGGTGACGAACCCGACCGGTTCCCCGCGCCCGTCCCGGGCGACGGCCGAGGTGGCGGCGAAGTCGCGGCACCACAGCAGATAACTGTAGGACGAGTTCAGGTCGAGGGCCTTCGAGTCCCTCGCTATCCGCCACAATGCGGCACCGTCCGTCACGGACGGGCGGTCGATTTTCAGGTCGTTCTGCGGGTGGGCTTGCAGGTCTGCTGGTGAGGCAGTCATGCGGATTGAATTTACCGAGGGAAATTAAAAAATGCATGGCCGGGCGGGGTTACATGATGGACCCTGTTGTGTTATCGCGCGGGCGCGGGCGTCTGCGCGAGAAGTGCGAGGTATGGTCCTTTATGTCCCGTGCAAAAGGTACGAAAGGGTAGCGATGTGTAACGCGTCACACCCATGTAACCCCCACGAGACCTTCCCGAATCACCCCGCTCGGCGTTCGCGAAATCTTTGCGTTTAGGCCGGGGAAAAGCGGGCAGAAGAAAACGGGAAGCTGTACTGATAAAGAATTCCAGAATTACCGGATAATTAGGCGCCGGTAACTCCGTCGATTCCCTCCCGCAAGAGGTCCGCATGTCCGTTGTGCCGGGCGTATTCCTCGATCATGTGGATCAGCACCCACCGCAGACTGACGTCCGTCCCGGTGAAGGGAGCGTCCACCATCCGCCCGGTGTCGTCGAGGGACCAGCCGACGTACAGCCCCCGCCCGCGCTCGACCTCGCGGCGCCAGACGGCGAGCGCGTCCTGGAGCGTGCGCGCGGGATCGAGGACGTATCCGCTCGGGTCCCCGTCGAACACGGGCGGCAGGTCCAGCCCGCCGATCACCCGCTGGAACCAGTTCCGCTCGACCTCGGCGAGATGCTGCACCAGGCCGAGCAGGGTGAGGGTGGAGGGCTCGACGGAGGCGACCCGCGCCTGTGCGTCGTCGAGCCCCGCGCACTTGAGCGCGAGCGTGGCCCGGTGGAAGTCCAACCAGCTTTCCAGCATGGGGAGTTCGGGACCGGTCAGAAGCGGGACGGGGCGACCGTCAGGGAGGGTGTGGGGTGTGTCGGTGGTCATGCGGGGAGCATGGCACGCACGTCTGACATCCGGGCCCGCCCGGCGTTCGCGGGCGAGCCCTTCGCGGGGCCGGGTCGCCCCGCTACCGCCACTCGCCCTCCACCGCCCGCAACGCCCCCTCCACGTCCACGTCCAGCCCCCGCTCCGCCAGCGCGGCACCCAGCGCCGCCAGACTCGCCCGCACCGCCCCCGGCGTCGCGTCCACCCCGTAGTGGTTGACCCGGATCATCTCCTTGGCCAGCGCACCCCCACCCGCGACCAGCGGCAACGCCGGATCCGAGGCCAGCGCCCGAGCCACCAGCTCGGATGCCACCACCCCGGAGGGCGCCCGCAGTGTCGTCGCCACCGGTGCCGCGTCCCGAGCCTCGTACACGTACGGCTCAAGCCCTCCGCCGAGCGCCACGGCACCCGCCCGAGTCGCCGCGGCGGCCGAGGCGTGCCGAGCCATCACCGCGTCGAGGCCGACCTCCTCGATCCGCTCGACGCATGCCTCGAGGGCCAGCATCTCCAGCTGCGCCGGAGCGTGGAGCAGCGCACGCCGGCCACCGTCGACCCACCGCTCCTTCCAGTCGAGCAGCGCGAGGTACGACCGGCGCGGCGCCCGCGGGTTGGCCGCCATCCGCGCCCACGCCCGCTCGCTCACCGACACCGCCGACACCCCGGCCGGCCCGCCCATCGCCTTCTGCGCCCCGATCACGCACAGGTCGACCCCCCACGCGTCCGGCAGTACCGGCTCCGCGCCGATCGACGCCACCGCGTCCAGGTAGAACAGCGCGCCGTGCTCCCGTACGACCTCACCGATCTCCGCGACCGGGTTGGTGTTCCCGGTCGCCGCCTCCGCGTGCACCAGCGACACGAAGTCGATCGACGGGTGGGCCGCGAAGGCCTCCCGGATCTGCTCCGCCGTGACGGCGCTGTGGAAGGGCACGGCGAGGTCGACGACCGTCGCCCCGCAGTCCCGCAGCCAGTCCCCGAAGGTCTGCCCGTAGGGGCCGGTGATGACGTTCAGCGCGACGGTCCCCGGCCCCGCCGTCCCCCGGATGGCCCCCTCCAGCGGCAGCAGTGCCTCGCCCTGCATGATCACGACGTCCTGCTCGGTGCTCAGCAGCCGCGCCACACGGTCCTCGATCGACGCGAAGTGCGCGGCGCTCAACGGGGCCAGGTCAAGGAACGGGTGCGTCACGGCGGTGCTCTCTTCGCTCACTGGGGTAGACGTGATCGAGGGTAACCGCCCCACGGCAAGCGCCGCCGACCGGTGCTTCTCAGGCTGAACGGCCTCGCGACCATCGCTTTGGTTTGAGAGGCTCAAACGTTTCCTTATAATCGGAACCCACAGTTCCCCCACAGGAGGCTCCCCCGTGAAGACGATCCTCGGGCGCCGGACCCGCACCCTGGCCGCCACCACCGCGACGGCCGGGCTCCTGCTCGTGGCCGGCTGCTCCTCGGACGACGACGGCGGCAGCGGCACCAAGACCGCCGCCGGCGGCGTCGAGCTCGTCAAGGCGGGCCAGCTCACCACCTGCACCCACCTGCCCTACCCGCCCTTCCAGTCGGAGATCGACGGCAAGGTGCAGGGCTTCGACGTCTCGCTGATCGACCTGGTCGCCAAGAACCTCGGCGTGCAGCAGGAGATCCTCGACACCCCCTTCGAGAACTTCAAGACGGGCGCCTTCCTCAACTCCGGCGAGTGCGACGTCGCCGCGGCCGGCATGACCATCACCGAGGAGCGCAAGAAGAACGTCGACTTCTCCGACCCCTACTTCGACGCCACCCAGGCCCTGCTCGTCGACAAGGACAGCGGGATCACCTCCCTCGCCGACGCCAAGGCCAAGAAGGTCAAGCTCGGGGCCCAGGCGCAGACCACCGGCGAGGACTACGCCAAGAGCCAGGGCTTCGACCCGGTCTCCTTCGAGTCCTCCGACGCCGTCCTCAACGGTCTGCGCTCCGGCCAGGTCAAGGCCGTCGTCATCGACTACCCCGTGGTCCAGGGCTGGCTGAAGGACAAGGCCAACTCCGACGCCTTCTCGGTGGCCGAGCAGATCAACACCGGTGAGCAGTACGGCTTCACGGTGAAGAAGGGCAACACCAAGCTCCTCGCCGCCATCAACAAGGCCCTCGCCGACGCCAAGGCGGACGGCACCTACAAGAAGCTGTACGAGAAGTGGATCGGCCCGTACGACGCCTCCGCGGCCTCCGCCTCCCCGTCCGCGTCGGCATCCTGACCCCATGGCCGATACCGACGTACAACTCCAGCCGAAGAAGAAGGGCCTGACCCGGCGTCAGAAGCGCGGCCTGTCGCGCGGCGCGCAGTACGTCCTGTTCGTCGGCGCCGTGATCGCCTTCGCGGTGTCGGCGGACTGGGGCCGGCTCAAGAACCAGTTCGCCCAGTGGGACATCGCGAAGGAGATGTTCCCGGACGTCATCACGCTGGCGCTCAAGAACACCGTGCTGTACACGCTGTCCGGCTTCGTCTTCGGACTCGTCCTCGGCATGGTCATAGCGCTGATGCGACTGTCGTCGGTGGGGCCGTACCGCTGGTTCGCCGGCGTCTACATCGAGATCTTCCGCGGGCTGCCCGCGCTGCTCATCTTCATCTTCATCGGTGTGGCCGTGCCGCTCGCCTTCCCGGGGACCGAGATCCCCGGCGGGACGTACGGCAAGGTCGCCCTCGCGCTCGGTCTGGTCGCCGCGGCCTACATGGCGGAGACGATCCGCGCCGGCATCCAGGCGGTGCCCAAGGGGCAGATGGAGGCGGCCCGTTCGCTGGGCTTCTCACCGGCCCGCGCGATGGTCTCGATCGTCGTCCCGCAGGCGTTCCGCATCATCCTGCCGCCGCTCACCAACGAACTCGTCCTGCTCTTCAAGGACTCCTCGCTGGTGCTGTTCCTCGGCGTCACCCTGGAGGAGCGCGAACTGTCCAAGTACGGCCGCGATCTGGCCAGCCAGACCGCCAACTCCACGCCGATCCTCGTCGCCGGCCTCTGCTATCTGCTGGTGACGATCCCGCTCGGCTTCGTCGTCCGCCGTATGGAGGCCAAGGCCCAGGAGGCGGTCAAGTGACCACCACTGCAGAGATCCAGGTCCAGGGCCTGCACAAGTCGTTCGGCGACAACGAGGTCCTCAAGGGCATCGACCTGGAGATCGGACGCGGCGAGGTCGTCTGCGTGATCGGCCCCTCCGGCTCCGGCAAGTCCACGCTGCTGCGCTGCGTGAACCTCCTCGAAGAACCCACCGGGGGCCGGGTCTTCGTCGGCGGCACCGAACTCACCGACCCCGACGTCGACATCGACGCCGTACGCCGCCGTATCGGCATGGTCTTCCAGCAGTTCAACCTCTTCCCGCACCTCACCGTGACCGAGAACCTCACGCTCCCGCAGCGCCGGGTCCTCAGGCGGGGCAAGGCGGAGGCGGCGAAGGTGGCCGCCGAGAACCTGCAACGGGTCGGCCTGTCCGAGAAGGCCGGCGCCTACCCGGCCTCCCTCTCCGGCGGCCAGCAGCAGCGCGTCGCCATCGCCCGCTCGCTGTCCATGGGCCCGGAGGTGATGCTCTTCGACGAGCCGACCTCCGCACTCGACCCCGAACTCGTCGGGGACGTCCTCGCGGTGATGCGGATGCTCGCGAACGAGGGCATGACGATGATGGTCGTCACCCACGAGATGACCTTCGCCCGCGAGGTCGCCGACCGGGTCGTCTTCATGGACGCTGGAGTGATCGTCGAGGACGGCACCCCGGCCCAGGTCATCGGCAACCCCGCCCACGAACGCACCCGCCACTTCCTCTCCCGCCTCCTCGACCCGGCGATGGCCGACGTGGAGGAGGAGACGTCGGACCAGGTGGGCGACGAGAGCGAGCAGGAGTGAAGCGGGCGTGGACGTGCCAGGGGCTCGGTGCCCGTGCCGCCGAGGGGGCGCCGCCCTGGGAGCCGTGATCCGCTGACGCTCCTACTAAGGTGCGAGGCATGAGCGAGCGCGCGGTGTTGCACGTCAAGGGGCGGATCCTGGTCGGGCCCGAGGAGGTTCGGGAGGAGCTCTGGGTCGTCGGTGGACGGATCACCTACGACCGCCCCGTCGGCGCCCGTGACGTCCGTACCGTCGTCGGCTGGGCCCTGCCGGGGCTGGTCGACGCGCACTGCCATGTCGGCCTCGGCCCGCACGGGCCGGTCACGGAGGACGTCGCCGAGAAGCAGGCGCTGGCCGACCGTGAGGCCGGCACGCTTCTCGTCCGCGACGCCGGTTCGCCCTCCGACACCCGCTGGATCGACGACCGCGAAGACCTGCCGAAGATCATCCGGGCCGGCCGGCACATCGCCCGCCCCCGCCGCTACATCCGCGGTTACGCCCACGAGATCGAGCCGGCCGACCTGGCCGCGTACGTCGCCCAGGAGGCCCGGCGCGGCGACGGCTGGGTCAAGCTGGTCGGCGACTGGATCGACCGCGAGGTCGGCGACCTGGCGCCGCTGTGGCCGCGGGACGCGCTGGAGTCGGCCATCGCCGAGGCCCACCGCCTCGGCGCCCGGGTCACCGCCCACTGCTTCTCCGCGGACTCCCTCCCCGACCTGGTCGGCGCGGGCATCGACTGCGTCGAGCACGCCACCGGGCTGACCGAGGAGCTGATCCCGCTCTTCGCCGAGCACGGCGTGGCGATCGTCCCGACCCTGGTCAACATCGCGACCTTCCCGCAGCTCGCGGCGGGCGGCGAGAACAAGTTCCCGCAGTGGTCGGCCCACATCAGGCGGCTGCACGAGCGGCGCTACGACACCGTGCGCTCCGCCTACGACGCCGGCATCCCGGTGTACGTCGGCACCGACGCCGGCGGCACCCTGCCGCACGGCCTGGTCGCGGCCGAGGTCGCGGAACTGGTCACCGCGGGCATCCCGCCGGTCGAGGCCCTCGCGGCGACGACCTGGAAGGCCCGCGCCTGGCTCGGCCGCCCCGGCCTGGAGGAGGGCGCCGCGGCCGATCTCGTGGTGTACGCGTCCGATCCGCGCGCCGACGTACGGGTGCTGGCGGACCCCCAGCGGGTCGTCCTCAACGGACGGGTCGCCGCCTAGCCCACGTTGACGCAGCGTGACCAGCCATCGACCTGACTCGTTCTGCACTCCGCGCACGCGCCGCCCCGTCAACGGACGCGCTCGCACAGAAGGGGGTGCGGGGGTGACTTCGAGGAACACTCGTGCCGCCCGATTCGAAAAAGTTCACGGAAGCACCACGTTGGGGTGAAGTCCCGTCGGACTGCTGACTGTTCACTCTCAGTGCGTAATTCTTGCCGGGTCCCGAGCAAGTCTCCTCTGAGGGGTCCCCACCTTGAACGGCAAGAACTTCCGTATGCCCGCACGCCGTCTCGCGACCGTCGCGACGGCCACCGCCCTGGCCGCAGGTCCCGCGGTCCTGGCCGGCGCGGGCTCCGCACACGCCACCGGCGACGAGGGCCGCGCGAGCGCCGTCGTGCTGCGCACCGGGCTCGACGTGTCCCTGCTCAACAAGACCGTGAACGTCCCGCTCGCGGTCTCCCTGAACGAAGTACAGGCACCGCGGAGCGCCGAGAAGACCGCGCTGACCGCCCAGTTGAACGGCGTGAACAACGGCCAGGCCTTCAGCGTGCTGAACGCCGAGGTGGCGTCGGCGAAGGCGAACGTCACCGCGACCAGGGCCGAGGCCTCGACCGACCTGGCCCACGCCAGGCTCCACGTCCCCGGCCTGCCCCTGCTCTCCGTCATCGAGCTCGGCGCGGTCAAGTCCGAGGCGGTCTGCGAAGCCGGGAAGCCGCCGGTCGCCACGTCCGACGTGCTGGGCGATGTCACCGTCCTCGGCAAGAAGGTCACCCTGACCGCCGGCGGCCCGACCGAGGTGAAGGTCCCGGGAGTCGGCGAGGTCCGCCTCGACCTGTCCAAGCGCGAGACCACCTCCCGCACGGCCGCCGCCACCGCCCTCGAACTCACCGTCTCCGTCAACCCGTTGAAGCTCAACGTGGCCGAGGTCGAGGGCACCCTGACCCTGGCGAAGGCCACCTGCGAGTCCCCGAAGGCAACGGCGGCCTCCGCGGCACCCTCCGAGACGCCGGCCGGTGATGTGAAGCCCCAAGGCGCACCCGCCGAGGCCGGGTTGGCGGAGACCGGCGGCAACTCCCTGACCCCGTACATCGCGGGCGGCGCGATCGCCCTGCTCGTCGCGGGCGGAGGGGCGGTCGCCGTGGCCCGACGCGGCAGGAACTGACCGCGCCCCGACCCACCACCCGCCCGGTCCGGCGCCCACCACCCACCCGGTCCGACGCCCACGACTGCGTCCTCAGGGCCCCTGCACGAGCGGCGGGCCCCGAGAGGGCGACAGAATGGCCGAGGAGTTCGCCAAGGGCTGTGCGGCCGACGCGTCACGGGCCGCCGGTGGGACAGGAGACGCGGGGGATGGGCAACGACATGACAGGCAAGGGGCGGGTCACCATCCGCGAGGTCGCCGAGCGGGCGGGCGTGTCCACGGCGACCGCGTCCCGCGCGCTGACCGGTAACCATCCCGTCCCGCCCGCCACCCGGGCCCGCGTCCTGCGCGCCGCCCGCGACCTCGACTACGTCGCCAACGCGCACGCGCGCGCCCTGGTGGGCGGCGGCCGCAAGATGGCCGCGGTCGTCGTCCGCCAGGTCACCAGCCCCTTCTACGCCCAGGTCGCCGAGGGCGTCGAGGCCGAGGCCGCCGACCGGGGCTGGCTGTGCGTCGTCGGCGCTACCGGCGGGGACCCGCAGCGTGAGATGGAGTTCGTGCAGCTCATGCGGGAGGAGGGGGCCCGGCTGGTGATCCTGGTCGGCGGGGTCGTCGAGGACGACGCGTACCGCTCGCGCGTGGCGCACTACGCGCAGGCCCTGGACTCGACCGGCGCGCGGCTCGTGCTGTGCGGGCGGCCCGCCCCCGATCCCGGGATCCCGGCGCTGGTGGTCGAGTTCGACAACGAGGCCGGGGCGCGCGCGATCACCGGGCATCTGCTGTCGGCGGGCCATCGGCGGATCGTCTTCCTGGGAGGCCTGCCGGGGAACACGGCCCTGGACGCCCGGGTCGCCGGGTACCGGGCCGCCCTCGCGGAGCACCGGGTGCCGGCTGCCGACGCCCGGGTGGTCGACTGCGGACTCGGGCGGGCGGCCGGTCTGCGGGCCATGACCCGACTCCTCAAGGAGACCCGGGAGTTCACGGCCGTGGTCGCCGGGGACGACATGGTCGCCGCGGGCGCCCTGCGCGCCATCGCCGACGCGGGGCTGCGCGTGCCCGAGGACGTCTCCGTCGTCGGCTACAACGACATCCCGCTGGCCGAGGACTTCAACCCGCCGCTCACGACCGTGCGTACGCCCGCCGAGGAGCTGGGGCGGGCAGCGGTACGGATCGCGCTGCGGGACCCCGACGAGGCCGCCGGCAGCCACCATCTGCTGGGCACGCACATCGTCGTGCGCCGCAGCGTCGCCCCACCTCCGGCCGACGCGGGACACGCCCCCGAATGACCGCCCCCTGCCTCCCGGCACCCGCCGCCGGTCAGTGCTGTGACAGGACCATCGCCTGGTCCAGCGCCTGGAGGAACGAGTTGACCGTCGTCCGGTCCCGCACCGCGAGCCGCAGCCACTCCTCGTCCAGGCCCGGGAACGTGTCCCCGCGCCGCACCGCGAAACCGAGGTCACGCAGATGCCGGCGTACGGCGACGGCCTTGGGCAGACGGACCAGGACGAAGGGTCCCTCGGCCGGTTCGACGACCGCCAGCCCGTCCGGGGCGAACTCCCGCAGCCCGGCCACGAGATGGGCCCGGTCGGCGGCGATGCGATGGGCCGCGTGCGCCGCCTCGGCCAGTGCCTGCGGCGCCACGCAGGCCCGCGCCGCCGCGAGCGCCGGGGTGGACACCGGCCACAGCGGCTGGGCCCGCTCCAGCTCCTCGACGGTCTCCGGGGCGGCCAGCACGTAACCGATGCGCAGCCCGGCCAGACCCCAGGTCTTGGTGAGGCTGCGCAGGACGACGAGCCCGGGGACGTCCGTCCGGCCCGCCAGCGCCTCCCGCTCGCCCGGCACCGCGTCCATGAACGCCTCGTCCACCACCAACGTCCGCCCGGGACGGGCCAGTCGCGCGATCGTGTCCGCCGGGTGCAGGACCGACGTCGGGTTCGTCGGGTTGCCGATCACCACCAGGTCCGCGTCCTTCGGGACGGCGTCCGGATCGAGCCGGAAGCCGTCCTCCTCGCGCAGCAGCAGCCGGTCGACGGTGTGCCCCGCGTCCCGCAGCGCCGCCTCCGGCTCCGTGAACTGCGGGTGCACGACCAGCGGATGGCGGGTCTCCAGGGCGCGGGCGAGCAGCACGAACGCCTCGGCGGCGCCGGCGGTGAGCAGCACCCGCTCCGCGGGCAGCCCGTGCCGGGCCGCGACCGCGGCCCGCGCCTCCCTGCCGTCCGGATAGGCGGCGAGGCCGGTCAGCGACTCCGCGATCCGCTCCCGCAGCCACCTCGGGGGCGTGTCCGCGCGGACGTTCACGGCGAGGTCGGTCAGCCGCGCCCCGTCGTCACGGACCTCCGCGTCACCGTGGTGCCGCAGATCATGGCTGCCGGTGCCGTGTCTGTCAGTGCGCATGGGAGGGGGAGCCGTGGTGGTGGTGTCCGTGGCCGTGGTGATGGTGGCCGTCGTCGTCGGGGTGGAAGTGCGGCTGCTGCGGCAGGCCCACCTTGTCCTCGAAACCGGGCAGCGCGATGCGGTACACGCACGAGTCGCAGTTCATCCGCAGATCACCCTTGATCGCCTCCTCGTACCGCTCCATCACCAGGTCGAGCAGCTCCGGCTCCGGCCCGATGACATCGGCGGAGCGCACCTCGATCTCCGGGTGCGCGGCCGCCCAGCCCTCGGTCTGCTGCCGGACGCGGTCCGGGAGGATACCGGTGAACAGGAAATAGGGCAGCACGACGATCCGCCGCGCGCCCAGCCTCACGCACCGGTCGAGGCCGCTCGGCACGTCCGGCGCCGCCAGCGACACGAACGCCGTCTCGACACCCGCGTATCCGCGCCCCTCCCACAGCAGCCGCGCCGCCTTGTGGACCTCGGCGTTGGCGTCCGGGTCGGTGGAGCCGCGCCCGACGAGCAGCACGGTGACGTCCGCGAGGTCGCCGGGTGCGCGCCCCTCGGTGCCGAGCGCCTCCTCCAGCCGCCGCTCCAGCACGTTCAGCAGCGACGGGTGCGGGCCCAGCGGACGGCCGTAGGTGTACGAGATCCCCGGGTGCCGCTCCTTCTCGCGGGCCAGCGCCGCCGGGATGTCGCCCTTGGCGTGACCGGCGGAGACCAGCATCAGCGGCACGGCGGCGAACCGTCGTACGCCCTTCTCCACCAGCTCGGTGACGGCCTCGCCCAGCGGCGGCGGGGACAGTTCGATGAAGCCGCCCGCGACCGGCAGTTCGGGGTGACGGCGCCCCAACTCCCGGACGAAGTCACGGAACGCCTCGGCCCCGGCCTCGTCCCGGGTGCCGTGGCCGGCGATGAGCAGAGCGGGCTGGGGGGTGGTCACGATTTCTCCTCGGTGGAAACGGGGTGGTACAGCAGGGCGTTGAGCGCGGCCGAGGCGACGGCCGACCCGCCCTTCTCGGACACGTTGCTCACGGCGGGCAGCCCGCTCTCGCGCAAGGCGGCCTTGGACTCGACCGCGCCGACGAAGCCGACGGGCAGACCGATGACGAGCGCCGGGGCAGCGTCCAGGGTGAGCAGCTCCTCCAGCGCGGTCGGCGCGTTGCCGATCACCCAGAGGGCGCCGGGGCCCACCTGCTCGTGGGCGAGCCGGATCGCGTGCGCGGAGCGGGTGAGCCCCGGCCCGGCCACGGCGTCGCGGAGCCGGCAGACGGTCTCGCGCCGGGTGATGCCGGCCGCGACCATCTCCACGTCCACGACGACCGGCGCCCCGCCGTGCAGGGCGGCATGAGCCTTCTCCAGCTCGCCCTCGTCCATGACGAGATCGTCGGCGTACTCCAGGTCGGCGGCCGAGTGGATGACCCGCTCGACCACCGCACGGGTCAGCGGCGGGAAGTGCGAGGTGTCCAGGCGGGCCCGCAGCCGCCGGTAGGACTCCTCCTCGATGGGGTGGATCACGCGATTCACTTGGCGTCCTCCAGAGAGCTGCCCTGCCAGCGGTAGCCGCGCGGTGTCACCATGCGCCCCGCGATGTCACGGGTCGCCGTGTTGCCGACGGTCACGACCGTCATCATGTCGACCGTCGCCGGGTCCAGGGACCCCAGTGTCGTGAGCCGACTGGACTCGTCCGGCCGCGACGCGTTCCGTACGACACCGACCGGCGTCGTCGGCTCCCGGTGCTCGGCGAGGATCGCCAGCGCCTTCGGGAGCTGCCAGTCACGGCCCCGGGAACGCGGGTTGTAGAAGGTGACCACGATGTCCGCCTCGGCCGCCGCGCGGACGCGTCGCTCGATGACCTCCCAGGGAGTGTGCAGGTCGGAGAGGCTGATGGAGACGTGGTCGTGGCCCAGGGGCGCGCCGAGGATCGCGGCGGCGGCAAGAGCGGCGGTCACACCCGGGACGCCGATCACCTCGATGTCGTCGGACGCCTCGGCCAACGCGGGGGAGGCCATGGCGTACACGCCCGCGTCCCCGCTGCCGATCAACGCGACGGCCTGCCCCTTGCGGGCCTCCGCCACGGCCGTACGGGCCCGCTCCTCCTCGGCTCCGAGCCCCGACTCCAGGATCACGGTGCCGGGCCGCAGCAGATCACGGATCTGGTCGACGTACTGGTCGAGGCCGACGAGCACGGAGGCACGTCGCAACTCCGCCTTCGCGCGGGGCGTGAGCAGGTCCCGTGCGCCCGGGCCGAGCCCGACCACCGCGAGCCGCCCGCGCGCGGGACGCCGTACGACGGCGCAGGTCGCCATCGCGGGCAGACCGTCCGCACGCGCCGACTTCCGCTTGGGTACGAGGAGTTCGCCGCCGTTCGCCAGCGCGGCGGCCTCGGCGACGGACGGGGTGCCGACGGCGGCGAGGGGCGCGTCGGAGGGGTTGGGGACGGAGACGGCGGCCAACTCCTCGGCGGAGTAGGTGACCACGGGGACACCGAGCCGAGCCGCCGCCGCCACGATCCCCGGCTCCTCGGCCTTGGCGTCGACGGTGGCGAGTTCGGCGACCGACCGCTCGGACAGCCCGGCGTCCCGCAGCGCGCCGCGCACCAGCCCGAGCACCTCCTCGGCCGGCGCGCCCTTCGAGGCACCGACCCCGACGACGAGGGACGGCGGCCGCAGGACGACCTCGCGCTCGGCGGCGGCCACGAGCCGGTCGGTGACGCGGACCGCGTAGGCACCTTCGTCGGTGACCTTCAGCGCGGGCAGCGGCCACGCCAACTCCGCTTTCAGGGCGACCGGTTCACCGTCGAGGAGCGCCCGCGACACGGCGGCCACATCGCCCTCGACGGGGAGGCCGAGCGTGTCGAGACCCGGCAGGTCCACCGCGTCCGTCGCGGTGGTGACCACGGGCTCCGCGCCCAGCGACTCCCCGACCTCGCGGGCGAGTTCATTGGCGCCGCCGCCGTGCCCGCCGACCAGCGACACGGCGAACCGGCCGCCCTCGTCGACACACACCACGCCCGGGTCGGACGTCTTGTCGCCGAGCAGCGGCGCGACCAGCCGCACCACGGCGCCCGTGGCGAGGAAGCACACCAGCTGCTCGCACTCCGCGAACGCCGCCCGTACGGCGTCCCCGACGGGACCCTCGTACACGCGTGTCCGCTCCGGCCACGCCGCGGCCAGCCGGTCGCGCGCAGCCGCGCCCGCCGAGGTGGCGGAAATGAGGCCGATCACAGGGCAACTCCCTCATGAGAACCGGGGGTTCGGAACCCCCACAGCAGAAAAACAGGGTTGGTGGCGGCGAGCCGGGTCACGTCTCCCGGCAGCGGTGCCAGGCGCGACGACTGCAACAGCACCCCGTCGCAGGAGAGCCCGGCGCCGGTGAGTGCCGCGCGCACGGCCGGTACCCGGTCGAGCGCCGCCATGGCCACGACCACCGTCCGCCGGGCGCGCCGCGCGCACGCGGTGACGATCGCGGGCAGTTCACGCCCGCCGCCGCCGACGAACACGGCGTCGGGGTCGTCGAGATCGGACAGCACCGTCGGCGCGGCCCCGTGCACGGCCCGTACGTCGACCCCGTGGGCCGCCGCGTTGGCGCGGACCCGCTCGACGCCGTCCCGGGTCTTCTCGACGGCGGTGACGGCCGCGCCGAACCGCGCGCACTCCACGGCGACGGAACCGGAACCCGCGCCGATGTCCCAGACGTGGTCACCGAGCCGGGGGCCGAGCCGGGCCAGCGCGAGCGCCCGTACCTCGAACTTGGTGATCATCGAGTCCCGGTGGGTGAACTCGTCCTCGTCCAGCGCCCATCGAGCGGGCCCCGCACCCGGCCCGGCGACCGTCCGGGCGGCGGCGCCCAGCACCCGCGTCCCGTCCAGGCACAGCACCACGCTCACCGACGTCCCCCAGTCACGGGCGGCGGCCTCGGCCGGTGTCACCCGCTCGACGCGCTCCTCGGCGGAGCCCAGCGCGGAGGCGACGACCAGGACGCGGGCGTCGGCCCGCAGCGCGGCTCCCAGCTCGGCGGGCCCGGCCCCCGGCCCGGTCAGCACGGCCACCTTGGGCCGCGCCCGGCACACATTGACGGCTGTCCGCAGCTCCCGTCCGTGCGCGCTGACGACGACCGCGTCGTCCCACGTCAGCCCGAGCCGCGCGAAAGCGGCGGCGACGGACGAGACCCCGGGCCGTACGTCCAACCGCTCGGACCCGAACCGCTCGGCCAGCGCCCGTACGATCCCGAAGAACCCGGGATCACCGGAGGCGAGGACGACGACCCGCTGCTGCTTGTCCAGATGCCGTTCGATGATGTCGAGGGCGGGCGCGAGCGGCCCGAGTTCGACCTGCTCGGCATCCTCGGGCACCGGCGCGGACGCCAGGTGACGTCGGCCGCCCACCACCAGCCGGGCCCCGGCCAGCGCGTCGGCGGGAACCGGCGCCCCCGTCCCCGTACCGAAGACCGTGATCACGTACTCGCACCCCGCGCGCGCAGGGCCCGGCGGGCCTCCGGGTCGGCCTTGCGGTAGCCGTGGAAGTGGCCGGGGTGGTACAGGTGCGAGCGGGTGCCCTCGGCGTCGAGCGCGGGCCCGACCAGGAAGAGCGTGTGCTTCCAGAGCTTGTGCTCCTTGACCGTCTCCTCCAGCGTCTCGATCGTGCACCGCACGACGAGCTCCTCGGGCCAGGTCGCCTGGTAGGCGACGACGACCGGAGTGGACGTCGGATAGCCGCCCTCCAGCAGCTCCCGCACCAGCTGCCCGCTCCGCGCGGCCGACAGGAAGATCGCCATGGTGGTGCCGTGCTTGGCGAACTCCCGCACCTCCTCGCCCGGCGGCATCGGCGTCTTGCCGCCGCCGAGCCGGGTGAGCACCACGGACTGCGCGACCTCGGGGATGGTCAGCTCGCGCTGCGCGAGCGCGGCGACCGCGGAGAAGGCGGAGACACCGGGCACCACCTCCGTGGCGATACCGATCTCGGCGCACCGGTCGAGCTGCTCCTGCGTACCGCCCCAGAGGGCCGGGTCACCGGAGTGGATCCGCGCGACCCGCAGCCCCTCGGCGACGGCCCGTGCGTAGACGGCGACGACGTCCTCCAGCGACATCGTCGCCGAGTCGAGGATCTCCGCGCCCTCGCGGGCGTGCTCCAGGACCTCGGCCTGGACCAGGCTGGCCGCCCAGATCACGACGTCGGCCTCGGCGATGGCACGCGCGGCACGGAACGTCAGCAGGTCGGCGGCGCCGGGTCCGGCACCGACGAAGGTCACCTTGCCGGTGGGGGCGTCGGCCATGGGTTCGGGTCCTCTCGTACGAAGAATCACTGGGGGAGCGGGTGGTGTTGGTGGTGCCGGATGTGCGCGAACGGGCCTTCATCGGATACGAAGGGGCCATGGCGGTGTTCGTCGCGCTCGGCGCGTTCCTGATGACACTGGCCGGGGGCTGGACGGCACAGCGGGTGACCGACCGCCGTCATCTGGTCCTTGGCCTGGCCGGCGGCCTGATGCTGGGCGTGGTCGGCCTGGATCTGCTGCCGGAGGCGCTGGAGGCGGCGGGCACCGAGGTCTTCGGCGTACCGGCCGCGCTGCTGCTGTTCGTGGCCGGCTTTCTGCTGGCCCATCTGGTGGAACGGCTCCTCGCCGCACGCCAGGCCGCGCACGGCGGGGAGGAGCACGGCGGCAGGGTCCCCGAGGTGGGCCTGACGGCCGCCGCGGCGATGGTCGGCCACAGTGCCATGGACGGCGTGGCGATCGGCGCGGCCTTCCAGGTGGGCGGCGGCATGGGCACGGCGGTGGCCCTCGCGGTGATCGCCCATGACTTCGCGGACGGCTTCAACACGTACACGATCACGAGCCTGTACGGGAACGCCCGCCGCCGGGCGCTGGCGATGCTGGCGGCGGACGCGGCGGCACCGGTCGTCGGTGCCGCGTCGACGCTCTTCTTCACCATCCCGGAGAAGCTGCTCGGCGCGTACCTCGGCTTCTTCGGCGGCGCGCTCCTGTATCTGGCGGCGGCCGAGATCCTCCCCGAGGCCCACCACGAACACCCCGCCCGCTCGACCCTGCTGTGCACGGTCGCGGGGGTGGCGTTCATCTGGCTGGTGGTGGGCATCGCCGACTGACGCCCCGCGGGGCGAGGTCACAGCTTGCCGCCCCGCCCGCCGTCACGCCGGGCGGGCGCGATGAGCGTGGAGAGGTAGGGAAGCGGGGCGCCGTCCAGGTCGGCGGCGGGCCGCACGGACTCCTCCGGCAGCCCGAGCGCCGACCCCCATACGGCGTCGTCGATCCGCCCGGTCTCCCGCAGCGCCTCGGCGACCTCCTCGGCCTGCCGCCCGAACTTGTACGCCACGACCGTCCCCGGCCCGGCCAGGGCGTCCTTGAGCGCCTGGGCGCCGGCGGTGACGGGCACGAGCGTCAGCGGCTCGGTGCCCTCGGTCAGGACAGCCCCGGAACGGGCGGCGAGGTCCTGCATGGCGGTGATACCGGGCACGGTCTCCACGACCGTCCCCGGCACCAGCTCGGCGATGGTCTGCGCGAGGTAGGTGAAGGTGGAGTAGACGTTCGGGTCGCCGATGGTGGCGAAAGCGACGGCCCCGTGCGCGGTGAGCAGCGCGGCGACCCGCTGCCCGGCGGCGTCCCAGGCGGACTCCCGCCGCCCCCGGTCGGTCCGCTCGTTGAGGGCGAAGACCACCCGTACGACCTTCTCCTGCCCGACGTAATGCAGCACGGTGGCCTCGGCCCGCCCGCGTTCCCCCGTGTCCATCACGGGTACGACGACCACGTCGGCGGCACGCAGCGCGTTGACGCCCTTGACGGTCACCAGCTCCGGATCACCGGGACCGACCCCGACTCCGATCAACCTGCTGCTGCTCATGACGTCCGGCACCTCTCCACGAACCGACGGGCCACACCGGGCTCGGACGCCCAGTGCGTGTGCAGATAACTCGCGTGCACACCTTGTTGTACGAAACCTTCGACGCGCCGCGCAGGGGCGCGCACCCCCCACGCGGGAGCCGCCCCCGCGCCGGGCTCCACGACGGTCCGATGAAACTCGTGCCCCCGCATCCGCGTCCCGGCGACGGCCAGCGAACTGTCCCCGACGGCCACCGCGTCCCGATACCCGAGCGTGAGCCGCTCGCTCATCCGCGCGGAGGCGTCCAGCACTCCGCACATGGGAAGCCCGTCGAGCTCACGACAGAGATAGAGCAGCCCGGCACACTCGGCGGCGACGGGAGCGCCGCTGAGGGCGAGCTCACCGACGGCCTTGCGCAGCGGCTCGTTGGCGGACAACTCGGCCGCGTACACCTCGGGGAACCCGCCGCCGATGACCAACCCGCGGGTGCCGGGGGGCAGTTCCTCGTCGCGCAGGGGATCGAAGGTGACGACGTCGGCTCCGGCGGCGGCCAGCAACTCTGCATGCTCGGCATAGGAGAAGGTGAACGCGGGCCCACCGGCAACGGCGACGACGGGCTTAGGCGGCTCGGCGCCGCCGGAGTCTCGCTTCTCGGCGCTGGCTGCGTCGACGCCCTTGCCTCGCTCTTCGACTGACCGAGTCGGGTGGTGGGCGGGCGAGGCGGGGGTCCAGGGGGCAGAGCCCCCTGGTACGGCACCAGCAGCGCGCGCAAGCGCCTCCAACGCGGCCAGATCGCACCCGTCAGCAACCTGCGCCCCCATAGCCGCCACGGCGGCAACCGCCGCCCCCCGCCGCTCGGCGACCGGCACCAACCCCAGATGCCGAGAAGGCGTATCCACCTGCGCCACCCGCCGCAGCACCCCGAGCACCGGCACCCCGGCCGACTCCAACGCCTCCCGCAGCAGCTCCTCATGCCGGTCGGACGCGACCTTGTTGAGGATCACGCCCCCGACCCGCACCTCCGGATCCCACGAGGCGAAACCGTGCACCAGCGCCGCCACCGACCGCGACTGCGACGACGCGTCGACGACAAGGACCACCGGCGCCCGCAACAGCTTCGCGACATGAGCGGTGGACGCCAGTTCACCCTCCCCCGCGGCCCCGTCGTACATCCCCATCACACCCTCGACGACGGCGATGTCACATCCCCGTGCCCCGTGCGCGAACAACGGCCCGATCAACTCCGGCCCGCACAGGTACGCGTCGAGATTCCGCCCCACCCGCCCCGTGGCGAGCGAGTGATACCCGGGGTCGATGTAGTCCGGCCCGACCTTGTGCGCAGACACGGCAAGCCCCCGCGCGGCGAACGCGGCCATCAACCCCGTGGCGACGGTGGTCTTCCCGCTGCCCGACGAGGGCGCGGCGATGACCAGCCGAGGGACGGAAACGGAGGAGGACATCACCACTCGATACCCCGCTGCCCCTTCTGCCCGGCGTCCATCGGATGCTTGACCTTGGACATGTCGGTCACGAGATCGGCGAAGTCGACCAGCTTCTCGGGGGCGTTGCGCCCGGTGATGACGACGTGCTGGGTCCCCGGCCGGTCCCGCAGCACGGCGATGACCTCATCGGTGTCGATCCACCCCCAGTGCAGGGGGTAGGCGAACTCGTCGAGCACGTACAGCTGGTACGTCTCGGCGGCGAGGTCCCGCTTGACCTGCTCCCAGCCCTCCCGGGCCTTCTCCTCGTTGTCCATCTGGGCGTCCCGCTGGACCCAGGACCAGCCCTCGCCCATCTTGTGCCAGTCGACGGACCCGCCCTCGCCGGACGCCCCGAGCACCCGCAGCGCGTTCTCCTCGCCGACCTTCCACTTCGCCGACTTGACGAACTGGAACACCCCGATGGGCCACCCCTGGTTCCAGGCCCGCAGGGCAAGTCCGAAGGCGGCTGTCGACTTGCCCTTACCCACCCCCGTGTGCACCACCACCAAAGGCCGATTACGACGCTGACGAGTGGTCAGCCCGTCGTCCGGCACCACACTCGGCTGTCCCTGCGGCATTACGCGGCCCTCCTCTGTACGTCCTTGACCAGCCCTGCGATGGAGTCCGCCCGCAACTCGTCGAGCGTCACCGCCGTACCCCCCAACTCACCCGCGAGCTGCCCCGCGAGCCCCAGCCGCACCGGCCCGGACTCGCAGTCGACGACGACGGAGGCGACCCCGTCGGCGGCGAACAGCCGAGCCGCCCGCTGAGACAGCGCGACCGGCTCGGGCCCACCCGTGGCCCGCCCGTCCGTCACCACGACGACCAGCGCCCGACGCGCGGGATCCCGCAACCGCTCGATCCGCAGCACCTCGTGCGCCTTCAGCAGCCCGGCGGCGAGCGGCGTACGGCCACCCGTGGGCAGCGACTCCAGCCGAGCGGCCGCGGCATCGACCGACGACGTGGGCGGCAACGCCACCTCACCCGCCGTCCCCCGGAACGTCACCAGGCCCACCTTGTCCCGCCGCTGATACGCGTCCAGCAGCAGCGACAGCACGGCGCCCTTCACCGCGCCCATCCGCTGCCGAGCGGCCATCGACCCGGAGGCGTCCACCACGAAAAGCACCAGGTTGCCCTCGCGCCCCTCCCGCGTCGCCTGCCGCAGATCGTCCCGGCGCAGTACCAGACCCGGCCCGGACCGCCCCCGCGCCCGCTGATGCGGCGCCGCGGCCCGCACGGTCGCGGCGAGATGCAGCTTGGTCAGCGCACCACGGGGGCGGTGCGCCCCCGTGGTCCGCCCGTGCTCGGTCCGCGCCCGCGAACGCCGCCCGGCGGCACCGTCCCCGAGCCCCGGCACGCTGAGCACCTTGGTACGGAACGGCTCGGAGGCCCGTACGGGGGACTGCTCACCGCCACCGGCACCGCCGGCCTGCGGCTCCCCGTCCTCCCCGGCCTCGGGCCGCGCCCCGCCCCCGGAGTCACCCTGCGACCCGTCGTCCGGCGTCGGTTGCCCACCGCCCCCGCCGGGCCCGTCCGGATCGGGATCCTCGTCACCTTCTCCGCTGAACTCCTCCAGCGTCCGGTCGAGCTTGTCCTCGTCAAGTCCCGGCGCGTCAAAGGGATTACGCCGACGCCGGTGCGGCAGCGCGAGCAGCGCGGCCTGCCGTACGTCCTCCGCGAGCACCTCGGTCCGCCCGGCCCACGCGGCCAGCGCGGTGGCGGTCCGCGCCATCACGATGTCGGCTCGCATGCCGTCCACCTCGAAGGCGGCACAGGTCGCCGCGATCTGCCGCAGCGCCCCGTCCCCGAGCCGCACCGACGGCAGCAACTCCCGTGCCGCGACGACACGTTGACGTACGGCGGCCTCCTCGTCGGCCCACCGGGACGCGAAACCCGCCGGATCGTCGTCGTACGCCAGCCGCCGCCGGACCACCTCCACCCGCTGGTCGGGCTCGCGCGAGGCGGCCACCTCGACGGTCAGCCCGAACCGGTCGAGCAACTGCGGCCGCAGCTCACCCTCTTCGGGGTTCATGGTCCCGACGAGCAGGAACTTCGAGGCGTGCCGCACGGAGACGCCCTCGCGCTCCACGTACGAGGCGCCCATGGCGGCCGCGTCGAGAAGCAGGTCGACCAAGTGGTCGTGCAGCAGGTTCACTTCGTCGACGTAGAGGATCCCGCGATGCGCGTCGGCGAGCAGCCCCGGCTCGAAGGCCTTCACACCCTCCGCGAGCGCCCGCTCGATGTCGAGCGCACCGACGAGCCGGTCCTCGGAGGCGCCGACGGGGAGTTCGACCATGCGGGAGGGGCGCGCCACGCCGTTCCCGCTCTCGTGCGGGCCGTCCGGGCACGCGGGGTCGGGAGCGGCGGGGTCGCAGGAGAAACGGCAGCCGGACACCACCGGCACCTCCGGCAGCAACGCCGAGAGCGCCCGTACCGCCGTGGACTTGGCCGTGCCCTTCTCGCCGCGCACCAGCACACCGCCGACCGCCGGTGACACGGCGTTCAGCAGCAGCGCGAGCCGCAGATCGTCCTGGCCGACGACGGCCGTGAAGGGGAAGGGGGTGGTCACTGGTCGTCGCCCTCCAGGTCGCCTTCGAGCTCGAGGTAAGTGGCGCGCAGCCGCTCCAGCGTCTCCGCGTCCGGCTCCGCCCAGAGGCCGCGGTCCGCCGCCTCCAGAAGCCGTTCGGTGATGCCGCGCAGCGCCCACGGGTTGGACTGCTTCATGAAGTCCCGGTTCTCCGGGTCGAAGACGTACTCCGCGCTGAGCTTCTCGTACATCCAGTCGTCGACCACGCCCGCCGTGGCGTCGTAGCCGAAGAGGTAGTCGACGGTCGCCGCCATCTCGAAGGCGCCCTTGTAGCCGTGCCGGCGCATGGCCGCCATCCAGCGGGGGTTGACGACACGCGCCCGGAACACGCGGTGCGTCTCCTCACCCAGCGTGCGGGTCTTCACCTGGTCGGGGGTCGCCGAATCGCCCACGTACGCCTCGGGGTTGGCGCCCGTCAGATGGCGGACCATGGCGACCATGCCACCGTGGTACTGGAAGTAGTCGTCCGCGTCCACGAGGTCGTGCTCACGGGTGTCGACGTTCTTCGCGGCCACGTTGATCCGCCGGAACGCCATCTCCATGTCCCCGCGCGCCGCCCGCCCGTCCAGCCCGCGCCCGTAGGCGTAGCCGCCCCACACCGCGTACACCTCGGCGAGGTCGGCGTCGGAGCGCCAGTTGCGGGCGTCGATCAGCGGCAGCAGACCGGCACCGTACGCGCCCGGCTTGGAGCCGAAGACACGGGCCGTCGCGCGCCGCCGGTCCCCGTGCTCGGCGGTGTCCTCGTCGGCGTGGGCCTTCACGAAGTTGCGCTCGGCGGGCTCGTCCAGCTCGGCCACCTCGCGCACCGCGTCGTCGATCAGACCGACGACGTGCGGGAACGCGTCCCGGAAGAACCCGGAGATGCGGACGGTGACGTCGATGCGCGGACGGCCCAGCTCCGCCAGGCCGATGATCTCGAAACCGGTCACCCGGCGCGAGGCCTCGTCCCACACCGGGCGGCAGCCCAGCAGTGCCAGGATCTCGGCGATGTCGTCGCCCTGGGTGCGCATCGCGGACGTGCCCCACACCGTCAGGCCGACGGACTTGGGGTACTCGCCGGTGTCGGCCAGGTACCGCTGGACCAGCGAGTCGGCGAGCGACTGCCCGACCTCCCAACTCAGCCTGGACGGAATGGCCTTGGGATCGACCGAGTAGAAGTTCCGGCCGGTCGGCAGGACGTTGACCAGCCCGCGCGTCGGCGAACCGGACGGGCCGGCCGGGACGTAACCACCGTCGAGCGCCTTGAGAATGTGGTCGATCTCGTCGGTGGTGCGGGCGAGCCGCGGCACCACCTCGGTGCAGGCGAACTCCAACACCGCCACGCCGTCGGGGAGTTCGACCCCCAGCACACCCCGAAGCACCGCCGGGACCACCGCGACGTCCCAGTCGCGCGCCTCCATGCCCTCCGCGACCCGCCGGCACAGCTGCTCCAGCAGGTCGATCGCGTCGGCCGCGCTGCGGGCCGGGCCCTCGACCAGTTCCGTCAGCTCGACCGGCACCTTCACCGGGGCGCCCGGCTCGGCGAGCAGCTCTTTCTCCACCAGCCCGAAATGGGCCGCGAAGCAGGCCCTGAGGCCCGGCAGCGCATTGGCCTGTCCGCCCCACACCTGCGAGGCGCGCAGCACGGCGAGCACGAGGTTGACCCGTGCCTCGTCGACCGGCCCGCCGCCGAGGACGTGCAACCCGTCGCGGATCTGCACGTCCTTGATCTCGCACAGATAGCCGTCGATGTGCATGACGAACTCGTCGAAGTCGTCGTCGTCCGGCTGGTCCTCGACATGCAGGTCGTGATGCAGTTCGGCCGCCTTGACCAGCGTCCAGATCTGCGCCCGCACGGCCGGCGCCTTCGTCGGGTCCAGGTCGGAGACGAGCGCGTACTCGTCGAGGAGCTGCTCCAGCTTGGCGAGGTCGCCGTAGGTGTCGGCCCGCGCCATCGGCGGCACCAGGTGGTCGACGACGGTGGCGTGTCCGCGCCGCTTGGCCTGGGTGCCCTCGCCGGGGTCGTTGACGATGAAGGGGTAGATCAGCGGCAGCTCCCCGAGGACGGCGTCCGGCGCGCACCCGCCGCTGAGGCCGAGTCCCTTGCCGGGCAGCCACTCCATCGTGCCGTGCTTGCCCATGTGGACGATCGCGTCGGCGCCGAAGCTGTTCTCCAGCCACCGGTACGCGGCCATGTAGTGGTGCGACGGCGGCATGTCGGGGTCGTGGTAGATCGCGATCGGGTTCTCCCCGAAGCCGCGCGGCGGCTGGATCATCACGACGACGTTCCCGAACTGGAGGGAGGCGAGCACGATGTCGTCCCCGTCGACGTACAGGCTGCCCGGCGGCTCGCCCCACGCCTCCAGCATGCTGTCCCGCAGCTCCGGGTCCAGCTTGTCGAACCAGGCCCGGTAATCGGCCAGCGGCACCCGCGCGGGCGCGGCGGCCAGCTGCTCCTCGGTGAGCCACTCGACGTCGTGGCCACCGGCGTTGATCAGCCGGTGGATCAACTCGTCGCCGCCGGACGGGTATTCGGTGAGCGAGTACCCGGCTGCCTTGAGGGCGTCCAGCACCCGCACCGCCGAGGCGGGCGTGTCGAGACCGACCGCGTTGCCGACCCGCGAGTGCTTGGTCGGGTACGCGGTGAAGACGAGCGCGAGCTTCTTCTCCGCGTTCGGCTTGTACCCCAACCGGGCGTGCCGTACGGCGATCCCGGCGACGCGCGCGGCCCGCTCGGGGTCGGCGACATAGACGGGGACGTCGTCCGGGCCCTGCTCCTTGAAGGAGAACGGAACGGTGACGAGCCGCCCGTCGAACTCGGGGATCGCGACCTGCATCGCCGCGTCCATGGGGGAGAGCGCGGCGTCGGACGCGTCCCAGGCCGCCCTGGACGACGTGAGGCAGAGCCCTTGCAGCACCGGCACATCGAGGTCGGCCAGTGCCCCGATGTCCCAGGCCTCCTCGTCGCCGCCCGCCGACGCCTGCGAGGCGTGCGCGCCACCGGCGGCGAGGACGGTGGCGACGAGCGCGTCCGTCCTGCCGAGGATCTCGTACAGCCCGGCGTCGGCACCGCGCAGCGAACCGCAGTACACGGGAAGGGCGTTGGCGCCGCGCGCCTCGACGGCATCGCACAGGGTGTCGACGAAGCCGGTGTTGCCGCTGAGCTCATGGGCCCGGTAGAAGAGCACGCCGACGGTCGGCCGGCCCTCGGTGAAGGCACGGTCGCCATGGACGCCGTACTCCGGCATCTTCTGCGGTTCCAGGAACCCCTCACCGGTCAGCAGCACGGTGTCGGACAGGAACCGGGCCAGCTCGGTGAGGTTGGCGGGGCCGCCCTCGACGAGGTACTTCAGCGCCTCCGCGACCACACCGGCCGGCACGGACGACTCGGCCATCAACTCGGCGTCCGGCACGGCCTCACCGCCAAGGAGCACGGTCGGCACACCGGACGCCCTCAGCGCGGCCAGCCCGTCCTCCCAGGCACGCTTGCCGCCGAGCAGTCGTACGACGGCGACGTCGGAGCCCTGGATCAGCCCCGGCAGTTCCGCGGCCACGTCCACGCGGGTCGGGTTGCCGATCCGGTAGTCGGCGCCGGAGGCGGCCCGGGCCGCCAACAGGTCCGTGTCGGCGG
Organism: Streptomyces sp. NPDC051913; assembly: GCF_044593635.1. Classification (NCBI taxonomy): domain Bacteria; kingdom Bacillati; phylum Actinomycetota; class Actinomycetes; order Kitasatosporales; family Streptomycetaceae; genus Streptomyces; species Streptomyces sp. NPDC051913. Next base: position 79,417 of record NZ_JBIUCI010000007.1, on the reverse strand, counting down.
TCGACAACAACAACACAGTGCTCATGCGGGCGCTCCCGGTGGAATGAAAGGCAGTCCTTGCGGCGCGCCCGACTCGATGAGCCGCCAGAGCGCGTCCGTGTCCGCGTGCTGTTCGATCAGGTCGCCGAGCCGGTCGAGCTGCTCCTCGCGCAGCGCGGCGAACGAGGTGTCGGGCGCCGGCACGAACCGGCGGCCCGCGGCGGCCGCCACCTCGCGCAGGAACGCCCGCCGGAAGCCGTCCGACTCCAGCGAACCGTGCCAGTGGGTGCCCCAGGTCTGGCCGACCCGGCAGCCGTCCAGGAAGGGTTCTCCCGAGGTCACGGAGGCGACCCCGTGATGGATCTCGTATCCCGTGACCCGTTCCCCGAGTGCCTCCCCCTCCGGCCGGGCAAGGATCTTCTCGGGGGCGAACCGAACCCTTAGGGGCAGCACCCCGAGCCCTTCGACCTGCCCCCGCCGGCTCTCGACCTCGTCCTCGATGTGCTCGCCGAGAACCTGGAAGCCGCCGCAGATGCCGAGGATCGGACGTCCCTCCGCGGCCCTTCGCACCAGGGCGCCGGCCAGCCCGCGCTCATGCAGCCACTCCAGTGCCCGCACGCTCCCGCGTGTCCCCGGGACGATGACGAGATCGGCGTCGGCGAGCTCCTCCGGCCGGTCCACGAACCGCACGACGAGACCCGGTTCGGCGGCGAGCGCGTCCACGTCCGTGAAGTTGGACATCAGGGGGACCGCGCAGACGGCGACCCGCAGCACGTCCTCCCCGACGGGCGGGGCGGTGTTCGACTCCCGGACGGTCCCTCTGAGGGAAACCCGCAGACCGTCTTCCTCGTCGATCCCGAGGCCGTGCCGGAAGGGCAGGACGCCGTACGTCCGCCGCCCGGTGAGCCCGTGGAGCATGTCGAGCCCGGGTTCCAGCAGCGACACATCCCCCCGGAACTTGTTCACGAGGAACCCGGCGACCAGCTTCTGATCCTCTGTCGAGAGCAGCGCGACGGTCCCGAAGAAGGAGGCGAACACGCCCCCGCGGTCGATGTCCCCGACCACCAGCACCGGAAGCCCGGCATTGCGGGCGATCCCCATGTTGACGATGTCGGTCCGTCGCAGATTGATCTCCGCCGGACTGCCGGCCCCCTCACAGATCACCGCGTCATACGTGCCCCGCAGTTCGGCGAGACAGTCGAGCACGGTCCCGAGCAGCTTCTGCTGCCGCCCCCCGTGATAGCCGCGCGCGCTCATCTCGCCGACGGGCTTCCCCATCAGCACGACCTGGCTGCTCTGCTCGCCACCGGGCTTGAGCAGCACGGGATTCATCAGCGCGGTCGGCTCGACCCGACAGGCCTGGGCCTGCATGGCCTGGGCCCGCCCGATCTCCGCGCCCTCCCGCGTCACGAACGAATTGAGGGACATGTTCTGCGCCTTGAAGGGCGCGACCTTGACCCCCTGCCGCACCAGCCACCGGCAGATCCCGGCGGTGACGACACTCTTGCCGGCGTCGGAGGTGGTCCCGGCGACGAGCAGCCCCCCGCTCATGACGTACGTCCCTTCTTCGTGGCCAGGGCCCGTGCGGCGGCACCGATGCCGAGCGCGAGCAGCCCGACGCGCCGCGAAAGCCGTACGGCGCGCTCGATGTCCCGCGTGGCGACGGCCCGCCCGGACTGATTGAGCACGGGCCGGTGCTCCACCCGCCCTCCGTAGGACAGGCTCCCGCCGAGCCGCACCCCGAGGGCCCCCGCGAACGAGGCCTCGACGGGCCCGGCGTTGGGGCTCGGATGCTTGGCGGCGTCGGCACGCCACGCTCGAACGGCCCCCCGGGAGTCGCTCCCGGCGACGGCGGCGAGTACGGCGGTGAGCCGCGCCCCCGGCCATCCGGCGAGGTCGTCGAGCCGGGCGGAGGCCCAGCCGTAGCGCCGGTACCGCTCGGACTTGTGCCCGACCATGGCGTCGAGGGTGTTGACGGCCCGGAACCCGAGCAGACCGGGCACTCCACCGAGCGCCCCCCACACCAGGGCGCCGACCACGGCGTCGGAGGTGTTCTCGGCGACGGACTCGACGACGGCCCGGGCGATCCCGTCGGCGTCGAGGGCCTGCGGATCCCGCCCGCACAGGTGCGGCAGCCGGGCGCGAGCGCCCTCGACGTCCCCCGCCTCCAGAGCCAGACCGATGACCCGGGCCTCGCGTGCGAGCGACGTCCCGCCCACCACGGCCCAGGTGGCGGCGCCGGTCAGCGCGACGGACGCGCTACGGGAGGGACGTACGACGCTCTGGGCGAGGGCGCCCAGCCCCACGGCGCCCCCGACGCACACGGCGGTGTGCAGCGCGCCCCACCCACGATGGTCCCGCCACAGAGCCTTCTCCACGGCGCCGGCGGCCCGCCCGAACACGGCGACCGGATGCCCCCGGCGTGGATCACCGAGCAGCAGATCTGCGACGAGTCCGGCGGCGGCGCCGTACGCGAAGACGCGATCGGCACGCATGCGCTCAGCCGGCCGTGGGGTCGGGCAGCGACCTGGTGCTGTACCTCGAACGGCAGGCGAGCATGGCGATATGTCCTCACTCAGGGTGTCCACGCCCTGGTTCGACGAGACCGACGGTGGGAGTTCCTGGCTCCCGGGGCTACCTACCCCGGTGACAGTGGCGGGACCGCGCCGGATTCACACCGGTCTTCCTCCCTGGCCGCCGTACTTGGCTCCGGCAGTCCACCACGGGCCCGGAAGGGCCGTCAACTCGCTGTTGACCTGCGGGAGCGGAGTGTGCAGAACCCCACATCGGCGGGCCCGCGGACGGGGTTCGCGAGGCCCGGAACGCGAAAGCGCCCTGTCCGGAATCCCCTCTTCGAGAGGCCCGGAACAGGGCGCGGAATCGTCGTGGTGCGGGTCAGGCGACGATCAGATAGATGCCGTAGCCCACCGCCGCCGCACAGGCGGCGAAGCAGGCGTACGCGCCGGTCACGGCGAGGGCCGCCGAGCCGCCCGCGGCCGAGGCCCGCTCCTGGCGAGAGAGGCCCATGATGCCGAGGGTGAAGAGGGCCACGAGGGCCACGGTGACGACGAGGCTGACGCCGAAGACGGAGCCCAGTGCTTGCCAGTCGATCTTCATGTTGCTTGGTTTCCTTCGTCGCTCAGACCGCGGCGGCCGGCGGGGCCGCCGGTTCCGTGGAGGCCGCGGCCGCTGCCGGGGCGGGGATCGTGGCGGTCAGGCCGTCCGTCACGGTGCCCGCCGGAGGCGGGGTGACCGCGGCGATCGCCGTCGTGACCACGCCGGCCGGCTCGTCGTCGGTGTCGTTGACGTTCGACGCGTCCACGACCTCGCGGCGCGAGATCTTCCAGATGGCCGCGCTGGAGGCGATCAGGAAGATCAGGACGACGCCCGTGCCCCAGTCACCGAGGTCGGTCACCGACTCCGCCAGCGCGCCCACCAGGGCGGCCGCCGGGAGCGTGAGGCCCCAGGCCACGAACATCCGCGTCGCCGTCGACCAGCGGACCACGCCGCCCTTGCGGCCGAGGCCCGCGCCCATCACCGAACCGGAGACGGAGTGCGTGGTGGAGAGGGAGAAACCGAGGTGCGAGGAGGCCAGGATGACCGTCGCCGCGCTGGTCTGGGCGGCGAAGCCCTGCTGCGGCTGGAGGTCGGTCAGACCCTTGCCCATCGTGCGGATGATGCGCCAGCCGCCGAGGTAGGTGCCGAGCGCGATGGCCAGACCCGCGGAGAGGATGACCCAGGTGGGCGGGTCGGAGTCGGGCGCGACGGCGCCGCCGGCGACGAGGGCGAGGGTGATGATGCCCATCGTCTTCTGCGCGTCGTTCGTGCCGTGGGCGAGGGAGACCAGGCCGGCCGAGGCGATCTGGCCGGCGCGGAAGCCCTTGGCGGCGGCCTTGCCGTCCGCCTTCTTGCCGAGGGAGTAGGAGAGGCGGGTTGCCAGCATGGCGGCGAGGCCCGCGACGATGGGCGCCGCGATCGCCGGGATCAGGACCTTGGTGACCAGGACGTCACCGTGGACCGCGCCCATGCCCGCCGAAGCGATGGTGGCGCCGATCAGACCGCCCATGAGGGCGTGCGAGGAGCTGGAGGGGAGTCCGACCAGCCAGGTCAGCAGGTTCCAGAGGATCGCGCCGACCAGTGCGGCGAAGATGACCTCGGGACGGATGCCGCTCTCGTCGACGAGACCCTTGGAGATCGTGTTGGCGACCTCCACGGAGAGAAAGGCGCCCACAAGGTTGAGCACGGCGGACATGGCCACCGCGACCTTGGGCTTGAGCGCACCGGTCGAGATGGTCGTGGCCATCGCGTTGGCGGTGTCGTGAAAACCGTTCGTGAAATCGAACGCAAGTGCGGTTACCACCACAATCGCGAGGATCAGCGAGAAGTTTTCCATTTACCCAGGCAATCGTTCGAGCGTCATTGGCACGTTGAACGTAGGTAACCAGGGTGAACGGAAGATGAACTGAGGCAGGCCGCACGGTGTCTGGAACCGAGGGTTTTCCCTCCGATGCCGACGGCGCCCACCGCGCGGCCCGTGCGCCGCACGGTCACGAGCCCCGGGCGAACTTCCTCAACTGGGCCGCCGAGCCGTTGAAGAGATTCTGATCACCCGGCAGGCTGCCGCTGTTGTCGTACTGCCAGATCGTCCAGTACGACCATCCGTTGGGCAGTGAACCGGCGTCCGCCGCGTTGTAGCGGGCCACCCACAGTGCGTGGTTCCGGGCGAAGGCGCCGCTGCCGCCGGTGCAAACGTTCCACCAGTGGGCGGTCGTGTAGATCACCGGACGCCGCCCGGTGAGCCGCTTGACCTCGTTGCTGAAGGACTTGATCCAGCTGACCATCGCGGCCTTCTTCAGGCCGTAGCACCGGTGCCTGCCGTCGTACGGGTTGTATTCGATGTCGAGCGCCGGCGGCAGCGTCCAGCCGTCCGCGCTCCAGCCGCCGCCGTTGTTCACGAAGTACCGTGCCTGCGTCTTGCCCGACGACTGGTCCGGCAGCGCGAAATGGTAGGCCCCGCGGATCAGACCCGCTTCGCGCGAGCCGGTGTACTGCTGGCCGAAGTACGGGTTGCGGTACGTCCCGCCCTCGGTCGCCTTGACGTAGACGAACCGGGCGCCGTCGTCCTTCGCGCCCGGCCAGTCGACGTTCTTCTGATGGGACGAGACGTCGTGCCCCCTGGGCTTGCCCGCCGCCGCGGCCGGGAGCTCGGCCAGCGCGGTCCCCGACAGGGCGAGCGCGGCCACGGAGGCCGCCAGCAGGCGGGCACGGTGACGGGACGGTTTGCGATCACGAGCCATATTTCCCCCCGGAATGGCGACGTGCACGACAAATCAGGCAGCGAGGCTACTGGAAGATCCCGCAACGTTCGGTGATGTCTGGCCAAGCTGCGCAAGAGGGTGATGTATCCGTATATGCGACCTTCCGGACGCCATGCCTCCGCCCTAAAGTGGCCCGGCCCGGCGGTGCGCCGGAGCGGCGACTGGCAGGATCGCCGCATGGCTGAGCAGCGGCAGGAGCACCGGGACGGGCGGGACGCCCGGGAGGGCGCGCGGACGGCGGGCGCACCGCGGGGGCGCGGTGCGCGCGAGGAGGAGGTCCTCGCCTGGGAGCGTCTCGTCGACGCGGCCCGCCGCACCGTCGCCGACGGACTCGTCGTCGGCACCTCCGGCAACGTCTCCGTCCGCGTCGGCGGCACGGTGCTGGTCACGCCGTCGGGAGTGCCGTACGACCGGCTGACCCCGGACGACATCACCGGCGTCGGCCTCGACGGCCGGCAGGTTCTCGGCAGCCTGGCCCCGACCAGCGAACTGCCCATGCATCTCGCCGTCTACCGCTCCACGGACGCCCGCGCCGTCGTCCACACCCACGCCGTCCACGCGACGGCCGTCTCGATGCTCGTACCGGAGCTTCCCGCGGTCCACTACATGTCCGGCGCCCTCGGCGGCGCCGTCCGGGTTGCCCCGTATGCGACATACGGCACCGAGGAGTTGGCCGAGAACATGCTCCACGCCCTCGCCGACCGCACCGCCTGCCTTCTTCGGAACCACGGCACGATCACCTACGGCGACACCCTCGACCAGGCCTACGACCGCACCGCCCAGCTGGAGTGGATGTGCCGCCTGTGGCTGACGGCATCCTCGGTCCCGGGCCTGACCCCGACCCTCCTGTCGAAGGAACAGGTGGCCGAGGCGGGGGAGAAGCTGCGGGGGTACGGGCAGCGGGGGTGACGTGGGTGCCGTCCTCCTCTCCGGAGCCCGGCTCCGGAGGTCCGGCGTCACCCTCATTCGCCCTCCCACTGGCCTCCACCCCTGTCCACCCGGACACTGGACGGGTGCGTACTGTCAAAGCGACGGCCGCCGCCGTCACCGTGGCCCTGGCCGCCGGAGCCGCGAGCGTCGCCGCCGGGCGGCTCGCCAGCGACGCCGCTCTGAAGGCACCCCCGGGCCGGCCGCTGGCCGGCGAACCCCGGCTCACCGTGCATGCCACGGCGGCCGGACAGATCGCCCTGACCCGGGACCTGGCCGCCCTGCGGCCCGGCACCTACGGCCTCGCCGGCGACGGCAGCCACGCGGTCGTCGGCCCCGTCCTCGGCACCGCGTCCCACTCCGCCGACACCGTCGTACGCCGCCTCGAACGCGTCACGCACGGCACCCTGGAACCCGGCGACAAGGTCTGGCTCACCCCCAACCTCCACGTCGGCGACCCGCGCTCCGCGCTCGGCCTCGACCACACCGACGTCCAGATCCCCGGCGAGCTCGGCACCCTGCCCGCGTGGTTCGTGCCCGGCGTCCGGGACACCTGGGTCATCACCGTCCACGGCCTCGGCGCCACCCGCGAACTCTCCATGAACGTCATGGAGTTCCTCGCCGGCCGGCGCTTCCCCGTGCTCGCCCTCGGCTACCGCGGCGACCTCGGCGCACCCCGGCAGCCCGACGGCCTCAACCACCTCGGCGAGACCGAGTGGCGCGACCTGGACGCCGCGATCCGCCACGCCGTCCGCCACGGCGCCCGCAACGTCGTCCTGCACGGCTGGTCCACCGGCGCCACCATGGCCCTGCGCGCCGCCGCCCACTCCGGCGTCCGCGAGCGGATCAAGGGCCTGATCCTGGACTCCCCGGTGCTCAGCTGGGAGACCACCCTGCGCGCCCTCGCCTCGGCCCGCCGCACCCCCGGCGCCCTGCTGCCCCTCGCCGTCCGCGCCGCACAGGGTCGCACCGGTCTGCACGGCGACAACCTCGCCGAAGCCGTCGACCCCGACCTGCTCAAGGTGCCCACCCTGATCCTGCACGGCCCCGACGACACCGTCGCCCCCTGGACCCTCTCCCGCCGCCTCGCCGCCGCCCGCCCCCACCTCGTCGCCCTCCACACCGTTCCGCACGCCCCCCACGGAGCCATGTGGAACGCCGACCCCGAGGGCTACGAAGAGGCGCTCCGCCGCTTTCTGACCCCCCTGATGTAACGGCGCCGACCGACGGCGGCGAAGGTTCCGTTTAAGGCCGTACCACTGGCCTGATCCAGGCGCCCGACCCCCTGCCGCGACCTGTGCGTTGGCCATCCCCGTAGCCCGCCGTTACATTCCGTTTGGGTTTTCGGACCGTCAACCGGAAGACTGCACCCGTGACGTCCCGTATCCCGCGCGACTCCAGGCTTCGACTCGTCCGCACGCGACCCCTGGCCGCCGCCCCCCGAGCGATGAACCAGCGGCGCTCGCGCCGCCCCGCACCCCGCCCTCCGGAGGGCACCCCGGCACAGGCCGAGTTGGCCAGAATGGCTCGCTCCGGACTCGCCGGCGCGGCCCGCGTCGCCCACTGGGCCGACGCCGCCCTCGGCCCCGGCAGTGACGGCGGGCAGCACGACGGCAAGGCCACCCTGTCCGACGCCAGCGCCGAACGGGCCGCCGCCCACCTCGGCCTGACCGCCGCTCAGGTCCGCGCCGACTGGGACACCGCCCGCCTCGCCGGCCTCGTCGAGGTGCACGGCGACAGCGCCCGCCCCGGCTGGCGGCTGCGCGCCTGGGACCGCGACGACAGCGCCGTGCTGCGCGGCTGGGTCGCCCTCTTCGACGCCTGGTCGCTGGCCCACCCCGAACCGGCGGAGCACGAACCCGCCGCCGTCGCCGAGGTCGTCTCGGCCATGCCCCAGGTGCTCTCCTTCCTCCAGCTCTCCGCCGGCCCCGTGCCCGTGGAACAGCTCCTGGACCTCCTGGAGCAGCGCGTCACCGAACTGCGCACCGAACGCTGCGAGATCCCCTACGGCCCCCAGCCCGACCCGGCCGGCCAGGCACAGGCGCGGACCGAGGACGCCCCCCTCGAACCCCTCCTCGACTGGGCCCTGTACGCACTCGCCTCCGTCGGCGCCCTCACCTACGGCGACGGCCAGGCCACCCTGACCCCGCTCGGCAGCTGGGCGGTGTGGGTCAAGCTGGAGCAGATCTGCGTGGCCGCGCAGAGCCCCGCCGGCAACATCGAGGTCGTCGCCGAGGAGATGCTCCGCGGCTGCTCCCAGCTGCGCCCCAACGCCGCCCGCGCCGAGTACCGGGCCTGGCTCGCCGCCCGGCCCGTCGGCAGCGCCGTCACCGAACTCATCGACGCCGCCCGCGGCGAGGACGCCCTGCTGCGCGGCCTCGCCTTCGAGGCGCTCCGGGTCGTCGGCGCCCCCGCCGAACCCGACGTCCGCGCCGTCGCCGACGAGCCGACGCTGCGGCCGTACGCCCTGCTGTGGCTGGCGGAGCACGACGGCCACGACCCCGAGGACGCCCACGAGGTCCTCACCCGGGAGGAGGCCACCTGGCTCTGGGTCGACACCGCGGCCGCCGTCGCCGACCACGGCGAGGCCCCGCTGCTGGTGCGGCACCTGGAGTCCGCGGTGCAGCCGACGGTCCCCATGCTCCTCGACGAGGTGCGTGCCGTCGGCCACCCCCGCACGGTGCAGGTCCTGGTCGCTCTCGCCGCCGCCCATCCCGACCCCGCCCTGGCCAAGGCGGTCCGCAGGGCGGCCTTCCAGGTGCACACGGGCCGCAGTTAGGAAGGCGCTAGCCGCCTATCTCCGGCGTGTACGTCCCGAAGCTCCAGACGTTGCCCTCGATGTCCCGGGCCATGTAGTCCCGCGCTCCGTAGTCCTGGTCCGTCGGGGGCATCAGGATCTCCGCGCCCTGCTCCACGGCGTGCCGGTGGTGTGCGTCCACGTCGTCCACGGCGACGTACACCCCGGTGGTGCCCGCGTCCTTCATCGCCGCGTCGAAGAGGCCGCCGCGACCCTTGGAGCCGACCATCACCGCGCCGTTGCCCTGCACCAGCTCGGCATGCAGCACCGAGCCGTCCTCACCCTCGTACACCGACAGCTCGCTGAATCCGAACGCCTCCGTCAGCTGCCGGATCGCCGCCTTGGCATCCGCGTACAGCAGCGTCGGGTAGATGCTGGGCCGCCCACCGCTCGTGCCTGCCATGCCGATCACTCCCTCGTGATCCGGGACCACCCGGAAATCGATGAACTCGACGTGCGGCCCAGTCTTCCAGCGACCACTGACAATCACCCCTGACCAGCGAAAACCCCCGCACACCGGTCAGCTGAAGGTGTTGCACCTCGCCATGTCGCCGCTCTCGTACCCCGTCCGGAACCACTGCTGGCGCTGCCGCGCCGACCCGTGCGTCCACGACTCGGGCGTCACCCGTCCCTGGAACCGCTCCTGGATCCGGTCGTCGCCGACGGCCGCAGCCGCGTCAAGCCCGTCGGTGATGTCGGCGGTGGTGAGGCTCGTGATGAGGGGGCGCCCGGTCGACTCGTCGTTCGTCGTGGTCGCGTGGTGCGCCCACACGCCGGCGTAGCAGTCCGCCTGGAGCTCGACCCTGACCGCGTTGCTGTCGGCGCCCGTGCGTCCGTCCTGGGACCGGCTCAGCGTGCCCATCAGGTCCTGCACATGGTGCCCGTACTCGTGCGCGACGACGTAGGCCTGCGCGAAGGCGCCACCGCTCGCGCCGAACTTCGACCGCAGCTCGTCGAAGAAGCCGAGGTCCAGATAGACCTTGCGGTCGCCGGGGCAGTAGAACGGCCCGACCGCGGAGGTCGCCGACCCGCACGCGGTGCCGACCCGCTGACTGAAGAAGACCGTGGGGGAGCGGGTGTAGGAGCCGCTGCGCCGCGCGAACTCCTGGTCCCAGTAGTCCTGCACGCTGTTGACCACCGCCACCGTGCGGCAGTCGTCCCGGGTGTTCGCGTCCTGCCCGGTACGGCAGCTCTGCTGCACCTGCGCGAGGCCGGACGCCGTGGCCGCCGGCTGGTCGGCGCCGCTGTCCGAGAGGCCCAGCTGGTCGGGGCCGACGCCCAGGAAGAGCCCCAGCAAAAGGGCGATCAGTCCGGCGATGCCGCCGCCGACGGTCGCCCTGCCCCCGGGGATGCGGCTGCCGCGCACGTCCTGGACCTCGGAGGTGTCCAGTTTGGCGTCGTCGTCGAACTGCATGCCGTCATCGTGATCCACGGCTCCGGCACCCGCACCCGGAGCCTGCCGCGGTTCCCGAACACCCGTACCCAGAAAAAGTGCTTGCACGCCCCCGTTAGACTTGGCCCATGGCCATTCTCCTCGCGCATTAGACGGCGGGAACGTCCTCAGCCGCCCACAACCGTCAAACACACGCCCTGGAGTCTGTCCGTGATCTCCGCCACCGGTATCGAGCTGCGCGCCGGCGCCCGAGTCCTCATCGAGTCCGCCACCTTCCGTGTCGCCAAGGGCGACCGCATCGGCCTGGTCGGCCGCAACGGCGCCGGGAAGACCACCCTCACCAAGTGCCTGGCCGGTGAGGGCACGCCCGCGGGCGGCCAGATCACCCGCTCCGGCGAGGTCGGCTACCTCCCGCAGGACCCCCGCACCGGCGACCTCGACGTGCTCGCCCGCGACCGGATCCTCTCCGCGCGCGGCCTCGACGTACTGATCCGCAAGATGCGCGAGAACGAACAGCGGATCGCGAGCGGCAGCGGCGCCACCCGCGAGAAGGCCCTCAGGCAGTACGAGCGCCAGGAGACCGAGTTCCTCACCAAGGGCGGGTACGCGGCCGAGGCCGAGGCCGCCACCATCGCCGCCGCGCTCAACCTGCCCGACCGGGTGCTCGGCCAGCCGCTGCACACCCTCTCCGGTGGTCAGCGCCGCCGTATCGAGCTGGCCCGGATCCTGTTCTCGGACGCGGACACGCTGCTCCTCGACGAGCCCACCAACCACCTCGACGCCGACTCGATCGTCTGGCTGCGCGACTACCTCAAGACCTACCGCGGCGGCTTCATCGTGATCTCCCACGACGTCGACCTGGTCGAGACGGTCGTGAACAAGGTCTTCTACCTGGACGCCAACCGCGCCCAGATCGACGTCTACAACATGGGCTGGAAGCTCTACCAGCAGCAGCGCGAGGCGGACGAGAAGCGCCGCAAGCGCGAGCGGCAGAACGCCGAGAAGAAGGCCGCCGCCCTGCACTCGCAGGCCGACAAGATGCGTGCCAAGGCCACCAAGACGGTCGCCGCGCAGAACATGGCCAAGCGTGCCGACCGGCTGCTCGCCGGGCTCGACGCGGTGCGGGTCTCCGACAAGGTCGCCAAGCTCCGCTTCCCCGAGCCCGCGCCCTGCGGCAAGACCCCGCTGACGGCCGAGGGGCTGTCGAAGTCGTACGGCTCGCTGGAGATCTTCACCGACGTCGACCTGGCCATCGACAAGGGGTCGAGGGTCGTCATCCTCGGCCTCAACGGCGCCGGCAAGACGACCCTGCTGCGGCTCCTCGCCGGTGCCGAGCAGCCGGACACCGGAGCCGTCGTGCCCGGCCACGGCCTCAAGATCGGCTACTACGCCCAGGAGCACGAGACGCTCGACCCCGAGCGCTCGGTCCTGGAGAACATGCGCTCCTCCGCCCCCGACCTCGACCTGGTCGAGGTCCGCAAGGTGCTGGGCTCCTTCCTGTTCTCCGGCGACGACGTCGACAAGCCCGCCGGCGTCCTCTCCGGCGGCGAGAAGACCCGTCTGGCCCTCGCCACCCTCGTCGTCTCCTCCGCCAACGTCCTGCTGCTCGACGAGCCCACCAACAACCTCGACCCGGCCAGCCGCGAGGAGATCCTCGGCGCGCTGCGCACCTACAAGGGCGCCGTCGTCCTGGTGACCCACGACGAGGGCGCGGTCGAGGCGCTCCAGCCCGAGCGGATCATTCTGCTGCCGGACGGCGTCGAGGACCTGTGGGGCGCCGACTACGCCGATCTGGTCGCCCTCGCTTGATCGAATGCTTGATCCACGGCGTATGGATCATTCGGCTTACCGGTGATCCATCATCTGTGTGAGATCTCCTCGTACCGAGGTGTGTCCTACATCCACTTCGCGGCCGATCCCTTTGTCGACAAGGGGTCGGCCGTCGTACGTCTCTGACCTGCCCATTCACAAATGAACCCGTTCGGCGGTACGAACATGCCGTCGTGGAATCCCGGATTCCGTATGTGGGGACGCGCTCCTGTCGTCACAACCTTGTCTTACGGACCTTGCCGAATGGGTGGCCAGGAAGCTCTGGAGGGGTGATCATGAGGGGACCAGAGCGCACTTCCCATGAGGAGGCACGGGTGGCCGAGACTCTGAAGAAGGGCAGCCGGGTAACCGGCGCCGCGCGCGACAAGCTCGCGGCAGACCTGAAGAAGAAGTACGACTCCGGTGCGAGCATCCGGGCGCTGGCCGAGGAGACCGGCCGCTCGTATGGCTTCGTACACCGGATGCTCAGCGAGTCCGGCGTCACGCTCCGTGGGCGTGGCGGCGCGACCCGGGGCAAGAAGGCCGCGTCGTCCTGATTCCGGGCGGCCCCTCGGCTTCGATGGTGGCCACCCGGTCGGTTCCCTGATCGGCCGGGTGGTTACTGTGCAGTCACTTAGTCGTGCCGTGTGGCGCGGCGGATGACCGCACTCATCGGAGGCGCCCCATGGGCCAGGAACTCGTTCCCCTGCTCGACAAGGACGGCGTACGGCTCACCGTCGAGGACACCCTCGCCACGGTGACGCTGACCAACCCCGCCAAGCTCAACGCGCAGAGCCCCGCTCTGTGGCGGACGCTCGCCGAGGCGGGTCGGCTGGTGCCGGGCTCCGTCCGGGTCGTCGTGCTGCGCGGTGAGGGCAAGTCCTTCTCCGCGGGGCTCGACCGGCAGATGTTCACGCCTGAGGGGATCGAGGGCGAGCCGTCGTTCATCGACCTCGCCCGCAGTGGTGACGGCGAACTCGACGCTGCCATCGCGGAGTTCCAGGAGGGCTTCACCTGGTGGCGGCGGAGCGACGTCGTGTCCATCGCCGCCGTCCAGGGGCATGCCATCGGGGCGGGCTTCCAGCTCGCCCTCGCCTGCGACCTTCGCGTCGTCGCCGACGACGTGCAGTTCGCCATGCGCGAGACCGGTCTCGGTCTCGTCCCCGACCTCACGGGCACGCATCCGCTCGTCTCGCTGGTCGGCTACGCCCGGGCGCTGGAGATCTGCGCCACCGGGCGCTTCGTGCTGGCCGAGGAGGCGGTGAACACCGGCCTCGCCAACGTCGCCGTCCCCCGCGACCAGCTCGACGACGCCGTACGCGACCTCGCCGGCGCCCTGCTGGCCGCGCCGCGTGACGCCGTCATCGAGACCAAGGCGCTGCTCCGCGGCGCCCAGGACCGCACCTACGACGACCAGCGCGCCGCCGAGCGCGCCGCCCAGGCACGCCGACTGCGGGACCTGGCCGGCATCGGCGAGTGACCGCCACCCGACCGGGTGAACAGGTCCCCCACCGTCACCCGACCGAGTGAACAGCACCGCCACCGCCGGATGACCGAGGTGACCAGCGGCGCCGACATCACCCGACCGAGGCAACCGGCACAGCCGGCTTCACCCGATCGAGGTAACCGGCACCGCCGGCTTCACCCGACCGACGTCACCGGCACCAGCACCACCCTCGTCATCCGACCCACGTGACCAGCACCGCCACCGTCGGATGACCGGGGAGCGTGCTCCCCACCCGCTCACGGACCGCCCGGGCCACCTCCAGCGCCCGGTGGTCCGCGTCGACCGCCACCTCCACCCGGACATGGCGCCGCGGCAGGGCCGAGTCGTCCTCGCCCTGCCGCTCCTCGACCTGCACCGCCCGCCCCAGCACGGCGGTCAGCCCCACCACACCGGGCACCGCGAGGGCGGCGACCGCGGCGGGATCGTCGGCCGGTGCGGCCGACGGCGGCTCCGGCTGTCGTACCGCGGCGGCCTCCGGCTCCTCGTCCAGCAGAGCCGTCACCTTCAGATCGACCTCGGCCACCGTCAGGCCCAGCAGCTCCGTGGCCGCGGTCGAGAGGCCGGACCGCAGCCGGGCCGCCGTCATCGGCAGCGGCTCCCGCGCGGTCGCCGCGAACCGCGCCGAGATCCGTAGGGGCCCTGGGGGTAGCCCGCTCGGCGGCGGCGGTACGGCGGGTTCCTGCCCCGACTCCGGATCGGCGAGCGCGATCCGCAGCGCCTCCAGCCGTACGCCGCGCAGCTCCCGCACCGCGCACCGCAGCACCGCCTCGGCCGCTTCCTCCGCGATCCACGCGCCGTCGCGCGCGCCTCCCAGCGGCAGCAACCTGCCGAGGGCCAGGTGATGACGTACGGACTGTGTCCAGCGGTCGGTCATTGCTCCAGCCTGCCGCATCTCCGGCGCGCGCGGACGCAACCCCACTTACGGTGGTTCAAGGAGGACTACCGAAAGGGATGTACGGCGATGACTGAGCAGACGCAGACTCCCGACGTGGAGACCGCCCCGCAGCCGCGCAAGACCGTCAAGCGCGGTGGCGGCGACCCGGCGACCCGAGGGCGGACCACCATCGCCGACGGAGTCGTGGAGAAGATCGCCGGGCTGGCCGCCCGGGACGTCCTCGGTGTGCACGCCATGGGCAGCGGGCTCTCCCGCACCTTCGGCGCCGTCCGCGACCGCGTGCCCGGCGGCTCGAAGTCCGTGACCCGAGGCGTCAAGGCCGAGGTCGGCGAGGTGCAGACCGCGCTCGACCTGGAGATCGTCGTCGACTACGGCGTGTCGATCTCCGATGTGGCACACGCCGTGCGGGAGAACGTCATCGCGGCGGTGGAGCGCATGACCGGCCTGGAGGTCGTCGAGGTCAACATCGCGGTGAGCGACGTGAAACTGCCGGACGAAGAGGACGAGGAGCCGGAGCCCCGGATCCAGTGAAGACTGTCCGGGCGGCTGAAGGGAGTACGGCATGAGCATGGCCGTGGTCGGCATGATCGCCGGCATGGCGCTGGGCTTCGCCGGGTACTTCGGTGGATTCGGGGCCTTTCTGCTGGTGGCGGCCCTGGGCGCGATCGGGTTCGTCGTCGGCCGCTTCATGGAGGGGGACCTGGAGATCGGCGACTTCTTCCGCACCCGCAACGACCGCCGCGACCGGCGGTGACGTAGGTGACCGCCGAGGCCACCGAGGCCGGTGAGTCCCGCGGACGCCTGACCGTCGTGGCGCCCGGCGAGCGCGGCGCGACCCGGATCGCCGACCGGGTCGTGGCGAAGATCGCCTCGCAGGCGGCCCGCGAGGTCGTCGGGGAGCTCCCGGACGAGGCCGGACCCCCGCACGCCACCGTCGTGGTCCACCACGACGTCGCTCGCGTCCGGGTCCATCTCGAACTCGGCTACCCCACCGACATCGGCGCCCGCTGCGCGCGCGTGCGTCGTCATGTGGTCGAGCGGGTACGCGCGTTGGTGGGAATGGAGGTGTCGGAGGTCGCGGTCCAGGTCGAGCGGCTGCATCTGACCCCGGCGCACGGCGCGGCACAGGGGAGGACGCGATGAGCGAGCTCCAGGGCTCCGAGGGCACGACCCAGCGACTGCCGGTTCTGGAGAAGCCGACCGAACCGGACCACGCACCACCACCGGTCCTCGAAGGCGAGGGCGGCAACCACCGCTTCTGGTCGCCCCGGCGCATCCCCGCGGGCGTCGTCGCGGTACTGCTCCTCGCCGTCGCCGGACTGTTCCTCTACGACATCGCGGCCGTCCGCGCCGAACAGCCGGCCATGCGCTGGCGCCGCGAACTGGCCGCCCAGCTCGCCGAGCGCCCCGTCGACGACACCTGGGTCCTGGTCGGCGCCGGCGTCGCGGCGGCCCTCGGCCTCTGGCTGATCGTCCTCGCCGCCACCCCCGGTCTGCGCGGCGTCCTGCCCATGCGGCGCGTCCACGCCGACGTACGGGCGGGGCTGCACCGGGAGGCCGCCGCCCTGGTCCTGCGCGACCGCGCCGTCGAGGTCGCCGGGGTGCAGTCGGTCCGGGTCCGGCTGTCCCGCGCCAAGGCCGACGTCAGCGCGGTCTCGCACTTCCGTGAACTGGACGACGTACGCGCCGATCTGGACGCCGTGCTCGGCGACGCGATCGGGGGACTGGGCCTGGCCCGGCCGCCCGCGCTGTCGGTGCATGTGCGGCGGCCCGGGAAGAAGGGGTGAGGGCCGTGCTCAAGGTCGTCAACCGGGTGCTGCTGGGCCTGATCGGGCTGGTGCTCGTCGTCCTGGGCGGGTCGGTGCTGGCCGTGGGGCTGGGCGCGAACCCGCCCTCCTGGTGGATCCACGACAGCCGCCACGACGTCCTCCTCGACGACGCCGAGCGCACCCGCTGGGAGGACCACGGCTGGTGGTGGCCGACCGTCCTCGCCGTACTGGCCGTCCTCGTCCTGCTCACCCTCTGGTGGCTGGCCGCGAACCTGCGCCGCCACCGCCTCACCGAGGTCCTGGTGGACACCGGCGACGGCGAGGGCGCCCTGCTGCGCGGCCGGGCCCTGGAAGGCGTACTGGCCAACGAGGCGACGGGGTTGGACGGCGTCTCCCACGCCCACGTCCGACTGACGGGCAAGCGCAACGCCCCGCAGACCCGCGTACGGCTTCAGCTGGAACCGCACGTGGACCCCGGGGCCGCGTTGAGCCACCTCACGTCGGAAGCCCTCACCCACGCCCGCAACTCGGCAGGGCTCGAGTCCCTGCCGACGGAGGTCCGCATGAGGGCGGTCAAGCACAAGGCGGAAAGGGTCAGTTGAGACTCTGTCCTGAGGCGCCGGCAGCTCAGAACCCGTGCCGCATCCCCCCATCGACCGGAACCATGATCCCGGTCAAGTAGGAAGCAGCGGGCGACAACAGGAACGCCGCCGTACGCCCGAACTCCTCCGGCGTCCCGTACCGCCGCAACGGAATCCGGGCCTCATTGGCCGCCCGCGTGGCCTCCGGATCCGCGGACAACCCGTCCAGCTCGCGCACGCGATCCGTGTCGATACGCGACGGCAGCAGGCCCACGACGCGGATCCCGCGCGGTCCCAGCTCGTCCGCCAGCGACTTCGCGAACCCGGCGAGTCCCGGCCGCAGCCCGTTGGAGATGGTCAGCCCCGGGATCGGCTCGTGCACCGAGCCCGACAGCACGAACCCGATCACACCCCCGGCCTCCAGCTCGGCCGCCGCCGCCCGCGCGAGCCGTACCGCTCCCAGGAACACCGACTCGAACGCGCTGGTCCACTGCTCGTCCGTGTTGTCCGCGACGAACCCCGGTGCGGGACCGCCCACGCTGATCAGGATGCCGTCGAAGCCGCCGAAGTGCTCCCTCGCGGCGGCGATCAGCCGGGCCGAGGCCTCCGGGTCGGCGTTGTCGACCGCCACCCCGACGGCGTTCGGCCCCAGCTCGGCCGCCGCGTCGGCGACCCGCTTCTCGTCCCGCCCGGTCAGTACCACCTTCGCCCCGTCGGCGACCAGCTCGCGCGCGGACGCGTTGCCGAGGCCGCGCGTGGCCCCGGTGACGACGTACACCCGGTCCTTCAGTCCAAGATCCATGCCCCCTATCCTGCCTCCTCGTCCCCGAACAGGGCGAGGGCGGTGTTCACCAGTCCGATGTGGCTGAACGCCTGCGGAAAGTTGCCGAGGTGGCACTCGTGCACCGGGTCGTACTCCTCGGACAGCAGCCCCACGTCGTTGGCCAGCGCCACAAGGCGCTCGAACAGCTCGCGGGCCTCCTTCGTGCGGCCCGTCATGTGCAGGGCGTCCGCGAGCCAGAACGAGCACACCAGGAACGTGCCCTCGTCGCCCGGCAGCCCGTCCACCGTCGTGCCGTCGGTGCTGTAGCGGCGCAGGAAACCGCCGTGGCCCAGCTCCTCGCGGATCGCGTCGACGGTGCCGATCACGCGTGGATCGTCGGGCGGCAGGAAGCCGACGCGGGGGATGAGGAGCAGGGAGGCGTCGAGCTCGCGGGAGCCGTAGGACTGGGTGAAGGTGTTGCGCTCGGCGTCGAAGCCCTTCTCGCACACCTCGCGATGCACCTCGTCGCGCATCGCCCGCCAGCCCTCCAGGTCGCCGTCGAGCTCGGGGTTGTCCTCGACGGCACGCACCGCGCGGTCGACGGCCACCCACACCATCACCTTGGAGTGCACGAACTGCCGGCGCCCGCCGCGCACCTCCCACAACCCCTCGTCGGGCTGCCGCCACGCCTCGCGCAGGAACTCCATCAGCGCGCACTGGATGGACCAGATGTGCGGCTTGGGGGACAGCCCCGAACTCCGGGCCAGCGACAAGGAGTCCATGACCTCGCCGTACACGTCCAGCTGGAGCTGGTTCACGGCCTCGTTGCCGATCCGCACCGGCCGGGAGCCGTGGAAACCGGTCAGCCACGGCAGCTCGAACTCGGGCAGCCGCCGCTCACCCGCGAGGCCGTACATGATCTGAAGGTCCGCCGGATCGCCCGCGACCGCCCGCAGCAGCCAGTCGCGCCAGGCCTCGGCCTCCTCGTGGTAGCCCGCCGAGAGCAGCGCGCCGAGGGTGAGCGTGGAGTCGCGCAGCCAGCAGTACCGGTAGTCCCAGTTGCGTACGCCGCCCAGCTGCTCCGGCAGCGAGGTGGTGGCCGCGGCGACGATGCCGCCGGTCGGAACGTAGGTGAGGGCCTTGAGGGTGATCAGGGAGCGCAGGACGACGTCCTTGTACGGGCCGTCGTAGCGGCAGCGGTCCGACCATGCCTGCCAGTCCTCGACGCTGGTGGCGAGGGCGTCGAACGGGTCGGTCTCCGGTGGGCGCGGCTCGTGCGAGGGGTGCCAGGTGAGCACGAACGCGACCTTCTCGCCCTCCTTGACGGTGAACTCCGAGTGCGTGCCGAAGTCCTCGCCCCAGGTGCGCACCTCGGGTTCGCTGCGCAGCCACACCGAGTCGGGTCCGGCGATGGCGATCCGATGCCCGTCGGACCGGCGTACCCACGGCATGATCGAGCCGTAGTCGAAGCGGAGGCGGAGCGTGCTGCGCACGGTGACCTCGCCGCTCAGGCCCTCGATGACCCGTACGAGGTCGGGGGCGCGGTCGCGTTGGGGCATCAGGTCGGTGACGCGCACCGAGCCGGTGTCGGTCTCCCAGTCGGTGTCCAGGACGAGGGTGCCGGGCCGGTAGGCGCGGCGGGTGCAGTCGCCTGGGGCGTCGCGTGGTGCGATGCGCCAGTGGCCGTTGCTCTCGTCGCCGAGCAGCCTGGCGAAGCAGGCGGCCGAGTCGAAGCGGGGCAGGCACAGCCAGTCGACACTGCCGTCCTTGCCGACCAGGGCCGCGGTCTGTTCGTCGCCGATGAGGGCGTAATCCTCGATACGGGGGTGCACGGGATGCGGGTTCCCGGTGGACCCCGGGAACAATCAGGGGAACGGCCGGGGGAGTGAAGCCGGTGGCTGGGCAAGTGGCGCGTGGGTGCCGGAGAAGATGACGCCCTGGTGCGTGGGCGTCTGGTTCAGCACCCACAGGCCGATCAGTGTCGCCAGCGCGAAGACGACCGCGATGAGCACGGTGAGGACGAGCCGGCGGCGGCGTTCCCGGCGCAGCCACTCGCCGCGTGCGGTGCGATAGGCGTCGGGGGCCGCGTGCACGCCGCCCGCCAACGCGGCCAGGGCCTCCTGGAGTTCCCGTTCGGTGCGGTCCGGGGTCGTGTCCTTCATCGCCGGGCCTCCATCGCCTGGGTCAGCGCGGCGAGGCCGCGTGCCGTGTGGGTCTTGACGGAGCCGCAGGAGATCCCCATCGCGGCGGCGATCTCGCTCTCCTTGAGTCCGAGCCAGTGCCGCAGCACCAGTGCCTCCCGCTGCCGGGCGGGCAGTTGCTGGAGGGCGTCGACGAGGACGCGCTGGTCGTCGTGGAGGAGCGCGGTGCTCTCGGCGGAGGCGACGAGCTCGGTCGACGGCGCCTCGACGTGCTTGCGGGCGACCTGGAGGTGCCGTATCCGCATCCGGGTCAGATTGCAGACGGTGGAGCGCAGATACGCCTCCGCCGCCTCGCTGTCCCTGAGGCGCCGCCACTTCCGGTAAATCTGGTAGTAGGCCTCGGCGACGACGTTCTCCGGGTCGTCGGCGCCGAGCAGCACGGCGAGCCGCAGCATCGAGGCGTAGTGCAGCTCGAAGAGCCGGGCCACGCCGGCCTCACGGGCCGCATCGGCCGGGTCGGTCGCCGCGGGGCTGAGCGGTATCGGTACGGGGGCGGTGCGCCCCAGGTGCCGTCTCACGGGTTGCTGTCTCACGGGTTGTTCGCTCCCGTCTCCGGGCGCCGGCCGAGGGTCAGGCGCGCCGGCAGATCGGTCAGGTCGGCGCCGCGGGGGGCGCCGAGTCGTTCGAGGACGGTGGTGCCGAGGGCGGCCACGGTCAGATTCAGGAGAAGGGCGGTGAGGCCGACGTAGACCTGGAAGGGGCCGGTACCGATCGTCGAGAACCCCTCGTGTACGACCAGGCAGGTGCCGGCGATCATCCCCGCAGCCCACCCGGCGAGCAGCGCCCGGGGGTGCAGGCGCCCGGTGAACAGACCCACGGCGACGGCCGGGAAGATCTGCAGGATCCAGACCCCGCCGAGGAGTTGGAGGTTGACGGCGTCCTGGTCGCGCAGCCCGAACACGAACGCGACCGCGCCCACCTTCGCCGTCAGCGACACCGCCTTGGCGATGCGCACCTGCCGCTTGGGCGTGGCCGTGGGGTGCACGTACTCGACGTACACGTTGCGGACGAAGCTCGTGGCCGCCGCGATCGACATCACCGCCGCCGGGACCAGCGCCCCCACGGTGATCGCGCCGAACACCAGACCGGCCAGCGGCCCCGGCATCAGCCGGTCCACCAGCATCGGCACGGCCGTCTCGCCGCCGCCCTCCGGTGCCCGCACCCCGGCCGCGAGCGCCGCGATGCCGAGGAACCCGAAGAGGGCGAGCAGTCCTGTCCAGGCGGGCAGGGCGACGGCGACCTTGCGCAGGGTGCGCGGGCTGTCGGCGGCGAAACCGGCGGTCAGGACGTGCGGGTACATCAGCAGGGCGAGGGCGGAGCCGAGGGCGAGGGTGGCGTAGGCGGGCTGCTGTTCGGGGGAGAGGAGGAGGGCCGGGCCACCGAGGCGTTCGGCGGCTCCGTCGAAGGCGGCACCGGGCCCGCCGAGCCGTTCCAGGACCAGCCAGGTGACGGCGGTCAGCGAGACGAAGACCGCGACCGCCTTGAGCGCGGAGATCACGGTGGGGGCCCGCAGTCCGTGCCGATAGGTGGCCACCGCGAGTCCCGCGAACAGCGCCACCATCACCAGGTCACCCGTCGCACCTCGCGGATACACCCCGCCCGCGGTCAGCACCGCCCGGATCCCGAGCAGTTGGAGCGCCAGATACGGCATCGTCGCCAGGATCCCGGTCAGCGCGACCACCAGCGCCAGCGGCGCCGAGCCGTACCGGCCGCGCACGAAGTCGGCGGCGGTGATGTAGCCGTGCCGCCGGGCCACCTCGCCCAGTCTGCCGAGCAGCACGAAGGCGATCGGGCAGACGATCACCGTGTACGGCACCGCGAAGAAGGCCGCCGCGCCGTTGCCGTAGGCGAGACCGGGGACGGCGGTGAAGGTGTACGCGGTGAAGATCGTGCCGCCCAGCAGCAGCCAGGTCCACACCGGGCCGAGGCTGCGGTCGGCGAGCGCCCAGTCCTCCAGGGACGGCAGCCGGTCGCTCGGGCGCAGCCGGCGCGCGGTCACGGCGAGCAGCGACGCTCCGCCGATCACGGCGAGGAACGTCGTGGTCATGGCGCTGTCGGCCATGGGTCACCGTCCTTGGTGTATGCCCTCGCGGGAGAGTTGCGCGGGCAGCCGGAACGGATGACAGGGAACCGGCGGGAAATCTTCTGGACTTTCGCTGTCAACCGTCCGCGACGGGTGCGCAACTCTTGCACAGACCCACAGCGAGGGGGAGAGGAGCGCAGGTCATGGCACGGACCGGTCATCACCGGCTACGGCGCGTCGCGATCGCCGTACTGCTTCTCGCCCCTGCCGCGGGACTGCTGTGGGTCCCGATGTACGCCGGTGCGGAGCCGCGCCTGGCGGGCACGCCGTTCTTCTACTGGTACCAGCTCGCCTGGGTGCCGGGGTGCGGCCTCTGCCTGCTCGCCGCGTACGTCCTGTCGGACCGACATCGCCGCTGAGCCCTTCTGATCTTGCACCGCCTCTGGTGAGGAGCCGCCATGCCCGAAACCGTCCTTCAGCCTGCCCTTGAGGCGCCTGAAAAGTCACGTATGTCACCCCGGTCGATCCTGCTGTGGGCCGTTGTCTCGCTGCTCGGCGCCGTCGCCTGGGGCGTCCTCGCGCTGGCCCGGGGTGAGAGGATCTCCGCGGTCTGGCTGGTCGTCGCCGCGCTCGGCTCGTACGCGATCGCCTACCGCTTCTACTCCCGCTTCCTCGCCCGCCGCGTCCTGAAGCCGGACGACCGCCGGGCCACCCCGGCCGAACGCCTGGAAGACGGTGTCGACTTCCACCCCACCGACAAGCGGGTGCTCCTCGGCCACCACTTCGCGGCGATCGCGGGCGCCGGACCGCTGGTCGGTCCGGTCCTTGCGGCCCAGATGGGGTATCTGCCGGGCACGCTGTGGATCGTCGCCGGAGTGATCTTCGCGGGCGCGGTGCAGGACATGGTGGTCCTGTTCCTGTCCATGCGGCGGGACGGCAAGTCGCTCGGGCAGATGGCCCGGGACGAGATCGGCCGCGCGGGCGGCGCCGCCGCGCTGATCGCGGTCTTCGCCATCATGATCATCCTGCTGGGCGTGCTGGCCCTGGTCGTGGTCAACGCCCTCGCGCACTCCCCGTGGGGCACCTTCTCCGTCGCGATGACCATCCCGATCGCCCTGTTCATGGGCTTCTGGCTGCACCGCGTCCGTCCCGGCCGGGTCGTGGAGACCAGCTTCATCGGCGTCGCGCTGCTGCTGCTCGCGATCGTCGGCGGCAGCTGGGTCCAGGAGTCCTCGTGGGCCTCCGCCTTCACCCTCAGCCCGACGACGCTCGTCTTCTGCCTGATCGGCTACGGCTTCGTGGCGTCCGTCCTCCCGGTCTGGATGCTCCTGGCACCTCGCGACTACCTCTCCACCTTCATGAAGATCGGCACGATCGCGCTGCTCGCGGTGGGCGTGGTGGTCGCCGCCCCGGTGCTGCGCGCGGAGGCCGTCACGGACTTCGCCTCGTCGGGCGCGGGCCCGGTCTTCGCCGGCTCGCTCTTCCCCTTCCTCTTCATCACGATCGCCTGCGGCGCCCTGTCCGGCTTCCACGCCCTGGTCTCCTCCGGTACGACGCCGAAGCTGATCCAGAAGGAGTCGCAGGTCCGGCTCATCGGCTACGGCGCCATGCTGATGGAGTCGTTCGTCGCGATCATGGCGCTGATCGCGGCGGCGACGCTGGAGCCGGGGCTGTACTACGCGATGAACGCCCCGGCGGGACTGCTCGGCACGACGGCCCAGTCGGCGTCCCACGCGGTCGCGGGCCTCGGCTTCACCATCACGCCGGACCAGCTGACCCAGGCCGCGAAGGCGGTGGAGGAGCAGACCCTGATCGCCCGCTCCGGAGGCGCCCCGACGCTCGCGGTCGGCATGTCGGAGATCTTCTCCGGGGTGTTCGGCGGTACCGCGATGAAGGCCTTCTGGTACCACTTCGCGATCATGTTCGAG
The DNA here is from genome assembly GCF_044593635.1 of Streptomyces sp. NPDC051913. Lineage (NCBI taxonomy): Bacteria > Bacillati > Actinomycetota > Actinomycetes > Kitasatosporales > Streptomycetaceae > Streptomyces > Streptomyces sp. NPDC051913. Next base: position 55,527 of record NZ_JBIUCI010000007.1, on the reverse strand, counting down.
GCGCTGTTCATCCTGACGACGGTCGACGCGGGCACCCGGGTCGGGCGCTTCATGCTCCAGGACATGCTCGGCAACGTCTGGAAGCCGGTCGGCCGGGTCAACTGGAAGCCGGGCATCTGGCTGTGCAGCGCACTGGTGGTGACGGCCTGGGGCTACTTCCTCTACACCGGCGCCACCGACCCGCTCGGCGGGATCAACCAGCTCTTCCCGCTCTTCGGCATCGCGAACCAGCTGCTGGCGGCGGTGGCCCTGACGGTGTGCACGACCGTCCTGGTCAAGTCCGGTCGGCTGCGCTGGGCCTGGGTCACCGCGGTGCCGCTGGCCTGGGTGGTCGCGATCACCTTCACCGCGGGCTGGCAGAAGATCTTCTCCGACGACCCGCGGGTCGGCTTCTTCGCCCAGCGCGCGAAGTACGCCGACGGCATCGACGCCGGCCAGGTGCTGCCGCCCGCCAAGACCCTCGACGACATGCGGACCGTGGTCACCAACTCCACGGTGGACGGGGTGCTGATCGCGGTGTTCCTGCTGCTGGTCGCGGTGGTGATCGTCAACGCGGGGGTGGTGTGTGTACGCGCGGTACGGACGCCGGGTTCCCTGCCCACGACCGAGGCGCCGTACGTCGAGTCGCGTATCGGGGTGCCTGAGCAGGCCGGTGAGGCGCCGCTGGTCGGGGCGCGGTCATGAGGGGTCGGCAGTGGGCGCGGGCGGTCCGCTGGTATCTGCGGGAGCTGACCGGCGAGACGGAGTACGACCGCTACTGCGAGCGCCATCGGCGACACCACCCGCTCGCTCCCGTACCGACCCGGCGCGAGTACCAGGTGCTGCGCACCCGCCACCGGGAGACCCACCCGCAGAGCCGCTGCTGCTGACGCCCGCCATCGGGGTGCGGGGTGGGCCCGGCGCTCGCTCCGCACCCCTACGACTCACCTCCGGGACCGAGATGTTCGGACACCGCACCCCTACGACTCATCCCCGGGACCGAGATGTTCAGACGCCGACCCGCCCTGCTGGTCCGCCCCGCACTCGACGACGACGCGCTGCACACGACACTGACGGAACTCCGACCGACCCCTCAGCTGCACGGCCTGGGCGCCGGCCGTACCCGCCCCCTCTGGCAGCCGGTGGCCGGACTGCTGCGCGACACGGGGCGGGACTGGGACCGCCGGTGGCACCGGATGTCCGTACTGGCGGGGGAGCTGCCGGCCGCGGTCTGCGAGCGTTGGATCGCCGACCGGCCCGGTGACGGGGACGCCCTGGTGCTGCGGGCCTGCGTACGGTCCGTGCGGGCTGCCGCGGAGGGGCGGGCCGCCGCCCGGCAGGCGGAACAGGCGTGCCTGCTCGCCGCCGACGCCTGCCCCGAGGACCCGACACCGTGGCTGGCCCTGCTGGATCTGATGTACGCGTTCGCCGTCCCGATCCGGGACGCCGTGCCCGTGTGGACCGAGGCCGTCGACCGAGCCCCCTGGCACCGGGGCGCCCACCATCTGCTGCTGCGCCAGTTGTCGCCGCGAGGGCACGGCACGGTCACCGCCATGACGGACTTCGCCCAGCACACGGCCTCCCGCGCACCGCACGGATCACCGCTGGCCCTGCTGCCCGTGGCGGCCCGCGTCGAACTCGTCGCCTACCGGCAGGGGCAGGGGAGGACAGGGCTGGGGGTGGACGGCCACTGGCGCGAACTCCGGGCCACCGAGGAGATCGAGAAGGCCCTGACCGGCTGGTTCCGCACGGCCGCCGCACCGCACGCCGAGGCCGTCGCCGACCTCAACCTGCTTGCCTTCGCCCTGGTCCGCGCCCACCGTCCGGACGATGCCGGGCCGGTCTTCCGGCGTATCGGCCGCCATATGACGGCGCATCCGTGGGACCTGCTGCCGGCGCCTGAACGCACGTTTCTCTACTGGCGGGACCGGCCCGGCGGGTGAGGGGACCGGTGGGGGAGTGTCTCAGACCGCCGCCGGCTCCGTCTCCGTGGTGGCTTCCTTCTCCGCCGACTCCCGGCGGTCCCGCGTCTCACGCCTTACCAGCACGACCCAGCCGATCGGCACGCCCGCGGCGAACAGCCACCACTGGAAGGCGTACGCGTAGTTCAGCGCGGCGTTCTCCATGCCCGGCTTGCTGCCCATCAACTCCGGGGTGTCGCCCTTGGGGTCGGGCGCGGTCTGGGCGACATAGCCGCCGAGGACCTCGGCGCCGAGCCGCTTCGCCTCCTGCGCGCTGTTGATCAGCATGATCTGGCGGTCGGGCAGGCCCTTGAGGTCCTTGATGCCGCTCGCCTCGGTCGTCTCGTCGGGCATCAGGCGGCCGGTGACGGTGGTCTCGCCCCGCGCGGGAGCGGGGATCTTCGGGAAGGCGGTCTGGCTCGGGCCGTCCGCGGGGATCCAGCCCCGGTTGACCAGCAGCACCTTGCCGTCGTTCAGGACGAACGGGGTCAGGACGTGGTAGCCGACCTCGTCGTCGGAGTTGGTGCGGCGGCGGACGACCACCTCGTGGGCGGTGTCGAAGTGACCCTTGGCGGTCACCGAGTGGTACCGCTCCTTGCTGGTCACGGTGTGTCCCGGGGACGTCAGCGACTCCACGGGCACCGGCTTCGCGTCCAGTGCGTCGGAGACCAGCTGGTTGCGGGCGGTGCGCTCGTCGTAGCGGTGCATCTGCCAGATGCCCAGCCTGATCATCGTGGGGATGAGGAGGAGGGCGACCAGCGTGAGGATCACCCACTGCCGGGACAACAGGAAGCGGTACACCCCACGACGGTACAACTCGGGCCGTGGGGTGTTCGCACAGGGGTCAGTCGGATTCGGTCGACCCGGTGGTCAGACCCGGTCGACGATGCCCACCTTCCCCTCCGCGCGGGCGCAGTGCGCACCGCAGAACCAGTGGCCCTCGACCTCCACGCCCTGGCCGATGATCTGGACGCGGCAGTGCTCGCAGATCGGGGCCATGCGGTGGATCGCGCACGAGAAGCAGTCGAAGACGTGGACCGCGCCCTGGGCGTGCACCTCGAAGGTCATGCCGTAGTTGTTGCCGCAAACTTCACAAGTCGCCATGCGCCACAGGGTGAGCCGTCCACCCGGCGCGGGCGAGCGGGCGGCGGGCGAGTCGCGGCGCAATCACCCGTCCGTACGGTCATCGCTCCGACGCCGGTGCCACGTTGCCCAGGAGCTGTCCGAACGCCGCCTCGTCCACGACCGGGGTGCCGTACTGCCGGGCCTTGACCACCTTCGACGTGCCCGAGTCGGGGTCGTTGGTGACGAGAAGGCTGGTCAGCCGGGAGATGCTCGTGGCGATGTGGAGCCCCGCCTCGATCGCGCGGTCCTCCAGAAGGTCGCGCTCGGTCGAGGTGTCGCCGGAGAACGCGATACGCATGCCCTGCTTGAGTGGTTTGCCCTCTTCGTAGCGCCCTGGGTTGGGATAGGGGCATGCGGGCCTTTTGCGGGCCGGGCGCCAACTGGTCGGCCGATAGCTGCTGTAGCCGCCGTACCCACCGCCACCTCCGGCGCTGCCCTGCTGCCGGGGTACCGCGCGGTCCGTCCACTCGGTCAGCGGTCGGCACTCGTGCAGCGGCAGCCGGATGCTCTGCGAGGCCGCCGCCCTGAGGCTCGGCCGGAACGCCTCCGCGAGCACGCGCGCGTCGTCCAGCGCGTGGTGCGCCCGCTGCTGGACGACACCGAAGTGGGCGGCCAGCGACTCCAGCTTGTGGTTGGGCAGCGGCAGGGCGAGCTCCTTGGACAGCGCGATGGTGCACAGCCGCTGCCGCACCGGTGCCTCGCGCTCCGCGCGCGCGTACTCCCGGGCGATCATCTGCCAGTCGAAGACCGCGTTGTGCGCGACGAGTACCCGGCCCTCGAGCCTGGTCGAGAACTCCTCGGCGATGTCCTGGAACAGGGGCGCGCCCTCGAGCACGTCACTCGTCAGACCGTGGATCCACACCGGGCCCGGGTCGCGCTCCGGGTTGACCAGGGTGTACCAGTGGTCCTCGACCTCGCCGCGCTCGTCCAGCCGGTAGACGGCCGCGGAGATTATCCGGTCGTCACGGGCCAGTCCGGTGGTCTCCACGTCAACGACCGCGTATCCCTTCGGATACGCGGCCGGCCACTGGGTGGGGGAGGACGCTTCGGCGGTACGGTCTTCGAGCATGGTCCCTGAGGATACGGGCCCCCACTGACAGTCCCGCGCGCACCCGCCCGCAACCCTGCTCCGGTACCGGGCACTTCACCGTCTCGCTCCCAGGGGTGTGGCGGCTCAGCCCAGCGCCGCCACCAGATCCCCCGCCGCCAGGGCTTCCAGGCCGCAGCCGTCGACCGGGCCGGGCAGCAGCCGGTACGCCGAACCGGTGGCGCCCGCCGGTGCCACACCCCCGTGGACGAGGGCGAGGAAGACGTGCCGGTGTGACGCGACTTCACCCGCGAGGGCGTCGGCCGCCTCGGCGGGTTGCCGCTTCCAGGGAGGCGTCTCCAGGGCGCGCACCCGCGCGGCGAACGCGGTGACGGGCTCCCCCTCCTGCCGCCGGTAGTGCCACAACTCGTCCACGGCGCGCGGATGCGGTGCGCGCCGTATCACCACCACCTCGTCGCCCCGCGCGGTCGCCCGCCAGACCGCCAGGTCCCACAGCGTCGTACGGCCCGAGGCGAAGTACTGGTGCAGGTCCTGGGCGACCCGGCCGAGGTCGGCACCGTGCCGGTACAGACTGTGGAAGCCCTCGTCGGCGGGGAGGTGCAGGTCGGTCCAGAGGAACGTACGGCGGTCGAGGTCGACCAGCATCGGGACGTGGATGCGCGAGTCGCCCACCAGGTCGTACCGCTGACGTACCGTCCGGGGGTCGTACGCCGCGTTCCGGTCCTCCTCGGCGGCGGACGGCAGCGCCATGAAACCGGCGAAGGCGTCCAGGAGCTCCTCGAACGCGACGTCGTTGAAGCTGAAGACGACCGGCAGCGCGAACCGCACCCCGTGCTCCGTGAGCGCCGCCAGATCGAGGTCCACGTACTCGGTCGCCCCGTCCGGCGCGGGCGCGGACACCAGGTCGCCGGAGTGCACGGCCGAACGGCCCTCGTGGACGAGGTTCGTGTAGTCGCACAGGCCCGCGAAGTTCCACTCGGCGTCGTACAGGGCCACCGACAGGTCGAGGTCCACGCGCTTCTTCGCGGGCTCCGTCCAGTGCAGGAACAGCCGCAGCACCTCGCCCTCGGGCAGCGGCTGCGTGCTGCCGCGCGGGACCGTGACGAGGGCCTTGCTGGCGGCGGTCTCGGCGGCGGGCACCGCGAGTCCGGTGAGCGCCGAGTCGAGCACGGCCAGGTCGAGGCGCGGCTCGTCGTGCAGGGCGAGGCGGCGCAGCGCCTCGGCCTCCAGCAGGGCGCACACCGCGTCCGTCACCTTCGGCGACAGCGGCGCGCGCGTGTCGTCGATCGTGAAGGAGTGGGTCACCTGGCCGCGCGGGAAGAACACCCGACGTCCGCCCGGGAGATGGCGGATCCGCATCCGCCCGAGCGCGGCGAGCAGCGGCCCGGGGCCGGCCTGGGGCAGGACCCGGCGCAGGGTGTCCCCGAACTCGTCCGGCAGTACGTCGAGTTCGCGCAGCCGCAGCAGATGGTCGAGACGGCGCAGCAGCTCGCCGGGGCGCTGGGCGAGCAGGTCGAGAGCGGCGGGGAAGTCCCTGTCCCGCAGCGCCTGTTCGACGCGTGCCGTCCAGGTGGCCGGCTTGACGCGGGTCCCGTCGACCCGGACCGCCTCCGGGTGGGCCGCGGCCGTCCGCAGGAGCGCCTCGCCCAGCGTGCCCTCGGTCGCGGAGAGGTCGGTCGCGCGCAGGACGGCGAAGGCGAGCGCGGCCCTGGGGTGGCGGGCGTGCTGTTCGTAGGGGTGCAGGATCTCGGCGGCGCGCTTCCAGGCGTCGGGGTGGCGCAGCACGTCCTCGACCAGTGAGGGCGTCGCCAGCCCGTCGAGCACTCCGAGCAGCCGGCGGCGGAGCGCGCGCGGGAGGGAGCGCACAGGGCGGGGTTCCAGCAGGTCGGCGGTGCCGCCGGACCACACGCACAGCAGCCGCAGCACGTCCGTCGCGGTCGTCAGGTGCCGGTCCAGCAGCTCGGCCGCCGCCACGCGCGTGTGGCGGTCGAGCAGCAGGGTGCCCAGAGCCAGGGCCTTGGTCTGGCGCACCGGGACGTCCTCGGGGAACCAGCCCAGGTCGGCCGGCGCGTGGGCCAGCAGGATCTTCACGTCGTCCCGGTCCTGCGGCGGCAGCGGGGTCCGCCGGGCCAGCAGCCGCAGCAGGGCCCGCACGGCGTCCGCCTTCGCGTCCTTGCCGAGGGCGAGCAACTTCAGCGGGCCGACGGCGACCTCGGGCGCCTCTCGCGGATGTTCGGGCTTCAGGAACGGGTCGGTGGGGTCGATCCGGCGGTGGCAGATCGGGCAGCCCGCGTAGTCCGCGCCGTCCCAGCACTCCCGGCACACCAGATGCGCGCAGGGCGACACGGGGTGCACGCTGCCGACCGTGGCGCACAGTACGCACGGCTGCCGGGGCCACTGGAGCAGCAGGGTGAAGACCCGGTCGACGAAGAGCTGGAAGGTGTCGTCGGGCACCGAGGCCGGGAAGCCGCGGAACATCGGCATATGGGTGCGGTCGGCACCGAGTTCGGCGTCGATGTGCCGGACGAGCTGCTTGCCCGCGTCCGCGAGCCCGGTCGGTCCCAGCCAGGCGAGGGCCGCGTGCAGTTCCGCCGTCGGCGTGTATCCCCGGTCCAGCAGCTCGGCTTCGAGCGCGACGAGCCCTGGCTCCGTCGACGGGTCGCCCGGGCGTGGCCCGGCCTGGTCGACGTAGACGGTACGAAGGCGGCGGAGCAGCACGGACGACAGTACGGACAAGCGGAAGCCCCCTGGGGGAAACGGAGAGAAGTCTCAGAGGCGGGGACGGAGAGTGGGCGCGCTGTCGTTGTCGTAGAAAAGAGAGAAGGAAGCACGCGGCGGAGCCGTCCCCGCGATCACGACTGTAGGAGGGCGGTGTTCGAGGGCGCCACTCATTTATTTTCGAGGGGCTTCGTCTTCGGATCCGTTGCCGAGCAGCGACTGCACGAGCGCCCGCACGGACGTCACGAACAGCCTCTCCTCGTCGACGGGGCGGGCGAAGGCGCGGGCGAGCGCCGGATCGTCGTAGGGGTCCTCCGCGGGCTGCTGCGCGGGCGCCCGTTCACGGTTGCGTTCCACGAGGACGAAGCCCACGACCTGGAACTGCACCGCCCGCACCGCCTCCGCCGCGCGGGCGCCCCGCAGTCCGGCCGCGTGCACCTCGCGCACCAGCGCCTGCTGGGCGGGCAGGAACATCCGCTCGGTCAGGCCGCGTTCGTGGACCATCGCGACGAGATGCGGATGCGCGCGCAGCCGTCGGCGCAGGATGCGGGCCACGGAGACGGCCCGCTCGGCCGGGGTGCGCCCCACGGGCCTGATCTCGCCGAGCTCGGTCACGGTCCGCCGCACGAGCGCGTCCAGCAGGGACTCCCGGTTGCCGACGTGCCAGTAGATGGAGGTGACGGCGGTGCCCAGTTCGGCGGCGAGCTTGCGCATCGTCAGTGCCTCGGGGCCGTGCTGCTTCACCAGGCCGGCGGCGGTGTCGAGGACTTCGTCCCGGGTGAGCGGAGCTCTCGCCATTCCTGCCCCCTCAAGTCCGTTTCGTGCACGCGTATTTACCCCGTGCGGGGTCTGCTGTAACTGTGTTACAGGTGACTGACGACCCATCAGAAGAAGGGCGGTACGGCATGGCACGCGTACGGTACGGCGCGCGGACCGAGGCGGAGATCGCCGCCGCGCGCACCGCGGGCGCGCGGCTCCCCGACATCTGGTCCACCGGGGTGGTGGCCGTCTGGGAGACCGACCCGGACGTGGTCGCGGCGGTCCTGCCACCGCCCCTGAAGCCCACGGCCCGGCCGCTGGCCCGGGTCAACATCAGCAAGGTCGACCTGCCCGGATACCCGCTCGGCGCGGGCTCGTTCGCGGTCGCCGCGGCCCATGACGGCGTCGACGGCTGGTACCCCCTGGTCATGCCGATGACCCATGAACGGGCCCTGATCGGCGGCCGTGAGGTGTTCGGCGAGCCGAAGAAGCTCGGCGAGGTCGTCGTCGAGCGCGAGGGCCGTGACGTACGCGCGCGCCTGGCCCGGCACGGCATCGCCTTCGTGGAGGTGCGCGGCACGGTCGCCGGGGAACTGCCGCCGCCGGAGCCGGCCCAGAAGACCGACTTCTACTTCAAGTTCCTTCCCGCGGTGGACGGTTCCGGCCTCGACGGCGACCCGGTCCTCGTCCACTGCCTGCGCAACGAGAAGGTGCGCCGCCTTGAGCGGATCACCGGCGAGGTCGTGCTGCGCGAGTCGAGGTACGACCCGGTGGCCGATCTGCCGGTGCGCCGGCTGGTGGAGATCACCCTCGGCGAGAAGACCAGCGACCAGCGCGGCAAGGTCGTGGAACGGGTGGACGCGCGGGCGCTGCTGCCGTACGTCCATCAGCGCTACGACGATCCGGCGCAGGTGCTGGACGGGCCGCCGGAAGGGAGCGCCTGATGGAGCTGCTGCCAGGTCAGGTCGCCGTGGTCACCGGTGCCGCGAGCGGCATCGGCCTCGCGATGGCCCGCCGGTTCGCCGCGGAGGGCCTCAAGGTCGTCCTCGCCGACGTCGAACGACCGGCGCTGGAAGCGGCCGTCGCGGCGCTCCGCGCGGACGGCTCCGACGCGCACGCGCGCGTGGTCGACGTCGGCGAGCGCGAACAGGTCCTGGAACTGGCGGACTTCGCCTACGAGACGTACGGCGCCGTCCATGTCCTGTGCAACAACGCCGGGGTCGGCTCCGGCGCCGAGGGCCGTATGTGGGAGCACGAGCCGAACGACTGGAAGTGGGCGTTCTCCGTCAACGTGTGGGGCGTCTTCCATGGTGTCCAGGCGTTCGTCCCCCACATGATCAAGTCGGGTCAACCCGGTCATGTGGTCAATACATCCTCCGGTGACGGCGGCATCGCCCCGCTCCCCACCGCCTCCGTCTACGCCGTCACCAAGGCGGCCGTCGTGACGATGACCGAGTCCCTGTACGCCCATCTGAAGGCCGAGCACGCGCGTGTGGGCGCCTCCGTCCTCTTCCCGGGCCCCCACATGCTCCGCACCGGCCTGTGGGAGTCCCACCGCAACCGCCCCGAGCGGTACGCCAAGGAGCGGCCCCGCAGGACGCCGTACCGCAGCCTCGATCAGTGGGAGACCGCGATGAGGGACGCGGGCCGGGAGGTGCGCTTCACGCCCGTCGAGGAGGTGGCCGCGACCGTCGTGGACGGCATCCGCACGGACCGCTTCTGGATGCTGCCGGCGAGCGAGCACAGCGACGCGCAGATACGCGCGCGTGCCCAGTCGATGCTGGACCGCGCGAACCCGTCGTACCTGGAGAACTTCATCCTGGACTGACCGAGGGGGTCGACGTGACCGACCAGGAGCCCTATCTGATCATCTCCTCCGACTGCCACGCCGGGCTGCCCACCGAGGAGTACCGGCCCTATCTGGACGCCCGATTCCACCGGGACTTCGACGACTTCCTCGCCGGGCGCGAGCGGCGCCGGGCGGAGATGACCCGGCTCGGCATCCGCAACGAGGCCTTCGCGACCAAGTGGTTCCAGGACCACGAGGAGGGCCTGCGCGGAGGCTGGGACACCGCGCAGCGGCTCAAGGAGCTGGACGGCGACGGGGTGGCCGCCGAGGTCGTCTTCCCGGACGCCGACGCCGTGGACAGCCAGACGGCCGCGCCCTTCGGGGTGGGCCTCGGGCTCTCCGGCGACCACGACCCGGAGCTGGGCATGGCGGGCGCGCAGGCGCACAACCGCTGGCTGGCGGAGTTCGTGTCCGAGAACCCCGAACGGCACTGCGGGGTCGCCCTGTTGCCGATCACGGCCGAGGTGCCGAAGGTGGTCGCCGAGGTGTACCGGGCCAAGGAGTCCGGGCTCGGCGCGCTGATGATCCCCGCCCTGTGGGGCGACAAGGAGCCGTACCACGACCGCCGTTACGACCCCGTGTGGGCGGCGGCGGCCGAGTGCGCGATGCCGGTGACCACCCACTCCGGATCGGCGCCGCGGCACGAGTACGGCGACCATCTGGGCATCTTCGTCAGCGAGGTGACCTGGTGGCCCGCCCGGCCCCTGTGGTTCCTGCTCTGGTCCGGCGTCTTCGAACGCCACCCCGGGCTCAGGTTCGGGGTCGCCGAGTCGGGCTGCTGGTGGCTGCCGAACCTGCTGTGGTTCATGGACCGCCTCTACCTCGGCGCGCACGGCGGCAAGAAACTCTCCCCGTTCCAGGAGCTGAAGCGCCCGCCGCACGAGTACCTCGACCGCCAGGTCTTCATCTGCGCCACCAACACCAAGCGCCGCGAACTCGCCCAGCGCTACGAGATCGGCGTCGACAACATCCTGTGGGGCAGCGACTTCCCGCACCCCGAGGGCACCTGGCCCGACACGCGCGCGTGGCTGAAGCGCACCTTCCACGACATCCCGGTCGCCGAGACCCGCCGCATGCTGGGCCTCGCCGCGGCCGACGTCTTCGGCTTCGACGTCGAGAAGCTGACCCCGCTCGCCCGCCGTATCGGCCCCACCCCCGCCGACCTCGGCCAGAGCACCGACCAGACGGCCGTGGAGGCGTCCTGGGCGCGCTCGCGCGAGGTGGGCCGGCACTGGCTGACCGACCACGACTTCCCTGTGCTGGGGGCCTCCTCATGACCGACCGCTACACGGTGATCTCGGCCGACTGCCACGCGGGCGCCGACCTGCTCGACTACCGGCCCTATCTGGAGAAGCGGTACCACGACGAGTTCGACGTCTGGGCGGCGACGTACGTCAACCCGTACGAGGACCTGGTCGCCGACACCGCCGACAAGAACTGGAACTCCGAGCGGCGGCTCGCGGAGCTGGAGGCGGACGGGATCGTCGCCGAGGTGCTCTTCCCGAACACCATCCCGCCGTTCTTCCCGTCCAGCTCCCTCATGGCTCCCGCGCCCACCACGGAGGACTTCGAGCGGCGTTGGGCCGGGTTGCGCGCCCACAACCGCTGGATGGCCGACTTCTGCGCCGCCGCGCCGGGCCGTCGCGCGGGTGTCTTCCAGATCCTCCTCAACGACGTCGAGGAAGCCGTCAAGGAGGTCCGGTGGGCCGCCGAGGCGGGCCTCAAGGGCGGCCTGATGCTGCCCGGCACCCCGCCGGGCTCCGGGCTGCCCGAGCTGTACTCGTCGGCGTACGACCCGCTCTGGGCGGTCTGCGCGGAGCTGGGCGTGCCCGTCAACCACCACGCGGGGTCGGCGTCCCCGCCGCTCGGCGACGAACCGGCCGCCCGCGCGGTCTTCATGGTCGAGACGACCTGGTTCTCGCACCGGGCGCTGTGGCACCTGGTCTTCGGCGGCGCCTTCCGCCGCCACCGGGAGCTGAAGCTGGTCCTGACCGAACAGGGCTCGGGCTGGATCCCGGGTGTGCTGGAGATGCTGGACTACTACCACGGGCGCCTGATCGCGGCGGCGACGAAGGCCAACACCGCCGAGTCCAAGTTCGGCGCGGGACTCGCCGCCCGCATGGGTGAGGCGCCGTCACAGGTCTGGCGCGACAACTGCTTCGTCGGCGCCAGCTTCATGCGCCCGCACGAGGTGCCGCTGCGGGACCGGATCGGCGTCGACAAGATCATGTGGGGCAGCGACTACCCGCACGACGAGGGCACGTACCCGTACACGCGCGAGGGCCTGCGGTACGCCTACGCGCACGTGTCCCGCGACGAGGTCGCGGCGATGGTCGGCGGCAACGCCGCGCGCGTGTACGGCTTCGACCTCGACCTCCTCGACCCGATCGCGGCGAAGGTGGGGCCGACGGTGGAGGAGATCGCCGAGCCGCTGGACGAACCACCGGCGGACGCGACGAGCCCGCTCTTCGCCAAGGGGGCGTCGGTACGGGTGTGGTGAGCGTCGGGGTGGCTGCGGGGAGCGTCGGTCCGGTGCTGCAACCGTCCGAGGTGCCATCCTCCGGTCTGTGACCGAACCCACGCATGACGAGACCCACGGCGGCGCCCTGGGAGCGCGGCTCAACTGGCTGCGGGCCGCCGTCCTGGGCGCCAACGACGGCATCGTGTCCACCGCCGGCCTCGTCGTCGGCGTCGCCGGGGCCACCGACGACCGTTCGGCCCTGCTGACGGCGGGCCTCGCCGGACTGCTCGCCGGGTCGATGTCCATGGCGGCGGGGGAGTACGTGTCCGTCTCCACCCAGCGGGACTCGGAGAAGGCGGCCCTGGCAGTTGAGAAGCGGGAACTGCGCGAGCGCCCGGAGGCCGAGCTGGAGGAGCTCACCGGGTTGCTGGAGGAACGCGGGCTCTCCCGGGCCGTGGCCCGGGAGGCCGCCGAGCAGCTCACCGCGCGGGACGCGTTGCGCGCCCACGCGCGCGTGGAGCTCGGTATCGACCCGGATCAGCTGACCAACCCCTGGCACGCCGCGTGGGCGAGTTTCCTGGCGTTCACGGTGGGCGCGCTGCTCCCGCTGCTGGCGATGGTCCTGCCGCCCGCCGGCTGGCGCCTCGCGGTCACCGTGGTCTCCGTCCTCGCCGCCCTCCTCCTCACCGGCTGGAGCAGCGCCCGCCTCGGCGCGGCCGACCCGGGCCGGGCGATGCTGCGGAACGTGGCCGGGGGCGCGCTGGCCATGGGGGTCACCTACGTGGCGGGGGCGCTGCTCGGGGCGGCCGGAGTCTGAAGACGGCCGTGCAGCCTTTGGCGGAGATCACCAACAAGTAAGCGCGTACCCTCGGTAATACTTGTGAGTAACAACGTCTAGCCGCAGCCCACCAGCGGTTCTACGGTGCCCCCATGCCGAACCTGCCCGATGCCGTGCTGTGGTCGATACCCGCCTTCGTGCTGCTCACCGTGGTCGAGATGATCAGCGTCCGCATCCACCCCGACGACGACGCCGCCGGATACGAGACGAAGGACGCCGCGACCAGTGTCGGCATGGGGCTGGGGAGCCTCGTCTTCGACTTCCTGTGGAAGATCCCCATCGTCGCGATCTACACGGCGATCTACGAACTCACGCCCCTGCGCGTCCCCGTGCTGTGGTGGACCGTCCCGCTGATGCTGCTCGCGCAGGACTTCTTCTACTACTGGTCGCACCGCGGTCACCACGTCATCCGCATCCTGTGGGCCTGCCACGTCGTCCACCACTCCAGCGAGAAGTTCAACCTCACCACGGCCCTGCGCCAGCCCTGGACCTCGCTGACGGTCTGGCCCTTCTACGTGCCGCTGATCGCCGCCGGAGTGCATCCGGCCGCGCTCGCGTTCTGCTCCTCGGCGAACCTCGTCTACCAGTTCTGGATCCACACCGAGCGCATCGACAAGCTGCCCCGGTGGTTCGAGTTCGTCTTCAACACGCCCTCCCACCACCGCGTCCACCACGCCTCCCAGGGCGGCTACCTGGACCGCAACTTCGGCGGCATCCTCATCGTCTGGGACCGGCTCTTCGGCTCGTTCGTCGCCGAGACCGACCGGCCCGTCTACGGGTTGACCAAGAACATCAACACGTTCAACCCGATCAAGGTCGCCACCCACGAGTACATGTCGATCGCGAAGGACATCAAGGCGGCCCGAGGATGGCGCAACCGCGTGGGGCATGTCCTGCGGGGGCCGGGATGGCAGCCGGCGCCCGCGGCGGAACCGGCCGAGGAGACCGTGGCCGCGTGAGACGTCCGCTCATCGGGGCCCTCGCCCTCACCACCGCCGTGGACCTCGGCTCCCTGGCCGCCGACTGGGACCCCGGGCACCTCGTCGCCAAGCCCCTGCTGATGCCCCTCCTGGCCGTGTACGCGGCCGTGTGCGGTGCGCCCCGCCTCCTGATCGCCGCCCTGCTCTTCGGCTGGGGCGGCGACACCCTGCTCCTCCTGGACGCCGAACCCGCCTTCCTCGCGGGGATGGCCTCTTTCGCGGCCGGGCACGTCTGCTACATCGTCCTGTTCCTGAGGTACGGCACGGACCGGGCGACCGTACGCGCGCGGGGCGGCTTCCTCGCCGTCGTCTACACCGTCCTCCTGGCCGCCACCGTCCAGTCCCTGTGGCCCGACCTGCCGGCCGACCTGCGGATCCCCGTCGCCGGCTACAGCGTCCTGCTCACCGTCATGGCATACCTGGCCGCCGCCCGCATGGGCCGTCTCGCCGGCATCGGCGGTGTGCTGTTCGTGCTCTCCGACACGCTCATCGCGAGCGGAGTCGCCGAGTGGGACCAGCTGCCGCGCCCCGACCTCTGGATCATGGCCACCTATGTCGCCGCGCAGTCCCTCCTGGTCACCGGCACACTCGGCGAGCGACGGCTACCGGGGGCGGCGTACGGTGAGGTGCGCTCGACCACCCCCTGAGCGCGGGTACCACCAGAGACGAGAAGGATCCTCGCCATGCGCGCCACCACCATCCACGCCCCCTTCGACATGCGCGTGGAGGACGTGCCCGACCCGGTCGTGCAGCTGCCGACCGACGCCGTGGTCCGCGTCCTGCGCGCCTGCATCTGCGGCAGCGACCTGTGGGCGTACCGCGGGCAGGCGACCCGGCAGCCGGGGCAGCGGATCGGGCACGAGTTCCTCGGCATCGTCGAGGAGACGGGCTCTGAGGTGGCCACCGTACGGCGCGGAGACCTGGTCGTCGCGCCCTTCATGTGGTCCGACGGCGTCTGCGACCACTGCCGCGAGGGTCTGCACACCTCCTGCGAGCACGGCGGCTTCTGGGGCTCCGTCGGCTACGACGGCGGCCAGGGCGAGGCCGTGCGCGTGCCCTTCGCCGACGGCACCCTCGTCCAGCTGCCCAAGGAGGCGGCCTCCGACGACCACCTGCTCTCCGCCCTGCTGACCCTCTCCGACGTCATGGGCACCGGCCACCACGCCGCCCTCGGCGCCGGCGCCCGCGCGGGTGCCACGGTCGCCGTCGTCGGTGACGGGGCCGTCGGCCTGTGCGCGGTCCTCGCCGCCAGGCGTCTGGGCGCCGAGCGGATCATCGCCCTGGGCCGCCACGAGGCCCGCACCGACATCGCGCGCCGCTTCGGCGCCACCGACGTCGTCGCCGAGCGCGGTGACGCGGCCGTCGAGGCCGTCCGTGAACTCACCGGCGGCCAGGGCGCCCACGCCGTCGTCGAGGCCGTCGGCACCGAGCAGTCCATGCGCACGGCGGTCGGCATCGCGCGCGACGGCGGCACCGTCGGCTGGGTCGGCGTCCCGCACGGCAGCGGCACGGGCCTCGACCTCGGCGTCATGTTCGACCGGAACATCGGGCTGCGCGGCGGCGTCGCGCCCGTCCGCGCGTACATCCCCGAGCTGCTGCCCGACATCCTGGACGGCAGCATCGACCCGTCGCCCGTCTTCGACCTGACGGTCGACATGGAGGGCGTACCCGGCGGCTACCAGGCCATGGACGAGCGCACGGCGCTGAAGGTCCTGGTCACGGGCTGAGCCTCACGCTTCGCGCTTCACCAGCGGATCGGCAACGGCAGCGCCGTCAGCAGCGCCGACACCACGACCACCACGCCCAGCACGGCGATCTCCGCCCGCGCGGGGGAGCAGGCGGTCAGCGGGTCGGGCGCCCGGCGCAGCCGGAGCCGCGCCGACAGAGCGAGCCCGGCTACCGCGGCCACCAGCAGCACCTTGGCGAACAGCACGCGCCCGTACGCGGTCGTCGTCAGCTGGTCGAGGACCGTCTCCGGCGGCATCCGGCGCAGCGTGCTCCACAGCCCGGTCGCGGTGATCGCGGCCAGCAGCACGGCGGCCACGCGCGCGTAGAGGCCCAGCAGGGCCGAGCCGGCCTCCGACGCGCCCCACCTCCGGAGCGTCCGCAGCGCGTACAGCAACCCGCCCACCCAGAGCGCGGCGCAGGTCAGATGGACGAGCGTCAGCCCCGACCCGACCAGCGGTTCGTGCTCGGTCGGGGGATGGGCCCGCAGCGCCTCCGCCACCACGATCGCGGCCAGCGGCCAGACCTGGGAGGCCGGGCGGGCCGAGCGGGCACACAGACCGGCCACGAGGAACGCGTTCACCTCGACGAGCGCGAGCTTGCCGTCCCGGGAGGCGTACAGGCCGCCGACGTCGATCTGCGCCAGGCTGTGCGGCACGAGGTTCCCGGTCGCCACGACCGAGGCCAGCCCCAGCGCGGCGACGAACCCGGCGCCCGCGGCGTACACGGCCCAACTGCGCGGCATGACCGGGGGAGCGCCGGGCACCGCGCGGGCCAGCCGCTGCACGAACAGCTCGCCCACCGGCACGCACAGCGCCGCCACCAGCACCGACCGCAGCAGCGCGATGCCACCGTCACCGGGAGCCGCGGCCTCCCCGGTGCCGTGCAGCGCGGCGGACGGGCCGAGCAGCGGTATCAGGGCGCCGAGCGCCACCAGAACGAGGACGATCACGGCACGACCGGGGCCGAGCCGACGCGGCAGTGGCGCGTCGGCGTCGGTCGCCCGGGTGCCGGGTCTTATCAAGGTCACCTCAGGATCTTCACCAGCTGTCACAGAACAGGGCAAGTCAAGGAAAACAACTGGCGTTACGCCATTCCGCCCACGAGTACGTTTTCCGGCCGACCGCCGCTCACTCCCAGCGCGCGGAATCGACGCCCCAGGGGCCGGGCGGCCGAGCCCAGTCGACCGGCCCGTCCACGAAGGACACCGGCGACCGGGCGTACCGCAACCGGCCGATACCGCTGTCGGTCTCGGCGAGCCAGGCGTCCGGGCCGTCGTAGGCAGCGTGTGTGACCTGCCCGGCCGCGCCGTACCCCCCGATCCCTCCGGCTGACCCGTCCCGTACCCCCTCCATGAGCCACTGCGCCGTCCGGGCCAGCGCCAGCCGCACGCACCGGCTGCCGCCGTCGTACGACTGCTCGCGCACCGCCCGCAGCACTTCCGCCGCCAGCAGATACCCCGTCCCGTGGTCCAGCGCCTGCGCAGGCAGCGCGCCGGGCTGCTCCATCGACCCCTCGACCGCCGCGATCCCGGTCGCCACCTGCACCAGGCTGTCGAAGCCCCGCCGCTCGCTCCACGGCCCGTACGCGCCCCACGCCGACAGCTGCGCCACGACGATCCCCGGCCGCCGCTCCGCCAGCGCCCGCGGTGACAGCCCGAACCGGTCGAGGGCGCCCGGCCGGTACCCGGTGACGACCACGTCGGCCGTCGCGAGCAGCTTCTCGAAGGTGCCCGGGTCGGCCGCCAGGTCCAGCGTCGCGGACCGCTTCCCGAAGCCGGTGTCGGCGTGCTGGTCCGGGAGTTCGGGGACGTGCGGGGGATCGATCCGCAGTACGTCGGCGCCGAACAGGGCGAGCGTGCGGGTCGCGACCGGGCCCGCGATGACCCGGGTCAGATCCAGGACCCGCAGCCCGGCGGCGGGCAGCAGGGGAGCGCCGTCGATCGGCGCGAGCACGCGCGCGGGGGCGGAGTCGAGCCGCTCGCGCTCGATGAGGGGCCGCTCGGCCAGCTCCACAGCCTGCTCGTGCGCCGCCCACTCCTCGGGCGTCCGCAACGCGACGGCGAGGCCACCGGCCGCGTACACGGCCTCCTCGACCTCCAGGGACGACCGCTCCGCGAACGCCGGCTCCAGGGAGTCGGCCGGACCCATGACCTTGAGCAGCCGCTCCCGGTGGTGCGGGTAGTTGGCGTGGGTCCGCACCCACCCGTCGGCGGTGCGCCAGAACCTGGAAAGGGGCGCGAAGTTGACCGGAGCCCGACCATTGATCAACAGATGCCGTTCACTCGTGAACGCGGTGGCGACGGCCCCGTCGTCCACCCGCACGCCGGGCACCTCGTCGAGCCCGGCCCGCAGCGCCGCCAACTCGGCGGCGGCCTGCGCACACGCCCCGACACAGGCATGCGCCAACTCCCGTACTACGAGGCGGCGGACCACCAAAGACGCACCTCCTTGCGCATGTCAGTGGGCCGCAGCTCCCAGCCCTGGGCGAGGGCGACCTGAGCGACGTAGGAGCCGCCGACGCCGCGGTAGTCATGCATCGGTGTCTCGCACTCCATCACCCGCCGGAACTTCTTGGGGTCGCGCGGATTCGCGGCCTTGGCGTTCCATTCGCCGACGACCTTCTCGGGGCGTAGATCATCCCCCACACGCAAAGGGGCCGAGGACCCGGTCCCCGACCCCTTCATTAACGCGCGCGTGCCGCTACTTGGTGACCGCGTCCAGCGCGTCAGCCGTGCCCCACCCGTAGAAGCCGTTGTGGTTCTTCGACCCCTCGCACACCGCGTCGACCTTGCCGTCGCCGTCGATGTCGTACGGGTCGGTGCACGGCGTGGCGTCGGCCTCCGCGTACAGCAGGGCCTTCACCAGGGCCGGGGAGGCCTTGGGGTGCGTCGACTTGATGAGCGCGGCCACGCCCGCGACGTGCGGGGAGGCCATCGACGTACCGGCCATGTAGCCCCAGCCGCCGCCCGGCAGCGTGCCCAGGATCAGGCCGCTGGTGGCCGGCGGGGCCGGGGTCTGGAAGCGGGTCGAGTCGCCGCCGGGAGCGGCGATGTCGATGACGCCCAGACCGTGGTTGGAGAAGGACGACTTGATGCCCTTCGCCCCGGTCGCCGCGACCGTCACGACACCCGGCAGCTGGGTCGGGATGTCGTAGCACTCGGAGGGGTCGATGACCCGGTCCGAGGGGGTCCCGTCGTTGGGGGAGACCGGGTCGGTGATCTCGTCGGCCGCGAGGTCGTAGTTCTCGTTGCCGGCCGCCGCGACGTTGACCGCGCCCTTCTTCTCCGCATAGCGCGAGGCCCGGGAGACGGCGTCGACGAGCGCCTTCTGGTCCGGGTCGTTCTTGCAGTTGAAGTACCAGGGGTCGGTGTAATAGCTGTTGTTCGTGACGTCGACACCGTGCTCGGCCGCCCACACGAAGCCGCAGACCACGGCCTCCGTGTAGAAGTAGCCGGCCGTCGTGGACACCTTGATGCCGGACACCTTCACGCCGGGCGCGACACCCGTCATGCCGACGCCGTTCTTGGCCGCCGCTATCTCACCGGCGACATGCGTGCCGTGCGGGCTCTCGCCCGTGGTCGGCCGCCACGCCCCGTCGGTCGTGTCGGGCTTGCCCGTCACGCAGTTGACCGACGCGGCCCGGTCGAAGTTCGGCGCGATGTCCGGGTGGGTGTCGTCGACGCCGGTGTCGATCACGGCGACGGTCACCTTGCTGCTGCCGAGCGACTTCTCGTGCGCCTTGTCCGCCTTGATGGCGGGCAGGTCCCACTGCAAGGGCTCCAGCGGGTCCTGTCCCTCGGCGGCCTCCACGTTCGCGAGGTCGTCGGCGTCGATCACCTTGGGGGTGCCCACGTCGGTCGTCGACTGGGCGGGCAGCGGCGCGTTGCGCGTGTTGCCGGCCGACTGCACACCGCGCACGGTGCGCAGGATCTTCGCGAAGTCGGGGTTCGCCGAGTGGACGACGACCACGCCTATCTGGTCGTACGACGTCACAACGGTGCCGCCGGCCTCGGCTATCGCCTTCTTCACGTGCTTCGAAAGCCCGTGCCCGGGGCTGACGTTGACGACATAGCTGAGCGCGGTGGCCTCGGCGGCCGGGGCTTCCTCCGCCGCCGACGCCGAGACGTTCGGCAGGAAAGCGAGGGCCGTCGCCATGGCCATCCCGACGGGGACGGCCATCGTGCGGCGGAAGCGCGGGTGAGGCGCTGTCATTCTGGATCTCCAGTTCGTTCGCGGTACGAGCGTTGCCAGCGGTACGAGCGGTACGAGCGGTACGAGCGGTACGAGCGGACCGTGCGGGTCTCTTGCGAGGACGAGGGCTACTTGACCGCGCGGAGCGCGTTCACGATGCCGAAGCCGTAGAACCCGTTGACCCGCTT
Source organism: Streptomyces sp. NPDC051913 (assembly GCF_044593635.1). Lineage (NCBI taxonomy): Bacteria > Bacillati > Actinomycetota > Actinomycetes > Kitasatosporales > Streptomycetaceae > Streptomyces > Streptomyces sp. NPDC051913. Next base: position 35,703 of record NZ_JBIUCI010000007.1, on the reverse strand, counting down.
GCCGCCCACGCAGGTCGCGTCCTGCGTGCCGTCGCCGTCCTGGTCGTAGGAGGCGGGGCAGCCCGGGTTGTCGGCCTGCGCCTTCATCAGCGCCTGGAGCTGCGCCGGAGTCGCCCACGGATGCGTCGACTTCAGCAGCGCGGCGACGCCCGCGGCGTGCGGGGACGCCATCGAGGTGCCCTGGAGGAAGCCGTACGAATTGTTCGGCATCGTCGACAGGATGCGGCCGTTCTTCGACGGGGTGTCCGGGATCTGGTAGAGCCGGTCGCCGCCGGGGGCCGCGATGTCGATGACGCCGTCACCGTACGAGGAGTAGTACGACTTGAGGTTGTTCACGCCCGTCGCGCTGACCGTGACGACACCCGGCAGCATGGTCGGCACGTCGAAGCACTCGTGCGGGTCGACGGTGCGGGTGACCGGGGTGGAGTCGTCGGGGCTGCTGTCGTCGACGAGGGCGTCCGAGTCGAGGTCGTCGTTGGAGTTGCCCGCGGACGCCAGGTTGAGCGTGCCCTTGTGCTGGGCGTACAGGGACGCCCTGTTGACCGCGTCGACAATGGCCCGCTGATCGGGGTCGTCCACACAGTTGTACAGCCATGGATCAACGTAGTAGCTGTTGTTCGTGATCTCCACGCCGTGGTCGGCGGCGAACACGAACGCGCAGACGACGCTCTCCGGGTAGAAGAGGCCGTTGCTCGGGTCGGTCACGTTGATGGCCGCGACCTTCACACCCGGCGCGACACCGGCGACACCGATGCCGTTGCGGGCGGCGGCGATCTCACCGGCCACGTGGGTGCCGTGGTAGTCCTCCGCGGTGTACGGCCGCCAGGCGCCCTCGGCGGTGTTCGGGACACCGCCGTCGCAGTTGGCGGACTGGGAGGCGGAGAAGTTCGGCGCGATGTCCGGGTGGGTGTCGTCCACACCGGTGTCGATGACGGCGACCGTCACCTTCCTGCTGCCGGGGTTGATCTGCGCCGCCTTGTCGGCGCCGATCGCGCGCAGGTCCCACTGGTCGGCCTCGAGGGGCTCGCTCGCCGCGTCGGCGGCCGAGGCCTGCTCGACCTTCTCGGCCTGCTCCTTGGTGAGCAGCTGCGCCGCGCCCTCGTCCGTCGTCCCGGCCGGGGTCAGCGGCGAGGTACGGGTCGCGCCCGCCGACTGCACGCCGCGCACCTTCCGTATCTGGGCGCCGAAGTCGGGGTTGGCCGAGTGGACGACGATCACACCGATCTTGTCGTACGTGATGACGACGGTGCCGCCGGCCGCGGCGACGGCCTTCTTGACGGACGCGATCGTGTGACGGTCCACCTTGGTGTTGACGACGTACGACAGATTCGGTGCGTCCGCTGTCTGCGCGGTGGACTCCGCGAAGGGGGCGGCCGACGCGGCCGCCGGCAGGAAGCCGAGCGAGGCGGTCAGCGAGAGCACGACAGGTACGGCGAGAGCGAGCCGACGTCTGGAACGCAGACGGGACATGGGGTCTCCACATCATCCGGAAACGAAACCGCCCGAGACACAGGTGGTGCTCGGGCAGGTACATGACGGGTGGTGCAGGCCCGAAGCTATCTCCCGAAGTCGCTGGCCAGCAATGACCTTCCCCGGATGACTTCAAGAAGAAGCAAACCCAGTTGAACCGGTCCTCGCGTGCCGCCGTGACCTTGGGCAGGGAGCACGAGCACGATCGAGCCCCCTGACGAACCGCGAGGAACAGAGCCGCCCATGTCCGTCGTACCGAACCCGTCCCCCACCCCCGATCAGCCCCCGTCCGCCGTGGCAACAGCGCCCGCAACGCGAGGAGACTCCGTGGCTACCGACGCACCGCCCCCCTCGACAGAGCAACACCAACTCCCCAGCACCGAGGAGTTCACCGAGGTGCAGCAGAGCGCGGAGTTCGGTGAACTGCGCCGCTCCTACCGCAACTTCGCCTTCCCGCTGACCGTCGCCTTCATCGCCTGGTACCTGCTGTACGTCCTGCTGTCCAACTACGCCGGCGACTTCATGGGCACCAAGCTCTTCGGCAACATCAACGTCGCCTTCGTGTTCGGCATCGCCCAGTTCCTCACCACGTTCCTCATCGCCTGGTGGTACTCGCGGCACGCCGCCGCGAAGCTCGACCCCAAGGCCGAGGCGATCAAGTCCCGGATGGAGGGCGGCGCATGAGCATCGCGCAGCAGAGTGTCCTGGCGGCCGGCGAGGCCAGCGAGCACCGGCCGCTGATCATCAGCCTGTTCGCCGTCTTCGTCCTCGCGACCCTCGTCATCACCATCTGGGCCGGCCGCCAGACCAAGGACGCCGCCGACTTCTACGCCGGCGGACGCCAGTTCAGCGCCTTCCAGAACGGCCTCGCGGTCTCCGGCGACTACATGTCGGCCGCGTCCTTCCTCGGCATCGCCGGTGCCATCGCCCTGTTCGGCTACGACGGCTTCCTGTACTCCATCGGCTTCCTGGTCGCCTGGCTGGTCGCCCTGCTCCTGGTCGCCGAGCCGCTGCGCAACTCCGGCCGCTACACCATGGGCGACGTCCTCGCGTACCGCATGCGTCAGCGCCCGGTCCGTACCGCGGCCGGCACCTCCACGATCGTCGTCTCGATCTTCTACCTGCTGGCGCAGATGGCCGGCGCGGGCGTCCTCGTCTCGCTGCTGCTCGGCATCACCTCCGACGCCGGCAAGGTCGCCATCGTCGCCCTCGTCGGCGTCCTGATGATCGTGTACGTCTCCATCGGCGGCATGAAGGGCACCACCTGGGTCCAGATGGTCAAGGCCGTGCTGCTCATCAGCGGCACCATCCTGATCACCTTCCTGGTGCTGCTGAAGTTCAACTTCAACATCTCCGACCTGCTGGGCACGGCAGCCGAGAACAGCGGCAAGGGCTCCGCCTTCCTGGAACCCGGCCTCCAGTACGGCGCCACCGGCACCTCCAAGCTGGACTTCATCTCGCTCGGCATCGCCCTGGTCCTCGGCACCGCGGGCCTGCCGCACATCCTGATCCGCTTCTACACGGTGCCCAACGCCAAGGCCGCCCGTAAGTCCGTGAACTGGGCCATCGGCATCATCGGCGGCTTCTACCTGATGACGATCGCGCTCGGCTTCGGCGCCGCCGCGCTGATCGACCAGAAGGAGATCACCGACTCCAACCCGTCCGGCAACACCGCCGCACCCCTGCTCGCCCTGCACCTCGGCGGCGTCGACTCGGCGTGGGGCGCGATCCTGCTGGCGACGATCTCGGCGGTGGCCTTCGCGACGATCCTCGCGGTGGTCGCCGGTCTGACCCTGGCCTCGTCGTCCTCCTTCGCGCACGACATCTACGCCAACGTCATCCGCAAGGGCCAGGCGTCCGGCAAGGAGGAGGTCCGCGCGGCCCGCTGGGCGACCGTCTTCATCGGCGCCGTCGCGATCGGCCTGGGTGCCCTCGCCCGCGACCTCAACGTGGCCGGCCTGGTCGCGCTGGCCTTCGCGGTCGCCGCGTCCGCGAACCTGCCGACCATCCTCTACAGCCTCTTCTGGAAGCGGTTCACCACCCAGGGCGCCCTCTGGTCGATCTACGGCGGCCTGATCGTCGCCGTCGGCCTGGTGCTGTTCTCCCCGGTGGTCTCCGGCGACCCGAAGGCGATGTTCCCCGACGTCGACTTCGCGTACTTCCCGCTGAAGAACCCGGGCATCATCTCCATCCCGTTCGGCTTCCTCATGGGCTGGCTCGGCACCATGGTCTCCAAGGAGGAGCCCGACGCCGGCAAGTACGCGGAGCTGGAGGTCCGGTCCCTGACCGGCACCGGCGCGCACTAGTCCCCTGGGACGATCCACTGAGCGGCCGCGTCGTAGGGACCTACGACGCGGCCGTGTCTTACCTCGTGGGATCGGGACCTGTCGATGTCGGTGCCGTCACGTAGGCTCGCAGGTGACGAAAGACGAGTGCTTGCAACGAGGGAGGGGGCCCACGTGCTCATCGACACCTACGGCCGACAGGCCACCGACCTGCGTGTGTCGCTGACCGACCGGTGCAATCTGCGCTGTACGTACTGCATGCCCGAAGAGGGCTTGCAGTGGCTGGCCAAGCCCGACCTCCTCACGGACGACGAGATCGTCCGGCTGATCGACATCGCCGTCACCTCCCTCGGCATCGAGGAAGTCCGCTTCACCGGGGGCGAGCCCCTGCTGCGCCCCGGCCTGGTCGGCATCGTCGAGCGCGTCGCGGCCCTGGACCCCCGCCCCCAGATGTCGCTGACCACCAACGGCATCGGCCTCAAGCGCACCGCGACGGCCCTCAAGGCCGCGGGCCTGGACCGGGTCAACGTCTCCCTCGACACCCTGCGCCCGGACGTCTTCAAGACCCTGACCCGCCGGGACCGCCACAAGGACGTCATCGAGGGCCTGTACGCCGCCCGCGAGGCGGGCCTGACCCCGGTCAAGGTCAACTCGGTCCTGATGCCCGGTCTCAACGAGGGCGAGGCCCCCGACCTCCTCGCCTGGGCCGTCGAGCACGACTACGAACTGCGGTTCATCGAGCAGATGCCCCTGGACGCCCAGCACGGCTGGAAGCGCGACGGCATGATCACCGCGGGCGACATCCTCACCTCGCTGCGCACCCGCTTCGAGCTGACGGAAGAGGGCTCGGAGAAGCGCGGCTCGGCACCGGCGGAGCGCTGGATCGTCGATGGCGGCCCCCATGTGGTGGGCGTCATCGCCTCCGTCACCCGCCCGTTCTGCGCGGCCTGCGACCGCACCCGCCTGACCGCCGACGGCCAGGTCCGCACCTGCCTGTTCGCCCAGGAAGAGACCGACCTGCGCGCGGCCCTGCGCTCGGGGGCCCCGGACGAGGAGATAGCGCGCATCTGGCGCGAGGCGATGTGGGGCAAGAAGGCGGGAGCGGGCCTGGACGACCCGACGTTCGTGCAGCCGGACCGACCGATGTCCGCCATCGGCGGCTAGGTCCGGACAGGCCCTGGGCGCCCTTAGGCGCCTTCGGGGGCTTCCCACTCCTTCAGAAGGACCACGTCCTTCAAGAACCCCCGCACTCCCAGGAACTGGGACAGATGCTCCCGATGCTCCTCGCACGCCAGCCAGGTCTTCCTGCGCTCCGGCGTGTGCAGCTTCGGGTTGTTCCACGCGAGCACCCACACCGCGTCGACCCGGCAGCCCTTCGCCGAACAGATCGGCGCGGTCTCTTCACTCACTGGTCCGTCTCACAAAGTGCGCTGAACAAGGCGACGCCGAGCAGCCACGGGGGGAGCTGCCCGGCGTCGGTCTGTCGCTCCGACGGGGGATGCGGAGCGCGTAGGAAGTATGTCACGGGTAACCCGTCGCCCGGCACTGGAACAACATGATTGATCTGAGCTTTTCTTGAGCTCCGTCCGGAGGTGACGTCCGGTTGCGACCCCTCCGCCGAGCGTCACTTCCGCTCGTGAGGCTCGCTCCGCACACCCTGCGCCGAGCCGTCCGCGGCGTCCTCCGGGAAGGATTCCGCGAAGGGCTCCTGAGCCCGCGGCGGAGAGATCATCGGCCGAACCGGAGTGGCCACGAACGTCGACGGAAGCCCCGGCGCGTTCTCCCGGCCGGCGTTCGCGATCACCACCGCGACATAGGGGAGCAGCACTCCCAGCACCAGCGCGACGATCGCGACGTGCCGTTCGACGTTCCAGAGTGTGGCCGCGAGGATCACCGACAGCGTGCGCACCGACATGGAGATCACATACCGGCGCTGCCGACCGCGTACGTCCTCCTGAAGGCCCGTACGGGCTCCGGTGATCCGGAACACCTGAGCGCCGCCGCCCGCATGCTGCTTCCGCATCAGATTCCACCATCCGCCCGCATCGGACTCGCCCGGCCCGTTCCCACTCCGCGCCCGGTACGAGAACCGGACCCGGACACCTCTTACGTTACGCCGCGCCTCCGCCGCCTACGAGACCGGGGCACCTCCCGACAGGGCGACCGCACTGCGCCTTCGCACGTACGGCCGACTCGACATGCGTCGTAGGGCACATGGGCCGACACTGGCCGTAATGCTCACGTAGAGCCGTACGAGGAGGCAGCCATGGGCTGGTTGTGGGCGATCATCGTGGGATTCGTGCTGGGCCTGATCGCGAAGGCGATCATCCCGGGCAAGCAGCACAGTCCGCTCTGGCTGACGACCATCTTCGGCATGCTGGGCGCCATCGTCGGCAACGCGATCGCGCGGTGGGCCGGCGTCGACGCCACCTCCGGCATCGACTGGACCCGCCACGCGTTCCAGCTGATCGCCGCGATCATCATCGTGGGCGTCGGCGACATGCTGTACATGGCGACGCTGGGCAAGAGGAAACAACGAGCCTGAGCCTGAACGCCTGAAGGGGGCGCGGGGAACCCGCGCCCCCTTCAGGCGTTCTACGCGCCAATGACCTCAACGGCGGCAAGGTTCTTCTTCCCACGCCGCAGGACCAGCCACCGCCCGTGCAGCAGGTCCTCCTTGGCCGGGACGGAGTCCTCCGCCGCGACCTTGACGTTGTTCACGTAGGCCCCGCCCTCCTTCACGGTGCGCCGCGCCGCCGACTTGCTGGCCACGAGACCCACCTCGGCGAACAGGTCGACGACGGGACCGAGCTCGCCGACCTGGACATGCGGCACCTCGGACAGGGCCGCCGCCAGCGTCCTCTCGTCGAGGTCCGCCAGCTCGCCCTGGCCGAAGAGGGCCTTGGACGCGGCGATCACGGCAGCCGTCTGATCGGCGCCGTGCACCAGCGTCGTCAGCTCCTCGGCCAGCGCACGCTGGGCGGCACGGGCCTGGGGCCGCTCCTCGGTCTGCTTCTCCAGCTCTTCCAGCTCCGCACGGGACCTGAAGGACAGGATGCGCAGGTACGTCGAGATGTCCCGGTCGTCCACGTTCAGCCAGAACTGGTAAAACGCGTACGGCGTCGTCATCTCGGGGTCGAGCCAGATGGCGCCGCCCTCGGTCTTGCCGAACTTGGTGCCGTCCGCCTTCACCATCAGCGGCGTCGCCAGACAGTGCGCCTGAGCGTCGGGCTCCAGCCGGTGGATCAGGTCCAGACCCGCCGTGAGGTTGCCCCACTGGTCGCTGCCGCCCTGCTGAAGCGTGCAGCCGTAGCGTCGGTACAGCTCCAGGAAGTCCATGCCCTGGAGCAGCTGGTAGCTGAACTCCGTGTAGCTGATCCCCTCCTGGGACTCCAGGCGGCGGGCGACGGAGTCCTTGGTGAGCATCTTGTTGACGCGGAAGTGCTTGCCGATGTCCCGCAGGAACTCGATGGCCGACATCCCGGCCGTCCAGTCCAGGTTGTTGACCATCACCGCGGCGTTGTCGCCCTCGAAGGCCAGGAAGGGCTCGATCTGCGAGCGCAGCCGGGTCACCCAGTTCGCGACCGTCTCCGGGTCGTTCAGCGTCCGCTCCGCCGTGGGGCGCGGGTCGCCGATCTGGCCGGTGGCGCCGCCCACCAGGGCCAGCGGGCGCAGTCCCGCCTGCTGGAGCCGGCGCATGGTGAGGACCTGCACCAGGTGACCGACGTGGAGGCTGGCGGCGGTCGGGTCGAAGCCGCAATAGAACGTGACCGGACCGTCCGCGAGCGCCTTGCGCAAAGCGTCCTCGTCAGTGGACAGGGCCCACAGCCCACGCCACTTCAGCTCGTCGACGATGTCCGTCACGGTTCTCGCGTCTCCTTGATGATCTTCAGGCGGCCGGGTGACCACCGGCTACGAGGTTATACGCCCCGACTGACAGAGCTCATATTGAAGTCCGGCACCCGCAGGGCCGGCATCGCAGCCCTAGTGAACCAGTCGCTCCACTCCCTCGGCAGCGTCTTTTCGGTGCGCCCGGCCTCGGTGGCCCGGCCCAGCAGATCCACCGGCGACTCGTTGAACCGGAAGTTGTTGACCTCGCCGGTCACCTCGCCGTTCTCGACGAGATAGACGCCGTCCCGGGTCAGACCCGTCAGCAGCAGGGTCGCCGGGTCGACCTCGCGGATGTACCAGAGGCAGGTCAGCAGCAGCCCGCGCGCGGTGTTCGCGACCATCTCCTCCAGGGAGCGGTCCGCACCGCCGTCGAGGATCAGGTTGTCGATGCCCGGCGCCACCGGCAGTCCGGTCAGCCCGGCGCTGTGCCGGCTGGTGAGCAGACTGCTCAGCTCGCCCTCGCGCATCCACTCGGTGGACGTCAGCGGCAGCCCGTTGTCGAACACCGACGAGTCACCCCCGGAGGAGTGCGCGAGCACGAACGGCGCGGACTCCAGACCCGGCTCGTTCGGGTCGCTGCGCAGCGTCAGCGGCAGCTCGGTGAGCCGGTCGCCGAGCCGGGTGCCGCCGCCGGGCTTGGAGAACACGGTTCGGCCCTCGGCCGCGTCCCGGCCCGACGCCGACCACATCTGGTAAATGAGCAGGTCCGCCACGGCGGTCGGCGGCAGCAGCGTCTCGTACCGTCCGGCGGGCAGATCGTGCTTGCGCTCGGCCCAGCCCAGGCGTACGGCGAGTTCGGCGTCCATTGCGGCCGGGTCGACGTCCTTGAAGTCCCGGGTGGAGCGGCCCGCCCACGCCGAACGCGTACGGTCCGGGGACTTGGCGTTCAGCTCAAGGGTGCCGTTGGGCTGGTCGTGCCGCAGGCGCAGACCCGTCGACGTACCGAGATAGCTGGAGACCAGCTCGTGGTTGGCGAAGCCGTACAGCTCGCGGCCGCCCGCACGCGCGCGTGCGAAGGACTCGCCGAGCGCCGGAGCGAAGTCCGCGAAGACGGCGGAGGACGTCTCGGCGGGTGCGTCCGTGAAGTCGGGGGACGCGGGGACGTCCCTGACCAGTGGCTGCGCGTCCTCGGCGGGCGCGGCGCCGCGCGCGGCGGCCTCGGCGGCCCGCACCAGGGGCTCCAGCTCGTCCACGGTGACGGCGGCCCGGGAGACGACGCCCGAGGCGGTGCCCTCCTTGCCGTCGACGGTCGCGATCACGGTGAGCGTGCGCCCGCGCGTGACGCCGTTGGTGGTGAGCGCGTTGCCGGCCCAGCGCAGGTTCGCCGTGGACTGCTCGTCGGCGATGACGACACAGCCGTCGGCGCGCGACAGCTCCAGGGCGCGCTCGACGATCTCGTGCGGCTTGTTGCTGCGGGCGCTCATCGACCGGCCTCCTGCGTGGTGTTGAGAATGTTGACGCCCTTGAAGAGGGCCGACGGGCAGCCGTGCGACACCGCGGCCACCTGGCCCGGCTGGGCCTTGCCGCAGTTGAAGGCGCCCCCGAGGACATAGGTCTGCGGGCCGCCGACGGCCGCCATCGAGCCCCAGAAGTCGGTGGTGGTCGCCTGGTAGGCCACGTCCCGCAGCTGGCCGGTGATCCGACCGTTCTCGATCCTGAAGAAGCGCTGGCCGGTGAACTGGAAGTTGTAGCGCTGCATGTCGATGGACCAGGAGCGGTCGCCGACGACGTAGATGCCGCGGTCGACCCCGCCGATCAGGTCCTCGGTCGACATCCCGGCCGGGTCGGGCCGCAGGGACACGTTGGCCATGCGCTGGACGGGCACATGGCCGGGGGAGTCGGCGAACGCGCATCCGTTGGAGCGCTCGAAGCCGGTCAGCTTCGCGATCCGCCGGTCCAGCTGGTAGCCGACGAGTGTGCCGTCCTTCACCAGGTCCCAGGACTGGCCCGCGACGCCCTCGTCGTCGTAGCCGATGGTCGCCAGGCCGTGCTCGGCGGTGCGGTCACCGGTGACGTTCATCAGATCGGAGCCGTAGCGCAACTTGCCGAGCTGGTCGAAGGTGGCGAAGGAGGTGCCGGCGTAGGCGGCCTCGTAGCCGAGGGCGCGGTCCAGTTCGGTGGCGTGGCCGATGGACTCGTGGATGGTCAGCCACAGGTTGGACGGGTCGACGACGAGGTCGTACACCCCGGACTCGACACTGGGCGCCCGCATCTTCTCGGCGAGCAGCTCCGGAATCCGGTCGAGCTCCGACTCCCAGTCCCAGCCGGTGCCCGTCAGGTACTCCCAGCCGCGGCCGACCGGCGGCGCGATGGTGCGCATCGAGTCGAACTCGCCGCTCGACTCGTCGACCGACACGGCGGTCAGCGCCGGATGCAGCCGCACCCGCTGCTGCGTGGTCACGGTCCCGGCGGTGTCGGCGTAGAACTTGTTCTCATGGACGGTGAGCAGCGAGGCGTCGACATGGTTGACCCCGTTCGCCCCCAGCAGCCGCGCGCTCCACTCCGCGAGCAGCCCCGCCTTCTCCTCGTCGGGCACGGTGAACGGATCGATCTCGTACGACGAGATCCACGTCTTCTCGGCATGCACCGGCTCGTCGGCCAGCTCCACCCGCTCCTCGGAGCCGGCCGCCTTGATCACCTGGGCGGACAGCTTCGCCATGGCCACGGCCTGCGAGGCCACCCGGGCCGCCGCATCCATGCTCAGATCCACGCCGGACGCGAATCCCCAGGTCCCACCGTGCACGACCCGCACCGCGTACCCGAGGTCGGTGGTGTCCGACGACCCGGCGGGCTTGGCGTCCCGCAGCCGCCAGGACGCGCTGCGCACCCGCTCGAACCGGAAGTCCGCGTGCTCGGCACCGAGCGCACGCGCGCGTGCCAGCGCGGCGTCGGCGAGGGCGCGTAGCGGAAGCGCTGTGAAGGCTTCGTCGATGGTATGAGGCACCGAGGTATCTCCCTGCTGTCGTGACCTGTGGACCCCGATCATGTCGCGTGGGCGGGTCCAGGGACCATACGTTTCCGTCCGCACCGCGCGTCCTTCTGTAGAGACCCGACAGCGAGTCCCCTTCGCCACTGTCGGTGCCCGATTGTCCGCCGGACGTCGGGGACCGATAGGTTTTCGAGGAAGCCGCCTGTCATCCAGGTGTTCGGGCGGGTATTCATACCGCTATCGAAAGGGTGATCCGTTGAGCCGCTCGGTTCTCGTCACCGGAGGCAACCGGGGCATCGGCCTCGCCATCGCCCGCGCTTTCGCCGACGCCGGCGACAAGGTCGCGATCACGTACCGCTCGGGTGAGCCACCGGCCGGCTTCCTGGCCGTCAAGTGCGACATCACCGACACCGAGCAGGTGGAGCAGGCCTACAAGGAGATCGAGGCCGAGCACGGTCCCGTCGAGGTCCTGGTCGCCAACGCCGGCATCACCAAGGACACGCTCCTGATGCGGATGTCCGAGGAGGACTTCACGTCCGTCCTCGACACCAACCTCACCGGCACCTTCCGCGTCGTCAAGCGCGCCAACCGCGGCATGCTGCGCGCCAAGAAGGGCCGCGTCGTCCTGATCTCGTCGGTCGTCGGACTGTACGGCGGGCCCGGCCAGGCCAACTACTCGGCCTCCAAGGCCGCCCTGGTCGGCTTCGCGCGCTCGCTCGCGCGTGAGCTCGGCTCGCGCAACATCACGTTCAACGTCGTCGCCCCCGGTTTCGTCGACACCGACATGACCAAGGTGCTCACCGACGAGCAGCGCGCGAACATCGTGCAGGCCGTGCCGCTCGGCCGTTACGCGCAGCCGGAGGAAGTCGCCGCGACGGTGCGGTTCCTCGCCTCCGACGACGCCTCGTACATCACTGGAGCCGTCATCCCGGTTGACGGCGGACTGGGAATGGGTCACTGAGCACGATGACGAACACGACTGGAATCCTCGAGGGCAAGAAGATCCTCATCACCGGTGTGCTGATGGAGTCCTCCATCGCCTTCCACACCGCCAAGCTGGCCCAGGAGCAGGGCGCGGAGATCATCCTCACCGCGTGGCCGCGGCCGACCCTCACCGAGCGCATCGCGAAGAAGCTCCCCCAGCCGGAGAAGGTCAAGGTCCTGGAGCTCGACGTCTCCAACGACGAGCACCTCGCCCGCCTGGAGGGCCAGGTCCGTGAGCACCTGGGCGACAAGCTCGACGGTGTCGTGCACTCCATCGGCTTCGCCCCGCAGGACGCGCTCGGCGGCAACTTCCTGAACACGCCCTTCGAGTCCGTGGCCACCGCCATGCATGTCTCCGCCTTCTCCCTGAAGTCGCTGACCATGGCGCTGCTGCCGCTGATGACCGAGGGCGGCTCCGTCGTCGGACTCACCTTCGACGCGCAGTTCGCGTGGCCGCAGTACGACTGGATGGGCCCGGCCAAGGCCGCCCTGGAGGCCACCAACCGCTACATGGCCCGTGACCTGGGCAAGCACGACATCCGCTGCAACCTGATCTCGGCGGGTCCGATCGGCTCCATGGCGGCGAAGTCCATCCCGGGCTTCTCCGAGCTGGCGGCCGTGTGGGACAGCCGCTCCCCGCTGGAGTGGAAGCTGGAGGACCCGGAGCCGGCCGGAAAGGGCGTCGTCGCCCTGCTGAGCGACTGGTTCCCGAAGACCACCGGCGAGATCGTCCACGTCGACGGCGGTCTGCACGCCATCGGCGCCTGACACTCCCACGGTGAGGGCCCGCGTTCCCCGGAACGCGGGCCCTCACCCGTTCGGCCCATCCGGCCGGGCGGGGGAGCGGCACAACTGGGCACTCTGGATTACGCGTTCACCGCTTCCCTCCCCAGCACGGCCGAGGAGGTCCCCTTGTGCGCCTGTCCCGCAGCCTGGCCCCGATGGCCGTCGCAGCCGTTCTGCTGCTGTCCCTGCCGCACGAAGCGTCGCCCCACGCGCGCGAGGACACGGCACCGGACCTGTTCGGCGCCGCGTGCTACAGCAAGGTCATCGGCTCCCGGGTGACCGCCTACTGCCACAACCCCTATCCCGACGTCGACCACGTCCGGCTGCACATCGAGTGCGACCGCTGGTGGGACGTGGACAGCGACGGCGCCCCCGTGGAGGCCGGGCCCGCGCAGACCGTACGGCTCGACGGCCGCTGCTGGAAGGAAGTCCGCTCGGTGTGGGTCAGCCACCACAAGCGGTGACGGTCAGTCGCCGGCAGCGCTGAACAGCCCCGGCCGGCACTGGAAGGGATAGCTCGCCGCCTGCGCCGCGGCGGCCTCCGCGTCGCCCGCGCGGATCGCGTCCACCAGCCCCGAGTGGTCCAGATGCGTCTCCGGCGTCATCTCCTCGCCGACGTCGTCGCGCAGCCAGTCCCGCAGCACCTCGCCGAGGTCCGCGTACATCGCCGTCATCACGTCGTTGCGCGACGCGGACACCACCGCGAGGTGGAACGTCGCGTCCGCCATGACGAAGGCTTCCTTGTCGCGGGCCTCCCAGGCCTCCTCACGGCGCACGAGGAGCGCGTCGAGCTGCTTGAGGTCCCTCTCGGTACGCCGCTGGGCCGCCAGCTTCGCCGCGGCCGACTCCAGCGTGGAGCGGAGCTCGGCGATGTGCCGGGGATCGGCGTCGGCGAACCTGCGGTGCATCACACCGGCCAGCTCGCTGGTCGCCACGACGTAGGTGCCGGAGCCCTGGCGGATGTCCAGCAGGCCGTTGTGCGCGAGCGCGCGGACGGCCTCCCGGACCGTGTTGCGGGCCACCCCGAGCTGCTCGACCAGCTCCGGTTCCGTCGGGATGCGCGCCCCGACCGGCCACTCACCGGAGGTGATCTGCTGCCGCAGCGCGGCGATGACCTGCTCGGACAGCGCCGAGCGACGGGGGTGGCTCAGAGGCATGGCACACCTTCGCACGGGACGGGCGCCCGAAGGCGACCGGGGGATGGACAACCAATCATCCCATGATTCTATGATGGGTGTCATGGCAAGCGAGGAAACCCGTACGACCACGTCCCGGCACATACGGAGCTCAGCGGCGAACTCCGTGGCGAGCTCCGTGGCGAGCTCCGTGGCGAGCTCCGTGGCGAGCGAGTCCCCGAAACCGCCCACGCGCGCGTGGACGACCCGGCTGCTCGTGCTCGGCATCGTGCTGGCCGCCGTCAACCTCCGCCCCGCCATCACCAGCCTCGGCGCCCTCCTGGAGGAGGTCCGCGACGGACTCGGCATGAGCGGCAGCGTCGCCGGGCTCCTCACCTCCGTGCCTCCGCTCTGCTTCGCCGTCTTCGGCGTCATGGCCCCGCGCCTCGCCCGCCGCTTCGGCTCGGGCGCGGTGGTGTGCGCGGGCATGGCAGCCATCACCGCGGGCCTGCTGATCCGGCCGTACGTGGGCGGCACCGCCGGGTTCCTGGCCGCCAGCGCCCTCGCGCTCATGGGCATCGCCGTCAGCAACGTCCTGATGCCGGTCATCGTCAAGCGCTGGTTCCCCGACCGGGTCGGCTCCATGACCGGCCTGTACTCGATGGCCCTCGCCCTCGGCACGTCGGTGGCCGCCGCGGCCACCGTGCCGGCCACCGACCTGCTGGGCGGCAGCTGGCAGACCGGTCTCGCGGTGTGGGCCGTGCCGGCCGCCGTCGCCGTACTGCCGTGGCTCGCGTTCGTACGGCAGCGGGACGGCGCACGACAGGATGACGGCGTACGACAGGAGGGCGGCGGTCGGCCCGAGGGCGCGGCCTCCGCCGGGCAGGCGTCCGCGCGTGGGGAGCAGCCCGCCCCGCGGATCACCCGCAGCCGCACCGCCTGGGCGCTCGCCGTCTTCTTCGGGCTCCAGGCCACCGCCGCCTACATCACGATGGGCTGGATGCCGCAGATCTTCCGGGACGCGGGCGTGCCCGCGAGCACCGCGGGACTGCTGCTGGCCGTCACCATGGTGATGGGCGTCCCGCTCGCCTTCGTCATCCCGCGCGTGGCCACCCGGCTGCCGCACCAGGGCCCGATCGTGCTCGTGCTCGGCCTCTGCGGCCTCGTGGGCTACGCGGGCCTCTACCTCGCGCCGGCCGCCGGGGCCTGGGCGTGGGCGCTGCTCCTCGGCGTCTCCAACTGCGCCTTCCCGCTCGCCCTCACCATGGTCGGGATGCGCGCCAGGACCGGCGCGGGCGTGGCCCAGCTGTCCGCCTTCGCACAGAGCACCGGCTACCTCATCTCCATCCCCGGGCCGCTCCTCGTGGGCGTGCTCTACCAGCACAGCGGCGGCTGGGGGCTGCCGATCGCCCTCATGACCGGCCTGATGGTCCCGCAGATGGTGGTCGGCGTTCTCGCCGGACGCAACCGCACGGTGGAGGACGAGGCCGCCCGCTGACCCCACCCCCACGGGGCCGGTGACGGACGGGGGTGCGAGACTTGCCGTATGCCAGTGCTCGACCCGAATCCGCAGAACGGCCAGAAGAAGATGCTGCTCGTCTTCGGCTCGTTCCTCGCCATCTTCGTGATCATCGCCGTCATCGCCACGATCGCCTCGCCGTGAGCCGGTGAGCCCTTCGCCGCACGGGCGAGGGTGGGGTTATCCCCCGGTCCCCTAGGGGGTGGGTCTCAGGGTCAACTGGGTGGATCACCGGATGGGTTGGGGGCCGCCGAATCCGTACCTTCGAGATGTGGCCGCGAGCGAGCGGACCACCGGTCCACTCGGAGAGACGCGGAGGCACCCATGTCGGCCCCAACGCACACCCCGCCCCACCCGGCGACCCGGGGGCGCGCCGACATCCGGCTGCCCTGGTGGGCCCTCGCCCTGCCGACACTCGCCTTCATCACCCTGCTCGCGCTGATACTCAACCCCTCCGACGCGCAGGCCGCCGCGGGCGACCCGGCGATCACGCACCTCGTCGAGCGCATCCAGCAGCTGGCGGGCCGCTGAGCAGCCCGGTGGCACTGATTTCCGGGACCGGCCGGACCGGCCCGCGGTGATCGGTACGCAGCCCTGAAGCCGCATGTCAACTCCCTGCGCCGCGTGGCCTGTTTCATGCGAAGCTGGGTTCCATGAGCGTCGCAGAACCCCGCAGGATTGTCCTTTTCCGGCATGCGAAAGCCGACTGGCCACAGGTGTCCGACCATGAGCGACCGCTCGCCGACCGGGGCCGCATGGACGCGGCCGTGGCGGGGCGGAAGCTGGCCGACACCGACATCACCCTCGATCTGGCCCTGTGCTCCACCGCGATCCGGACCCGCGAGACGTGGAAGCTCGCCGTCCACGAACTCGCGCACCGGCCGAAAACCGTCTACGAGGAGCGGGTCTACGAAGCCTCTCCCGGCGAGCTCATCGCCGTGCTCAACGAGACCCCGGACGACGCGCAGAACGTCATCCTCGTCGGGCACAACCCCGGTGTGCAGGGTCTCGCCGAGATCCTGACGGGCTCGGCCGAGGGCGACGCCCGCGAGCGGATGAGCCGCCGCGGCTTCCCGGCCGCCGCCTTCGCGGTCCTGTCCTTCACCGGCGCCTGGAAGAGCCTGGAGCCGGGTGTGACCACCCTCCTCGACTACTGGGCACCCACCGAATGATCCCCACCGAGGCCTCACGGGGCCGACCGGCCTGACGGCAGGGGCCCGGCACCCTCACGGTGCCGGGCCCCGTCGGGTTCTTCCGACGCGCTCGCTCAGAGCAGCTCGTCGTGCGTGTCCGCCGCCTCGACCTCTTCGCGGGTCACGCCCAGCAGATACAGGACGGTGTCCAGGAACGGCACGTTCACCGCGGTGTGCGCGGCCTCCCGCACCACCGGCTTGGCGTTGAAGGCGACGCCGAGACCGGCCGCGTTCAGCATGTCCAGGTCATTGGCACCGTCACCGATCGCCACGGTCTGCGACAGCGGTACCCCCGCCTCTGCGGCGAACCGCCGCAGCAGCCGCGCCTTGCCGGCCCGGTCCACGATCTCGCCGGTGACCCGCCCGGTCAGCCTGCCGTCGACGATCTCCAGGGTGTTGGCCTGGGCGAAGTCCAGCCCCAGCCGCTCCTTCAGATCGTCGGTGACCTGGGTGAACCCGCCGGAGACGACGCCCACTTGGTAGCCGAGGCGCTTGAGGGTGCGGATCAGCGTGCGCGCGCCGGGCGTCAGGCGCACCTCGCTGCGCACCTTCTCGACCACGGACGCGTCCAGCCCCTCCAGCAGGGCCACACGCGCGTGCAGCGACTGCTCGAAGTCCAGCTCCCCGCGCATCGCGGCCGCCGTCACCTCGGCGACCTTGTCCTCGCAGCCGGCGTGTGCCGCGAAGAGCTCGATGACCTCGTCCTGGATGAGTGTGGAGTCCACGTCCATGACGACGAGACGCTGAGCACGCCGGTGCAGCCCGGCCGCGACGACGGCGACGTCGATGCCGAGTGCCGAGGCATCGGTCACCAGAGCGGTGCGCAGCGGCTCGGTCTCGACCCCGGACACCGCGAACTCCACAGCCGTCACGGGGTACTTGGCGAGCCGGAAGATACGGTCGATGTTGCCGCCGGCCTTGGTGATCCGGGCGGCGATCGCGGAGGTCGCCTCCGCGGTGAGCGGATGTCCGAGCACCGTGACCAGGGAACGGCCGAGGCCGCGGGGCCGGTTGTCACCGAGGCCGGAGATGATCTCCGCCTGCATCTTCACCGACTCCGCCCAGCTGTGGACGGTCGACCGCAGTTCACCCTCGAGCCCGCGCGGCGGCTCGGTCACGAGCGCGCACAGCACCATCCGGCCACGGGTGACGACCTGCTCGATGTCGACGACGTCGACGGAGTAGGCGGCGAGGGTGTCGAAGAGACCGGCCGTGATGCCCGGCGTGTCCTTGCCGAAGATCTTGACGAGAAGAGTGGGTACGTCGGAGGTCTGCGAAGCGCTCATGGTGTACCCACCGTATCCGGCACGCAGTGCCTTGCGCCCCTGAGGTCCGCCTGGCGGACAGGGAACACTGCGTGTCGGGCCGATGGAGTGGATCTTAAGCGCGGCGTACCGCCTCCGTTCACCTCCGCCCCTTGGGCCTGCCGGGCGGGGGTGGCGGCGGGGGCGGCGGAGGTGGAGGCGGCGGCCCCTCGTCCGGGCCGGACGCCTTCCGGCCACCGGGGTGCGCCCCACGTGACCCGCGAGGCGGCGGCTCGACGGGGCGGACCATGGTGGGCGCGCCGTACATGTCGTCGCCGGTCGGCGGCGGCTCGTCGGGGGAGTCGGCGGGCGGGCCCTCATCAGCGGGAGGCGGCGGCCCACCGGGCAGCTCATCGGGCGGCTCACCGTCACGGCCGCCCGGCCTGCCGTACCGCGGCACCTGCCCGCGCTCGGGGACGGCGCCCGCCCCCGGCCACCAGGCCCCCTCGGTCGGCTGAGCCTCCTGGCCCGGCCGCCAGGACTCTTCCACGGAGGACGGCGACTGCCCCCGCGAGGCCTCTTCGGGCGATCGGCCGCGGCCCCACCCGGCCGAGGGGCCGTACGCCGGCCGCGCGCCTCCAGGAGGAGCGTCCGAGACCCCGGCCCCCGGCCCGTCATCCGGCCGCGCGTCCTCCGGCTCGCGCAACTCCTCCGGCACACGCAGATACGGATTGGTCGCAGGATTCGGCGGCCGATACGGCGCCCCCGGCACATACGGCCCAGCCTCCCCGGAGTCTCCACCCGACCCAGCACCGGAACCGCCACCCGGCCCCGCGCCAGAGGCCGGCGACCCGCTCGGCCCCGCACCAGAGGCCCCGCCATGTCCCGCCCCGGAGGCCGAAGGCCCACCCTGCCCGGCCCGCGAAGACCCACCTTGACCCGCATAGGGCGAAGTCCCGGCGCCACGGGCATAGTGCCCGGCACCGGCGTCCCCGGCATGGCGCCCAGCCACGCCGTCCCCGGCGTACGGATCGCCGACGGCGCCACCGGCGTACGGGTCAGCCCCGTGCCCGCCCGCGTACCGGCCGGCCCCGCCCGCATCGGGCCATGACGTGCCGTCGCCGTCGCCGCGATCTCCGGCACCCGCACTCGAAGCCCCTGCCCCACTCACCCCTGAGACCGACCCCGACCCCGATCCCGTGCCACCACCCCCATAGGGTCCTGCCCCACCCGCATAGGGCCTCGCCCCTGCCCCACCCGCGTAAGGCCCTGCCCCCGCCCCGCCCCCATACGCCCCTGTCCCCGCCCCGCCCGGATGAGGCGCAGCTCCGGACCGCCCCGGATACTGCCCGGCCCCAGGCTGCCCCGGATAGGGCGCAGCAGCCCCGGACATCCCCGCGTAAGGCCCTGGCCCACCACCCGGAACCCCCGAACCTCCCACCCGTCCACCCGTCACCGCAGGCCCTCCGGCCGGGCCCGCGTCACCCAGTGCCAGCGCAGCCGCCCGCTGTCCCGCCGCCCCCGTCGCCCGGGCCAGCAACGCACCGGCGGCGCCCGCCCCCGCACCCCACAGCGCGCCGAGGAGGAGGGCCATGCCCAGGTGGCCGTGGAGTTCGATACCGGCGCCGAACGCGTCGAAGCCCAGCACCGACAGCGAGGCGTTCACGGACACCTCTGTCAGCCAGGCGAGCAGCGGCAGCGCCAACGCCGTGGCCAGCCCCAGCCGCAGCGCACAACGCCCGGCGAAGCCGAGGATGCCTGGATCCCGTACGAATGAGGCACTCGCAGCCGCCGCCCCACCGGGCCCTGCTCCTCGTACGAAACCGACACCCCCGGCACCGACCCCGGCACCCGTACCCGCACCCGCACCGGCGTCCGGCCATCGCGACGTCTCCGGGGCTCCCGCCCCCGACCACGACCCGGACCCCGTCGCGACAGCACCCCCCGCCCCCTTGGTCACCACACCCACCGGCGTCCGCACCGCCGTCAGGACCCCGGCCAGCAGCATCATCACGGCCGCCGCGACGGCCAACAGCCATACCCGGCCGTCGAGTTCGGCGAGGCGGGAGAGGGAGACGGACTCGTCGCGTTCGGAGCTGAGCAGGTCGTCCAGGGGGGCGGGAAGGAAGTGGGCCAGGGGGCCCGTCGCGCGGCCGTCCCACGGGACGAAGAGGCCGATCGGGATACCGAGCCAGGTGCCGTTGGGGGCGCCCAGGAGCGCCGCGCCGGCGATCCGCTTCGGGTGGTCGTCACCGATCGCCGCGTACGCCCCCGCCGCGAGCCCCGCCACGACCGCGACCAGCAGCACGGTGACCAGGGCCGACACCGCCGGGCGGACCACCCGGTGCACGGCCTCCAGGCCGCGGGGGAGGGGCGTACGGCGGGATGCCAGCAGGGCGATGAGAAGGATGCCCGCGGACCAGCCCAGCCCGCCCAGCAGCGTCGGCACCGTGTCCACCGTGAAGCCGACCGCCGCCTTCGCGTCGACCAGGTCGCCGAGCTGGTCCGGCAGCAGTCCGCCGATGTCTCCGACGTCACCGAGCCCGGGGATGTTCAGGCCGCCGCCGCCCCCGCCCCCGGGCAGTTTGTCGAGCCCCAGCGCGCTGCCGTCGATCGTGATGACATCGTGCCCCGCCCAGGCCAGCCCGCCCAGCGTGGCGACGAAGAGGGCGACCACCGTGCCCGCGCGAGCGAGGAGTTCGGCCGGGGCGATCACAACTCCCGCCGCCCGCAGGGACCGTAGGAAGAACCAGGACAAAAGGAGCGCACCGACGAGGCTCACGCCCAGTGGCGTGATCTCTATGGCTGTCGCCGCCTCCGCGCCGGTGAGCCCGAACGCGGACACGTCCCCGGACGGGGTCACCGAACCACCCGCCCCAAGGGCCACCACCGCCGCGGTCATCGGCCCCAGCGAGGCCGTCGCGTCCGCGCCCAGCAGATGCAGCCCGAGCGCCGCGACGCCCGCCATACCGATCAACGCCCAGCTCACGGCGACGATCGCGGTCAGCAGGATGTCGCCCCACGGCAGCTTCGCGCCGTACTTCGTGGTCTCGGCGTTCGTGGACACACTCATGGCAGACCCCCCGATCCGCGGCGCGGCGATCGCCGCGCTTGTCCCCCTCGCGTGGATTACCACTCTCCGGGTCGGTTTCAACCCCGTCAACGGAACCGGTCGATGCGTACGTACGTGGTCTTCACAAGGCCCGACTTTCGGTCAGGGGGCCGAGCCTGAAATAGTTCCCGACGATGTTCGACATCCCTAGACTCCCTGTGTTGGGGGTAACTCGGGGGACTACTCATGGGGCATGGAGTGCCGGAACTCGTACTGGAATTGAACGGACGTACCTGGACGCTCGACCCGTCCAGGTCCTACACCCTCGGACGCGATCCGCAGGGTGACATCGTGCTCGACGACGCCAGGGTGTCCTGGCGGCACGCCACGATCAGCTGGAGCGGCCGCAGTTGGGTCATCGAGGACCACGGCTCGACCAACGGCACCTTCGTGCAGGGCCAGCGGATCCACCAGCTGGAGATCGGTCCCGGCGCGGCGGTGAACCTGGGCAACGCGACCGACGGACCGCGCGTGAGCGTCTCCGGCGCCGCGGCGGCCGTCACACCGCAACCCCAGCAGCAGCCGTACGCGGCACAGGGCGCCAACCCGGGCTGGGCACAGCAGACGCCGCCACAGCAGGCACCCGCGCAGCAGGCACCGCAGGCCGGCTGGCAGCAGCCGCAGCAGCCGGCCGCGAACATCCCGCCGCAGCAGGGCGGCCCCGGCGTCGGCGCGGGGGCGCCGCCGGTCTACGGCGACCGCAGCCCGACCACGTTCCACCAGTTCTCGATCGGCCGCGTGATGCGCATCGGTCGTGCCCTGGAGAACGAGCTGGTCGTCTCCGACCTCCAGGTCTCCCGTCTGCACGCCGAGTTCCGCTCGACGCCCGACGGCCGTATGGAGATCCGCGACCTCGGCTCGCACAACGGCACGTACGTCAACGGCCAGCCGATCACCAAGGGCGGCTCGCAGCTGCTGGGACCGGCCGACATCGTCGGTGTCGGTCACTCGACGTTCCGGATCGTCGGCGACCGCCTTGAGGAGTTCGTCGACACCGGTGAGGTCTCCTTCTCGGCCCGCCATCTGACCGTCACGGTCGACGGCGGCAAGCAGATCCTCAAGGACGTCTCCTTCGGCGTCCCGGAGAAGTCGCTGATCGCGGTCATCGGACCGTCCGGTTCCGGCAAGTCGACGCTGCTCAAGGCGCTGACGGGCTACCGCCCCGCCAACCAGGGCGACGTCCTCTACGACAACCGGAACCTCTACAAGCAGTTCGCCGAACTGCGTCAGCGCATCGGTCTGGTCCCGCAGGACGACATCCTGCACAAGGAGCTGACCGTCAAGAAGGCCCTCAAGTACGCGGCCAAGCTCCGCTTCCCCGCCGACACCACCGGCGCCGAGCGCGAGGCCCGGATCGACGAGGTGCTGCGCGAGCTGAAGCTGGACATCCACAAGGAGAAGAAGGTCACCTCCCTCTCCGGCGGCCAGCGCAAGCGTGTCTCGGTGGCCCTGGAGCTCCTCACCAAGCCGTCGCTGATCTTCCTGGACGAGCCCACCTCGGGCCTCGACCCGGGCATGGACCGCGACGTCATGCAGCTGCTGCGCGGCCTCGCCGACGACGGCCGCACGGTCCTCGTCGTCACCCACTCGGTGGCCGAGCTGGCGATCTGCGACAAGCTCCTGGTGATGGCCCCCGGCGGTTCGGTCGCCTACTTCGGCCCGCCCGAGGAGGCGCTGAACTTCTTCGGCTACGACACCTGGGCCGACGTCTTCTCCGCCTTCGAGAACTACCGCGACTACGACTGGGCGGGACGCTGGAAGGGCTCCCAGCACTACCAGATGTACGCCGCGGACATCGACGCGATCGCGCCGCAGTCCGTACAGATGCCGCCGATGCAGGCGATGAAGCCGCCGAAGCCCCAGGGCTGGATGTCGCAGTTCGGCACGCTGGTGCGCCGCTATGTCTCGGTGATCGCCTCCGACAAGGGCTTCCTGGCCCTGTCGATCATCCTGCCGCTCGTCCTCGGCTCGGTGAGCCTGCTCATCGATTCCGGCAAGGACCTGCTGGTCAACACGGAGATCAACCCGAACACCGGAAAGCCCGTCGCCAACGGCACGGCCCTGACGGTGCTGCTGATCCTCGCGGTGGGCGCCTGCTTCGCCGGCGCCGCCAACTCCGTCCGTGAGCTGATCAAGGAACGGGTCATCTACGAGCGCGAGCGCGCCACCGGCCTGTCCCGCTCGGCGTACCTGATGTCCAAGGTCTTCGTGCTCGGCCTGGTCACCATGCTCCAGGGCCTGCTGGTCGGCATCATCGGCTTCTCCAGCCGCACCATCCCGGACGAGGGCCTGATCTTCGGCGGCCAGATCCTCCTGGAACTGTGCCTGCCGATCATGGCGCTCGGCTTCACCGCGATGATGTTCGGCCTGATCATCTCGGCCCTGGTGAAGACCGCCGAGAAGACCATGCCGCTGCTGGTGATGTTCGCGATCGTCCAGGTCGTCTTCACCGGCTGTCTGTTCCCGCTGGCCAACTCGGTCGGTGTCAACCAGCTCTCGTATCTGATGCCGTCGCGCTGGGCGGTCGCCGCCGCGGGCGCCACGCTCGACTTCAACAAGATCAGCCCGCCCGCCAAGGGCGACAGCGACGACCCGCTGTGGGCCCACTCCGTCGGCGCCTGGGGCCTGGACATGGCCGCCCTGATCGTCCTCGGGGTGATCTGCGGCTTCCTCGTGGCCCGCTTCCTGCGCCGCCACGAGCCCGAGGTCATGCGCAAGTAGTCGCACGCGTACGACGCCGAAGGGCGGCACCCCGTCAGTTGGGTGCCGCCCTTCGGCGTGCTCGAACGATGCGGTGACGCAGCGGTGTACGAGAGGTCCGCGCGGCCTCAGTACGCGCTGTTCACGTTGTCGATCGAGCCGTACTTGTCGGCCGCGTAGTTGGCGCTGGCGACGATGTTGGCGACCGGGTCGTACTGGCTGAAGGCGGTGCCGGAGACGTGGTACGCGTCGAACGTCGGCTTGATGATCTGCAGCAGACCGATCGACGGGGTGCCGTTGATCGCGTTGACGTCCCAGTTGTTGATCGCGTTCGGGTTGCCCGAGGACTCCCGGATGATGTTGCGGTACAGACCGTTGTACGTACCCGGGATGCCCTTGTCGTCCATGATGTCGAGGGCGTGCTTGATCCAGCCGTCGAGGTTGTTGGCGTAGGTCTTGGTGGTGGCCTTGACCGCGGCGCGCTGGGCGGAGCGGCTCGCGGCCTCCTTCGCCTTGCGCTCCTGCGCGGCCTTCTGGGCGGCCTTCTGCTCGGCCTTCTTCTTGGCCGCGGCCTCGGCGGCCGCCTTCTTCTTCGCGGCCGTCTCGACGGCGGCCTTCTTCGCGGCGGCGGCCTCGGCGGCCTGCGCCTGGAGGCTCGTGGCGGCGAGCTGCTCGCTGACGCCGGACTGGAGGCCCTTGAGCTGCTCGGAGCTGTAGGCCACCTTGGCCGTGGTGGCGGCCTCGCTCGTGGTCGTGTCCGCGTTGCTGGGAACAGCGGAGAACGCGAGGGCGGCGGCGCCGAGCGTGGCGACACCGGCGATCGCGACCTTGTGGCGCTTCGTCAGCGCGCGGCCATGGCCACGGGTGGAGTTCTGCGACATGCGGATGGACCTCTTCGAATAGCGCGGAGTCGCTCTGCGTCCTTGCGGCACAAACGCCGCGGGCGGAACCCGCGGCGCTGAGCGACGGCAGCCATTCTTAGCGGCCGCAAAAATGAGAGGCAAAGGTGTGACATACGATCCCGGGTAGTGGATCGGGTAAGGGCAAAACGGGACAGACGGGAACGTCTGTCCCGCTCACTGGGGACCTGTTTATCTCCTATTGACCTTCGTACGTGATGTGCGCCCTATGTGCGGGCTCACATGGGACGCGTGGCGGTCTCACCGGCAGTTGCTGAAGCAATGCTCTGCGTAAGGAGTCGGGTCTTCGCCGGGAAGGAGGAGATGGACGTCCCCGAACTCGTGCCACAGGTACAGCCCGCGCAGCGCCTCCTCGTAACCCCGATCGACGGCGGCCCCTCCGGCCACCGCCCGCAGCATCAGCAGATGCGAGGCCTCCGGCTCGTGCAGCCCGGTCAGCAGCCCGTCCACGACCCGTACCCCGCGCTCAGGGGTCACCACCAGGTCCGTCCACCCCTCACGCGCGCGGACGACCCCGTCGGCGCCGACCGCCGACTCCACGGCTCGCACCGCCGTGGTCCCGACGGCGACAACCCGCCCGTGCGCCGCCTTCACCGCGTTGATCAGCCGCGCCGACGCCTCCGGCACCGCGAACCGCTCCGGATACGGCGGCTCCTGCACCTCCGCCGACGCCACCCCGGTGTGCAGCGTGATCGGTGCGAACTGCACACCTCGGCTCACCAGCTCCGCCACCAGCCGCGCGGTGAAGGGCCGCGCCGCGCTCGGCATCTCCGCACTCCCGACCCCACCGGGCTGCGGCAAGGCGAACACCGTCTGATACGCGGACAGCGGCTGGTCCCGCTCCGTGTAGGAGTAACGGATCGGCCGCCCGAACTCCCGCAGCAGCCCGGGCACACCTGCCCCCGGGTGGGCTCGCGCCCACCACAGTCGCTCGCTCCGCCCGCTCAGCGGCTCCTCCAGGGTCAGTCGCACACCCCCGGGCAACCGCACCCCCGTACCCGCGGGCCCACCCGCACGCGCGCGTGTCGTGCCGTGCCCGTCGGGGTCCCGCAGTTCGACCGCCCACCGGCCGTCGTCCCCGCGCGTGGAGAAGTGCACCACCACGCGCGCGTGCCCGATCCGGCCGTCCACGGCCGCCGCCAGCGTCGGCGACGTGTTCACGAGCAGAAGATCCCCGGCCCGCAGCAGACACGCCAGCTCCGTGAACGCGTGATGCGACACCTCAGTACCGCGCGACACGAGCAGTCGTACGGCGTCCCGGTCCAGGCCGGGGCCGCGCTGCTCGGCCGGCACCCGGGCCGACAACTCCTCCGGGACGCGCAGCGTCAGCGTCACCGCGCCTCCAGCAACGCGGCGGCCGTGTACCGACCGCTCGCCGGACGCCGGTCGAGCAGGTGTACGAAGGCGGGGGTGATGTCCGTGGGCGTGGGTGTCCCCGACAGGTCCTCGTCGGGCTCGGCGGCGGCCAGCATGTCGGTGCGCATGCCACCCGGATCGACCCACCAGACCCGCAGCCCCGGCTCCTCGACGGCCAGCACCGCCGACAACTGGTCCAGGGCCGCCTTCGTCGCCCCGTAAGCCCCCCAGGTCCGGTACGCCTCAGCGCCCGCGTCCGAGCTCACGTTCACCACCGCACCCGAGGGCGCCGCCCGCAGCTCGGGCAGCGCCTCCTGGAGCAGCCCCAGCGGCGCCACCACGTTGGTCTCCAGGGCCGCGCGGAAGCCGCCCAGCGAGTGATCGCCTAGCGGCACCAGCGGTTCGGCACCCAACACCCCGGCGTTGTTCACCAGCAGATCGAGGCCGCCCAGCTCACGCGCCGCGGCCACCAGCCCCGCCCGATGCCCGGCATCCGTGACGTCCCCGGGCAACGCCGTCACGCGCGTGCCGTGCGCCGCGACTCCCGCCGCCGTCTTGTGCAGGGTCTCGGCGTTCCTGGCGTCGAGCACCAGATCCCAGCCGCGCGCGGCCAGCGCCTCCGCGAGCGCCCGCCCCAGCCCCCTGGAAGCCCCCGTGATGATCGCTACCGGCATGACACATCCCCTCGTCGTCACTTCAAGTGCCTTCGACGCCCTCAACGTAGGAACAAGGCGGCCCCGCCCGCGTCGGACGCGGGTCGCGACCGGGCGGGGCCCTTCGCCCTAAGCCCCCGGTCCGGGCCCTTCGCCCTAGGCCCAGCGCCCTAGGCGGCCGCCGCCACAGGGCGGATACGGACTGTCACACCCCGCCGGTACCGTGAGGGCATGAGTCAAGGCCCCAGGTCCGGTCTGGCCGCGGTGAGCGCCGCGCTGCTGGCCATGAGCAGGCATCTGGAGGTGCGCGACGTCCTCAAGACGATCGTCGCCTCGGCCCGCGAACTGCTCGACGCGCAGTACGCCGCCCTCGGTGTCCCCGACGACCACGGAGGCTTCGCCCAGTTCGTCGTCGACGGCGTCAGCGACCAGCAGTGGAAGGCCATCGGTCCGCTCCCCAGGCAGCACGGCATCCTCGCCGCGATGCTCCAGGAGGCCCAGGTCGAGCGCCTCGCCGACGTACGCAAGGACCCCCGCTTCGAGGGCTGGCCGTCCGCCCACCCCGACATGTCCGACTTCCTGGGCCTGCCGATCCGCGACGGCGACGAGGTCATCGGTGCTCTCTTCCTCGCCAACAAGCTGCGTCCTGCGGGGGGAAACCCCCCACAGGACGCGTGCCCGAAACCGGACGGCAGCTGCGGCTTCACCGCCGAGGACGAGGAACTGCTCTCCATCCTCGCCCAGCACGCCGCGATCGCCCTCACCAACGCCCGCCTGTACGAGCGCAGCCGCGAACTGACCATCGCCGAGGAACGCTCCCGGCTCGCGCACGAACTGCACGACGCGGTCGCCCAGAAGCTGTTCTCCCTGCGCCTGACCGCCCAGGCCGCCGCCGCGCTGGTCGACCGCGACCCCTCCCGCGCCAAGGGCGAGCTGCAGCAGGTCGCCGTACTCGCGGCCGAGGCCGCCGACGAACTGCGCGCCGCCGTCGTCGAACTGCGCCCCGCCGCCCTCGACGAGGACGGCCTCGTCGCCACCCTCCGCACCCAGATCCAGGTCCTCGACCGCGCCCACACCGCGCGCGTGACCTTCGACAGCTGCGGAGTGCGCGCCCTGCCCGCCGCCCAGGAGGAGGCCCTCCTGCGCGTCGCCCAGGAGGCCCTGCACAACGCCCTGCGGCACTCCGGAGCCGACCACGTCGACGTGACCCTGGCCCGCCGCGGCAGCGGAGCCCTCCTGAGGGTCACCGACGACGGCAGCGGCTTCGACCCGAAGACCACCCGCCGCGCGGGACGCCACCTCGGCCTCGTCTCCATGCGGGACCGGGCGAGCGGGGTCGGCGGCGCGCTGACCGTGGAATCGGCGCCCGGCAAGGGCACCACGATCGATATGGAGGTCCCTGGTGGCTGACGCAATCAAGGTGCTGCTCGTCGACGACCACCAGGTGGTCCGCCGCGGACTGCGCACCTTCCTCGAAGTACAGGACGACATAGAGGTCGTGGGTGAGGCCTCGGACGGCGCCGAGGGCGTCGCCCGCGCCGAGGAACTCAAACCGGACGTCGTCCTCATGGACGTCAAGATGCCGGGCATGGACGGCGTCGAGGCCCTGCGCAAGCTCCGCGAACTGAACAACCCCGCGCGCGTGCTCATCGTCACCAGCTTCACCGAGCAGCGCACCGTGATCCCGGCCCTGCGCGCCGGAGCCGCCGGATACGTCTACAAGGACGTCGACCCCGACGCCCTCGCCGGCGCCATCCGCTCCGTCCACGCCGGCCACATCCTCCTCCAGCCCGAGGTCGCGGGCGCCCTGCTCTCGCAGGAGGAGGCCAACTCCGGGCAGGGCAGAGCGGGCTCGCTCACGGAACGGGAGCGCGAGGTGCTCGGCCTGATCGCCGACGGCCGCTCCAACCGCGAGATCGCCCGCGCCCTCGTCCTCTCCGAGAAGACGGTCAAGACCCATGTCTCGAACATCCTGATGAAACTCGACCTGGCGGACCGCACCCAGGCCGCTCTGTGGGCGGTACGTCACGGAGTGGCCGGTTAAATCCATCGAGTGGACGGCAATACGGAGGGTTCCGCTCCGGAGTGAGATTCATACCGTCGTGGGAATGTCACCCGGACGGCGCATCCTCCGTGGATCTCCACCGTTCTCCAGTGCGTGCTGCGGCGACTGCCGCGGCGATCGCTAGGGAGGGCTCAGAAGTGAAGAACCTGAAGAAGGCAGCGGCCGTGACGATGGTGGCCGGCGGACTGATCGCCGCCGGTGCCGGGATGGCCTCCGCCACCGACGCGCACGCCGACGGCAAGGCCGTGGGCTCGCCGGGCGTCGCCTCGGGCAACCTCGTCCAGGCCCCGATCCACATCCCGGTCAACGCGGTCGGCAACAGCGTGAACGTCGTGGGCATCCTCAACCCCGCGTTCGGCAACCTCGGCGTGAACCACTGACCTCCACCCAGGAGCGACAGTGACCTCCGGCCTCCCGGGCGCTCCCGGGAGGCCGGTCCGTTTGTAGGGCCAATGACCCGAACGGGCAGTTGCCGTCGGGCTCCCGTACCGTTCGCGCTCACCTCCGCGTTGACCAGGCACGACCCGCGGCCGGGTCGGATACGCAAACGCAGGAGGAACGCTTCTCATGAACATCGCCAAGAAGGCTGCCGTGGCCCTCACCGTCGCCGGTATCGCCACGGGTGCCGCCGCCGGTGCCGCTGTCGCCGACGCGGGTGCCGACGGCGCGGCCGTGAAGTCGCCGGGCGTCGGCTCGGGCAACCTGGTCCAGGTCCCCGTCCACGTCCCCGTCAACGTCGTCGGCAACACGGTCAACGGCATCGCCGGCCTGAACCCCGCGTTCGGCAACAACGGCGTGAACGACTGACGTCGGGTCCGAGCCTGTGGGCCTCTCAAGTCAAGGGCGACTTGAGGGGCCCCTGGTCTGTGTGGCCCGGTCTCTTGGCTGCGGATCTGTGGGGGGTGGCCCCCCGCCTACCGCACTCCGCGCTCCCGCTCCTCCACATACGCGTTGTACGCCGCGACCTGCGCACGCCGGGCGGTGCGTTCCACCGGCCGAAGCGCCTCCGCCCGCGCCCCCATCTCACCGGCCGTCACCGCGCCCCCGTGCCCGTTCGCGTACGCCACGGAGATCAACAACCCCACCCGCTGCGCCAACTCCAGCACCCGCACCGCCCGCGGCGGATACCCCGGCGCCAACACCTCCCGCCCCCGCTCGGCCCGCGCCCGATACGCGTCGATCGCCGCCTCCGCCACCGGCCCCGACCCGGCCACATCCAGCCGCGTCAACACCTCCGTCGCCTCCCGAAGGGCCTCCGCCAGCTCCCGTTCGGCCTCGCCGAGGGAGGGCACATCGGCGGGCGGCGCCTCCCGTACGGGCAGCACATGCCAGACGACCTCGACATGCACATCACCCTCGGGCCCGGCCTCGTACACCTCCGGCACCAACCCGAGCGCGGCCCCGTGACAGATCACCGCCTCCTCGGCCTCCAACGCCCGCGCGTTGAACTCCGGCGGCCCGCTCAGCCCCAGCGGATGACCCGGCGCCGGCAGAGCTACCCGCAGCCCGGTCACCCCGAGCGCGCGCAACCGCCCCAGCGCGAGTGTCAGCCCGACCGGGCCCGACTCACCCGGCAGGCCCTCCACCCGATGGACCGCGTCGTCCCCGACAGCGGCGAGCACCGCGTCGTCAGGCGACACAAGTCCGGCCAAAAGGGCGTTTCCCCAAGCGGCGAGGCGTCCAGAGCGTGATTCCGTGAGCATGCCTCCACCCTAAGGACCGGACCGATGGAATGGGCCGCCCGACCGGTGGCGTAGATTTCCTTGAAGGCTGCGCCCGAAAATGCGCGCACGCGACAGCCGAGACGCCGAGACCGGTCACACTGCAAGGGGAGACAACGCGCTCATGAGCGATGTTCTGGAGCTTCAGGACGTATCCGTGGTCCGTGAGGGCCGGGCTCTGGTGGACCAGGTCTCCTGGTCGGTCAAGGAGGGCGAGCGCTGGGTCATCCTCGGCCCCAACGGCGCCGGCAAGACCACCCTCCTGAACGTCGCGTCCAGCTACCTCTACCCCAGCCAGGGCACCGCCACCATCCTCGGCGAGACCCTCGGCAGGCCCGGCACCGACGTCTTCGAACTGCGCCCCCGCATCGGCGTGGCCGGCATCGCCATGGCCGACAAGCTCCCCAAGCGCCAGACCGTCCTGCAGACCGTGCTGACCGCCGCCTACGGAATGACGGCCGGCTGGCAGGAGGAGTACGACGAGATCGACGAGCAGCGCGCCCGCGCCTTCCTCGACCGCCTCGGCATGAGCGACTACCTGGACCGGAAGTTCGGCACCCTCTCCGAGGGCGAGCGCAAGCGCACCCTCATCGCCCGCGCGCTGATGACCGACCCCGAGCTCCTCCTCCTCGACGAGCCCGCCGCCGGTCTCGACCTCGGCGGTCGCGAGGACCTCGTACGCCGACTCGGCCGGCTCGCCCGCGACCCGATCGCCCCCTCGATGCTGATGGTCACCCACCACGTCGAGGAGATCGCCCCCGGCTTCACCCACGTCCTGATGATCCGTCAGGGCAAGGTCCTGGCCGCGGGCCCGCTGGAACTCGAACTCACCTCCCGCAACCTCTCGCTCTGCTTCGGCCTCCCGCTCGTCGTCGAGCAGGTCGGCGAGCGCTGGACGGCGCAGGGCCTGCCGATGGCCTGACGCGCCTCGCGCCCTGTCCGCGCAGGACCCGCGGTCCTACCATGACCATGTGAACGACATCGACGCATGGGTGTGGTGGCTCGTCGGCGCCGCCGCGCTCGGAATCCCCCTCGTGGTCACGGCGATGCCGGAGTTCGGCATGCTCGCGGTGGGCGCCGTCGCCGGCGCGATCCTCGCGGGTCTGGGCTTCGGCGTCGTCGTGCAGGTGCTCGCCTTCGTCATCGTCTCGGTCGCCCTCATCGCCGTCGTACGGCCCATCGCGGCCCGGCACAGCACACAACGGCCCCAACTCGTCTCCGGGGTCGAGGCGTTGAAGGGAAAACAGGCCGTCGTACTGGAACGCGTCGACGGCACCGGCGGCGGCCGGATCAAGCTGGCCGGAGAGGTCTGGTCGGCCCGCGCCCTCGACGTCGACCGCGCCTACGAAGTAGGACAGGAAGTGGACGTCGTGGAGATCGAGGGAGCGACCGCGATCGTCATCTGACCTCGTACGACTCAACTGAACCGAACAGCCCACGAGTTGCTCGACGGTCTGTCAGACTCGACCAGCAAGATCTTCAACAACCATAAGATCTTCCGAAAGCGCCGAGGCGAAGAAGGGTACGGGGAAGCGACGATGGAACCGGTCATCATCGTCTTGATCATCCTGGTGGTGTTGGTCTTCATCGCCCTGATCAAGACCATCCAAGTCATCCCACAGGCCAGCGCCGCCATCGTCGAGCGCTTCGGCCGTTACACGCGGACACTCAACGCGGGCCTCAACATCGTCGTCCCGTTCATAGACACCATCCGCAACCGCATCGACCTGCGTGAACAGGTCGTCCCGTTCCCGCCCCAGCCGGTGATCACCCAGGACAACCTGGTCGTGAACATCGACACGGTCATCTACTACCAGGTGACGGACGCGCGGGCCGCGACCTACGAGGTCGCCAGCTACATCCAGGCGATCGAGCAGCTGACGGTCACCACCCTCCGCAACATCATCGGTGGCATGGACCTGGAGCGGACCCTGACCTCCCGCGAGGAGATCAACGCGGCCCTGCGCGGCGTCCTCGACGAGGCGACGGGCAAGTGGGGCATCCGCGTAAACCGCGTGGAGCTCAAGGCAATTGAGCCACCCACCTCCATCCAGGACTCGATGGAGAAGCAGATGCGCGCCGACCGCGACAAGCGCGCCGCGATCCTCACGGCGGAAGGCACGCGCCAGGCGGCCATCCTCACCGCCGAGGGCGAGAAGCAGTCCCAGATCCTGCGCGCCGAGGGTGAGGCCAAGGCCGCGGCCCTGCGCGCGGAGGGCGAGGCCCAGGCCGTTCGTACGGTCTTCGAGGCGATCCACGCGGGCGACCCCGACCAGAAGCTGCTGAGCTACCAGTACCTCCAGATGCTCCCCAAGATCGCCGAGGGCGACGCAAACAAGCTCTGGATCGTCCCCAGCGAAATCGGCGACGCCCTCAAGGGCCTGTCCGGCGCGATGGGCAACTTCGGTCCCCTGGGCGGCGGTTCAGGAGGCGGCGGCAACCAGGGCAACGGCGGAGCGGAACGCAGGGAAAAGCCGCCGATCGATTGAGACCGGGGAAACGACGACGGGGCTCGTCTTCACGCGGAAGGCGAGCCCCGAAGTCTTGGTGGGCGGCGGCGTTACGCGGCGGCCACGGCCAACCAGTCCGGCAGCGCCTGAAAGTCATCGGCCCCGAGCGACAGCAGCATCGCATCGGCCGGCGTCGGCTCGAACGGCTGCCTGAGCAACGGCATCCCCGCCTGCTCCGGAGTCCGGTCGGCCTTACGGTGATTGTCCTCCGCGCACGAGGCCACCGTGTTCAGCCACGAGTCCTGGCCACCCTGCGCCCGCGGCACCACGTGGTCCACCGTCGTCGCCCTGCGCCCGCAGTACGCGCACCGGTGCCGGTCCCTGACCAGCACACCCCGCCTCGACCACGGAGCTTGTCTTCGGAACGGCACCCTCACGTACCTGCACAGCCGGATCACCCGGGGCGCCGGTATGTCGACCGCGGCTCCGCGCATACGCAGTTCGGGGTGGGACTGCTCGACGACGGCCTTGTCCTGCAGCACCAGAACGACGGCTCGGTTCAACGTCACCGTCGAAAGCGGCTCGAAGCTCGCGTTCAATACCAGCGTGTCCCGCATGACCAGCCCACCTCCTGCGCTCACCCGCCCACCTCCATGGCGGGCTGGGATCAACTCTGGCCGGGCACGCCGAGATGGACAACGAAATAAAAAGTGCCCGCCCCTGATCACTTCCAAGACCAGGGGCGGGCAAACGTTCCATGAACGCTCGGATCGTTCAGCTCTGTTCGGGGTTCTCGTACTCACCGATCAGCTGGGCGCGGGCGATCGCGTGGAACCGCAGATTGAAGCCCACGACGGCGGGCGAGGCGTCGGCGTCCGGACCGAGCTTCTCCTGGTCCACGGCGTACACCGTGAAGACGTACCGGTGCGGCCCGTCGCCGGGCGGCGGCGCGGCACCACCGAAGTCCTTGCTGCCGTAGTCGTTGCGCGCCTGTACGGCGCCCTCCGGCAGCCCCTCGAACTTCCCGCTGCCCGCACCCACCGGCAGCTCGGTCACCGAGGCGGGGATGTCGAACACGACCCAGTGCCAGAAACCGCTGCCCGTAGGGGCGTCGGGGTCGTAGCAGGTCACGGCGAAGCTCTTGGTCCCGTCCGGGAAGCCCTCCCACCGCAGCTGCGGTGAGGTGTTACCGGCCGCGTAGACCTGAGCGTCCTTGAGCGTCGCCCCTTCCTCGATGTCCTCGCTCGTCACCGTGAACGACGGGACGGGCGGGTGGAAGTCATGGGGGAGAGGCCGCCGCTTGAGCTCGGTCACCTCGGTACCTCCTGATCGATTGCCGGAAATCAGCAATCCCGAGCCTAGAACCAGTTGCGCTTGCTGCCGACCTCGGACAGCCACTGGTTGAGGTAAGCCGCCCAGTCGGTGCCCTGGTAGTCGTTGAGCCCCACCTGGAAGGAACGGAAGGTGTCACTGCCCTCGCTGAACAGCCCCGGCTTCTTGTCCATCTCCAGGACGACGTCCATGGCGCTCTGATCGGCCACGAAGCTCAGCTCGACCTGGTTCAGTCCCCGGTACTGCTGCGGCGGGAAGAACTCGATCTCCTGGTAGAAGGGCAGCTTCTGCCGCGTGCCCCGGATGTGCCCGCGCTCCATGTCCGCGTTCTTGAAGCGGAAGCCCAGCTGGATGAAGGCGTCCAGGAGGGCCTTCTGCGCCGGCAGCGGGTGCACGTTGATCGGGTCCAGGTCACCGGAGTCCACGGCGCGCGCGATGGCCAGCTCGGTGGTCACCCCGATGTTCATCCCACGCAGCGCCTGACCGTCGATCATCGTGATCGGCGTCTCCCAGGGGATCTCCAGCCCGAACGGCACCGCGTGCACCGCACCGGCCTGGAGCTCGAAGGCACCACCGAGCCGCACCTTGGTGAACTCGATGTTCTGCTTGTACTCCTCGTCACCGCTCTCGACCTCGACCTTGGCCTGGAGCCCGACCGACAGCCCCTCGATCTCCTGGTTGACGGACCCGCCCTGGATCCGCACCTCGCCCTGGACGACACCACCCGGCACGACGTTGACCTCGGTCAGCACCGTCTCGACCGAAGCACCGCCGGCACCCAGGCTCGCGAGCAGCTTCTTGAACGCCATGACTCTCCCTCTTACGTCGTCCTGCTGTATGTGCGGGTAACGCGTGGACCCTTGATCCATACAAACGCCATCCGGCCGTGGCCGGTTCCGCGCCCTCACCCTTGCAAGGCGAACGCCCCCTGACCACCCCGTCGCGGCCACCCGTCTGCACTACCCTCGGACGGCATGATCGCGACCCCCGACCGTACGCCCCTGCCCCGGGAGTTCTTCGACCGCCCCGTACTGGAGGTCGCCCCCGACCTCCTGGGCCGCATCCTGGTACGCACCACCCCCGACGGTCCGATCGCCCTCCGCCTCACGGAGGTCGAGGCGTACGACGGCCAGAGCGACCCCGGCTCCCACGCCTATCGCGGCCGCACGGCCCGCAACGGAGTGATGTTCGGTCCGCCCGGGCATGTATACGTCTACTTCACTTACGGCATGTGGTTCTGCATGAACCTCGTGTGCGGCCCGGACGGCCGGGCGAGCGCGGTCCTGCTCCGCGCCGGCGAGGTCATCGAGGGGGCTGAGCTCGCGCGTAAACGTCGACTCTCGGCCCGAAATGACAAGGAACTGGCCAAAGGGCCCGCCCGTCTGGCCACGGCCCTCGGCGTGGACCGGTCGCTCGACGGCACGGACGCGTGCACCTCCGCCGAGACACCCCTGAGGGTCCTGTCCGGTACCCCGGTCCCCTCCGACCAGGTACGCAACGGTCCACGCACCGGAGTCTCGGGCGAGGGTGGCGTCCACCCGTGGCGCTTCTGGGTCGCCAACGACCCCACGGTGAGCCCTTATCGGGCTCATACGCCGAGGCGTCGTTCAAGTTGACGCGCCGTTGCGCGGTGCGTAATGTAGCCCGAGCCGCTTGAACCGGGTACGGCGATCGCCTGCAGCCGGAAGTGGCCAAACCACTACCTACGACATCCTCTGAGCGAGGGTGAATTCGGCGTGCTCGCATGCTCGAATTCGAACTCTCGGAACTCGATTATGAGTTAGCGAGAGGATCGGCTAACGTAGTGAATGTCGAAAGGCCGACAGGCGAAAGCCAGAAGCCTTCGGCAAATCCCGCCGACAGGGAATCGGACGCCGAAAGGATCTGATAGAGTCGGAAACGCAAGACCGAAGGGAAAAGCCCGGAGGAAAGCCTGAGAGAGTCTCTCGGGTGAGTACAAAGGAAGCGTCCGTTCCTT
>NZ_JBIUCI010000006.1:420615-542862 GCF_044593635.1 Streptomyces sp. NPDC051913 | reverse complement strand
CTGGCGTTGATTTTTGGCACGCTGTTGAGTTCTCAAGGAACGGACGCTTCCTTTGTACTCACCCGAGAGACTCTCTCAGGCTTTCCTCCGGGCTTCCCTTCGGTGTTCCAAACTCTATCAGTGTTTTTCCGGCCCTCTGACCACCCTCCCGCAGGCATGCAGAAGGAGACCCAGAGATAGGATCTGACAAGTTGGTTGCTGCCAGGCAAGGGCGCTTGGTGGCGTCGCTCAACCCCGGGCAGGAGTACGACTGTACACGGGGCTTCGGAGCGCGTGCAAATCGATTTGGGCTATGGTCTAGACCACCAGTCGCCGACGGTACAGCAGGTGCCGGGCTCCCACACGGAACCCGTACTTCATATGACATACCCTGCTGAACAGTGCGCCGTCCGGTACAGGCAGTGACGGCCCATACAGATCTCCACCCCTGGGAGGCTTCCCATGACCACCGTGACGTCCCCTCTTGCAGGACGCGCCATCGGACTGGCTTCCGTGCCCGATCCGGTCTTCTCCGGGGCCATGGTCGGCCCGGGCACGGCGATCGACCCCGTGCGTGAGCCTTCCGAGGCTGTCGCCCCCGTCGACGGAGTCATCGTCTCGCTCCACCCGCACGCTTTCGTCGTCATCGACGACGAGGGACACGGCGTGCTCACCCACCTTGGTATCGACACCGTGCAGCTCAACGGCGAAGGCTTCGAGCTGCTCGTGAACAAGGGTGACACCGTGACGCGCGGTCAGAGCATCGTGCGCTGGAACCCGGCTGCCGTGGAGGCCGCCGGCAAGTCGCCGGTCTGCCCGATCGTGGCGCTCGAAGCCACGGCCGAGGCCCTCTCCGAGCTGCGGGACGACGGCGACGTGAAGGCCGGCGACAGCCTCTTCACCTGGAAGTGACGTCAGCTCCGTCGTATGACGGCAAGTAGTGGCAACCACCGCGGCGGCGGGACCCGCCGCACTATCGGAGACGGGTGAGATGGAAGCAACGCTGCGAGGCGTCGGCGTGAGCCACGGTGTGGCGATCGGCGAGGTTCGGCACATGGGAACGGCGGTCCTCGAGCCGCCGGCCAAGCAGATTCCGGCGGAGGACGCGGAGCGTGAACAGGGGCGCGCCCGCAAGGCCGTGGAAGCTGTGGCCGCCGACCTGATGGCGCGCGGCAATCTGGCCGGTGGCGAGGCCCAGGCCGTGCTCGAGGCTCAGGCCCTCATGGCCCAGGACCCCGAGCTGATGGCGGACGTCGACCGGCGTATCGCCGTCGGCAGCACGGCCGAGCGTGCGGTGTACGACGCCTTCGCCGCGTACCGCGAGCTGCTTGCGGGTGCCGGCGAGTACCTCGCCGGCCGGGTCGCCGACCTCGACGACGTGCGGAATCGTATCGTCGCTCGTCTGCTCGGGGTGCCCATGCCGGGTGTCCCGGACAGTGACGAGCCCTATGTCCTGGTGGCGCGTGATCTCGCGCCCGCAGACACGGCGCTGCTGGACCCGACTCTCGTTCTGGGCTTTGTGACCGAGGAGGGCGGGCCGACCAGTCACAGCGCGATTCTGGCGCGGGCACTCGGCGTCCCGGCCGTTGTCGCTCTGCCGGGCGCCGGTGAGCTGACCGAAGGCACCGTGATCGCTGTCGACGGCAGCACCGGCGACATCTTCGTGGAGCCGACCGAGGAGAAGAAGGCGCAGTTGGAGGCCGCCGCAGCCGAGCGCAAGGCGGCTCTCGCGGCGTCGACCGGGCCCGGGGTCACGGCGGACGGTCACAAGGTGCCGTTGCTGGCCAACGTCGGTGGTCCCGCGGACGTGCCGGCCGCCGTCGAGGCCGGTGCCGAGGGCGTCGGCCTGTTCCGTACCGAGTTCCTTTTCCTGGACGACAGCAAGAACGCCCCGTCCGAGGAGAAGCAGGTCGAGGCCTACCGGCAGGTGCTGGAGGCATTCCCCGAGGGTCGTGTCGTCGTCCGTGTGCTGGACGCGGGCGCGGACAAGCCGCTGGACTTCCTCACGCCGAGCGACGAGCCGAACCCGGCGCTGGGTGTGCGTGGTCTGCGTTCGCTCCTCGACCATCCCGAGGTGTTGCGCACCCAGCTGACGGCCTTGGCGAAGGCCGCTGAGGGGCTGCCTGTCTACCTTGAGGTCATGGCCCCGATGGTGGCGGACCGTACGGATGCCAAGGCGTTCGCCGACGCCTGCCGTGAAGCGGGGCTGCGGGCGAAGTTCGGCGCGATGGTCGAGATCCCGTCGGCCGCTCTGCGGGCGCGCTCGATTCTGCAGGAGGTCGAGTTCCTGTCGCTGGGGACCAACGACCTCGCGCAGTACACCTTCGCCGCGGACCGCCAGGTGGGTGCGGTGTCCCGGTTGCAGGATCCGTGGCAGCCCGCGCTGCTCGACCTCGTGGCGCTGTCCGCGGAGGCGGCGAAGGCCGAGGGCAAGAGCTGTGGTGTGTGTGGTGAGGCCGCGTCCGATCCGCTGCTCGCGTGTGTGCTGACCGGTCTGGGTGTCACCTCCCTTTCCATGGGTGCGGCGTCGATTCCTTATGTACGGGCGACGCTGGCGAAGTACACGCTGGCGCAGTGCGAGCGTGCCGCTGCTGCCGCGCGGGCGGCGGACAGTGCCGACGAGGCACGCGCCGCCGCCCAGGCGGTGCTGTCCGGCGAGTAGCCGGGCGGCCGATCGCGCGTCGGTGTTCTGGGAGGGGCGCTCCACCTTCGGGTGGGGCGCCCCTCTCGCGTTCAGTGACGGTGCCCTGGCTTCGGGCCCGCCGGTCCGAGGTCGGGCGGTACGCAGTAGTCGACGTCGGACTCCGGCGAGATGAGGTCGCCGGATTCGACGTCGGTGCAGTAGGCGTCGAACACCTCGCCGGCGGTGAGGGGCTCCAGGCCTTCGCCGCGCAGTCGCCAGCCGTAGATCCGGTCGGTGGTGCCGGGCGCGCTGGTGCGCATGACGAGGCCGCCGGGGCTCTGGGTCGCGAGGCCGAGGGCCAGGACGGTGGCGAATTCGAGGGCTTCGGCCTCGTCCAGCCGGGTGGCCCCGTCGGTGTCCGTGTCCGTGTGGAGGACGGAGACGAGTGTTTCTGGTGCTCCCGACACGCTGCAGACGAGGTGGTGGTTGCCGCGTGGGGCGGTGTCGAGGATTCGGGCGAGGAGGCCGGAGGCCCAGGTGAAGGCCGCCCGGCCGATGTCCTCGCCGCAGGAGGCGCAGGCGCCGAGGCGGGCCAGGAGCGTCGACGCGTACTCCCAGGTGGCCTGGCGGACCGCCTCGTCGATCAGGTCCGGGACGAGGTCGGTCAAGGGGCGGCCGTCGTACGGAACGGTCGGGCCCGTGGCGGCGAGTTCGGCGGTGAAGCGGGTGCGGCTGGACGCGATGTCGGGGTCGAGGCCCGTGTCCGCGCAGAAGTCGGCGTACTCCTCGGGGTCGAACAGGGCGACGGTGGTGTGGCTGCCCTGGGAGGCGCGGGTGCGGAGGAGTGCTTCCACCTGTTGGAGATAGCGGTTGTGGTCGTCGAAGGTGAAGCTTCGGTAGCGCCGCATGGCCCGGAAGTCGTGTTCGTCGGTGAGCAGGCCGATGGTGCCGGCGATTTCGCGGCGCAGGACGCGTCGCATGGTCTGGTGGTCTGTGTGCGCCATTTTTCCCCCTGTGCACAGTCGATCAATGCTCACTCACAGTAACCGGCGGCACTGACAACGGGGGTGGGCTGGGGATGCCGCCGTCGGCATGCGGTGTCGGCGGCGGCGTCGGGTCAGGCGCGTTTGCGGGCCAGCTCCTCGTAGAAGTGGAGCAGGTCGAGGTTGTCGATGGAGCCCGGGTTGACGGCCTTGTCGAGGGGGGTGCCTTGGAGGAGGCGCTTGACGGGGACCTCGATGCGCTTGCCGGTGAGGGTGTGCGGGATGCCTGGCACTTCGATGATCTCGTCGGGGACGTGGCGTGGTGAGAGCTGTTCGCGGATGGTCTGTTTGATGCGGCCGAGCAGGGCCTCGTCGAGGGCGGTGCCGGGGGTCAGGTGGACGAACAGGGGCATCCAGTAGCCGCCGTCGGGCTGTTCGATGCCGATGACGAGGGATTCCTTGATCTCCGGGAGGCGTTCGACGGCTTCGTAGATGTCGGCCGATCCCATGCGTACGCCTTGGCGGTTGAGCGTCGAGTCGGAGCGGCCGTGGATGACGACGGAGCCGCGGGAGGTGATGGTGATCCAGTCGCCGTGGCGCCACACGCCGGGGTAGGTGTCGAAGTAGCTGTCGTGATAGCGGCTGCCGTCGGGGTCGTTCCAGAAGTGGATGGGCATGGACGGCATGGGGTTGGTGACCACGAGTTCGCCGACCTCGTCGGTGAGGGGCTCGCCGCTCGGGTCCCAGGACTGGAGGTCGGTGCCGAGGCCGGCTGCCTGGAGTTCGCCGATGTGGACGGGGAGGGTGGGGACGGCTCCGGCGAAGCAGGAGCAGACGTCGGTGCCGCCGCTGACGGAGGCGATCCAGAGGTCGTCGCGGACCTCGTCGTGCAGCCAGCGGAATCCGTCGGGAGGCAGGGGTGAGCCGGTGGTGGCCACGCACTGCACCTTGGAGAGGTCGAAGTCGCGGCCGGGGTGGACGCCTGCCTTGCGGCAGGCCATGACGTATGCGGCCGAGGTGCCGTAGAGCGTGGCGCCCGTGCGTTCGGCGATCCGCCATTGGGCGCCGGTGTCCGGGTAGCCGGGGCTGCCGTCGTAGAGGACGATCGTCGTTCCGGTGAGCAGGCCGGAGACGAGGAAGTTCCACATCATCCAGCCGGTCGAGGTGTACCAGAAGAAACGGTCCTCGGGGCCGAGGTCGCAGTGCAGGCCGAGTTGCTTCAGGTGTTCGACGAGGATGCCGCCCTGGGACTGGACGATGGCCTTGGGCAGGCCGGTCGTGCCGGAGGAGTAGAGCACCCACAGGGGATGGTCGAAGGGCACCTGCTCGAAGGTGGGTTCCACGTCGGCGCTGGTCAGGGCCGTCCAGTCGAGGGCGCCTTCGGGGGCCTCGGTGCCGAGGAGGGGGATGTGGACGACGGCTCGCAGGGTGGGCAGTTCGCGGCGGAGTTCGGCCACGATGTCCCGGCGGTCGTGTTCCTTGCCGCCGTAGCGGTAGCCGTCGACGGTGAACAGGACGACGGGTTCGACCTGCTGGAAGCGGTCGAGGACGCTTCGGGCGCCGAAGTCGGGGGCGCAGGACGTCCAGACGCCGCCCACCGCGGCCGTGGCGAGGAGGGCGACGACGGCCTGCGGGATGTTGGGGAGGTAGCCGCTGACCCGGTCGCCGGGGCGTACGCCGAGGGCGCGGAGTTCGGCGGCGAGGGAGCCGACCTGGCGGCGTAGTGCGGACCAGGTGACGGGGCGTGGTTCGTGGGTTTCGTCGACATGCAGAAGGGCCGGTTCGTCCGCGCGGGTGGTGGCCGCGCGCAGGGCGTGCTCGGCGTAGTTGAGGGTCGCGCCGGGGAACCACTGGGCGCCGGGCATCGAGCGGTCGCCGAGTACGCGCGCGTAGGGGGTGGAGAACCGTACGTCGAACCATTCCGTGACGGCTTTCCAGAAGGTGTCCAGCTCGTCGACGGACCAGCGGTGCAGCGCGGGATAGCCGCCCTCGGAGGGGGCGCCGTGGTGTTCGGCGGCCCAGGCCTGGAACCTGGTGACCTGTGCCCGTGCGATACGTTCCGGATCGGGCTGCCAGAGCGGCTGAGGGTTCACGGTCGACATGGGGCGGCTCCCGGACTGTGCGCGTCGTGTGCGTCGTCCGCGCACGGGCGGGGGTGTGCGCGTGACGCGGATGACACGGACGATGCCATGTGATCGACTTCTGCACCAGGGTGCGCCCCACATAGTCCGTGTCGTGAAGATGTGGTCCCGGCACGGGTGAACGGAAGTTGAACGACACGCGCGCGTGGGGCGCTCAGTGGCAGGGTGAACAGCATGAACGGTCGTGACCTGGTGCGTTCGATGAAGGCGGTCGGTTCGGCGGGGGCGGCCCAGAGGTTGCGTACCGTGCGGGCGGCTTGGCGTACCCGGCGTGCCGATGCCGCGGGGTTGCCGACGCGTGGTGCGGAGCGTGCGCGGGTGCCGGGTCCGGTGCTGGAAGCGGAGCCGGGTCCGGGGGGTGGTGTGGTCCGGTTCAGCCGTTCCGAGCTGCGGATCACGGTGGCCGTGAACGGGGCCGTGTTCTGGGGGTGGGACGGGGCTGGTCCGGAGCCGTCGTACGCGCTGGCGGGCCGGTGTCCGGAGCCGGATCCGCGGGCGGTGCTGGAGCCCGACAAGGACGGTGGCTGGCGGGTGGTCGCCGAGCGGGCGACGGTCGTCGTCTCCCGTCACGGGGCGGTGGAGGTGCAGACGCCCGGTGGTGTGACCCTGCGCCGGGACCTGCCGCCGCGCTGGTGGGAGCCGGTCGGTGGGGGTGCGGGGCGTTGGATGCAGCGGTCGGAGGTGCCCGCGGACGCGCGTTTCTTCGGCCTGGGCGGGCGGGCCTCGGGGCCACGGCTGCGCGGTGGCACGTACCGGCTCTGGAACACCGACCCCGGTCGGGCCTTCGGTCCCGGCGACGATCCGCTGTACCTCACGATGCCGGTGCAGCTGGTGGTGGCCGACGCGGCGACGCATCTGGTGTTCCACGACACCTCGTGGGACGGCACGGTGACGTTGCGCGAGGGCGAGGAGGGGGCCGGTTCGGGACATGACCGGCCCGGGACGAGCGCTCTGCGGATGAGCGGCGGTCCCCTGCGTTGCTGGGTGATGGTCGGTACGCCCGCGCGCGTGCTGCTCGCCTGGGCTTCCCTGACGGGTGCGCCGGCGCTGCCGCCGGCCTGGGCTCTGGGTCACCAGCACGCGCGGTGGGGGTTCGGGAGTGAGCAGGAGGTGCGGCGGATCGTCGCGGGGTATCAGGATCACGATCTGCCGCTGGACGCCGTCCATCTCGACATCGACCACTACGACGAGCATCAGGTGTTCACGGTCGACCAGGAGCGTTTCCCGAAGCTGCCGCAGCTCGCCGAGGATCTGCGTCGGGACGGGGTGCGGCTGGTCTCGATCGTCGATCCGGCGGTGCGGGCCGAGCCGGGCAATGCCGTGTACGAGTCCGGCACGGTCGTGGACGCGTTCGTCCGGGACGCGGCGGGGCAGCTGGTGCGGGGCGAGGCATGGGCCGGGGAGTCGGTCTTCCCGGACTTCACGCACGCGCGCGTACGTGAGTGGTGGGGTGGCCTCTACAAGGAGCGGCTCGCGCAGGGCTTCGCGGGGTTCTGGCACGACATGAACGAGCCCACCTCGTTCACGGCGTTCGGGGAGCCGACGTTGCCGCGTTCGGCCCGGCACGCGCTGGAGGGGCGCGGCGGCGACCATCGTGAGGCGCACAACGTCTACGGCCTGTGCATGGCACGGGCCGCGTACGAGGGCGTGCGGGAACTGGCCCCGCAGGAGCGGCCGTTCGTCTTCTCCCGGTCCGGGTGGGCCGGCCTCCAGCGCTACGGGGGCACGTGGTCCGGTGATGTGGCCACGGGCTGGCCCGGGTTGCGGGCGTCGCTGGCGCTGGTCATGGGTCTGGGGCTGTGCGGGGTGCCGTACTCGGGTCCGGACGTGGGCGGCTTCGACGGGAGTCCGTCCCCGGAGCTGTATCTGCGCTGGTTCCAACTGGGCGCTTATCTGCCGCTGTTCCGCACGCACGCGAGTCTGCGGGCCGGCCGCAGGGAGCCGTGGGAGTTCGGTCCCGAGGTGCTGGAGCACGCGCGCGTGGCGCTCCTGGAGCGTCGGCGGCTGCTGCCGTACTTCATGACGTTGGCGCACCTGGCGCGACGCACCGGGACGCCGTATGTGCGGCCATTGTGGTGGGGCATACCGGAGGACCGGGCGTTGCGCGACTGTGAGGACGCCTTCTTGCTGGGTGACTGCCTGCTGGTGGCGCCGGTGCTCGATCCGGGTGCGGACCGGCGGGCGGTGCAGTTGCCGCGGGGCCGCTGGTACGACACGGTCACGGGCCGGGCGTACGACGGGCCGGGGCAGATTCTGGTGGACGCCCCTTTGTCGCGGATTCCGGTGCTCGCGCGCGCGGGTGCCGTCCTGCCCGTGCGAGGGGAGGACGGCGGCCTTGAGCTGGAGGTGTGGGCGCCGGCACGGGGACGGACCGGTGGCGGACTGGTGGTGCCGGACGCGGGTGACGGGTGGGACGAGCCGGAGATCGAGCGGTACGTCGTCCGGTGGCAGGGCCGGCGGGTGGTCGTCGAGCGGGAGGGTGAG
Organism: Streptomyces sp. NPDC051913; assembly: GCF_044593635.1. Classification (NCBI taxonomy): domain Bacteria; kingdom Bacillati; phylum Actinomycetota; class Actinomycetes; order Kitasatosporales; family Streptomycetaceae; genus Streptomyces; species Streptomyces sp. NPDC051913. The sequence goes on along the minus strand of NZ_JBIUCI010000006.1, from coordinate 534,652 downwards.
GACGGCGTGAGCGCGCCGCCTCACCCGGTGCGTGTGCGGGGTGTCGAGGAGCGCTGAGGCTCAGACGTAGCGGCCCTCGAACCAGGACCGTACGGCCCGTGTGTGCAGGGGGAAGGCGAGCTCCTCAGGCCTGCGCAGGAGGTGCCAGCCTTCTGTCTCGTCCGTCGCGGCGGACGCGGGCAGGCTCTCGGCCGGGCGCTCGGGCAGGGACCCGAACAGCAGGAGGTGGCCGTCGGGCGAGCTCATGGCGTCGACCAGGCGCACGTCGCGGCTCGCCGCGTCGATGCCGGTCTCCTCCTTGAGCTCGCGGATGACGGCCTGGCGCCAGTCCTCGCGGTCGTCGACGTAGCCGCCGGGCAGTGCGATGCCCCCGCGCGCGGGGGCGACGGTACGGGTGATGACGACGAGGCTGGCGCCCTTGGTGTCGTACACGGGCTGGAGGGCCACCGCGACCGGGAGCGGGTTGCGGTAGGCGACGGCGGCGCACACGGGGCAGGTGCGGGGCCAGCCGGAGACGCCCTCTCCGAAGGGCGCTCCGCAGCTCGAACAGTGTGAGTCGGGCGCGGAGTTGGGGGTGGGGTGTTGAGTTTCGGACACGCGGCGGACTGTATCCGATCATCGGAGGAGCGTCTTCCGGGGGCGGCTCAGCGTTTGCCTGAAAGGGACTTCCAGGACACCGGGAAGTCGAAGTAGGTGTCCGGGTAGGGCTCGGGCTTGTACGTGTAGTGCCACCATTCCTCGGCCAGGTTCACGAAGCCGAGGTCTTCCAGGGTGGACTTGAGGAGCAGTCGGTTGGCGCGCTGTGCGCCCTGGACGCGCGGGTCGAGGGTGTGGGCGAGGGTGTCGAAGCAGTCGAATCCGGTGCCCATGTCGACGGAGTTGTCGGGGAAGCGCCGGTCCTGGGGCGCGTAGCAGGGCACCAGGGTCTCGCCGGGGTGGTAGGGCCTGGTGGGCAGCGCGGGGAGCCGCACGATGGTGAGGTCCATGGTCGAGCCGCGGCTGTGGCCGGACTTCTCCGCGATGTACCCGTCGGCGAACAGCCGGGTCTTGTCGACGTTCGGGTAGAACTCGTCCTTCATGGCCTGGTCGTCGAGGTCCTCGGCCCAGCGGACGAAGTGGTCGACCGCGCGCTGGGGGCGGTAGCAGTCGTACACCTTGAGGCTGTAGCCCTGCCTCAGCAGTTTCGCCTGGGCCTTGTGGAGTGCTTCGGCGGCGGGGCGGGTGAGGATGCAGAGGGGCTGGCGGTAGCCGTCGATGTGCTCGCCGACGAAGTTGTGCGCGGTGAAGTAGCGCATCTCCTGGATGATCGTGGGATCCACGGTTCTCAGCGCCACGAAGTCCGAGGGTGCCTTGGGTTCCGGGGTCGCCCGGGCGGTCGTGGAGACGGCGGTCACGGTCAGCAGGGCGGCGAGTGCGGTGCCCAGTCCGCGCAGTGCGCGTGAGAGTCGGGTCATGCCTCTGCCTCTGCCCATCTCAGGTCTCCCGTGACACACTTCTGACGTTCCGTCAGATCGACTGTCGGGGAGGAATCTTGTCGCGTTCACGCACTCCTGTGGTCGAGGGATGGTTCGGCGGCGAGGGAGATTCGTTTCGCCTGCTGGGCACCCGCTGCTCCGCCTGCACCTCGGTCTTCTTCCCCCGCGAGGACGTGCACTGCCGCAATCCGCGGTGCTCCGGCGGCGAGCTGATGGAGGCCCCCCTGTCGCGGCGCGGGCGCGTGTGGTCCTACACGGACGGCCGGTACCGGCCTCCGTCACCCTATGTGACCGATCCGGAACTTCCATGGGAGCCGTACGCGTTGATCGCTGTGGAGCTGGCGGAAGAGCGGATCGTGGTTCTGGGGCAGGGGGTACCGGGGCTGACCGTCGCCGATCTGGCGGTGGGCATGGAGGTGGAGGTCGTGCCAGGGGTGCTCCATGAGGACGTGGAGACGGTGTGGACGACCTGGCAGTGGCGGCCGGCGAAGGGGGTGAGGGCATGACCGGTGAGGTGGCGGTGCTGGGTGCGGGCATGCATCCCTGGGGCAAGTGGGGGCGCGGCTTCGTCGAGTACGGGGTGGCGGCGGCCCGCGCGGCGCTCACCGACGCCGGAGTGGAATGGCGGGAGGTCGACTCGATCGTCGGCGCGGACACGGTGCGTGGCGGATATCCGGGGTATGTGGCGGGGGCGACGTTCGCCAGAGCGCTGGGCTGGCAGGGGGCCAGGGTCACCAGCGTGTACGCGGCGTGCGCGTCGGGGGCGCAGGCGGTCAACGCCGCGCGGGCGCAGATCCTTTCGGAGCTGGCGGATGTGGTGCTCGTGGTGGGTGCCGACGCGGCACCCAAGGGGTTCTTCCGGCCCGCGGGTGGGGACCGGCCCGATGACCCCGACTGGCTGCGCTTTCGTGTGCTCGGGGCGACCAATCCGACGTACTTCGGTCTGTACGCGCGTCGGCGGATGGCGGTCCACGGGGACACGTTGGAGGACTTCGCGCAGGTCAAGGTGAAGAACTCGGCGATGGGCGCGCTGAATCCGTACGCGCGCTACCGCAAGCGGGTCACCGGCGAGGAGGTCGCCGCCTCCGCGGTGGTCGCCGATCCGCTGCGGCTGCTGGACATCTGCGCGACCTCGGACGGCGGGGCGGCCCTGGTGCTGTCCAGTATGGAGTTCGCGCGTCGGCACGGCGTGGCGGCACCGGTGCGTCTCCGCGCGGTGTCGACGGTGACGCCGCGGTACCCCAACACGGTGCTTGACCTGCCGGACATCGCCACCGACTCCGCGGTGGCCGTGGAGCCGCCCGACCGGACGTTCCGCGCGTCGATCGCCACGGCCGCCTACGAGGAGGCGGGCGTCGGCCCGGAGGACCTGTCCCTCGCCGAGGTCTACGACCTGTCCACCGCCCTGGAGTTGCAGTGGTACGAGGATCTGGGACTGTGCGGCGAGGGTGAGGGGGCGAAGCTGCTGCGGGAGGGTGCGACGGCCATCGGCGGGCACATACCCGTGAACCCGAGCGGAGGGCTGGCGTCCTTCGGAGAGGCCGTGCCGGCTCAGGCGATCGCCCAGGTGTGCGAACTGACGTGGCAGTTGCGGGGCACCGCGGGCGACCGGCAGGTGGCCGACGCACGGGTGGGGATCACGGCGAACCAGGGGCTGTTCGGACACGGATCGGCGGTGGTCGCCGTGCGGTGAGGCCGGGTGGAGCAGCGGAACCGCAAGGGCTTTCCCGTACGCTGCGTGATCGCCTGGGAATCCTGCGTGAACGTCGCGTGAACTGCGCTCGGGCGTGCGCGAGGAGCGCCATCATGCTCCCGTGCACTCCTGGACGGACACTCTCCGCTTCGCCTTCCAACCGGTGGTCAACCTGGCGACCGGCGGGGTCGCGGGGCTGGAGATACTCGCCCGCCCGGAGACCGGCGACGTCCTCGCCGAAGCCCGTCGCGATCCGGAACTCGACGGCAGGCTGGCGGTGTCGGCGGTCCGCGCGGCAGCGCGCAGGGAGACGCTGCTGCCGCTGCACGTCAACGTGTTCGCGGCGACCCTCGCCGACCTCGGCGGCCTCACCCCGCTGCACACCGCGGTGCGGGAAGCGGGCAGGCTGCCGTGGGAGGTGACCATCGACATCGGGCCCCCGTACACGCACGTGCCGCAGCATGCGTTGCTGGAGGCCGTGGCGGCGCTGCGAAGCCAGGGTTTCCGGATCAGCGCGGACGGGGTCGGAGACGGTGACGTACCCCTACGGCTGCTCACCGACATGGCGCCCGACCTGGTGAAACTCGACGCCTCCCTGCTCTCGCGGCCCGCGGCGGTACGGGCGATGCGCACGCTGTGCGAGCAGCTCGGGGCGCTGTTGTCGGTGGAGGGGGTGGAGACGGAGCTCCAGTGCGCGGCGGCGGTGTCGGCCGGTGCGCAGCTGGCGCAGGGCGAGTTGTTCGCGCCGCCGGCCCGGCTCCCCGCTGCGGACGTATACGTTCCGCCCCGCTCCCCCGCCACCGCGGGACCGCAGCGGTCGGGGCCGTCCGTACGGCAGTTCGTGCGGCCCGCCGCGTTGCTGCCCGCGACCGTGTCGGCGGGGCACGTGCGGGCGCTTCTGACGGGATCGCCCGAGGTGTCCGGGGTGCTGCTCGTGGACGCGCACGGGGTGCCGGTCCGGTCGGTGCACCGCTCCCGCTTCCTGCTGTCGATGTCGGGGCGTTACGGGCACGCCCTGTACGCCGACCGGCCCGCCGCCAAGCTCGGTGACGCGCCCCGCACGGTGGGTGTCGACGCCACCGCGTGGGAGGTCCTCGACGTGGTGGCCGTCGGCGGGCGGGACCGGACGTCGGACGACGTGGCCGTCGTGGACCGGTACGGCCGGTGCGTGGGCGTCGTACGCCTCGCCGATCTCGTGCGAGCGCTGGCCGAGTCCCGGGTGGAGGAGGCGGCCGGGCTCAATCCGCTGACGCGGCTGCCCGGTTCGGACGCGATCACGGGCGAGGTGGACCGGCGGATCGCGGACGGGCGGGCGTTCGCGTTGAGTTGGCTGGACGTCGACCACTTCAAGCAGGTCAATGACGGGGCCGGGTTCGCCGCGGGCGACGAGTTGATCCGGTCGGTGGGGCGGGCGTTGCAGCGCTCTGCGTCGGACAGCACGCGCGTGGGCCATATCGGGGGCGACGACTTCCTGGTCCTGGCCGATCCGGAGGGCCTGGATCCGGTGGCCGCGTCGGTGCTGGACGCGCCCTGGTCGGCGGGCGGGCGGCCCGTGTCGTTGTCCCTGGCCACCGTGGTGTGCGCGCCGGGCAGCGTCCTGGACCACCGGCAGGCGGCCGCCTGGCTCGCCCCGCTCAAGAAGGCGGCGAAGTCGCTGCCCGGGGCGAGTTGGGTCCTCGGGCGTGCGGGGCTGCCCGGACACGAGGTCCGGCGCGGTACGCAGGCTGCCGCCGCCCCGGCGGGGTGACCCCGGCCGACGTGAGGGCCACGTCGTCGGCCCGCCCACGCGTCGGCCGTTGCCTTCACGACTGCGGCCTCACCCGGCTGCGCGTCGGCCGTTGCCTTCACGACTGCGGCCTCACTCGGCTGCGCGTCGGCCGTTGTGTTCACCACCACGGGCCCGCCCGACTGCGCGTCGGCAGCCTGCCCTCGACCATCGCGCCATCCGGCCCACCTGTGCGAGGGTCAGCTGCCCTCGACCGTCGCCGCCCGGCGCGCCTGCGCGCTGTCGTCCGCCCTCGACCATTGCCATGCGGCCCGCATGAGCGGCGGTCGCCCGCCCTCGGTCACCGCCGCCCGGTCCGCCTGTGCGGCAGGCGCCTGCCCTCAACCGTTGTCGTCCGCGTCCTTGACGCCCCCTGGACACCGGTGAACACTTCCGATGTCAGTCGACATCGCCGTACATTCTCGGCGTATCCACGCACTGCGCCATGCGGGCACGGCTGCTCCAAGGCCCGCTCCCCCACGGGTGATTCGACTGCGACGGCACGCTCGTCACGGATGCCGGGCGGGGCGCGGGACCTCCTCGTCCCCGGCTGAAGTCGCCATGGGAAACGCACCCTGCACGGAGGACCGGGGTCGAACACCCCGGGCCGGGGCCTAGGAGCCGCCATGAGCAACGGAGACATATTCGTCGGTGAGATCATCGGCACCGCGATCCTGATCCTGTTCGGCGCCGGAGTGGTCGCCGCCGTCGTACTGAACGACTCGAAGGCCAAGGACGCGGGCTGGGTGGTCATCGCGTTCGGCTGGGGTTTCGGCGTGCTGGCCGGGGCCTACACCGCCGCGCCGCTGTCCGGGGGCCATCTCAATCCGGCGGTGACGATCGGCATCGCCGTGGACACCGGCGACTGGGACAAGGTCCCGATCTACATCGCCGGGCAGATGGTCGGCGCCGTTCTCGGCGCGGTGCTGTGCTGGCTGGTGTACTACGCGCAGTTCCAGGCCAACGCCGAGGAGGACAAGGCGCAGCCGACACTGGGGATCTTCTCCACGGCGCCCGCGATCCGCAATCCCGTGGCGAACCTCGTCACGGAGATCATCGCGACGATGGGACTGGTGCTGCCCATCCTGGCCTTCGGCCTGACCAAGGGGCTTGGCGAGTCCGGCACCGCGATCCTGATCGTCGCGTTCCTCGTGACCGGCATCGGCCTGTCCCTCGGCGGGCCCACGGGTTACGCCATCAACCCGGCCCGTGACCTGGGCCCACGTATCACCCACGCCTTGCTCCCGATCCCCAACAAGGGCACCTCGGACTGGGGTTACGCGTGGATCCCGGTGGTCGGACCGCTGATCGGCGGAGCGCTGTCCGGGCTCATCTTCAACGCAGCCTTCTGAAGGATCCGACGAAGGGGACGTCATGACGGACAAGTTCGTCGCCGCAATCGACCAGGGCACCACCTCCAGCCGCTGCATCGTCTTCAACCAGGACGGCGCCATCGTCGCCGTCGACCAGCGCGAGCACCGGCAGATCTTCCCCAAGCCCGGCTGGGTGGAGCACGACGCCACCGAGATCTGGTCCAAAGTGCAGGCAGTGGTGGCCGGGGCGCTCGCCAAGGCGGGGCTGCGCGCCGACCAGCTGAGCGCGCTCGGCATCACCAACCAGCGCGAGACGACGGTCCTGTGGGACCGCGCCACGGGCAAGCCCGTCCACAACGCGATCGTGTGGCAGGACACGCGCACCGCGGCGCTGACCCATCAGCTCGGCGGCTCCGACGGCCAGGACCGCTTCCGTGAGCAGACCGGCCTGCCCTTGGCGACCTACTTCTCCGGGCCGAAGGCGTCCTGGCTGCTGGACAACGTGCCGGGGTTGCGCGCGCGTGCCGAGAACGGTGAGATCGCCTTCGGCACCATCGACTCCTGGCTCATCTGGAACCTCACCGGCGGCACGGACGGCGGCCGGCACGTCACCGACGTGACCAACGCCGGCCGCACCATGCTGATGAACCTGGAGACCCTCCAGTGGGACCAGTCCATCCTCTCCGCGATGAACATCCCCGAGGCCGTCCTCCCGGAGATCAGGTCCTCGGCCGAGGCGTACGGCACGGCGGTCGGCCAACTCGCGGGCGTGCCGGTGGCGTCCGCACTGGGCGACCAGCAGGCGGCCGTGTTCGGACAGGCCTGCTACGACGTGGGCACGGCCAAGAACACGTACGGGACGGGCTCCTTCCTGCTACTCAACACCGGCAACCGGCCGGTGCCTTCGAAGAGCGGGCTGCTGACGACGATGGGCTACAAGATCGGGAGTGAGGCGCCGGTCTACTGCCTGGAGGGGTCGATTGCCATAACGGGCGCGCTCGTCCAGTGGTTCCGGGACCAGCTCGGCATCATCCGTACCGCCGACGAGATCGAGCCGCTGGCGGCGAGCGTCGACGACAACGGCGGCGCCTACATCGTGCCCGCGTTCTCCGGTCTGTTCGCCCCCTACTGGCGCTCCGACGCACGCGGGGTCGTCACCGGGCTCACCCGGTACGTCACCAAGGCGCATCTCGCGCGCGCGGTGCTGGAGGCGACGAGCTGGCAGACGCGCGAGGTCGTGGACGCCATGTTCCAGGACTCGGGCGTGCACATCACCACCCTCAAGGTGGACGGCGGCATGACCAAGAACAACCTGCTCATGCAGCACCAGGCGGACGTCCTCGACGTGCCGGTGGTACGGCCGAAGGTGTCCGAGACGACCTGCCTGGGGGCCGCCTACGCGGCCGGGCTCGCCACGGGGGTGTGGAACGACCTGGACGAACTGAAGTCGCACTGGCAGAAGGACGTCGAGTGGACGCCGTCGATGGAGTCGTCGGCGCGTGACCGGGAGTACCACAACTGGCGCAAGGCCGTGGAGAAGAGCTTCGGCTGGGAGGAGGACGGGGAGAACTAGCCGCACGCGCGCGTGAGGACGTAGAACCAGCCACGCGCGTGTGGTCGTGAACGCGGCCCGTACCCCGGTCGGCGGGGGTACGGGCCGCTCCCGTGTCGGCTGTCGGCTGTCAGCTCGTGACGGCGGCCTGCCGGCGCTCCGCCACGTACGCCATCGCGTGCCGGACCACGCCGATCAGCACCTCCTTGACCGACTCGCGGTCCCGGGCGTCGCACAGCACGACCGGCACGTCCTGGTCGAGGTCGAGAGCCTGGCGGACGTCCTCGACGGGGTAACGGGCCGATCCCTCGAAACAGTTGACGCCGACGAGGAAGGGTATGGAGCGCCGCTCGAAGTAGTCGATCGCGGCGAAACAGTCCTCCAGGCGGCGTGTGTCGGCGAGGACAACGGCGCCGAGGGCACCCTCGGAGAGCTCGTCCCACATGAACCAGAACCGCTCCTGGCCGGGCGTACCGAAGAGGTACAGCACCAGGTCCTCGCGGAGCGTGATGCGCCCGAAGTCCATGGCCACCGTGGTGGTGCGCTTGCCCTCCACGCCGCTCGTGTCGTCGACCGGGCGTCCTGCCTCGGTGAGCAGTTCCTCGGTACGCAGCGGCCGGATCTCGCTGACCGCGCCCACGAGCGTGGTCTTGCCCACGCCGAAGCCGCCGGCCACGAGGATCTTGAGCGTGACGGGCTCGACCGGGGGCTTTCCGCGCTCAGAACGCCCGAAGATCATTGATCTCTTCTCCTGCTGGATGGGGGTGGGGCGGCGGTGGGCCGTAGCCTCCACCGCCGGGGGTTTCGATGACAAGTACGTCGTCGGGACGGACGTCGGCCGCGTCGCTGCCGAGGAGTGGGGTGACCGTCCCGTCGGCCCGCTCCACGCGGTTGGCGCCCAGCGCGCCGGGTTCGCCGCCCGCCATGCCGTACGGCGGGAGCCTGCGGTGCTGGGAGAGCGTGGAGACGGTCATGGGTTCCAGGAACCGGATGCGGCGCACCGCGCCGTCGCCACCGCGCCAGCGTCCGGCGCCGCCGCTGCCCTGCCGGACCGCGAACTCGTCGAGCCGGACGGGCAGCCGCCACTCCAGGACCTCGGGGTCGGTGAGCCGCGAGTTGGTCATGTGAGTCTGCACGACGGGTGCGCCCGGGAAGCCGTCACCCGCTCCGGAACCGGACGCGACCGTCTCGTAGTACTGGTGGCGGGCGTTGCCGAACGTCACGTTGTTCATGGTCCCGGAGCCCTCGGCCTGGACGCCGAGCGCCGCGTAGAGGGCGCCGGTGATGGCCTGCGAGGTCTCCACGTTGCCCGCGACGACGGCGCAGGGCGGCTCGGGCGCGAGCATCGAGCCGGGCGGCACGATGATCCTCAGGGGGCGCAGACAGCCGTCGTTGAGGGGGATGTCGTCGGCGACCAGGGTGCGGAAGACGTACAGGACGGCCGCGTTGACCACCGCGAACGGGGCGTTGAAGTTGCTGTCCAGCTGCGCGGACGTACCGGTGAAGTCGACGGTCGCGGAGCGGTTGTCGCGGTCCACGCGTACGCGTACGCGGATCACGGCGCCCGAGTCGGTCTCGTAGGCGTACTCGCCGTCGTCGAGGGAGTCGACGACTCTGCGCACCGCTTCCTCGGCGTTGTCCTGGACGTGCCGCATATAGGCCTGTACGACGTCGAGTCCGAAGTCCTCGATCATGCGGGCGACTTCGTCGACGCCCTTCTGGTTGGCGGCGATCTGGGCCCGCAGGTCGGCGAGGTTGGTCGCCGGGTTGCGGGACGGGTAGCGCGCCTCGGTGAGCAGGCGGAGGGTCTCCTCCTCGCGGAAGCGGCCGTTCTCGGCGAGGAGCCAGTTGTCGAAGAGGATCCCCTCCTCCTCGATGCTGCGGCTGTCGGCGGGCATGGAGCCGGGGGCGATGCCGCCGATCTCGGCGTGGTGGCCGCGGGAGGCGACGTAGAAGAGGATCCTCCTGATACTCCCGTCACTCTCCGTGTCCTCGGGGTCCGGCGCGTCGAAGACCGGGGTGATCACCGTGACATCCGGCAGGTGGGTGCCGCCGTGGTACGGGTCGTTGACGGCGTAGGTGTCCCCCGGCCGCATTCCGGTGCCGCGGCGCCGGATGACCTCCTTGACGCTGGTGCCCATCGAGCCCAGGTGGACGGGGATGTGCGGGGCGTTGGCCACCAGGTTTCCGGCGGGGTCGAAGAGTGCGCAGGAGAAGTCGAGGCGTTCCTTGATGTTGACGGACTGGGCCGTGGACTCGAGGCGGGCGCCCATCTGTTCGGCGATGGACATGAAGAGGTTGTTGAAGACCTCGAGCCGGACCGGGTCGACTTCCGTGTCGAGATCGGAACTCTGCGTGACCGTCACGCGTTCCATGACCAGATGCCCGTCGTCTCGCGCCACGGCCTGCCAACCGTCGTCGACGACGGTCGTCGCGCTGGCCTCGGTGATAATCGCCGGGCCGGTGACGGTCTCGCCGGGAGGCAGTTCCTCGCGGCGGTGGAGGGGTACGTCGCGCCAGGCGCCGCCCGTGTGGAGGCGGACGGGCTCGGGTGCGGCGGGTCGGCCTTCGTACGGGGCGAGGGCCGAGAGATCGGGGGGTTGTGTGATGCCGGTGGCTTCCACGGAGAGGGCTTCGACGACGATCGGGCGGTCGAGGCTGAAGGAGTACGTGGCGCGATGACGGGCTTCGAAGGCGTCGCGCATCGCGGTGGGCTCGGTCAGTTCGACGGTGAGGGTGGTGTCGGTCCCGTCGTAGCGCAGTTGGGCGCGGCGGGTGACCCGGACGCGGTCCTCGGGGACGTCCTCGGCGAGGAGCTCGGCGCGGGCAGCGCTCTCCAGGTCGTCGGCGGTCTTGCGGACGCCCGGCATCGAGGCGGCCTCCAGGGGTGCCTCGACGGACTGTTCGCGCATGGCGGTGGTGTCGGCGAGGCCGATGCCCAGCGCGGAGAGCACCCCGGCCATGGGGGGTACGAGGACGGTGCGGATGCCCAGCGAGTCGGCGACCATGCACGCGTGCTGGCCACCGGCGCCCCCGAAGGTCGTCAGCGCGTAGCGGGTGACGTCGTGGCCCTTCTGGACGGAGATCCGCTTCACGGCGTTGGCGATGTTGGCGACGGCGATCTGGAGGTAGCCCTCGGCGACCTGCTCGGGAGTTCGGTCGTCGCCGGTCCGCTCGTGGATCTCGCGGGTGAGCTCGGCGAAGCGCTCGCGGACGAGTTCCGCGTCGAGGGGCTGGTCGCCGTCGGGGCCGAACACCTGCGGGAAATGGTCGGGTTGGATGCGGCCGAGCATGACGTTGGCGTCGGTGACGGCCAGCGGGCCGCCGCCGCGGTAGCAGGCGGGGCCCGGGTCCGCGCCCGCCGAGTCCGGCCCTACGCGGTAGCGGGAGCCGTCGAAGTGCAGGACCGAACCGCCGCCGGCGGCGACGGTGTGGATGTCGAGCATCGGCGCGCGCAGCCGGACTCCGGCGAGCTGTGTGGTGAAGACGCGTTCATACTCGCCGGCGAAGTGCGAGACGTCGGTGGAGGTGCCGCCCATGTCGAAACCGATGACCCGGTCGAAGCCGGCGAGTTGCGACATGCGGGCCATGCCGACGATGCCGCCCGCCGGCCCGGACAGGATCGCGTCCTTGCCGCGGAACTGACCGGCCTCGGTGAGACCGCCGTTGGACTGCATGAACATCAGCCGTACGCCGTCGAGTTCACCGGCGACCCGCTCGACGTACCGGCGCAGCACGGGCGAGAGGTAGGCGTCCACGACGGCGGTGTCCCCGCGCGGGACGAGCTTCATCAGCGGGCTGACCTCGCTGGACAGCGAGATCTGCGGGAAGCCGATGCGGGCGGCGAGCCTGCCCACGGCCTGTTCGTGGGCGGGGTGGAGGTGGCTGTGCAGGCAGACGACGGCGACCGCGCGGATCCCGTCGTCGTAGGCCTGCCGCAGGGGCCCGGAGAGGGTGTCCAGGTCGGGGGCGCGCAGGACCGCGCCGTCGGCGGCGATGCGTTCGTCGACCTCGATCACCCGCTCGTGGAGCAGTTCGGGGAGTTCGATGCGGCGGGCGAAGATGCGGGGCCGGTTCTGGTAGGCGATGCGCAGGGCGTCGCGGAAGCCGCGGGTGACGACGAGGAGGGTGCGTTCACCCTTGCGTTCCAGCAGGGCGTTGGTGGCGACGGTGGTGCCCATGCGGACGGCTTCCACCGGGTCCGCGGAACCGTCCAGGAGTTCGGTCACGCCGGTGACGGCCGCGTCGGCGTAGCGGCCGGGGTTGTCGGAGAGCAGCTTGTGCGTGAGCAGTCGGCCGTCCGGGCGACGCGCGACGATGTCGGTGAAGGTGCCGCCCCGGTCCACCCAGAACTGCCAGCCTGTCGTCACGTCCGTCTCCCCGATCGTGCTGTTCGGCACCGCGTCCGCGGGCCGGCGGGCCGCCCGCGGAGGTCGTCGACGATCAGTCGAATCCTATCGGGAGGGCCGGGCCGGCGCCCGCCCGCTCCGCGCGGGCAGACCGCTGTCTCACAGCGCCCTGAGGCCGTTGATCACGTCCCGCAGGATGCTCTCGTCCGGGAGCTCGGCGGGCGGCACCGGCCGGTTCACATGAACGAACTCGCTGTCCACGAGATCGCCGATGAGCACCCGCACCACGCCGATGGGCAGGTCGAGTTCGGAGGACAGTTCGGCGACCGACTGCGGGGTCTCGCGGCACAGGTCGACGATGTCCACGTGCTCCGGGGACAGCGAATGATCGCGTTCCGCGTCGTCCGCCTGGGGCTCCGTGACGACCACCGCGATGAGGTCCAGGCGGTGCTGGGCCGCACTGGTGGTGCGGCCGCGCGTCATGGCGTAGGGACGGACGACCGGTCCGGCCTCGTCGTCGAACCAGTGACTTCTTCCCTGACCGTCAGTGCTCATGTCATCCCACTACCCGCCCTGGGGCAGATCGGTGCGTGGAGCGGAGGCCAGATGTACACCGACCCGCTTGACCAGGAGCGTCATCTCGTAGGCGACGAGGCCGACATCGGAGTCCGCGTCGGAGAGGACGGCGAGGCAGCTGCCGTCGCCGGCGGCGGTCACGAACAGGAAGGCGTCGTCGAGTTCGACGACGGTCTGCCGGACGCTGCCCGCCTCGAAGTGCCGGCCCACGCCCTTGGCGAGGCTGTGGAACCCGGAGGCGACGGCGGCCAGGTGCTCGCTGTCCTCCCGGGTCAGGTCCTTGGACGCCCCCGTGGCCAGTCCGTCGCCGGAGAGCACGACGGCCTTGCGGATGCTGGCGACGCGGTCCACCAGTTCGTCCAGGAGCCAGTTGAGCTCGCCGGACCTGGGCGTCGCGGTGTGGCCGGTCGTCTTCGGTGCGGTCATCGACCGTCCCCCTTAGTTCCTCGTGGTGCTGTGCCGCTGTGGGCGTCCTCGCCCGCGGCGTTCTCCTCACGGCCGCGCTGCCAGCCACGCTGGAGCGAAGCCATGCGGTTGCGTACTTGGTCGGCGTCCCGCTCCTCGAACCCGGCTTCCCGGTCGGGACGGCGCTCGGGGCTCTGCTTGAGCTGCGGAGCCAGGTTGGCCTGCCGGACCCGCCGGGGCAGCGGGGCCGTGCCGGGCGCGTCCTGCCGGGGCCCGGGGCTGCCGAGGGGCCGCGGGTCGGGGCCGCCGGTGATCCCGGACCCGGGTGCGGTGCCGTCCAGGTGCGGGGTTCCGGGGTCCGCGGTGGGGTGGGCGGCCTCGGAGCCGCCGGTGGAGCGCGCGGCGTCGCCCGAGCCGCCACTGGCCGCGATCTCGGCGCGCCGGGTGCGTCGGGGCAGGGCCGGGGAACCGGGCGCCGTGTCGAGGTCACGGGAGCTGGATGTGGGGGCGCCGGCGCGCTGCGGGTCAAAGCGGCCCATGGATGCCGTCGCGTCGAGACGGTCCATGGAGGCGGGCGCGTCGAGACCGTCCATGGAGGTCGGCGTCTCGAAGGCGCGGCCGGCCGATGCCGACGTGTCGGCTGCGCGGCCCAGGGGCGTCGGGGTCCCGGGCTCGCGGTTCGTGGAGGCCGTACCGTCCTGGCCGCCGTTCCAGGGGGCCGTACGGGCCTGGCCGCCGCCCGTCAAGGCCGTCAGGTCCTGGCTGCCGCCCCTGGAGGCCGGCCCGTCCTGGTCGCGGCCCAGCGGTGCCGAGGTCTCGGTGCGTTGTTCGTCGGGGTGGTCGGCGACGCCGGTGGTCCGGCGCTGCGGGCCCGTGGCGCGTCTGCGGGCGGGCAGCGGGGGCGGGGTGGCCGAGAAGGACCGGTTCGATCCTCGTACGGGCTCCTCGTCGGGCTCCTGGCGTCGGGAGGGCTCCTCGGTCACCGGGCGGCCGTGCGAGCTGACCAGCTTGGGGGTGCGGCGCTGGGGCAGCGGCACCGGAGCGTTCAGGTCGTCGACCGCGTCGGCGCCGCGCCCCGCGGTGCCGGTACCGGAGGCCTCGCGGGACACGTCGGTCGAGGGCGAGGTGTCATCGGCGCGGACGAGCCCGCGACGGGGGCGGAACAGGCCGCCGCGTTCGCTGTCCTCGTCGTCGAGGGCGCCCGGGAAGTCGTCGATGGCGTCCAGGTCGACCGGGGCCTCCAGCTCCACGGGGCCGTCCAGAAGTGCCGCGGGAAGCCCGGGCAACTGCGCGGGCACGTGGGCGAGTTCCGCCCGGCGGGCCTCCTCCAGCTCCGCCTCCTTGGAGGGCCGGGGCCGGTCGAGGCGGAAGCCGATGCCGTTGGTGTCCGGGACGTCGTCCGTGAGCAGGGTGTTGGGGATGAACACGACGGCCGTCGTGCCCCCGTAGGGCGAAGGCTGGAGGGAGACACGGACGTTCTGCCGCTGGGCGAGCCGGCTGACCACGAACAGGCCGAGCCGGTCGGTGTCGGACAGCTCGAACTCCGGGGTCTCGGCGAGCCGGAGGTTGGCGTCCAGCAGGGCGTCCGCCGCCATACCGAGACCGCGGTCGTGGATCTCCAGGGTGAAGCCGTTGGCGACGCGCTCGCCCAGGACCTGGACGGCGGTGTGCGGCGGGGAGAACACCGTGGCGTTCTCCAGGAGTTCGGCGACGAGGTGCGTGAGGTCCGCGACGGCCGGGCCGGTGACGGCGACCCGGGGCAGGCGACGGACCTCGATGCGCTCGTAGTCCTCGACCTCGGCGACGGCGGCCCGTACGACGTCCATGAGCTGGACGGGCTTGCGCCACTGCCGGGAGGGGGCGGCGCCGGAGAGGATCACCAGGCCCTCGGCGTGCCGGCGCATACGGGTGGTGAGGTGGTCGAGGCGGAACAGGTCGGCGAGTTCGTCGGTGTCCTCGGTGCGGCGCTCCATGGTGTCGAGCAGCGTGAGCTGCTTGTGCAGGAGCACCTGGCTGCGGCGGGCGAGGTTCACGAAGACCTCGGCGACACCGGCGCGCAGTTCGGCCTGTTTGACGGCGGCCTCGACGGCCGCGCGCTGGAGGGTGTTGAGGGCCTGGCCGACGTCGCCGATCTCGTTCCTGTCGTACTCCAGGCGCGGGACCTCGGTCTCCACGTCGACCTGTTCACCGGCCGAGAGGCGGCGCATGACGCTGGGCAGCCGCACTCCGGACGCCTCGTGGGCCTCCAGGCGCAGCTGGCGCAGGTCGCGGATGAGGGCTCGGCCGACACGCACCGAGAGGAAGACCGAGAAGAGCAGGGCGAGCAGGCCGAGGACGCCGACCACGGCCGCCTTGACGATGACGCTCACCGCGACCGGCTGGACCCGGTCCTGATAGCGGTCGCCCGCCTGGTCGTTGAGGGTCGCGAGCCCTTCGAGCACACCGCCCGCGGCCGCGTCCCAGCCCTTGGCGGTGAGGGTGCGGGGGGTGCCGGGTTCGGAGGTGATGACGGTCCGCTCGACGGAGCGCAGGGACGCGGTGGAGGCGTTCTTCCAGAACCTGTCGTACCGCTCGCGTTCGCTCGCGGGCAGCACCGGAAGGCTGATGTCGTACATCAGGTTGCGCTGCGCGATGAGGTCGGCGACGTCCTGGATCTCGTCGCGGGTGAGCTTGCCGACCACGAGGGAGGAACCGAGGAGGGCGTCCTCGCGGGAGAGGAGTTCGCGGGCCCGGGTGATGTTGACGAGGGCGCGGGCCTGCTTGTCCATCTCCACGTTGTCGATGCCGTCGAGGGAGGCCAGCAGGGCGTAACAGGGGTCCACGAGGCGGTTGTAGCGGCCGAGGGCCTGGGAGCGGGTGACCGTTCCCTCCTGGACGCTGCGGCGCAGGGAGTCGACGCTGTCGAAGGCGTCCAGCACGCCGGTGAGACGTTCGTCGTCGTCCGCGTCCAGCCCGTCGCGGATGTCGGGGTCCCGCGCGCTCTTGCGGAGCTTGGCGATGGCCTCGTCGGTGGCGCCGCGGGTGCTGCGGAGCGCGGAGAGCGCGTCCGACGCCCTCGGGTCGGCGAGGTAGACGAGTGTCTGGCGCCGTTCCTGCTGGAGGATGCGGACAGTGTCCTCGGTGGGATACCCGATCTCCTCCACGGCGGTCGACACCTGGAAGAGCTGGGTGACCGCCCGCCCCGTGAGTACCGTGGCGAAGCCCCAGACCGCGGCCAGGGACACCAGCGGCACGAGAAGCAGCGCCACGATCTTCCGGCGGATCGACTTCCCGCGAAAGCGCATGGCCTCCCCCAGCTGGACCCCCGCCGGCCGGGGGTACACATGTGCGTCAACAAACGCCGCGAGCCTACTACCGACGCACAGTTAACTCGAAGACCCTTCCGGAGGCCGAACTTCCGCACCGGTGGCGCGAGATGGGGAGTTGTCCGGGCATTGCGGGAGATTGCCTCCCGCATTTGCGGGGCAACGCCGTGTCCGGATCCGACCGGTACAGGTGGGCAGTTGGCCAGAATTTTTCGTTTCCTGGGAATCTTCGGGGCGTGTTGTTCGTCCTTCTCTTCGGGAAATGGGGGCGGAATCGGCCACACGAGCCGCATCCCGCAACCGGGCGGCGTAAAACAGCGCAAGCCGGGCAGCCACTGGGGAGCCGTGTGTTCGAGCACGGGCGAGCGGTCTGCTGGCGGTGGGGAGTGACACCTTGATGGGCACGGCGGAGCGGCACGAGGCGCCTACGGACGCCACTGCGGCGCACCTGACGGCGCGGCGGAGCCCCGAGGCACTGGATCGCGACATTCCGGCGCCCGGCGGCGGGGGCGGACGCGAGGAACGCACCGCGGAGCGGGAAGAGCCGTATTACCGGCCGTTGTGGATCGAGGAGCAGGCGCCGCGTCGCCGGATGCCCGATCCGGTGCGTACGGCGGCGGTGCGGGCGGTGCTGCTCATCGCCGTGACCCTGGTCCAGGCGATGGTGGCCTTCCTGTGCACACTCGCCGGATCGTGGCTCGCGTTCCCGATGGTTCTCAGCAGCGTGGCGAGCACCGTCGTGGCGACGTGGGGTGCCCTCGACGTCTGGGTCACCCGCCAGGTCTGGAACCAGCGCAACGGCGTGGTGTCGGCACCCAGCAGCACCGCGCGTGCCCTGGGGCGTGAGCGGCGCAAGGCACGGCGACAGGCCAGGGCGACCGAGCGCGCGCAGGCGCGGATACGCCGCCGGGGCGGGGCCGGGCAGCTCTCACACCCCTGAGCGCGGGTCGGGGCGGCGCGGCAGCCCTCACATCCGTGCGCCCAGGTCGGGGCGGGGCAGGGCACCTCTCACACCGCCCGACGTGCCGCTACGACACGCTCGGCGCCGGTCGCTTGAACATGCGCGTCGCCGTGATCTCGCTGTGCACCGACTCCTCGCCCTCCGCCTGCTGCGGAAGCCCCGGACGGAGGTGTTCCTCCACGCTGATGTACTTCAGCCCGGCCCGGAGGTCGGCGTCGTTGCGCAAGCGGATGACCAGCGGGAACTCTGCGAGGGCCGTCGTGTCGAACAGGCCCGTGGTGTACAGGAGTTGGACACCGAGAGCGCGGGAGACGGCCCGCTGGAGCTCCAGCAGATAGGTGGCGTTGGCGCGCCCGATGGGGTTGTCGAGGAACAGCGTGCCCGCGTGCCGGTGCTTGTCGCGGCCCCGGTCGTTGGAGCGCAGCGCGGCCATCGTGCAGTACAGGGCGATGGCCGCGGTGAGCAGCTGACCGCCGGAGAACACGTCGCCCATCTGCCCGACCGGCACCCGTTCCGCGCGCAGCACCGCGTCCGGCTTGAGGATCTCCACGGCGACGCCCTTGGGCTCAAGGGCCGCGCCCACGCCCCGCAGCAGCAGGGACATGCCGTCGCGCCGCAGGTCGGAGTTCTTCTTCACCGCCGCGCGCGTCGCCTCGTCGATGACGTCACCGAGCCGCTCGGTCAGCGTCGCCTGGTCGGGTTCCTCGAAACGGATCCGCAGGAACTCCTGCCCGGACCACTCGCCGAGGCCCTCGGGCAGCCGGGACAGCCGCTGAGCGGACCGCAGGGTCGCGAGCGCCGACTCGACCAGCCCCCTGAGCCGGTCGACGATGGAGTCCCGGTTCCGCTCCAGCTGCGCCAACTCGTCGGTGAGGACGCGGAGTCGGGGAGCGAAGGCATCGGCCCACTTCTGCGC
This sequence comes from Streptomyces sp. NPDC051913, assembly GCF_044593635.1. Lineage (NCBI taxonomy): Bacteria > Bacillati > Actinomycetota > Actinomycetes > Kitasatosporales > Streptomycetaceae > Streptomyces > Streptomyces sp. NPDC051913. The sequence continues at coordinate 516,342 of NZ_JBIUCI010000006.1, read as the reverse complement.
GTGCTCCGGCAGCGCGGAGGCGGGCAGCTCGCGGATCTGCTGGCGGGCGGGGGTACGGACCTGCTCGTAGCGCGTGGAGTTGGCGTGCCGCACGAGGACATCGCTCGCCTCACGCACGGCGCCCTCGGCGGCCGACAGGTCGGCGGCGCAGCCGCGCAGCGACCGGCGTGCCTCGGCGGCGGACTGCCTGGCCTCCTCGGTGCTTCCGGGGTAGGCCTCGGCTTCCTCCTGCTCCTCCTCCGAGACGTGTTCGCGCAGCAGGTCGCGGAGCATCGCGGCGATCTCGTCGAAGCCGCCGGCGGCGTCCTCGGCGGCGCGATGGGCGTCGAGAAGCTCGGCGTGCGCCTCCCGGGCCTGCGTCAAGGCCTCGGTGCGGGAGGCGAGTTCCGCGGTGGCCGTGCGCAGCAGCGCCTGCGCGTGGTCGGCGTCGCGCGGCTGGAGCTCCTCCGCGAGCTCGGTGTGGGCCTCGCCGTCCTCGGGCGCGTGCCGCTCCGCCTCGCCGCGCAGTCGGCCGAGCTGCTCGCTCGCGCTGGACATCCGTGTCTCCAGGAGCTGCACCAGCTCCTCGGCGCGGGCCGCGGCGGCCTGCCGGGACGGCCCGTCGGAGCCGTCGGGTGACTGAAGCAGCTGCTCGGCGCGCGTGCGGACCTTGTTGCTCAGCCGGTTCAGCTCGGCCAGGGCGGCGCTCTCGTCGCTCTCCGCCCGCGCCTGCTCGGCGCGCAGATCCGCTCCGACGCCGACCTTCTCGTAGACCTGGGAGGCGGCGCGGTAGGCCTCGCGGAGCGCGGGCAGGGACGTCTTCGGCGCGTCCGGGTCGCTGTCCGGTACGTCGTCGGGGGCGCCCGCGATCTCGGAGCGCTCGGAGCGCAGCGCACGTGCGGTGCGGCGGGCGTCGTCGGCGGCCCGCTGGGCGGCGCGCCGGTCCTCGTCGGCGGCGCGGGCCCGCTCCAGGCAGGTCTGGGCGCGGGCCTCCGACTCGGTGGCCTCGTCGGCCAGTTCACGGAGTTTGACCTGCCAGCCGGCCCGCTCCCGCAGCCGGAAGGCGAGTCCGGCGAGGGCGTCGGCGGCCCGCCGTGCCTTCTGTGCGGCCTCCTGTCGCTCGTCGCGCACCTGCGTGGCCTCGGCGGCGACCTCGTCGGCCTCGGCCCGCACGGTCCGCGCCTCGGCCAGTTCGGCCTCGGACTCCTCGGCGAAGGCGCGTGCTTCGTGCGCCGTCTGCGCGAGTTCGACGAGGCGACCGGCCGGGCAGCCGGTGCGCCAGGAGGCGAGCCGCGCCGCGAGTTCCCGGTCCTTGCCGAGCCGGGCGGCGAGCGAGCGGATCTCCTCGTCGCGCTCGGTCGCCCGCGCGCGCAGCGCCTGCCGCTCCTCGTCGGCGGCGTGCTCGTCGTGCATGGCCGGGTTCGGCGGTACGAGGAAGACGGCCTCGCTGCCCGCCGAGTCGGCGGCGGGGGTAGGGGCGAGCAGGGCGGCGGCCGTACCGACGGCGACGGCTGAGCGCGGCAGGAGAGCCGCCTCGCCGAGGGCCTCGCGGGCGCGCGCGTGGGTGTCCGGATCGGTGATGATCACGCCGTCGACCAGCTCGGGCCGGGCGGCCAGCACGCGCGCGTGGTCGGTGGGGTCGACGGCCTGGGCGAGGTAGCGCCAGCCGGGCAGCGCCGGGATGCCGTGCTCCCCCAGGAACTCCACGGTGGCCAGCACGTCCGGGCCGGGCGGCAGCAGCCCGCCGTCGCCGAGCGCGCCGAGGATCCGGGAGTCGTCGGCGGCGGCGGTGCGCAGCTCGAAGAGCTGGCGTTCCGCGGAGGACACGGAGTCGTCGAGCAGTTCACGCAATTCGTCGGCGAAGCGGTCGAGGTCCTCGGGGGTGAGGCCGGTGCCGTCCTCGTCGTCGCCGTCCTGCCGGGGCTGCGGGACGACGGAGCGCGCCTCGCCGCCCGTCAGGCCCAGCAGCTCGGCCAGCCGGGGCTCCGCGGCCAGCGCCTCGGCGAGGCGTCGCTCCGCGTCGTAGGACCGCTCGGCGGCCGTCGCGGCGTCGGCCGCGCGGGCCGCCGTCAGCTCGGCCCTCGACTCGGCGGCGCCCGCCTCGCGTGCGTGCTCGGTGGCCCGGCGGGCCGTCTCCCGGGCGGTGTCCCAGGCGGCGACGGCGGTCTTCTCGGCGTCGCTGGCCGCGAGGGCCGCGCGCGCGGGATCGGCGTCGGGTGCGCTGTCGTCGAGCCAGCCGGCCCGTACCGCCTCGGCGGTCTCCTGCTCGACCTCGGTGAGGCGCTGGCGCAGATGCCCGACCTCGCTGCGGGCGCGCTGGGCCTCGGTGGCGGCGGCGGTGGCGTCCCGGTGCGCGGACTCGCCGACCTCCTGAAGGGCGGCGGAGCGCTCCTCCTCCTCGTTGGCGAGGGTCTCGGCGCTCTCGGCGGCCGCGTGCAGGGCCCGGACGAGGTCCACGGCGGCCTTGGCGCGGGCGGCCAGCGCGGGGGCCGCGTCCCGCTCGGCCTCCTGGATGGCGGCCGACACGCGCGCGACGCGGTCGGCGGCGGCGCGGTGACGCAGGACGGCCTCGGCGGCCTGCCAGGCCGAGTGCAGCGTGCGGGCGTCGGCCAGCTCGCGCTTCTGCGCGGCGGCGGACTTCTCGGCCCCGGCGAGCGCCAAGGAAGCGTGCCGGTAGGCGAGTTCGGCGGCGATCAGCGCGCTGCGCTCACGCGCCCCCTCGGCATGTGTGACGGCGTAGGCCGCCGCGGTGACCCGCTGGGCGAGGTCGGCGGCCCGCACCCGCTCCTGGGTGCCGCGCGCGGAGAGCCGCCGGGCCAGGGTGCGCGTACGGCGCTCGGCTCCGGCGTGGATGTCACGCGCGCGTGCCCGGGCTTCGGCCGCCTCGACGATCCGCCCGAGCAGATCGACCGACCCTGCCGTGAAGTCCCGTTCGGCGATCAGTTCGGCGCGTCGCCCCAGCTTGTTGCCGAAGCCGCTGACCAGGTCGGCGAGCCCGTCGGTGTCCCGGGTGTCGGTCACGGCCCGCAGCAGCAGGTCGGTGAAGTCGGAGTCCTTCTTGACCGCGAAGAGACCGGCGGCCTCACCCTCGTCGGCGTTCATCTCCCGCTGGTAGCGGAAGAGTTCGGGGTCGAGGCCGAGGTCGCCGAGGTGCTCGATCCAGCGGTCGTGGATCTCCTCCCAGTGCACCTCAAGGTGCGGATACGCCTTGCCCGCCTCGGTGATGGCGTCCCGGAAGCCCTTCATGGTGCGCCGGCGGCCCTGCGCCCCGGACGCGCCCTCGACGGGCCTGCGTACGGCGGTGGACTCGGCGACCGGCAGATTGTCCAGCGAGAGCCCGGGGCCCGGCCGGAAGGAGTACCAGGCCTCGGCGAACTTCCGCGGGTCGTTGGAGACCTGCCGCCCCCGCCACTCGCTGGCCTTGCCGACGACCACGCACTCACCGGTCAGCGTGTGCTGCCACTCCAGCGCGACGTGCCCGCAGTCGTCGGCGAGCAGGAACTTGCGCAGCACGCCGGAGCTGGCGCCGCCCAGTGTGTTGCGGTGACCGGGCAGCATCACCGAGAAGATCAGCTTGAGCAGTACGGACTTGCCGCCGCCGTTCTCCAGGAAGAGCACGCCGGCGGGTGCCGGGCGGCGCGGCGGGCCGACCGGCTCCTCCTCGAAGAACTCCGCCTGGGCGGGCGCGGGATCGGGCACGACATCGCCCACGCCCCGCAGGTCAAGCACGGTGTCGGCGTAGCGCGCACCGGCGGGACCGATGGAGTAGAGGCGGACCCGGGACAGCTCGTACATGGCGGACTCTCGTAAGTCTTCGGCAGGTGGGGGGAGTTCAGGACGGGGAAGGCGTGTGGAACGGCAGCCCGGCGTCGGCCACCAGCTCCAGGTCCTCGGTGTTCTCCGCGGGCAGCAGCGTCGGCGTGCCGTCGGTGACCGGGACGACGCCCAGCTCCAGCAGCTCGGCCATGGCGGCGCTGCCGGCCATGTCACGCACCTGGAGCTGATAGCGGGCCGTGGTGCGGTACGTACCGCCGTTGTCGTCGCCGGTGCGCTGGAGGAAGCCGGAGTCGGTGAGGAACGCGGCGGCCTTGCCGACGATGCCGGTGGTCGAACCGGCGAGGCGGCGGGCGTCCTTGGTGGCGCCGGTGGCGCTGCGTCTCGCCCAGATCCGCCAGGCCGACTCCAGGCCGGGTGCCTCGGTGGCGGGGTCGGTGTTCTCGCCCACCTCCTCGGCGCGCTCCTCCAGGCGCCTGCACGCCTGCCGGACGAACGCGTCGACGCCGTTGACGCTGACGCGTCCGATGTAGCCGTCGTCGGCGAGGTCCTCGGGGCGCGGGTAGGCCATGGCGGCGACGGCGAGATGGGCGAGGCCGTGCAGGAACCGGTCGCTGCCGTCGGCGGAGGTCCGACGCGCGTAGTCGCCCATCCGCACGGCGAACACGGAGTCCTCGGCGGCGGTCACCGCCATGCCCGCGCGCGGGGACACCTCCAGCACGACGAGCCCGAGCCCGGCGGCCACGGCGTCGGCGAGCCGCGCGAACGCCCCGTCCTCGCGGTAGCGCCGCAGCAGGTCGGTGTACTCCTGGTCGCGGGCCGGCTGGAGCTTGGGCTGAAGGCCGAAGGCGACGAGCCGAGCCGCGTCGGCGGCGTCGGCGGGCGTGACGGCGGCGGAGACGGGGGCTGACCCGGCTTCCGGCTCACTCCACTCGACGTGCTCTGTCACGGTCGGTCTCCTCGGTCCACTGTTCCTCGACTCATGCTGCTTCCGTCCTGTCCGCCGCCATGCCCACCGCGTCCAGCAGGGCCGTCCCGACGATGAGATCCGCCCCGCCGAACTCGGGGTCGTCCAGCTCGGTCCCGTCGTCCACGGCGAACAGCAGCTTCTCCTCGCCCTGCCGGTAGGCGGTGCCCACCGCCGGACTGGCCGCGTGCACGGCCAACAGGGCGACGAGATACGGCAGATCGGGGTCCTGCCGCCGCGCCTCGGTCAGCAGCCCGGACAGCCGGCGGGGCGCGTCGGCCGGCAGGTCCAGCAGCTCCATCGCCGAGGCCAGCTGCTCCTCGCTGAAGCGGCTGTCGTCCGGCGTGGCGATGAGGTCCGGCTCGGGCATCTCTGCGCCCAGATGCTCGCGCTCCGCCGGCGGCGTCAGCAGTATGTCGACGAGGTCGCCGACCCGCACCGACACGGGCGTGCGCAGCCCGGTCCCCCGCGCGAAGAAGGCGTCGGTGACCCGGACCGCCTGCTCCAGCGGCAGCGGCAGCACGGGCGCGACCAGGTGCCCGTACAGGTCTATGCCCGAGGTCGTCATCGGCGTCGCGAAGGCCTGCCGGTCCTGCTCGGCGCGGAACAGCGGTCCGGCCTCCAGGAGCCGGGACTGGAGCTGGGTGTGGCGCCGGATGCAGTCCTTGACGATGTCGACCAGTTCGGCGGCCCGTCGCTTCTGCTCCGGGTCCTCGGACTCGTCGCGCGCCTTGCGGATGTTGGTCAGGATCGCGTTCTCATGGCGGTAGCGGTCGGCGACGTGGTCCAGCGCCTCGGTGATCATGTCGGGGACGGCGTTGAGCCAGTCCACCGCGCGGACATTGCGCCGCGTCGCGTCCAGGGCCCGGCGCAGGGTCTCCGAGTACTGCACGGTCCGGTACCGGGCCTGCTCGGCGGCGAGCTGGGCGTCGGCGAGCCGCCCGCGGCTGATCAGCACCTCCAGCTTGACCTCGGCGGCGATCTGGGCGCTGGTGACGTCGGTGTCCAGGGCGCCGACCAGGACGTTGACCGCCTCGTCCGTCGTACGGAGGTACACCGAACCGCCGGGCCCGGGGACCTCCTCGATCAGCTTGAAGTCGTAGTCGCGGCGCACATAGGTGCCGTCCTGCGCGAACGTGCCGTACACGGCGCGGAAACCGCGGTCGACGCTGCCGACGTTGATCAGGTTCTCGAGGACCCAGCGGGCCACGCGCTCGTGCTCGGCGACGGGCCGCTGGGGTGCCTGGGCGGCGATGCGCGGGATGAGGCGGGCGACGATCTGGTCGTGGTCCGCGCCCGTGTCGAAGTCCATGTTCAGGGTGACCAGGTCGATGGCGGCGAGGGCGACCTCCGCCATGCCGTACACCGAGTACTCACCCGCGAGGTTCGCCTTGCGCGCGTCCAGGTCGTGCAGCGGCGCGGTGCACGCGAGCGCGCGCAGCCGCCGCGCCAGCCCCTCGTCGGCGGCCGGTCCCGGAGCGGGGCGGGACGCTGCGCTGAGCTGGGGCGGAACGCGGTCCGTCGGTGCAGGCGAAGTCACGGTGCACAGACTAGGTCCTCGGTCTGACAACGACTAAAACGACGCAGATCACACCCCACCCGCCGGCGACAGGATCCGGACGCTAGCCGTCCTCCCCCACCCGCCGCCGGTAGACCTCCACCACCCGCTCCAACGAGTCCTCCAGATAGACCGCGAGCAGTTTCTCCGCCTCCTCCTTGTCGCCCGCCTCCAACGCCCCGAGGATCTGCTGGTTGCGCGCAAGGTAGGGCTCGTGCAGCCGCCGCGGGTCGTCCACGACGTGGAACGCGAGCCGCAGTTCGGCGAAGACGCTGCGCATGAGTTCGTCGGTGCGCTCGCTGGTGGCGAGAGCGACCAGTTCCCGGTGGAAGTGGATGTTGGCCGTACCCAACGCTTTCCAGTCACCTTCGCGCACCGCCCGCAGCCCCTCGGCCACGGCTTCGGCGGGCCCCTCCAGGGCGTACGGCGGCTCGCCGAGGCCCCGCACCACCGCGCACTCCACGAGCCGGCGGGTGCGATAGATGTCCTCGACGTCCTCGACGGTCAGGACCCTGACGAACACCCCCCGGTTCAGCTCGTGGACGAGCAGGCGTTCATGGGTGAGCAGTCGGAACGCCTCGCGCAGTGTGTTGCGGGACACCCCGAGGGCGCCGCCGATGCTGTCCTCCGACAGCCGCGTACCGGGCGGGAAGTAGCCCTCGGCGATGCGGCTCCTGAGGATGTCCGAGACCCGCTCCGCCGTGCTGGTACGGCCCAGGAGGGCGCGGTCGTCGGCCAGTCCGCTCAGCTGCTCTGCCATGCCCGGAATTCAACCGCAGACACGAGAACGAAACAACAGGGGTATTGAAGGATCGTTCAACGATCCTCTACCTTCATCCCCATCACACCGCACCGCACGGCTCAGTTCCGCACCCTCCGTCCTCCCACTGCGAGGTGCACATGAGCACGACTCCTCCACCGCAGGCCCTGACCGCTCACCCCACGACGACCGAACGCCCCGCCGATGACGGGGCGTTGGGCTGGTTCCGCGCCCTCGGTCCGCGCGGCCGGCGTGCCTTCGCCGGCGCGTTCGGCGGCTATGCCCTGGACTCCTACGACTACTTCACGCTGCCGCTGAGCATGGTCGCGCTGGCCGCCTACTTCGGCCTGGACAGCGGCCAGACCGGGCTCTTCACCACCGTCACACTGCTGGCCTCCGGCGTCGGCGGAGCTCTCGCGGGGGTGCTGGCCGACCGGGCCGGGCGGGTCCGGGCCCTGATGATCACGGTGATCACCTACGCGGTCTTCACCGTGGCCTGCGGTTTCGCGCCCAACTTCGAGTCCCTGCTGGTCTTCCGCGCCCTCCAGGGGCTCGGCTTCGGCGGCGAGTGGGCGGTCGGCGCGATCCTGGTCGCCGAGTACGCGAGCGCGAAGCACCGGGGCCGCACCCTCGGCGCCGTCCAGAGCTCGTGGGCGGTGGGCTGGGCGCTCGCCGCCGTCGTCTACACGCTGGTCTTCTCGTTCCTCGACGACGACCTGGCCTGGCGCGTGATGTTCTGGACGGGCGCACTGCCCGCGCTGCTCGTCGTCTGGCTGCGCCGCCGTGTGCAGGACGCGCCCGAGGCGATCGCGGTACGCGAGAAGAGCCGCGGCGCGACCTCCTTCACGGCGATCTTCAAGCCGGGGCTGCTGCGTACGACGATCTTCGCGGGGCTGCTGTCGACCGGCGTCCAGGGCGGCTACTACACGCTCGCCACCTGGGTGCCGACGTACCTCAAGAGCGACCGCGGACTGTCGGTCGTCGGTACGGGCGGCTATCTCACCTTCCTGATCTCCGGCGCCTTCCTCGGCTATCTGACCGGCGGCTACCTCACCGACCGGCTGGGCCGCCGCCGCAACATCTGGCTCTTCGCCCTGCTCTCGGCGATCTGCATCCTGGCGTACGCCAACATCCCGGACGGCGCCAACACCCTGCTCCTGGTGCTCGGCTTCCCGCTCGGGTTCTGCATGTCCGCGATCTTCAGCGGCTTCGGCTCCTTCCTGGCCGAGCTGTATCCGACGGCGGTGCGCGGCACCGGACAGGGCTTCACGTACAACGCCGGACGGGCCGTGGGTGCCGTCTTCCCCACCACGGTCGGCTTCCTGGCCGACAGCTGGGGCGTGGGCGGCGCGCTGGTCTTCGGCGCACTGGGTTACGCGCTCGCCGCGCTGGCGCTGTTCGGGCTGCCGGAGACCCGTGGGAAGGAACTCGCGTGAACCGTACGGAAGACCGCCCCCTGACCCTTGCCGACGAGCACGCGCACGCGTGGAGCCCGCGGGAGGCCCGCACCCGCTTCCGGGACGGACTCACGGGCCCCACCGCCGGCGTCGCCGCGGGCCACACCCAGGCCAACCTGATCTCGGTGCCCGCCGACTGGGCGTACGACATGCTCCTGTTCTGCCAGCGCAACCCGAAGCCGTGCCCCGTGCTCGACGTCACCGACGCCGGATCTCCTACGACGGTCCTGGCCCCCGGCGCCGACCTCCGTACCGACCTGCCGCGTTACCGGGTGTGGCAGGACGGCGAACTCGTGGACGAGCCGACCGACGTGCGGGCGCACTGGCGGGACGACCTCGTGTCGTTCCTCATCGGGTGCAGTTTCACCTTCGAGTGGGCGCTGGCCGAGGCGGGCGTACCCCTGCGCCACCTGGAGCAGGGGCGCAACGTGCCGATGTACGAGACGACCTGGCAGTGCCGGCCGGCGGGGCGGCTGCACGGCCCGATGGTGGTCTCGATGCGGCCGGTGCCGCCGCAACATCTGTCGGCGGCGATCCGGGAGAGCAGTCTGCTCCCCGCCGTCCACGGCGGCCCCGTGCACTGCGGCGACCCGTCGACCCTCGGCATCGACGACCTCGCCCGCCCCGACTTCGGGGACCCGGTGGACGTCGAACCGGACGACATCCCCGTGTTCTGGGCCTGCGGAGTGACCCCGCAGGCCGCGGTGATGGCCTCGCGCCCGCCGTTCGCCCTCACGCACGCGCCGGGCCAGATGTTCCTGACCGACGCCCGCGACCAGCAGTACCGCGTGGCGTGAGCGCCGCCGGTCCAAGCACGGAAGGAGATTGAGAAGTTCCATGGTCTCGATCGATCTGAACGCCGATCTCGGCGAGGGCTTCGGCCGCTGGCGGCTGACCGACGACGAGGAGCTGCTCTCCGTCGTCACCAGCGCCAACGTGGCCTGCGGCTTCCACGCCGGGGACGCGGCCACCATGCGGCGGGTGTGCGAGCAGGCGGCCGAGCGCGGCGTACGGATCGGGGCCCAGGTCTCCTACCGGGACCTGGCCGGCTTCGGGCGGCGCGCGATGGACGTGCCGCCCGCCGAGCTGGCGGCCGAGGTGGCCTACCAGATCGGCGCCCTGGAGGTCTTCGCGCGAGCGGCCGGCACGCGCGTGTCGTACGTCAAACCGCACGGCGCGCTCTACAACCGCGTCGTGCACGACCAGGAGCAGGCCGGAGCCGTCGTCGACGGGATCCGCCTCGCGGACGCCACCCTGCCCGTGCTCGGCCTGCCCGGCTCACGCCTGCTGGAGCTGGCGCGCGACTCCGGTCTGCCGACGGTCACGGAGGCGTTCGCGGACCGCGCGTACACCGCGGCGGGCACGCTGGTGCCGCGCGCCGAGGAGGGAGCCGTGGTGACCGACCCGGAGGCCGTCGTGGAGCGCTCACTGGGCCTGGCCCGCGACGGCGCGGTCACCTCGCACTCCGGCTCGCGCGTGGCGGTCCGGGCGCGCTCGCTGTGCCTCCACGGGGACACCCCGGGGGCCGTGGAACTGGCCCGACGGGTGCGCGCGCGGCTGACCGGGTCGGGCATCCGTGTGGAGGCCTTCGTATGAGGGCGCTGCCCGTCGGCGACACCGCACTGCTCGTAGAGGTGTCCTCGGGCGAGGAGGCCCAGGCCCTGCACGCGGAGCTGCTGCGCCGCCGCGCGGAGGGCTCCCTGTCCGTCCGGGAGATCGTCCCCGCGGCCCGCACGGTCCTCCTCGACGGCCTCGCCGACCCGGCCCGCCTGGCCGCCGAGCTCACCGCCGCGGACGTACCGCCCGCTCCCCCACGCGGGCGTGCCGTCGTCGAACTCCCCGTGCGCTACGACGGTCCGGACCTGGCCGACGTGGCCACGCACTGGGGCGTCCCCCCGCACGAGGTGGCCCGTATCCACGCGGGCACCGAATTCACCGTCGCCTTCTGCGGGTTCGCCCCCGGCTTCGGCTATCTGACCGGTCTGCCGGAGCGGTACGACGTCCCGCGCCGGGCGACGCCGCGCACGGCCGTCCCCGCCGGGGCGGTGGCGCTGGCGGGGCCCTACACGGGTGTGTACCCCCGCTCCTCCCCCGGCGGCTGGCAGTTGATCGGCACCACGGAGGCCGTTCTCTGGGACCACGCGCGCGTACCGGCCGCACTGCTGTCGCCCGGCACGCGCGTGAGGTTCGTGCCGGCAGGGGCGGTGGAGGCGTGACGGACCGCGCGCTCTGCGTCGTACGCGCCGGAGCACTGACCACCGTGCAGGACCTGGGCCGCCCCGGCCACGCCCACCTCGGCGTACCCCGCTCGGGAGCCCTGGACGGGCCCACGGCGGCCCTCGTCAACCGCCTGGTCGGCAATCCACCGGAGGCGGCCGTCCTGGAGACCACGCTCAACGGCTGCTCGGTACGGCCGCGTTCCGCGGTCACCGTGGCCATCGGGGGCGCCCCCTGCGCGGTCAGGGTGGACGGCCGCCCGGCCGCCTGGGGTGCGCCGGTGCACGTGCCCGCCGGGGCGCTCCTGGACGTCGGAACCGCCCGCGGCGGCGTACGAGGCTATGTGGCCGTCTCCGGGGGCATCGCCGTCGAGCCGGTGCTCGGCAGCCGCTCCACGGACCTCCTCTCGGGCCTGGGCCCGGCCCCGCTCACGGACGGGGCGGTCCTGCCCCTGGGCACCCCGAGCGCCCTCCCCGCGCGCGTGGACGTGGCTCCCCAGCCGGCGCCCCCGGCGGAGCTCGTCCTACGGGTGACGCTCGGCCCGCGCGACGACTGGTTCACGCCCGAGGCGGTACGGGCCTTCACGTCCCGTGCCTACCGGGTGTCCCCCGCGAGCAACCGCATCGGCCTGCGCACGGAGGGCCCCGCGCTGGAGCGGGCCCGACCGGGTGAACTCCCCAGCGAGGGCATGGTCCTGGGCGCGGTGCAGGTCCCGCCTGACGGCCGGCCGGTGGTGTTCCTGGCGGACCATCCGACGACGGGCGGGTATCCGGTGATAGCGGTGGTCCGCACAGCAGACCTCCCCGCGGCCGGCCAGGCGGTTCCTGGCACCCCGGTGCGCTTCCTGGCGGTGCGGCGACGCTGACCCGCCCAGGGCCACCTCAGTGCCCCTGGGCGGCGTCCACGGACAACGCCGCCAGCGCGGCGGAAACCGCGTGCGCGGCCCGCACATCCAGCCACGCACTGCTCCCCCGCGCCCGATGCCGTATCTCATCAGCCGCGAGCCTCAGCAACTGCGGCAACAGATCCGTACACCGCCGAGCCACCCACCCCGTCCCCGCGGTCGCCAGCCACCAAAGGCTCGCCGACCTGGTGGGAACCGGGAACTCCGGCTCGGCCGAGGGCGCTGCCCCCGCCGCCAGCCCCGCCTCCGCCAGCAGCGCGTGGAACCGTACGGCGAGCTGCCGGTGCCCCCGCTCACCCGGGTGGAGCCGGTCCGCGCTCCACATCGCGCGGTCGCTGATCCAGGCCCCCTCGGCGGCATGCAGATGCACCGCCCCGTACCGCTCGGACAGCGCGTGGACGACGGAGTTGACCGCGCGCTGCCGCCGGGCCAGCGGACTCGCCAGCGCCCCCGGCAGTCCCAGCATCGCGCCGGGATCGGGCAAACAGGCCGTGAGCAGCACCGCGCCCTGTGCGGTGACGGCCGCGTACACCGCGTCGAGCCGGGCGGCCACGGCATGGATGTCGAAGGTGCAGCGCAGGGTGTCGTTGACACCGATGACGACGGACACGACATCCGGGCGCAGGGCCAGCCCGGCGGGCAGCTGCCGTTCCAGCACGTCCCGCGTCTGCGCCCCGCTCACCGCGAGGTTGGTGAACTCCACGGACCGCCCCAGGCCGCCGACGAGCAGGGCCGCCCACCCCCGCCGGCCGTCGCCGACGGGGTCGCCCACCCCCTCGGTCAGCGAGTCTCCGAGGGCGACGAACCGCAGAGCGCTCACCGCGGACCTCCATGAAGCGAACCGCCACCGACCGAGCCGCCACCGACCGAGCCGCCGGCCACCGAGCCGCCACCGGCCGAGCCGCCGTGAGCCGAACGCCCGCGAACCGAGGCACCGTCCACACCAGCCCCGGCCCCCCGCAGCCCCACCACCGCGTCATGCGCCGCAAGGAACGCCTCGACAGCCGCCCCCCACCCGAAGCACTCCGCACGCGCGCGTGCGGCCTCTCGGCGCTCCGCCACCGGCCGGCCGAGCAGCGACTCCACGGCGTCCGCGAAGCCGCCCCCGTGGTCCGCCGCCACCGCTCCCGCCGCCCCGATCACCTCGGGCAGCGCGGACGAGGCGCTCGCCACGACGGGTGTACCGCAGGCCATCGCCTCCAGCGCGGCGAGCCCGAAGGTCTCGGCGGGTCCGGGAGCCAGACAGATGTCGGCGGAGGCCTGGAGCGCGCCGAGCAGCCCGCGGTCGGCGACGTGCCCGAGGAACACGACCGGCAACCCACGCTCCCGCGCCCGCTGTTCGAGCCGCGACCGCAACGGCCCGTCCCCCGCCACCACCAGCACCGCCCGCCGACCACGCCGTACGAGCGCCTCCAAGGCGTCCAGCGCGGTGCCGGGTCGTTTCTCCACCGACAGCCGGGTGCACGTCACCAGCAGCGCCTCGTCCACGCGCGCGTAAACGCCACGCAGCCGCGCGTCCCGCAGCGCGGGATGCCGTTCGGCCAGGTCGACGCCGAGCGGCGCCCGTACGACGTTGCGCGCGCCGATCCGCACGAACTCCCGCTCGGCGAACTCGGTGGTGCACACCACGCGCGCGTAGGTGTGTGCCGTACGGAGGTTCAGGGCGTCCGCGGTGCGCCGGGCCGCGCCCTCCGGGACGCCCCAGGTGCGGAGCACACCGTCGGCGGTCTCGTGGGACACCATCACGGCAGGCACCCGCGCCCGACGCGCCCACTTCCCGGTCCACCTCAGCGTCGTACGGTCGGAGACCTCCAGGCGGTCGGGGGCCAGCGCCTCCAGGAGCCGGGCCACCCGCCGCCGGTCGGCGAGCACGCGATAGCCGCCGGTACCCGGGAGCAGCGGCCCGGGGAGGGTGATCACCCGTCCCTGCTCGGTCGCGACGTCACTGACCCGCTCACCCGGCACGACGAGCACGGGCTCGTGCCCGGCCGCCTGGTAGCCCTTGCCGAGTTCCCGCAGCGCGGTCCGCAGACCGCCCGAGGCGGGCGCCACGAAGTTCGCGAGCCGGACGATCCGCAACGGCCGGACACCGCCCCCGGCGTCGGTCCATGAACCGGTCACGCCGCCACCGCCGTCCGCCGCGTCGCCAGCACGCCCGCGTAGTGCCCGAGCAGCTGATCGCCGACGGCCGCCCAGGTGCGTCCCTCGACCGTGGCCCGCCCCGCGGCGCCGTACGCGGCCCGTAGACCGGGATCCGCGGCCAGGGCCCAGACGGCGTCCCGTACGGCGGCCGCGTCGCGCGGGGGGACCAGCAGGCCGGTGCGGCCGTGGGCGACTAGGTCCAGCGGACCGCCCGCGGCGGGCGCGACCACGGGGACCCCGCTGGCCATGGCCTCCTGCACGGTCTGGCAGAAGGTCTCGAAGGGACCCGTGTGCGCGAAGACGTCCAAGGAGGCGAAGATCCGCGCCAGTTCGTCGCCGGTGCGACGCCCCAGGAAGACCGCGCCCGGCAGGGCCGCCGTGAGCGAAGGCAGGCTCGGCCCGTCGCCCACCACGACCACACGGACGCCCTCCAGGCCGCACACACCCGCCAGCAGCTCCACCTGTTTCTCGGGGGCGAGCCGTCCGACGTAGCCGACGATCAGCTCGCCGTTCGGGGCGAGTTCACGGCGCAGTGCCTCGTCGCGCAGTGAGGGGCGGAAGCGGGCGGTGTCCACGCCACGCGGCCACAGCCGTACCCGGGGCACGCCGTGGGACTCGAGGTCGTGCAGGGCGGCACCGGACGGGGCGAGGGTGAGGTCGGCGGCGGCGTGGACGGAGCGGATGCGGCGCCACGCCGCCGCCTCGCCCGCGTGGACGTAGGTGCGGGCGTACCCCGCGAGGTCGGTCTGGTAGACGGCGACGGCGGGGATGCCGAGCCGGGCGGCCGCCGCCATGCCGCGGACGCCGAGGACGAAGGGGCTGGCCAGATGGACGAGGTCGGCGCGGTGCTCGGCGATGGCCGCGGCGACGCGGCGGCTGGGCAGGGCGACCCTGACCTGGGGGTAGCCCGGGAGGGGGAGGGAGGGGACACGGACGACGGGGCACGGCGCCGAGGCGTCGGTCCCGGTACCGGCCGCGGTGGCCGGCGCGACGACGAGCGGGGAATGACCGCGATCCACGAGGTGCCGGGCGGTCTGGAGCGCGCAGTGGGCCACGCCGTTCACGTCGGGGGGAAAGGATTCGGTCACGATGACGACACGCATACCGGTGTTGTCGCCGCACCGGACGTGGACGCGTCAACGTGGATCTTTCCGGACGAGGAACGTCCCGTGAGCGTTCCGTCGCGCACCCGCGCAGGTCAGGCCGTGTCCATACGCGCCTGACCCGCGGGTCGTCCCGAGTTCACCCTGAGGGCGTGCCGGTCACATGGCGGCGGCGTCCGGGGGGCCGATCCGGCTGCGTACGGCGGTCTGGACCTCGGCCTCCTCGGCCGGGTCGGCGGCGAGCCGGCGGAGCTGCTCGACGACGCGGGCGTCGGCGGTCTCGGCGTGCCGGGCGGCGATCTCTCGGGTGGTCTCCTCGCAGTCCCAGAGGCACTCGACGGCGAAGCCGGTGGCGAAGGAGGGGTCGGTGGCGGCGAGGGCCCGGGCGGCCCTGCCGCGCAGATGGGACGAGGCCGTCTCACGGTAGATGTGGCGCAGTACGGGGGCGGCGCAGGCGATGCCGAGCCGTCCGGTCCCGTCGACGAGGGTCCACAGGGTCGGTGCGTCCGGCCCCTCGCCCCGTACGGCCTCGCGCAGGGCGGCGAGGACCAGGTCCTTGTCCTCGACCCCGCCGCGGCAGGCGAGCATGCGTCCGGCGGCGGCGCCCAGCGGATCGGGCCGGTGGGCCCAGCCGCGGGCACGGTCGACGGCGGCGATGCTGCGCATCCGCTCGAAGGCGTCGACGGCGGCCTCGACGACCGGCGCCGTGCCGGTGACCACGGCCACCTCGATCAGATCGAGGGCGTCGGGATCATTGCTGTCGGCGAGGTAGCGCAGTGCGGTGCAGCGGGCTCCCTCGGTGCCGTCCTTCGCGGCGGCGACGATCTCGGGCCGGTCCTCGGGTCCGGCGACCGCCATGAGGCAGCGGGCGGCGGGCACATGGAGCGCGGCGCCGCGTTCGACGCCCTGCTCGGCCCACTCGAAGACGGCCTGCACGCTCCACCCCGGACGGGGCCCGGTAGGTCGCATCTGCCGTTGCCAGCGGTCGAAGCAGCCAGCCTCGTGGGCGGCACGCACGCGCGCGGCGATCTCCTCGCGCGGATCCTCGGCCCACAGCCGCCAGGGCCGGGGTTCGAAGGCGTCGCGTACGGTCGCGGCCAGCTCGGCCTCGCCCTCGGCGTCGGTGGTGAAACGGGCCAGCACGGGCGCGGCCAGGGCGCGCAGCCCCGCGTCGTCGTCCCTGAGGGCCAGCTCGTCCAGGGCCCAGGCCCAGTTGGTGCCCGAGGCGGCATACCTGCGCAGCAGTTCGAGCGCGTCCTGCCTGCCGTAGGAGGCGAGGTGCCCGAGGACGGCCAGGGCGAGCCCCGTCCGTGACTCCTCGTCGTCGAAGTGGTCCTCGACGTCGAAGAGGTGAGCCTCGATGCGGTCCAGCTCGCCGCCGAGGTCGAGGTAGAGACGGGCGTAGTAAAGGGAGCGGTTCTCCACCTGCCAGTCGTGGCGGGGGTCCCGCAGCACACAGTGGTTCAGGGCCGCGAGCGCTTCGGCTCGCGGGGCGGTGAGCGCGTGCAGTGTGCCGTCGCCGCGGCCCCGCTGAAGCAGGCCGAGCAGCGTACCGCTGGGCGCTATGACCGGTTCGAACATGGGAAACAGCCTCACATCAAGCGTCGACGCAACCGGGGTTCTTGCTTCACCTGGCCGCGTGACAACACGTCGGGGCGCCCGCCGTTTCCTGCTTGCTGTAGACCATTTTCCTCTGCCTCTCGTCGGTGGCCCATGCGGGCCGCATCACGGCCCGCGCGGTGCGGCAACACCTGCCCAGCCATCGCGTCCGTGAATCACGACGTCATGATGACTCGGCACTTACATCTGCCGCGACCGAAATTTCGGCGGCCCTGTACCGCCTCCCCCGTTTTCCGTGTCTTCGCTGGTCAGAACGTTCGGATCAGTGTGCGCCGAACAACTCCAGCAGTTCCGTCTTGCCGAACATCCGGGCGGTGTCGACGGCCGACGGGGTCCCCGCGGCCGGGTCGGCACCACCCTCGAGCAGTGCCTTGATGACGTCCGTCTCCCCCTTGAAGACCGCCCCGGCGAGCGGGGTCTGGCCTCGGTCGTTGACTTCGTCGGCCGCGGCCCCGCGGGTGAGCAGCGCGCGCACCGCCTCGGCGTGGCCGTGGTAGGCGGCGAGCATCACGAGGGAGTCACCGCGGTCGTTGGTGAGGTTGGCCGGAACACCCGCGTCGACGTACGACACGAGGGCCTCGGTCTGTCCCCTGCGGGCCAGATCGAAGATCTTGGTCGCCAGCTCCACGACCTCGGGGTCGGGGGCTTCAGTCATCGGCCGGACCGCCTCTCATACAACCGTTCAGGTGAATCGCCAGGGTACTGGCTCGCGCGGCACATGACCCGATGTGCCGGAGGTAAAGATCACCACTGACCCGGTCGGACGCAAGTCCCCTGCCCATCCGGCCCAAGTCGGCACCGTCAGACGGGTGAAACATCCCGGAATTCACCCAGTTGCACCTTTTATCGTATGGATACATCCTGTGAGCCTGGAAGTACTCATGGTGACTGTCCCCCCGAACCAGGAGACCTCAAATGATCCTGTCCATCTCAGGCGTGGTCCTGCTCGGCATCATCGTCTTCCTCTTCTTCCGCAAGGACGGACTCAAGGCGTCGCATGCCTTCGTGGCCGCCCTCTTCGGCTTCTATCTCGCGAGCACCGCCATCGCTCCGAGCATCAGAGCCGGCGGGGAGAGCCTGGCGAGCCTGCTGGGCGGCATCAAGTTCTGACCCCGTCCCTCGTCCCGTCCGTACGCACAACCAGGAGACTGCAGTGGCCCGGCGCCCCCTCCCCCGCATCCTGAGCACAGGCAGCGCGCAGATCGCCCGGAGCCGGGAGCTGGCCCGGACGGCGGCCGACAGCGCCACCGACGTCCTCCACCCGCTGATCACGATCACCCGCGGACTGCGCCGGCTGGCCTCGGCCGGGCGGCGCAGGTGGGCCGACACCCCCAAGGACAAGCGCGGGCCGCTGCTGTTCCTGGTCGCGTCGGTGGTCCTGGTCGTGGCACTCGTGCCGTACGGTCCGCTGCTCGCCGTCATCGCCCTGATGGCGGCGGCAGCGTGGCAGGGCAGGGACCGCACC
Source organism: Streptomyces sp. NPDC051913 (assembly GCF_044593635.1). NCBI lineage: Bacteria > Bacillati > Actinomycetota > Actinomycetes > Kitasatosporales > Streptomycetaceae > Streptomyces > Streptomyces sp. NPDC051913. The sequence goes on along the minus strand of NZ_JBIUCI010000006.1, from coordinate 498,396 downwards.
CCGCCCGCGCCGGACGGCCCGGACGAGTCGCAGACCCAGCGGCTGAAGTCCCTCTACGACGCCCTGGTGCCGTACTTCTCGACCGCCGAGGACCCGGCCCCGCTCTACGCCCACGGCGGCGAGTGGGAGAAGGCCTTCCCGGAGTACGAGTTCGACGAGACGAGCCGGATCACCCAGCTGGTGATCCGCTACCCCGCCTACTTCACGGACGGCGAGGCCGACTCACGCGCGCGTATCGAGCAGTTGCTGCACGCCAAGTCGGGCCGCGGCCGTGAGTACCGCTTCGCGTGGGACGAGGAGGGCAACCAGCTCTCCGTCTCCGTCCTGCCACCGCTGCCCACCGACATCGCCGCCCAGCGATTCGTCACGGCACCCGGCGAGACGGTCCTCGGCTTCACCGATCCCACCGAGGTCCAGCGCACACTCCCCCTCACCCACGGCGAGGAACAGCGCGACGTGCCCCCCGTCGTCTGGCGCACCGGCGTCCGCTCCACGGAGCCCCACCTCCTGGTCGTGGGCCAGCCGGGCAGCGGCACCTCGACCCTGCTGCGCTCCATCGCCCTCCAGGCCCTGCCGCACGGCGACATCGTCATCGTCGAGGGCGGCGGCACCGGCGAGTACGCCTGCCTCACCGGCCGGGACGGCGTCCTGGCGGTCGAGTGCGGGCTGACCGGAGCGCTGGCCAGCCTCGAGTGGGCGGCCACCGAGACGGAACGGCGCCTGATCGCCCTCAACCGGGCTCGCCAGGCGGGCCATCCGGCGCCGGACGACACCCGGCGCCCGCTGTGGATCCTGCTGGACCGTCCCAGCGCGTTCACGCACCTGGCCACGGCCGACGGCCACCGTGACCCGCAGTCCCTCCTCCAGGTCCCGCTGCGGCACGGCCGCGCGGCGAGCGTCACGGTCGTCGTGGCCGACCAGTTCGACGGCGCGGACGCGCTGAGCGACGCGGTACGCCAGCACACGCGCGCGCGGGTCGTCCTCGGCCCGGCGACGCCGGCGCAGTTGGAGGCGGTCCTGGGCGCTCCCCCGCGCACCACTCCGGTCTCCGACGTCCCGCCGGGCCGGGGTTACGCCCGCCTGGGCACGGGGCCGGTCCATCGGCTCCAGGTGCCGTCGACGCCGGATCCGTACGACGACGAGACGAGTGACGCGGACCGGCAGGCGGTGCTGGCGTTGTTGCCGCCGCGGACCACTCCCGTGGAGGCGGAGCAGATTCCGGCGGAAGCGCCAGCTGTCGCTGTCGAAGCGCCATAAGCAGTCGTCCGCGTGCGGTTCCGTGGGGGTTGCGCACGCAGTTCCCCGCGCCCCTAGGTTGGTCCGGGCGCCGTTAAGCCACGAAAGTACGCGGCGCCTCCCCGCCCCCCGTCCCCCCGCTCTCCACGATCCGTGCCGCGGCCGCCAACCGCGCCGCCGCCTCGTCCGCGACCGCGCCTCCCACGGTGAACGGCAGCCGCACATAGCCCTCGAAGGCGCCGTCGACCCCGAAGCGCGGCCCGGACGGTACTCGTACCCCGACGCGCTCGCCCGCCTCGGCCAACCGGGACCCGGACAGGCCGCCCGCCCGTACCCAGAGCGTCAGACCGCCGCGCGGCACGTCGAACTCCCAGGTCGGCAGCTCCCTGCGTACCGCCGTCACCAAGGCCTCCCGGTTCTCCAGGGCCTGCTCCCGCCGCACCTGTACGGCCTGTTCCCAGCCGCCCGTGCTGAACAGCCAGTTCACCGCCAGCTGCTCCAGCACCGGCGTGCCCAGATCCGCGTAGGCCCGCGCGGCGACGAGGCTGCGGATCACGTCCGGCGCGGCCCGCACCCATCCGATGCGCATCCCCGCCCAGAACGCCTTGCTGGCCGAGCCGACGGTGATCACGGTGGAGCCCGCCGGGTCGAAGCCGCAGACAGGGCGCGGCATCTCGACGCCTTCCTCCAGCCACAGCTCCGTCATCGTCTCGTCGGCGACCAGCACGGTCCCCGCGGAGCGCGCCGCGTCGACCAGCTGCCGCCGCTGGTCGTCGCCGGCGAGCGCGCCGGTCGGGTTGTGGAAGTCGGCGACGACATAGGCGATCCGGGGCGCCGCGTCCCGCAGCACCTGGCGCCAGCGGTCCATGTCCCATCCGGCGAGCCCGTCGGCCATCGCGACCGGCACGAGCCGCGCGCCCGCCTCACGCATCAGCTGGAGGATGTTGGCGTACGACGGCGACTCGACGGCGATGCGTTCGCCGCGCCCCCCGAAGAGATGGCAGATGGCGTCGATGGCACCCATCGCACCGGTCGTCACCATGATCTGCTCGGGCATGGTCGGGATGCCCCGCGCGGTGTACCGCTCGGCGATCATCGAGCGCAGCGCGGGCAGTCCCGCGGGGTAGTCACCGTGGGTGTGGGCGTAGGGCGGCAGCTCCTCCAGGGCGCCCTGAACCGCTCGGGTCAGCCACGGCTCGGGCGCCGGCAGGGCCGCGCAGCCGAGGTCGATCATCGAGCCCAGGGCCTCGGGCGGCAGGGGTTCGAGGCCGCGCGCGGGCAGCGGGTTCCCGGCCGGTACCGCCGTCCAACTTCCCGCCCCACGCCGTGACTCCAGGAATCCCTCGGTGCGCAGCGCCTCGTAGGCCGCCGCCACCGTCGTACGGCTGACGGACAGGGCCAGGGCCAGTTCGCGTTCCGCGGGCAGACGGGCGGCCACCGGGACGCGGCCCTCCAGGACCAGCAGCCGGATGCCGTCGGCCAGGGCGCGGTAGGCGGGCGGGCGGCGGGTGCCGGGGCCCGCGGGGCGGTCCTGCTGGGAGTTGAGCAGCCGAGCGAGCTGCGCCGGTCCCACCGCCGAGGTCCACTGCACCATGGAAATCAGTCCACCTTCCCGGAATTGGCCATGGATGAGGCTTCCACCCAAGCCCCAGGGTGTCATGGAGCAGGCCACCACGACCACAAGGGGCACCACTTGTCCGCACAGAGCCGACTCGGGCGTCGGCTGATCCAGCTGTATGTCGGTCTCGCCCTCTATGGAGCGAGTTCCGCGCTGCTCGTAGAGGCGGGTCTGGGACTTGAGCCCTGGAACGTGCTGCACCAGGGCCTCGCCGAGCTGACCGGGCCGACGATCGGGATGGTGTCGATCATCGTGGGCGCGGCCGTGCTGCTCCTGTGGATCCCGCTGCGTCAGCGGCCCGGCCTCGGCACCGTCTCCAACGTCTTCGTGATCGGCGTCGTGATGGACGGCACGCTCGCGGTGGTCCCCGAGGCACACACCCTGGCCGTGCGGGTACCCCTCCTCGTCGCCGGCATCGTCCTGAACGGTGTGGCGACCGGCCTCTACATCGCCGCCCGCTTCGGACCCGGCCCCCGGGACGGCCTGATGACCGGTCTGCACCGGCGCACGGGACGCTCGGTCCGGCTGATGCGGACAGCCGTCGAGATCGCGGTCGTCGTGACCGGCTTCCTCCTCGGCGGCACGATCGGCGTGGGGACGGTGCTGTACGCGGTCTCCATCGGCCCCCTCGCCCAGTTCTTCCTGCGGGTCTTCGACGTCCCGTCGGCATCGGGCGGCAGCACGGTCGTTGCCGGCGGGCAACCCCGGGGAGCGATACTGCGTCGGTGAGCACCCGGATACGTCACCCCTACCTCGACCATCCCGGCCCGATCCCCTTCGCCCACCGGGGCGGGGCCGCGGACGGCCTGGAGAACACCCTGTCGCAGTTCCGGCGGGCGGTGGAGACGGGCTACCGGTATCTGGAGACCGACGTCCACGCCACGACGGACGGCAAGCTCGTCGCCTTCCACGACGCGACCCTGGACCGGGTGACGGACGGCGCGGGCCGGATCGCTGATCTGCCCTGGGCGGACGTGAGCCGCGCGCGCGTGGCGGGCCAGGAACCGGTGCCGCTGTTCGAGGAGCTCCTGGAGACCTTCCCGGACGCGCGCTGGAACGTCGATCTGAAGGCGGAGTCGGCGCTCCGCCCCTTCCTCGACCTCGTCGAGCGCACCCGGACCTGGGACCGCGTCTGCGTCGGCTCGTTCTCCGAGGCCCGGGTCATGCGCGCACAGCGGCTGGCGGGCCCTCGCCTGGCCACCTCGTACGGCACCCGAGGCGTCCTCAACCTTCGGTTGCGCTCCTGGGGCGTGCCGGCCGCGCTGCGCCGCTCCGCCGTCGCCGCCCAGGTGCCGGAGGCCCAGTCGGGCATCCAGGTGGTCGACCACCGCTTCGTCCGCGCCGCCCACGCGCGCGGGCTGCATGTGCACGTGTGGACCATCAATGATCCCGATCGCATGCACCGTCTTCTGGACCTGGGAGTCGATGGCATCATGACCGATCACATCGACACGTTGCGCAAGGTCATGGAGGACCGCGGCGTCTGGGTCTGAGCGACCTCACGCCCCCGGAACCGCCACCCGCGCGCGGGACCAGCGAGGGGCGGGATGGGCACGGACACCCTGGTGGCGGAGGCCGCCGACCGGCGGCGCGAACAGCGCGGCTGGTACTTCTACGACTGGGCGTGCTCCGTCTACTCGACGAGCGTGCTCACCGTGTTCCTCGGCCCTTATCTGACCTCGGTGGCCGAGGACGCCGCCGACGCGGACGGCTATGTCCATCCCCTGGGGATCCCGGTGCGCGCGGGGTCCTTGTTCGCGTACTCGGTGTCCCTGTCGGTGATCGCGGCCGTCCTCGTGATGCCCCTGGTGGGCGCGGCGGCCGACCGCACGGGCCGCAAGAAGCCGCTCCTGGCGGCCGCCGCCTACACGGGAGCCGCGGCCACCACGGCCATGTTCTTCCTCGGTGGCGACCGCTATCTGCTCGGCGGCCTGCTGCTGATCGTCGCGAACGCCGCGTCGGCCGTCGGGACGATGCTCTACAACTCCTATCTCCCGCAGATCGCCCCGCCCGAGGAGCGTGACGCGGTCTCCTCCCGCGGCTGGGCCTTCGGCTACGCGGCGGGCTCCCTCGTCCTGGTCGTGAACCTGGTCCTCTACACCGGTCACGAATCCTTCGGCCTCTCCGAGGGCATGGCCGTCCGGATCTGTCTGGCCTCGGCGGGCCTGTGGTGGGGCGCGTTCACCCTGGTACCACTACGGCGACTGCGCGACCGCCGGGCACCGGCGCGGGAGGCGACGGCGCCGGGCTTCCGGCAGCTGGCGGCCACCGTCCGGGACATGCGCCGCCACCCGCTGACGCTGTCGTTCCTGCTGGCGTACCTCGTCTACAACGACGGCATCCAGACCGTGATCTCCCAGGCGTCGGTCTACGGCTCCGAGGAACTGGGCCTCGGCCAGTCGACGCTCATCGGGGCGGTGCTGCTGGTCCAGGTGCTCGCGGTCGCGGGCGCGCTCGGGATGGGCCGACTGGCCCGCACGTACGGCGCCAAGCGGACGATTCTCGGCTCGCTGGTGGCGTGGACGGTGACCCTGGCGGCCGGCTACTTCCTGCCCGCCGGGGCACCCGTGTGGTTCTTCGTGCTGGCCGCCGGGATCGGCCTCGTCCTCGGCGGCAGCCAGGCCCTGTCCCGCTCCCTGTTCTCCCATCTCGTACCGCCCGGCAAGGAGGCCGAATACTTCTCGGCGTACGAGATGAGCGACCGGGGCATGAGCTGGCTGGGCCCGTTGCTGTTCGGGATCACCTACCAGCTGACCGGGAGCTATCGGGACGCGATCATCTCCCTGGTCGCCTTCTTCGCGATCGGGTTCGTCCTGCTCGCGCGGGTACCTGTACGGCAGGCGATCGGCGACGCGGGCAATCCCGTTCCGGAGAAGATTTAGCGTTCGACGCGAAAGGGCGGTAGTGTACGCGTTTGGCCTGCCTGGCGTACCGTTACTGCGCGTCAAAGATGCCGAAACGCTGGGTGACATCTGCTAGCAGATGTGACAAACCGGGCGCCGGTGGGTACAACAAGGGGCGGCTACGACGGCGACGCATGACCCAGAACGGGAATCTTTACCGCCGACCGGACGTTGACCGGATGACGACGACAGCGACACCTGTCCTGTGGGCGACAAGCCCGGGAGGCACGATTCATGAGTGAGCGAGCTCTTCGCGGCACGCGCCTCGTGGTGACCAGCTACGAGACGGACCGCGGCATCGACCTGGCCCCGCGCCAGGCCGTGGAGTACGCATGCGAGAAGGGGCACCGGTTTGAGATGCCCTTCTCGGTCGAGGCGGAGATCCCGCCGGAGTGGGAGTGCAAGGTCTGCGGGGCCCAGGCACTCCTCGTTGACGGCGATGGCCCTGAAGAGAAGAAGGCCAAGCCCGCGCGTACACATTGGGACATGCTGATGGAGCGACGCACCCGCGAGGAACTCGAAGAGGTCCTCGAGGAGCGTCTGGCGGTACTCCGCTCGGGGGCGATGAACATCGCCGTTCACCCCCGGGACAGCCGCAAGTCCGCATAGTCCCCAGGGCCTGAGCGGAAAACACTGCGCACGACATGACTTCGGGCGCCGTACGTGAGTTTCACGTACGGCGCCCGAAGTCATGTCCGCGGGCCGTCAGCCCGTCAGCGGCGGGCGCGGCTCCTCGGGGGTGCGGCCCGGCTCGTCACGGATGACCTCGCCCTGGACCACCTTGCCGTCGGGGCGGCGCATCCGGGCCTGCTGGAAGGCGTCACCCAGGGTGCCCGGGGCGGCTTCGCGCAGCCGACGCTCCACCGTGCGCTCCGTGTAGCGGCTCAGCGCCTTCTGGACCGGCGGGATCAGCAGCGCCAGGCCGATCACGTCCGAGATCAGGCCCGGGATCATCAGGAGCAGGCCGCCCAGCATCAACAGGCCGTTGCCACCGCCGCTGGAGGGGGCCGTGCCACGCTGGAGCGCCTGGTTGAGGTTCTGGAAGGCACGCCGGCCCGCCCTCTTGATGACCACCGCGCCGAGCACGAACCCGGCGAGCAGCAGCAGGAACACCGTGAACCCGCTCGCGGCGCCGGCGACCACGGTCAGCAGCCAGATCTCCAGCACCAGCCATGCCGCGATCCCCAGCGGCAGAAAGGTGCGCAGTCGGGAGCGCCGGGGCCGGGCGGGGTACGTGGGGGTCGGAGCGCCAGTCGTCATGCGTCCAGTGTGCCTGGGCCCGGCTCAACACGGGATAAGGGGGCGATCAACGGGGCCCGGTGCGGCCGTACGACGACCGAGGTCAGGCCGAGGTCAGGCCTTCTCGTCGGCCTTCACGTCCGCCCTGGTGTCCCGCTTCGTGTCCGGCTTCGTGTCCGGCTTCGTGTCCGGCTTCTTGTCGCTGCCCAGCACCTTGCCGACCCGCTCCCCCACACCCCAGGTGGTGACCCGCCACAGGGCTTCCACCAGGATGTCGCGGCTCATCTTGGAGTCGCCGAGTTCGCGCTCGACGAAGGTGATGGGCACCTCGACCACGTGATAGCCGGCCTTGATGGCGCGGCGGGCCAGGTCGACCTGGAAGCAGTAGCCCTGGGAGGCGACCTCGTCGAGGCCGAGGCCCTCCAGGGTCTCGCGGCGGAAGGCCCGGTAGCCGCCGGTGACGTCCCGGATGGGGACGTCGAGCAGGACGCGCGAGTAGAGGCTGCCGCCGCGGGAGATGAACTCCCGGGACTTGGGCCAGTTCACCACGCGGCCGCCAGGCACCCAGCGCGAGCCGAGGACGAGGTCGGCGCCCTTGAGGGCGGTGAGCAGCCGGGGCAGCTCCTCGGGCTGGTGCGAGCCGTCGGCGTCCATCTCGACCAGGACGCCGTAGCCGTTGTCCAGGCCCCAGCGGAAGCCCGCGAGGTAGGCGGCGCCGAGGCCTTCCTTGCCCTTGCGGTGCAGGACCTGCACATGGTCGTCCGAGGCGGCGAGTTCGTCGGCCAGCTTGCCGGTGCCGTCGGGGCTGTTGTCGTCGGCGACGAGCACGTGCGCGTCGGGGACCGACTCGCGGACCCGGCCGACGATCTTCTTGATGTTCTCCGCCTCGTTGTAGGTCGGGATGATCACCAAGGCCGTGCCGAGCGGGCCGAACTGCCTCCCCGCCAGGGTCCCGTCGCCGTCGTTCACTACTGCCCCTTCAGTCCGTCCGCAGGCGTCCACCATAGTGCGCGGCGCGTGCACCGACGTGACAGGAGGTTCGTATGGTGGTGTCGTTTTAACAAGAGCTGGGTAAGTACCCGCTTTTCGACGCCTGTGCGTACGGCGGATGGGGGCCCGGCGCCCTTCGGGCCGACCTGGGACCCGCTGGCTGCGGATCGACCGAAAGCCGTTGTCTACTGAGCGCCCGGGCCCCACCCGGGTCACACCTCCCCGACCGGCCGGAACGTTCCCTCGCAGCGGCGCGGGCGCTGAGCCTGGCTCCCAGTGGCGGTGCCCCGGTGCGGCACACCGTCCCTGACCCAGCGGCGCGGCGACGAGTTCACGGACGTTCCCCGGTAGGGCGTCCGGTGGTGGACTGGGCCGAACCTACCGGCCCCCTGCCGTTGGCTGTCAACAGCCGTTTGACCTGCGACTCTCTCCTCAATGCCCAGGTCAGTGCGGAGGATGCGCAGGTCGCGAGAGGCGGCGACGGCAGCCGAACGGAGCTGCGCCACCCCCGGAGATCACTCGCTCGGCCGCACGAACACCGTCCGTCCGCCGACCACGGTCCGCAGGCAGATCGGCAGGTCGGCGCCCGGGGAGAGGTCGGGCAGGCCCGGGGTGCCGGAGCGGGGGTCGGTGGACCAGCGGGCGACCCGGTCGTCCGGGGCCTGGACGACCAGCTCGTCGGTGCGCCAGACCGCGTAATCGGCGGGCGCGCCCGGTACCAGGACGCCCGCGTCGTCCCGGCCGACCGCCCGCCAGCCGCCCCGCGTGTGCGCGGTGAACGCGGCACGGACCGAGACCCGGTGCTCGGGCGTGCGATGGAAGGCGGCGGCGCGGACCGTGCCCCACGGGTCGAGCGGGGTGACCGGGCTGTCGGAGCCGAAGGCGAGCGGTACGCCGGCGCGCAGGAGGGCCGCGAAGGGGTTCAGGGTGCGGGCCCGCTCCGCGCCCAGACGCTGGGCGTACATGCCGTCCTCACCGCCCCACAGCGCGTCGAACGCGGGCTGCACGGAGGCGGTGAGGCCCAGCTCGGCGAAGGCGGCGATCGTCTCGGGCGTGAGCATCTCGGCGTGCTCGACACGATGGCGGGCGGCGCGGAGGCGGGCCAGGCCGACCTTCTCCGCGGCGGCGCGGACGCCCTCGACCACGGCGGCCACGGCGGCGTCGCCGATGGCGTGGAAGCCCGCCTGGAGGCCCGCCTCGGTGCACTCCACGACATGGGCGGCGACGGCGGCCGCGTCCAGGTAGGCGATGCCGGTGTGCTCGGCGTCGGTGTAAGGACCGTGCAGACAGGCGGTGTGGGAGCCGAGGGCGCCGTCGACGAACAGGTCCCCGGCCGCGCCGAGAGCGCCCAGCTCGCGCACCTTGTCGACGTCCCGCTCGGCCCAGTAGCCGACGACCCGCGGCCCGGCCTGTTCGGCGGCCAGCCGCAGCAGCCCGGTGAAGTCGTCCTCGGAGGAGATGTCCGGCCCGGCGCACTCGTGCACGGAGCCGATGCCGAGGGAGGCGGCGTGGGCGAGGGCGGTGCGCTGGGCCTCGACGCGCTGGGCCGGGGTGATGGCACCGAGCGCGGTGGCGCGTACGGCGTGGTGGGCGTCAGCGGTGAGCGGCCCGTCCACGTGCCCCAGGGAGGTCAGGTCGAGCAGGGCCGTCGTCACGACCGCGGAGTGGACGTCGATGCGGGAGAGGTAGAGCGGGCGGCCTCCGGTGGCCGCGTCGAGCTCCGCGCGCGTGGGCGGACGGCCACCGGGCCAGCGGGCGGCGTCCCAGCCGTGGCCGAGCAGCACGCGGTCGTCCGGCCGGGAGGCGGCGAAGTCCCGGACGAGGGCGAGGGCCGCCTCCAGGGAGGGCGCGTCGGACAGGTCGAGGCCGGTCAGGGCGAGGCCGGTGGCGGTGGTGTGGACGTGGGCGTCGGTGAACGCGGGGGTGACCAGGGCGCCGTCCAGGTCGACGACCTCGTCGACACCTTCCGCGAAGGCGTCGGCGGCGCCCTCGGAGCCCACCCAGGCGACCTGGCCCCGCTCGACGACCATCGCGGTGGCGAAGGGATCGGCGGGGCTGTGGACCTCGCCTCGGCGAAGAAGAACGGTCTTGGACTCGGGGCTGCGCTCACTCATGGGGACCAGTCTCGCGCCTCATGCCGGCTCTTCCACACAGGGGCCGCCATCAACCCCCAGGGACGCGGGGAACTGCGCGACCAGCCCCCACGCGCCCGCAGCCGAACTCAAATCCTCGGCGGCCGCGCCTCATAAGGCGTCGACAACACCACCGTCGTCCGCGTCGACACCCCCGCCAGCGACCGCAGCCGCGCCAGCAGCTCCTCCAGCTCGTGCGGCGTGGCCACCCGCACCTTGAGGATGTAGTTCTCGTCACCGGCGACGCTGTGGCAGGCCTCGATCTCCGGCACGCCCGCGAGTCGCTCGGCGATGTCGTCCGGTGCGCTGGGGTCGAACGGCTTCACCGAGATGAAGGCGGTCATGGGCAGCCCGACGGCCTCCGGGTCGACGACGGCGGCATAGCCACGGATGACGCCACGCTGCTCCAGCCGGCGCACCCGCTGGTGCACGGCCGACGTGGACAGGCCCGTGGCCTTGCCGAGGTCTGTGTAGCTCATCCGCCCGTCCTTGACGAGCAGCTGCACGATTTGACGGTCCAGCTCCTCCATGGCGCAAGAACTTACAGCGCGGGTGATCTCCTCGGATACCTGAGCAGCCCAGGTCATACCCGGTTCGTGATGTGGCCGAGAGCAGCCTGTGAGCCGACTGAGGGACAAAACGGCCGCGCCGGGCACCTGCGCGGGGCATGTGACGAAGGACACAGGCCCCGAACGGTCTCCGTGATGTTCTCGTGATTACCGCCGAGACCGGGCGGGAAGTGCTTGCTGTGGTCGAGGCCGCAGCGCCTTCACGGCCCAGCCCGAGGGGGAGAACCCATGCAGAGTCTTCAGCGCCCTGGTCGTACCGCACCCAAGCGACTCCAGGCGGTCGCCGAGCCCGAGCCGGAGGGCGTCGAACCCGACGCCCTCGACGACGAGTTCGACGCGTACGACACCTTCGAGATGTTCCGGGTGATCTGCCCGGACTGTGCGCAGCCCATCGCGCTGCTGGCGGACGAGGAGGTCCTGCCGGAGCACGCGCTGTGCGCCTCGCCCTGGAACCCCTTCGGTCTCACGGTCTGCGCCGGTACGGGCCGCCGCGCCGCCGAGGCGCGCCCCGCGGACGAGGACGTCGAGCCCCAGGAGCAGGACACCGCCCTGCTGTTGACGCTCCCTCAGGGTCTCGACTGGCGGACCCAGCCCTTCTCGCACGTCGGCGGACCGGGCTCGCGCCCCATGAGGGTCCCCGAGATGCGACGCCACGCCGCCTGAGCCCACGGGCCGGCCGGTCGTTCGTCGCTCAGCCCCAGTAGCTGCCCTGCACCATGGCTCGCAGGCTGCCGTGGTGCAGGATCAGCGTGTCCGGGTCGGGCGGGACGACGGCCTCGCCGAAGTACACCTGCCGATAGGCGACCCGCAGCATGACGACGGCCTGCCGCAGAGCGGCGTAGAGGATGTAGAAGTCCATGTCGCGCGGGGTGTGGCCGGTGAGTTGGGCGTAGCGCGCCTCGATGCGGTCGCGGCGCAGGAAGCCGGGCAGTCCGCGCTGCCCGAAGGCCTCGGTCAGGTCCTGGAAGAAGCGGTGCAGATAGACGGTCCAGCCGAGGTCGACCTCGCGTGGAGCGAGGGCCGCCATCTCCCAGTCGAGGACGGCGGCGGGCGCGAAGCCGTCGTAGACGATGTTCCCGATCCGCGCGTCGCCCCAGTTGAGGACGGGTGGGCCCGGATCGTCGGGCCACGTCTCCTCCAGTCGGTCGAACCCCGCCTCGATGAGCGGTGAGCGGGCCGTGCCGTCGATCACCCAGTCGTAGTAGGCCCGTTGGGCCGTGACATGGCGGCGAAGCGCGTCACCCTCGCCCGGGAAGCGTCAGGAACTCGGCAGCGCGCGCCGGCACTTGGTCGTGCAGGCGGGCCAACAGCCCTACGGTGTCCGCCTCCAGGTGCTCGCGTTCCTCGTCGCTCGCCGCGTGCAGCCAGTTGCCCTCGTAGGTGTACGGCATGACGTCCGGCGGGACGCGGCCCTCCACACGCTCCATGACGAAGAAGGGCGCACCGAGCGGGCCCGGGTCCTCCTCCAGCCACAGCACCCGCGGTACGGGCAGGTCCGAGTGTTGGCCGACGGTGCGCATCGTGCGGTACTGGCGGACCATGTCGTAGACCGGGAAGACGGTGTACGCCGCCGGGTCCGCCGCCAGTCTCAACGCGCAGGAGCACAGGGGCGGTTCGGGGTGCTCTATGTCGAAGAGGAGGGTCTCGCTGGACATGCCGTTCGAGGCGGGCGCGGTCACGCCGGTGGCCTTCGCGCCGGGCAGCCGGGTGTCGAGCCAGGCGGTGAGGCGGCGGGCGAGGTCCTCCGGGTCGCGGGTGGTCGTACGAGGGCGTGGCTCTTGCCGGGACGTCATCGTCAACTCCCCTACGGTGCGACTGAGTCGAAGCCGGTGAACCCGCTCGGGTCGTGCCGGCCGAAGGAGCCGTGCTCGAAGATGCCGTGGCCAATCCGTCCGTCGAGGCGGAAGCGGGCGGCGTGGTCTGTGACCCCGTACCCGGCGAGCGGGTGCGGTTCGGTGAGGTCGTAGGTGCGACGGTCGGTCCAGCCGTGGCCGCGCCAGGTGCCGTGCTGCCAGTCGTCGGCGGGCGGGTAGCCGGCGCCGAGGGCCAGCGGGGAGGAGGCGAGGATCTCCACCTCCAGTTCCTGGGGCTTGCGCGGGTCGCCGAGGTGGATGAGCGCTCGCTCGGGGTGGCGGGTGCCGGGGCGGTAGGCGATCTCCGGCTGGGGCCAGCCGAGTTGGCGGTCTCGATGGCCCGGGCGGACGAGGGTGGCGTCGTTGAGGGTGCGGTAGCCGTCGGCGTCCTCCTGGACGATCACCATCAGGAACCGGTCCGGGAAGCGGACGGGGCACCAGATCCAGTGGAAGCCCTCCGTGGGGTTATCCGCGGCGAGTCGGCCGCCGTCCTCGCCGGGCATCGGTCGCACACCCCAGCTGCGGTCCCGCGTGCCGGTCCACTCCCCCGGCGCGACCCGGAACTCCTCGCCGGCCGCGCGCACGACCCCCGCCACGCTCCCGGCCTGCACGAACCGCCGCCCTTCCAGGGTGAGCCGGTCGCCCCGGCGCTGGACGTGGTGGGGTTCCCAGAGGGCAGGGAAGTCGGCGCTCCAGACGAGGTCGTACGACAGCGCGTCGTCGTCGCAGACGAGGCGCAGCCGGCGCAGGGGGTCCTCGACCTCGATCCGGAGCGGGCCGACGGTGAGCCGCATGCGGTCCTCGCCGAGGGCGTCCGAGGCGCGCACGGCGTGCAGGACCTCGCCGGTGCGCAGGGTCGCGTACGCGTCGATCACGCCCAGGTTCGGGTACACGCCGAGCCCGAGGATCAGCAGGGCGCGGCCCTCGTGGTCGAGGACGTGGAAGATGCAGCGGTCATAGGCGTTCCGGTCGCCGGTCGCCACATGCTTCATGGAGAGGGGGACCTGGTGCACCGGGTACTCGTCGAGCGGTACGGGGCGGTCGTCGGCCACGGCCAACCTCCCTGGAGACGGCTGGGCTGACGGTACGTCAGACAGGCGTAGGAGGCCAGACACGGGGACGGCCGTGAACTCACGGTCGATTCCGTCGTCGGGTGACCTGCCCGGCCGTCACCGCGTTGCCCTCGTATGACCCCCACATATTCAGCGACCGGGCGTCAGCGCCGAGTGTTCGTGCCACCCCCCGCAAAATCGGTTCCGCCGCCACAGCAGCAGGATCCGCCGATCTACCGCGATCTGCTGCGGATGTGGGCCGACCGGGGCCGGACCCTGCCCGGGCGCCACGATCCGGAGTGGGTCCGGCTCGCGGCGCCGCAGGTCAGACCGGGCCAGTTCAGCGCGTCTCCGGCCCCGCCAGGTGACGGGCGATGACCATCCGCTGGATCTGGTTGGTGCCCTCGACGATCTGGAGGACCTTGGCCTCGCGCATATAGCGCTCCGCCGGGAAGTCCGCGGTGTAGCCGTAGCCGCCGAGGACCTGGACGGCGTCCGTGGTGACCTTCATCGCCGCGTCGGTGCACATCAGCTTGGCCATCGCGGCCTGCTTGGCGAACGGCCGGCCCGCGTCCCGCAGCCGTGCCGCCGACAGATACAGGGCGCGGCCCGCCTCGATCTGGGTGGCCATGTCGGCGAGCATGAACCGCAGCCCCTGGAAGTCGGCGATGGGCTTGCCGAACTGCCGCCGCTCCGTCGCGTACCCCACGGCCGCGTCCAGCGCCGCCTGGGCCACGCCGATCGCGCAGGCCGCGATGCCGAGGCGCCCGGAGTCCAGCGCGGACAGGGCGATCGCGAAGCCCTGGCCCTCGTCGCCGAGCCGCCGGTCGTCGCCCACGCGCACGCCGTCGAGGTGGACCTGGGCGGTGGGCGAGCCCTTCATGCCCATCTTCTTCTCCGGCACCGCCCCGCTGAGGCCCGCCGCGTCACCCGGCACCAGGAAGGCCGTGATCCCGCGGGCGCCTTCCTCGCCGGTGCGCGCCATGACGGTGTAGAAGTCGGCGATGCCGCCGTGGGTGATCCAGGCCTTGGTGCCGGTGATGACCCAGTGGTCGCCGTCCCGGACGGCCTTGGTCCGCAGGGAGGCCGCGTCCGAGCCGGAGGCCGGTTCGGAGAGGCAGTACGCGCCGAGCAGGCCGCCGCCGAGCATCGCGGGCAGGTGCTCGACCTGCTGCTCCTTGCTGCCGTAGGCGGCGAGGGCGTAGGAGGCGAGGGTGTGCACGCTGACTCCGAGGCCCACGGTGAGCCGGGCCGCGGCGAGCTCTTCGAGGACCTGGAGGTAGACCTCGTACGGCTGGTCGCCGCCGCCGTACTCGGTGTCGTAGGGCAGTCCGAGCAGGCCGGACTCCGAGAGCAGGGTGAAGACCTCGCGCGGGAACCGTCCGGCGTCCTCCTCCTCGGCCGCCTTCGGGGCGATCTCTCGCTGCGCGATGTCGCGGACGAGTGAGATCAGATCCCGGGCCTCGTCCGTGGGCAGTTGACGGTCCACCGGCTGCGGGGCGCGGTCGGGCATGGCGACGCTCTCCTCCCTGTCGGGCACTTCGACGGATGTGCGCCCTGGGTGGGGGCGACTCCGCCGGGTCTTGCTGAGGGCTGTGCCGATGCTCGCACTCCCGGGTCTCGGAAGCTGCTGACCAGCGGCTCTGCGCTGAGAGTATGCCCGATCGGCGGCACCGAGTCACCAGTTAACGACCGCTTACTTCAGGAAACCTGGAGCGGGGCTCGAAGAGAGCGAAATTGGTCCGAACCATTGACGTACTGGTCTAGTCCTCCTACCGTGACGGACCACACGCCTTACCGCGTTCATGCCAATCGGCGCACGCTCCCCTCTCCCCCACGAGGAGACACCCGATGCACGACTCCCCCCGTCCCCGCACCCGATTCCGGGCGCTCGTGTCGGCCGCCTGTTGCGCGGTCCTGGGCGCCGGACTGCTGGCCGGCGCGGGTACCGCGACCGCCGAGCCGGCCGCGCAGCCCACGGTGAAAGCCGGCTCGAAGGTCGTCGGCTACTTCACCGAATGGGGCACCTACGACCGCAAGTACTACGTCAAGAACATCGAGACCTCCGGCTCCGCGGCCAGGCTCACGCACATCAACTACGCCTTCGGCAACGTCACCGGCGGCAAGTGCGCGATGGGCGACGCCTACGCCGCCACCGACCGGACCTACACCGCCGCCGAGTCGGTGGACGGGGTCGCCGACACCTGGGACCAGCCGCTGCGCGGGAACTTCAACCAGCTGCGGGAGCTGAAGAAGAAGCACCCCGGCCTCAAGGTCCTGTGGTCCTTCGGCGGCTGGACCTGGTCGAGCGGCTTCGGCGAGGCCGCGAAGAACCCGGCCGCGTTCGCCCAGTCCTGCTACGACCTGGTCGAGAACTCCAAGTGGGCCGATGTCTTCGACGGCATCGACATCGACTGGGAGTACCCGAACGCCTGCGGCAACACCTGTGACACCAGTGGGCGTGAGGCGTTCAAGAACCTGATGGCGGCGCTGCGTTCGAAGTTCGGCGGCGGCAACCTGGTCACCGCCGCCATCACCGCCGACGCCACCTCGGGCGGCAAGATCGACGCGGCGAACTACGCGGGCGCGGCCCAGTACGTCGACTGGTACAACCCGATGACGTACGACTACTTCGGCGCCTGGGCCTCGACCGGGCCGACGGCACCGCACTCGCCGCTGAACTCCTACTCGGGCATCCCGACGGCGAACTACTACACCTCGGCGACCATCGCCAAGCTCAAGGGCCTCGGCGTCCCGGCCTCGAAGCTGCTGCTCGGCATCGGCTTCTACGGCCGCGGCTGGACCGGCGTCACCCAGGCGGCGCCCGGCGGGACGGCGACCGGCCCGGCGGCGGGGACGTACGAGCAGGGCATCGAGGACTACAAGGTGCTGAAGTCGAAGTGCCCGGCGACCGGGACCGTGGCCGGCACCGCGTACGCCAAGTGCGGGACCAACTGGTGGAGTTACGACACGCCCGCGACCATCGGGACGAAGATGGCGTACAAGAACCAGCAGGGGCTCGGCGGCACCTTCTTCTGGGAGCTGAGCGGTGACACCACGGGCGGGGAGCTGATCAAGGCCATCAACTGACCCCGGAGTGAGCGTACTTGGGGTGGGGGCCGCGGCCTCCGCCCCGAGTGGCGTCGGGCTCAGACGTCCCGGCGGGCCGGTTCCGGGGCCGGGTAGGACGGATCCAGTTCCTCGATGGCGCGCAGGGCGCCGCCCAGGGTCCTCACGAGGAGCTCGCGCATGGTGTCGCGGGGCAGTTCGGGACGGTCGATCCAGTCGA
Source organism: Streptomyces sp. NPDC051913 (assembly GCF_044593635.1). NCBI lineage: Bacteria > Bacillati > Actinomycetota > Actinomycetes > Kitasatosporales > Streptomycetaceae > Streptomyces > Streptomyces sp. NPDC051913. The sequence goes on along the minus strand of NZ_JBIUCI010000006.1, from coordinate 481,515 downwards.
GGGTGGCGCCCTCGACGCTGCACACCCAGGCCAGCAGGCCCATGCGGGCCAGTGGGGCGATGTCGGTGCGGCCGTACGCCCCCTCGGCTATGGTCGCGACGATCGCCTCACGCACGCCGTCCCGGATGGCGTGCACCTCGGTGTCGAAGCCGACGCCGCCGCTGACGACGGTGCGGTAGGCGGCCTGGTTGTGCTCGGCGTAGCGCAGATAGCTGTCGATCGTGCGCTGGACCCGGTCCAGTTGGGGCAGTTGGAGACCGCTCGCCGCGAAGGTGACCAGGTCGGCGACGGAGTCCTGGATGATCGCCAGGTAGTAGCCGCGCTTGGACTGGAAGTAGTAGTAGATCAGCCCCTTGGCGACATGCGCCTGACGGGCGATGTCGTCCATGGAGAGCGCGTCGTACGAGGTGTCGGCGAACAACCGCCGCCCGATCGCGATGAGTTCGGCGCGGCGTGCGACCGAGCGCTCGGTGCCGCGCGCCCGTGGCCGGGCGGCTGCACGCTGATCACTGATATTCAATTTCGACCCTGGTCTCGGGCTGGTGGCGGGACTCCCGCAGTATGTCAGGTCAAGCGGGAGTCAGGTCACAGAAGGCCGAGCTGGGTCACGAGCATCGCGATCACCAGGACGAGCGTCCAGCCCGCGAGGTGTTCGAGGGCCTTCGGGCCGTCGTCCCGGGGGCCGCCGGTGCGGGTGCGGGTGGCTGTGGCTGCTGATGCGGTCATTCGTCCACCTTGCCACCGCCCGGGGCTTTTGCGGCCGAGAGCTTGGTCACAGGGCCCCGGCACGCACCGGGGCCCCGCATCGGTTCAGCGCACTCCCACCGCCGCGAGCGCCTTGCACTGCCGCGGGGTCGGGCGCGCGGGGAAGTACAGATAGCAGACGCCGCCTGTGCCGGAGACCACCTTGCCGCTGGCGTTGTACCGCTTGGTGCGGAGCCAGATCTTCTCCCACTCGGCCCGCTTGTAGACGCGCCGCACCGCCTCGTCGCTGGGCGAGGCCGGGTCGTTGGCGATCACATCGCCCTCGGCGGTGAAGCCGATGACGGTCATCAGGTGCCCGGAGGTGCCGTATCCCGCGCCGGTGAGCTCCTCCTTGAGGAAGGACTGGGACGTTATGGCCGGGATGCCGGCCGCGATCAGCGTCTCCAGGTCGGTGAGTGAGCCGAGCCGGGTGACCACGCCCTGGAGGCCGTCGAAGGTGGCCGCGTAGGCGGCGTTGAACGGCCAGTTGCCGCAGCCGGCGTACTGGTAGTCGAACGTGTACCGGGCCGCGTGGCACACCTGCGGATCGGCGTACGTCGGATCGACCCAGGCCAGCTGCTCGGGAGTGAGCCGGCCGCCCCAGTACTCGATGATCATCTGCGAGGAGGTGGGGCTGCACCAGGCCTCGCCGCCGTTGTCGTACTCGGGGTACTGACCGGCGTGGATCTCCTGCGAGTACCGCGGAACGCTCAGCTCCTGGGCGAGCCCCGGTGTGGAGGCGGGCACGGAGAACCGGTCGGGGATGTCGGACCCCATCGCGCCGAGCCGCCACACCGTGGGGGTCTTCTTCGTCCCCGGCTTGCGGTAGAGGGTCAGCCGCAGCCGGTACGAGGTGAGGCGCAGCCCGGTCGCCGGGTCGTCGATCGAGAAGGTGTCCGTCCAGACGCTGCTCTTGTCGTCGGTCTGGTCGTCCACCGAGGTCCGACGGATGTCCAGGTCACCGGCCGCCCAGCGGCCCATCACGTACCAGGGGGTCGCCGTGCCGTCGGAGTACGTGCCCTTCAGCTCCACCTGGAGCCAGGTGCCGTCCGGCGTGTGCGCGTTCCAGGACGCGATGGCCTCCGTGGAGGGGACGGCCAGCTTGTGGACGGGGGACGTCCAGGTCCCGTACTCCCAGGAGGCCGTCGTGCCGGTGTGCGGGTCGGTGTAGTCGACGGTGCCGGCCGCGGCGCCGATCACCAGCCCCGGACGGGCGCCCGCGACGGCGCGCGTGCCCTTCGCGAGGCCGCCGCGCCAGTCGGCGTACGACGTCCAGAAACGGTTGTCGACCAGGCGGGCGGGCGCCTGGGCGGGCCCACCGGCGTCGGTCTTGGCGTCGGCGGCGACGGCCGGGCCCGCACTGCCCGCCACCGCGGCGGCGACCGCGGCGGCCAGAACGGTTCTCCGGGACGGCTGTTCGGCTCTGCTCATGGGTGGAACGACCCCCAAGTGTGTCCGAGTTCGGGCAGATCCCCTGCACGTTTGTGCGCCCACTATGACCACACCCGACAGGCTCCTGCCAGCACTTCGCCCCATGCCACGCCCACGAATATTGGCCTCGACCACTGGCATGACCTGCGGGGGCTAAAGTGCACAGCGCTCACCGCCGCTCGACACCCAGGAACCGGCCATGCACCAGCTCGTCTCCCGGCTCCGTCGGCTGCCCCCGTCCTGCGGGCCGGTCCGGCTGGTGGGGGTCGATGGGCACGCCGGGTCCGGGAAGTCCACGTTCGCCGGGGAGTTGGCGGTCGCGCTCGGTGGTGCGCCGGTGCTGCATCTCGACGACATCGCGAGCCATGAGGAGCTGTTCGGCTGGACCGGGCGGTTGCTGGAGCAGGTGATCGAGCCCTTGCGGCGAGGGGAGAGCGCGCGCTACGCCCCCTACGACTGGCACGCGCGGCGCTTCGGACCGGTCCGGGAGCTGGCCCCGGCCCCCGTGCTCCTCGTCGAGGGCGTCGGTGCGGGGCGCCGGGCGCTGCGGCCGCACCTCGCACAGCTGCTGTGGATGGAGTTGCCCCGTGCGGAGTCCTGGGACCGGGGGCGCTCCCGGGACGGGGCGGAGCAGCGGGAGTTCTGGGCCGGGTGGGTCCGGGCGGAGCGCGCGCACTTCGCGGAGGACCCTTCCCGACCCTTCGCCGATCTTCTGGTGCGACAGGGAGAGAAGGGGTACGAGGTGCTTCCCGGGCCTTCTGGGACCGCTGGACCGGACCGGGAAATCACTCAGGGTGACGAACCATCCGCAATGTGCTGAACTTGTGAAGACCCTTGCGGCCGAACTTCCCGGAGTGCCTCAACTCCGCTTGACCGAGGGGCCGTACAGGACTTACGTTCTCAATGTGCGGCCTTTCGCAGCCGCCCGCAGTCGCGAAGCCCCCGGTTGTTCCCCCGTGATCGGGGGCTTCGTTCTGCCCTGGGCCCCCTTTTCGGGCGCTCCGAGGCGCGATTCGCTCACCCTCGGTCACCATCGGGAATGCGCCCCATCTGCTCCCACCTCGTCAAACGTCCAGTGCGGCACCCTTCGGCGGGCCCCACCCCCGCGGGTACGATGCCCTCGGTGCGACCTACGGACAGCAGCTCTGCGCACCGTCGCAACTCCGGTCCGCCGCAAGGCGGTTCGATCAAGGCGGTCGGCGGGCGACGGCTCGGTGACCAACCAGCGGGGGCACGGTTTGTGGGGGACGTGATGGACTTCGGCACGCAGGGCCCGCAGGCCCCGGCCGACCTCGCCTGGCTGCGAGGTGTGGATGCCTACACGATGGGCGCCTATCCGCAGGCGGAGGAGGAGTTCCGCACCGCGGTGCGGATGGACCCGGGGATGGCCGACGGCTGGCTCGGGCTGCACGCGCTGCGCGTCGACACGACGACCGCGCTGCTGCGCATGTTCCGGCACCGGGAGCGCTTCGGCGAACAGCGCGCCCGGCATCGCCGCACCCTCAACTCCTGGTACTGGCTGGGCTGGTGGGTGCAGCCGGTGCTGGAGAGCCCGCGCGACCTGTTGCTCGCGCACGCCTCGCACTGGCTCGACGGACGCCATGTCCCGGAGCTGGACCGGGCGTTGGCGGGTCTGCCGCCCGTGGACGCCGATCCGCAGGTGCGTTTTCTGCACGCGTGCCGGTCCTATCTGGTCAAGGACTGGGACCAACTCGTCCGGCACACCGACCCGTTGATCGACGATCCACTGCTCGGCATCGAGGCGGGGCTGTTCGGTGGCATGGCCCGGGTGCGCCTGGAGATGTACGGCCAGGCCGAACCACTGCTGTCGGCGGCGCTGATGCGCTGCCGCAGCGAGCAGCCGCAGCGCAAGGAACTGCGCTACTGGCTCGCCCGGGCCCACGAGGGCACCGGCCGCTCCGCCGCCGCGCTCCCCCTCTACCGCGCCGTGCACCGGGTCGACCCGGCGTTCATGGACACCTCGGCCCGGTTGGCGGCGATCGCCGAGTCCGACGGGTACGACGACGCGGCCGACCTCGCGGCGATCACGCTGTCCGGCGCGCAGGACGTACTGGACGGGCCGGACGGCCTGGATCCGCTCTTCGGCGCCGAGGGCCGTGACCTCAGGCTGTCCGAGCCCGACCTGCCGACCGGACCGCTGCCGTCGGTGACCGATCCCGCGGTGCGCGAGAAGCTGGTCCCCTCCCCGGCGCTGCCCGCCGGACCCACCGACCCCGTCTTACTTGAGGAGGCGCTCACCGAACTGGAGCGCATGGTGGGCCTGGAGCCCGTGAAACGGCAGGTCAAGGCGCTCTCCGCGCAGTTGAACATGGCCCGGCTGCGCGCCGGGCAGGGGCTGCCGGTCCAGCCGCCCAAGCGGCACTTCGTCTTCTCCGGCCCCTCCGGCACCGGCAAGACCACCGTCGCCCGCATCCTGGGCCGCGTCTTCTACGCCCTCGGCCTGCTCGGCGGCGACCATCTGGTGGAGGCCCAGCGGGCCGACCTCGTCGGCGAGTACCTCGGGCAGACCGCCGTGAAGGCCAACGAGCTCATCGACTCCGCGATCGGCGGGGTCCTCTTCGTCGACGAGGCGTACTCCCTCTCCAACTCCGGCTACGGCAAGGGCGACGCGTACGGCGACGAGGCCCTCCAAGTGCTGCTGAAGCGGGCCGAGGACAACCGGGACCACCTGGTGGTGATCCTGGCCGGCTATCCCGAGGGCATGGACCGCCTCCTCGCCGCCAACCCCGGACTGTCGTCGCGCTTCACCAGCCGCGTCGACTTCCCGTCCTACCGGCCGCTGGAACTGACCTCGATCGGTGAGGTCCTCGCCGCGGAGAACGGAGACATCTGGGACGAGGAGGCGCTGGACGAGCTGCGCTCCATCGCCGGGCACGTGGTGGACCAGGGCTGGATCGACGAGCTCGGCAACGGAAGGTTCCTGCGGACGCTGTACGAGAAGAGCTGCGCCTACCGGGATCTGCGGCTGTCGACCTACCCGGGGATGCTGACCCGGGACGACCTGTCGACCCTGCGGCTGCCGGATCTGATGCAGGCGTACGGAGAGGTGCTGTCGGGGCGGGGACCCCAGGACCCGTCGGCCCTGTAGCCCCCGCCCGGCGCTACTTGGCCAGCGCCTCCTCCGGTTCCCCGCTCGCGCGGGGTTCCGTCACCTTCACCTGCGTCGTCTCCCGGTGTGCCGGGTCCGTCACCTCGCCGACCAGGAGTTCGAGTACGTCCTCCAGGGCGACGAGCCCCAGCACCTTGCCGGACGCGTCCGCGACCTGGGCCAGGTGGGTCGCCGCACGGCGCATCACCGTCAGGGCGTCGTCCAGGGGGAGCTCGGAGCGCAGGGTCGTCATGGAGCGCCAGATGTGCTGCGGCACCGCCCGCTCGGACTCCTCCAGGTCCAGTACGTCCTTGACGTGCAGATAGCCCATGAAGGCTCCGTTGTCGGCGACCACCGGGAAGCGGGAGTAGCCGGTGCGCGCGGTCAGTTCGACCACCTGGCCCGGGGTGATCGACGGGCCGACGGTGACCAGCGACTCCCGCCCCAGCAGGACGTCCGTGACCGGGCGGGAGCCCAGCTCCAGCGCGTCCTCCAGGCGTTCCTGCTCCTCGGGGTCGAGGAGACCGGCCTGGCCGGAGTCCTCCACCAGGCGGTTGAGCTGTTCGCTGGTGAAGACCGCCTCGACCTCGTCCTTGGGCTCGACGCCGAAGAGGCGCAGGATGGCCCGGGCACAGGCACCGAGGGCGATCGTGATCGGCTTGCAGAAGCGGGCGAAGACGACCAGACCGGGGCTCAGCCACAGCGCGGCCTTCTCCGGGGCAGCCATCGCGAGGTTCTTGGGGACCATCTCGCCGATGACGAGGTGGAAGAAGACCACCGCGGCGAGCGCGATCACATAGCCCAGCGGGTGGATCATGCCGTGCGGCAGATGGATCCACTCGAAGACCGGCTCCAGCAGATGCGCGACGGTCGGTTCGGCCACCGCGCCCAGTGTCAGCGAGCAGACGGTGATGCCGAACTGCGCGGCGGCCATCATCTGGGGCAGCCGCTCCAGGCCGTAGAGGACCTGACGGGCGCGGGCCGTGCCGAGTGGTTCGATCTGGCTGCGGCGGACGGAGACGAGCGCGAACTCGGCGCCGACGAAGAAGCCGTTGGCGAGCACCAGGAGCCCGGCGAAGAGGAGTTGGAGCACGCTCATCGGGCAGCCTCCACGACGACACCCGTCCGGACCAGGCGGACCCGCTCGGCGCGGTAGTGCCCGACCCGGCGCACCGACAGCCGCCAGCCGGGCAGTTCCGCCTTGTCACCGACGGCGGGGATCCGGCCGAGCAGGTCGGCGACCAGGCCTGCGACCGTCTCGTAGGGTCCTTCGGGCACGTCCAGGCCTATGCGCTGGAGGATGTCGACACGGCAGCTGCCGTCGGCGTCCCAGGCGGGACGGCCGTCCTCCGGCGGGGCGGCGGCGAGTTCGGGCACGTCCTGGCCGTCGTGCTCGTCACGGACCTCGCCGACGATCTCCTCGACGATGTCCTCCAGGGTGACCACGCCGGCCGTACCGCCGTACTCGTCGACGACGACCGCGATCGGCTGCTCGCTGCGCAGCTGCGCGAGGAGCGGCTGGACCGGGAGGGTCTCCGGCACGAGCAGCGCGGGGCGGGCGATCCGGCCCACCGGGGTGCGCAGCCTGTCGTGGGAGGGGACGGCCAGGGCGTCCTTGAGGTGGACCATGCCGACGATCTCGTCGATCTTCTCCCGGTAGACGGGGAAGCGGGACAGACCGGTGGCCCGGGTCAGGTTGACGACGTCCTCGGCGGTCGCCGACGACTGGAGCGAGCTGACCTTCACGCGCGGGGTCATGACGTGCTGCGCGGTGAGTTCGGCGAGCGACAGGGTCCGCACGAACAGGTCGGCGGTGTCCTGCTCCAGGGTGCCGGCCTGCGCCGAGTGCCGGGCCAGGGAGACGAGTTCACCGGGGGTGCGGGCGGAGGCCAGCTCCTCGGTGGGCTCGACGCCGAGGGCGCGGACGAGTCGGTTGGCGACGGCGTTCAGCGCGGCGATGACCGGGCGGAACAGGCGCGCGAACGCGTGCTGCGGGCCCGCGACGAAGCGCGCGACCTGGAGCGGCTTGGACACGGCCCAGTTCTTGGGCACCAGTTCGCCGATCACCATCTGCACGGCGGACGCCAGCAGCATGCCGAAGACGACCGCGACACCGGACACGGCCCCCTCGGGGACGCCGATCGCGGTGAACGGGCCGTGCAGCAGCTCCGCGAGGGCCGGTTCGGCGAGCATGCCGACGACGAGGGAGGTGATGGTGATGCCGAGCTGGGTGCCGGAGAGCTGGAAGGAGAGCTCCTTGAGCGACTCGACGACCGTACGGGCGCGTTTGTCGCCCTCGGCGGCGGCCTTCTCGGCGTCCGGCCGCTCGACGGTCACCAGGCCGAACTCGGCCGCGACGAAGAAGCCGTTGGCGAGAATCAGCACGAAGGCGGCTGCGAGGAGCAGCAGGGGGATGGTCATGATGCCGCCGCCTCACCGGTATGTCGGGAGGGGGCGGCGCAGGTACTACAGGACGATCCGTCCATCGCTGGAGGGAATCACTCCTCGGGTAGCAGTGGGCCGCTGAGGGCCGGTCGGGACATCAGCGGCGGAGGCGCGACGAAAACGCCTCCGCCAACAGATTAATCAAGACAGGGCCTTCTACGGCAGATCCCTTGTGCCACGGGCCTCGACGAGCGCCCGCAGGGCACGGGCGTCGGTGATGGCCTGCTGCTTGGCGATACCGGGCTGGATGCCCAGGGCGGGCAGGCTGGTGCCGTCGCTGAGGTTGAGGAACACCCAGGGGTCGCCGGGCCGCAGGTTCACCTGGATGATCTCGGCCCACTCCAGTCGGCGCCTGGAGGCGATGTTCACCACGGTGACGCCGGAGTGGTCGGCGACCACCTTCACGCGGGCCAGCATGGCCAGCACGCCGAAGATGAGGGCCGCGGTGAAGACGAAGCTGAGCCGCTCACCGGGGCCGAGCTTCTCCAGGAGCAGCGCGATCGCCGTGATGGTGACGAAGATCGCCACGCCCGCGACGAGCAGGACGGCCCGGGTGCGGCCGGGGCGGAAGGTGACGGGGAGGGCGGGAACGTCGGACATGGCTGCGGGTCCTCAGAGACGGCAGGCGTGGATGGCCGTGGTCAGGATGGCCCGGGCGCCGATGTCGTACAGGTCGTCCATGATCCGCTGGGCTTCCTTGGCGGGGACCATCGCGCGGACGGCGACCCAGCCCTCGTTGTGCAGCGGGGAGACGGTCGGGGACTCCAGGCCCGGCGTGAGGGCGACGGCCTTCTCCAGCTGCTCGACGCGGCAGTCGTAGTCCATCATCACGTAGGTCCGGGCGACCAGGACGCCCTGGAGGCGGCGCAGGAACTGCTGGACCTTGGGCTCGTTCTCCGAGGAGGTGTCGGCGTCCGTGCGGCGGATCACGACGGCCTCGGACTTCATGATCGGCTCGCCGAAGACCTCCAGGCCCGCGTTGCGCAGCGAGGTGCCGGTCTCGACGACGTCCGCGATGACCTCGGCGACGCCGAGTTCGATGGCGGTCTCGACGGCGCCGTCGAGGTGGACGACGGAGGCGTCGACGCCGTTGTCGGCGAGGTGGCCCTCGACGATGCCCTCGTAGGAGGTGGCGACCGTCTTGCCCTTGAGGTCCTGGACGCCGGTCGCGGTGCCGGGCTTGGCCGCGAAGCGGAAGGTGGAGCGGGCGAAGCCGAGCGGGAGGATCTCCTCGGCCTTGGCACCGGAGTCGATGAGCAGGTCGCGGCCGGTGATGCCGATGTCGAGGCGGCCGGAGGAGACGTAGATCGCGATGTCGCGGGGGCGGAGGTAGAAGAACTCCACCTCGTTCTCCGGGTCGACGATCCGCAGTTCCTTGGACTCGCGGCGCTGCTGGTAGCCGGCCTCATGCAGCATCTCCGCCGCAGGGCCTGACAGGGAACCCTTGTTGGGGACGGCGATGCGCAGCATGAGGTCGGCTTCCTTCGCGTGATGGGGTGTTTGGGGAACTGGCTGAATTACAGGTGGGCGTACACGTCGTCCAGCGAGATGCCGCGAGCGACCATCATCACCTGGACGTGGTACAGCAGCTGCGAGATCTCCTCGGCAGCGGCCTCCTTGCCCTCGTACTCGGCGGCCATCCAGACTTCGGCGGCTTCCTCGACGACCTTCTTGCCGATGGCATGGACGCCCTTGCCGACCAGTTCCGCGGTGCGGGAGGTGGCGGGGTCGCCGTTTGCGGCCTTGTGCTGGAGCTCGGTGAAGAGCTCCTCGAACGTCTTATTGGACATGGTGACGCTCAGCCTATGCCACACCCCGCTCAGCTCAGTGCCACGGTTCAGATACTGAGCGGAGGATGGCCGCGGTGGCCACCGCCGCCGTCACCGCCTCGTGCCCCTTGTCCTCGTTGGAGCCCTCCAGGCCGGCCCGGTCCAGGGCCTGCTCCTCGGTGTCGCAGGTCAGCACGCCGTTGCCGACGGGCACACCGGTGTCGACGGAGACCTGGGTGAGGCCCTGGGTGACGCCCTGGCAGACGTACTCGAAGTGGGGGGTGCCGCCGCGGATGACCACACCGAGGGCGACGATCGCGTCGTAGCCCCGCCCGGCGAGCACCTTGGCGACGACCGGGAGCTCCCAGCTGCCGGGGACCCGGAGCAGGGTCGGCTCGTCGATGCCCAGGTCGTGCAGGGCGCGCAGGGCGCCGTCGACCAGTCCGTCCATCACCTTTTCGTGCCACTGCGCCGCGATGACGGCGACCCGCAGGTCACCCACGTTGCGTACGGACAGCTCCGGTGCACCCTTGCCGCTCACGTTCTCAGGTCTCCTAGGAAGTGGTTCTACTGGTTGTTGCAGGCCGACACGGGGGCCGCGGGGGCGGTGTCCAGCCAGGGCAGGTCGTGGCCCATCCGGTCCCGCTTGGTGCGCAGGTAGCGGAGGTTGTGCTCGCCCGCCTGGACGGGCATGGGCACCCGGCTGTTGACGTCGATGCCGTGCCTCAGCAGGGCGTCGGACTTGTCGGGGTTGTTGGTCAGCAGACGGACGCTGCGCACGCCGAGGTCCTTGAGGATCTGGGCGCCGGCGCCGTAGTCCCGGGCGTCGGCGGGCAGGCCGAGTTCCAGGTTGGCGTCGAGGGTGTCGCGGCCGCGTTCCTGGAGCTCGTACGCCCGCAGCTTGGACAGCAGGCCGATGCCGCGTCCCTCGTGGCCGCGCAGGTAGACGACCACTCCCCTGCCCTCGGACTGGATGCGCTCCAGGGAGGCGTCGAGCTGGGGGCCGCAGTCGCAGCGGGCGGAGCCGAAGACGTCGCCGGTGAGGCATTCGGAGTGGACACGGACCAGGACGTCCGCGCCGTCGCCGATCTCGCCGTGGACGAGGGCGACGTGCTCGACGCCGTCGACCGTGGAGCGGTAGCCGTACGCCGTGAACTCGCCGTGGGCGGTGGGGAGCTGGACCTCGGCCTCGCGGCGGACGGTGGGTTCGGCGGAGCGGCGGTAGGCGATCAGGTCCTCGATGGAGATGATCGTCAGGCCGTGCTTGCGGGCGAAGGGGATCAGCTCGGGCAGGCGCAGCATCCGGCCGTCCTCGCCGGCGATCTCGACGATCGCGCCGGCCGGGCGCAGGCCCGCGAGACGGGCGAGGTCCACGGCGGCCTCGGTGTGGCCGTTGCGGGTGAGGACGCCGCCGGGCTGGGCGCGCAGCGGGAAGACATGGCCGGGGCGGACGAAGTCGGTGGGCTCGGCGTCGCCGCTCGCCAGCAGCTGGAGCGTGGTGGCGCGGTCGGCGGCGGAGATGCCGGTGGTCACGCCATGCGCGCCGGAGGCGTCGACGGAGACGGTGAACGCCGTCTTCATCTGCTCCGTGTTGTCGTCGACCATCTGCGGGAGCTTGAGGCGGTCCAGCTCCTCGCCCTCCATGGGGGCGCAGATCAGGCCGCGGCACTCGCTCATCATGAAGGCCACGATCTCGGGGGTGACCTTCTCGGCCGCGACGACGAGGTCGCCCTCGTTCTCCCGGTCCTCGTCGTCGACGACGACGATCGGGCGGCCGGCCGCGATGTCGGCGACGGCCTGCTCGATCGGGTCGAGCGCGAAGTCCTCGATGCCGTCCGTGCTGTAGAGGATCGTTGCCGTACTCATGCCGGCGCTCCTTCCAGAGCGGGCCGCGCGGCCGAGCGGGAGCGCAGCCACCAGTCGCGCATGCCCCACAGGACGAGCGCGCCGTAGATGACGTAGACGAAGCCGGAGAAGGCGTAGCCGTTGGCGAAGTTGAGGGGGACGCCGACCAGGTCGACGAGGAGCCAGGCGATCCAGAACTCGACCATGCCGCGCGCCTGGGCGTACATGGCGACGACGGTGCCGACGAAGATGTACGCGTCGGGCCACGGGTCCCAGGACAGGCTCGGGTAGGCCTTGAAGAGCAGGGCGACGGCGACCGTGCCGACGGCCGCGGCGGCGATCATCGCGCCGCGCTCGCGCCAGGTGGCGAACCGCGGGGCGATGTGGCCGTCGGACCCCTGCCGCCTGCTGCGGTTCCACTGCCACCAGCCGTACACCGCGACGACCATGACGATCGCCTGCTTGCCCGCGCTGCCGGTGAGGTGGCCGTAGAAGGCGCCGAAGAGGATGAGGCCGGCGAGGAACTGGACGGGCCAGCTCCAGATGGAGCGGCGCCAGCCGAGGGCGAGGGCGATCAGGCCGAAGAGGTTGCCGATCATGTCCGACCAGAGGATGTGCTGGTCGAAGAGGGTGAAGGCCTCGGTGTTCAGCGAGTTCACTTGCCCGCTCCCTGCGCGCTCGCGAGCAGCCGCTCGACGTACTTGGCGACGACGTCGACCTCGAGGTTGACCGGGTCGCCGGGCTGCTTGTGGCCGAGCGTGGTCAGGTCGAGGGTGGTGGGGATGAGGCTGACCGTGAAGTAGTCGGGCCCGGCGTCGACGACGGTGAGGCTGATGCCGTCGACGGTGATGGAGCCCTTCTCCACGACATAGCGCGAGAGGTCCGCGGGGAGGGAGACCTTCACGATCTCCCAGTTCTCGGAGGGCTTGCGCTCCAGCACCTCGCCGGTGCCGTCCACATGGCCCTGCACGATGTGTCCGCCGAGGCGGGCGCCGACGGCCGTGGGGCGTTCGAGGTTGACGCGGGAGCCTGCGGTCAGGGTGCGCAGGCTGGAGCGGACGAGGGTCTCCGCCATGACGTCGGCGGTGAACTCGTCGCCCTCGTGCTCCACGACGGTGAGGCAGACGCCGTTGACGGCGATCGAGTCACCGTGCTTCGCGCCTTCGGTGACGACGGGGCCGCGCAAACGGAAGCGACAGGCATCGCCGAGGTCCTCGACGGCCGTGACCTCGCCCAGCTCTTCGACGATTCCGGTGAACACTTCCCGGGTCCTCCTGCCACATAGGGGCACGGACTCCGGGGCTGTCGATGACGACAGAAAGAACGAGCAGGAACACCGGGGGCGACGCCGGACAGAGTCGCCCCTGAGGACGAACACTTACGGCGGCGCGCACGAATGCCCGCCCGCCGCGCACTGCCTCCCATCCGGACTTTAACCGTCGGTCCAGGAATTTCACCTGGTCAACCGGCCGCTGGAAGCGGTCGGGTCGCGGACTGTAACCGCCGGTTCGGACTTTCACCGACCCCGGAGTGCGCTGCTTCTGGTACATGGCCAGTGTGCCACGGCTGATCGTGGTCCATCCGGGTGCGTCATGTGGAGTGGCTCACACGTGCGGTGACTGGACTTCTCAACCCGGCCCAACTGTAAGACCCTCTGGTCTAGTCCTTTTTGGATCACCGCAGACCGGCCCGGCGGCGGTGACGACGGCCCTTGCCCGCCGCCGGGTCCTCAGCGACGCAGCCGAGAGTCTTTGCGCTCCGGTGGGCTGAACAGGTCCTCCTGGGCTCGTTCTCGTGCCGTCAGCAGGGCGCCCCGCAGTACTGCTGCGCCGCCCAGCGTGCTGGACCGCACCTCTGTCGGCAGGGGTGACATGCGGCGGACCCGTTCCTGTACGCGGCCGGCGAGTTCCGCCCCGCCCGACTCTCCGACCTCGCCGCCCAGGACCACACACCCCGGGTCCAGAACGGCGACGACCGACGAGACGCCTACGGCGAGGCGGTCGGCGAGGGTGTCCAGGAAGTCGCCGGCGCCCTCTGCGACCGCCGTCCCCACCAGTCCCGCCGCCACCGGCTCGTGCTCAGTCGCCTCCGCCACCACCCCGTACTCCCCCGCCAGCTGCGCGATCGCCGCCGAGCCCGCCAAGGAGTGGAAGCCGCCCTCGCAGCCCGTCGCGGACGGGAGGCCGTCGGTTCCCGGTACCGGCAGGAAGCCGATCTCCCCCGTGCCTCCGGACGCGCCGCGGCGCAGGGAGCCGTCCAGGACCACGGCGGCGCCCGTGCCGTGGCCGAGCCACAGGAGGACGAAGGTGTCCCGGTCCTGTGCCGCGCCGTCCCGTTGTTCGGCCAGGGCCGCCAGGTTGGTCTCGTTCTCGACGTGGACGCGGGCCTCCGGGAGGCGTTCCTGGAGGGCGGCGACCAGACGGCGGTGCCACTCGGGCAGGCCCGTGGAGTTCCGGAGTTCGCCGGTGGCGGGGTCGATGAGGCCGGGGGCGCCGATCCCTACGGTGTGCAGCCGGTCGGCGCCCGCCTCCTTGGCGACCCGTTCGACCAGCGCCACCGCCTGCTCGACCGCCGCTCCGGTGCCGATGTCCCCGGCGATCGGGACCGAGGACTCGGCCAGCACCCGGCCCAGCAGATCCGATACGACGACGGAGACGCCCTCGGTGCGGACGTCCAGCGCGGCCAGGTGGGCCCGGTCGGCGACGATGCCGTACAACTTCGCGTTCGGGCCGCGTCGCTGCTCGCCCGACTCCCCGGCCACCTCGATCAGACCGGCCGCGGCGAGGCGCTCGACGAGGTCGGCGACCGTCGGCCGGGACAGACCGGTGAGCTGCTTCAACTGCCCTGCCGTCAAAGGGCCTTCCTGCTGGAGCAGACGCAGGGCGAGCCGGTCGTTGATGGCCCGGGCGGTACTGGGGGATGCGGGCATGCCGGGGATCCTTCCAGATCAGCGGCTTGGACTGCTCTATCTATCAGGCAGGGTCCCTGATAGTTTACGACGCCGACGGGGTCCACAGGCCGCAAAGGGGCGGGAGAGTATGAGTGACGTGCTGTATGACCAGGGGCAGGTGAAGCGGGCCCGTTATGCCGTGGCCGCCGTCTTCGCCGTGCACGGCGCCGTCACCGGATCCTTCGCGACGCGTGTGCCGTGGATCCAGGACCACGCCTCGGTGAGTGCGGGGCAGCTCGGTCTGGCGCTCGCCTTCCCCGCGCTCGGCGCGTCCCTGGCCATGCCGTTGGCGGGCCGGATCAGCCATCGCTTCGGCGCCCGCAACGCCCTGCGCGGGCTGCTCTCCCTGTGGACACTGGCCCTGGTCCTGCCGGCCCTCTCCCCCAATCTCGCGGCCCTGTGCCTCGCCCTCTTCGTCTTCGGCGCCACGGCGGGCATGGCGGACGTGGCCATGAACGCCCTCGGCGTCGAGATCGAGAACCGGATCGGCCGGTCGATCATGTCCAGCCTGCACGGCATGTGGAGTGTGGGCACGGTGATCGGCTCGGCGGCCGGTACGCTCGCCGCCCACCTGGGCTCGGACGCGCGTCTGCATCACGTCCTGGCGTCGGCCGTCCTGACCTGCCTCGGCCTGCTGGCCTGCCGCTGGGTGCTCGACCTCCAGCCCACCGAGGACGAGGAGCCGCCGCCGCGGTTCGCGCTCCCGCCGAAGTCGGCGCTGCTCATCGGTGCCGTCGGGTTCTGCGCGGTCTTCGCGGAGGGCGCGAGCCTGGACTGGTCCGCGGTCTATCTGCGGGACCAGTTGGAGACCTCGGCGGGCCTCGCGGCCGCGTGCACGACCGGCTTCACCCTGACGATGGCGGTCGCACGGCTGGCCGGCGACCGGATCGTGGACCGGTACGGCTCGGTGCGCACGGTCCGGGCGGGCGGTGTCCTCGCCGTGGTCGGCGGACTGCTGATCGTCCTGTCGAACACCCCGGCGATGGCGATGGCCGGGTTCGCCCTGATGGGGCTGGGGATCGCCGTGGTCGTACCGCTGTGCTTCGCCGCCGCGGGCCGCAGCGGCTCGAACCCGAGCCTGGCCATCGCCGGTGTCGCGACGATCACCTACACCTCGGGGCTGGTCGCGCCGAGCGCGATCGGCACCATCGCCCAGGCGACCAGCCTGCTGGTGTCGTTCATCCTGGTGACGGTGCTGGCGAGCGGGCTCGTGGCCTTCGCGAACGTGCTGCGGGCGGGCGACCGTGACCGGCCGAAGCTCAGCCGGCCGACGGTGCCGATGTCCGACCAGCAGGCCTGAGGCACCGACTCCGGCCGACGGTATCGGCCTCCGACAGCAGGCCTGGGGCACGACTTCGGCCGACGGAGCCGGTGTCCGACACCCCCAGGCCCGGCGCGATCAGCCCTCCGTACGCAGGAGCTCCTGCCCCGCGGCCCTGAACCGGTCGCTCCACGGCGCGGGGCGCAGCGTCTGCGAGTCCAGCCGGACCAGGACACGTGTGCCCTGCGCGTAGGTCTCGGCGCCGTCCTGCGAGCAGAAGCGGAAGCCGTACGTCAGGCCGGTCGTGCCGAGCCGTTCCAGCCAGAGGTGGACGGCGTAGACGCCGGTCCTGGTGACCGGCGCCTCGTACGAGATCCGCAGTTCCCTGACCGCGTTGCAGGCGTCGCCGGCCGCCGCCCAGTCGCCCTCGAAGTGGATGCCGTACCCCTGCCACAGCTCGGTCCAGGCCTGCTCGACCTTGAGCGGGTAGCGGGCGTTGTGCAGCAGCCCGAGCGCGTCGAGGTCGTCGAAGTGGACGGTGACGGGGATCAGCCTGCCGTGGGACAGGGCGGGGGCGGTCGGGGCGTCGGCGGTCACGGGTGGGGCTCCTGAACGTGGCTGAAAAGCGAGGGAACGGAGCTATCCTAAGCGAGCGCTCAGGAACCCCGGGGCGGCCGGGTCAGCCCGCGATGGAGTCCAGCTGTTCCGCCGCCGGCCGCAGCGCCCAGAGGTCACCCCCGGGCGGCGCCTCCAGGTACGGCACGGCGTCCCGCGCTCGGCGGTCCCCCGCGTCGGCCGCCGCGTGGACGACGTCGGCGGCGGCGTAGCGGTGGAACTCCAGCTCGGGATACGGCCACGCGGCGGCTCCGGTGGCGGCGGGCAGCAGGAAGTCGACGGCCCTGAACAGGCTCTGCCCGTCGGGGCCTTCATGGCTCCACAGGTCGACGCCGACGTGGCGGCCGATCGCCGCGAGGCGGGTGTAGGCGACCAGGTCGAAGGTGGAGTAGTGCCAGCTGCGGGTGCGGGCGAGCTCCTGCGGCTGGCCGCCGTCGGCGGCGATCTGCGCGTCGATGCGCCGCGAACGGGCGGCCAGGACGGTGCGCCTGGCCAGGTCCTTGTCACCGGTCGCGTACGCCAGGGCGGCGAGCTGGAGGTCGTGGAAGGTGCCGTGGTTGTTGGTGGCGGCGGCTTCCTGCTTGCCGAAGTCGCTGGTCAGCAGCCAGTCGAGGAAGTCCGTCTGCCACCGGTCCATGCCCGCCCGGTCGGCCCGCGACCAGCCCGGGGCGCCCGTGGCGAGGATCGCCACGGCGTCGACGACGCTGGTGTACGACTGCGAGAAGTCGATGATGCCGATGGCGCGGCCGTCGTACTTGCAGGGGATGAACTGCGCGTGGTCCAGATTGGGGTTCATCCGGGTCGCCGGGTCGAGGAACCAGGTGCGCAGGATCTGTCCGGCCTTCTCGGCGTAGGCCTTACGGCCGGTGTAGTACCAGGCGAGCGTCAGCTCGTACGTCGAGTCGAAGACCCGCTCGACGTCCTGGCGGTCGGTGCCGGTGTCGACCTCGGGGTTGCGCTGTCCGTCCCGCTGTTCATAGGGGCAGCCCCAGGGGTTGTCGGCGGTGGGGGCCGTGGTGGGCCACCAGTAGGGGGCCTGGCTGAGATAGTCGTGAACGTCCCCTCCAGGGGCGGGTTTCGGCTTGTCGACGACCGTCCAGGGGCCCTGGTGCAGCCAGTTGTCGGCGCGGGCCGTCAACTGCCGCAGAGAATTGCCGAGTCGCGGGTCGCCTCGGTCCAGGCGGAGCTTCGTCCGCTGGAGCCGGTCGCCGTCGAGCACGGCGGTCCTCGGGGCACCGGGGGCGGCGTGCGCGGAGGGCACGAGCACGGCCCCCAGCGTCACCACCGCGGCCAGCAGAACCGCCGTACGGGATCTTCTTCCCCTCATCGCGCACTCCGATCCATCGCACTGTTGGTCATGGATATGAACGCAGTTCATGAATAGGACCGTGCGAGCGTAGGACCCCGAGGTACCCGTGACAATGGTCCGGACAAGCTTCACGTACAGAGAAAGCGAAACCTCACCATGGACCTCGGCGTGCGCTGGAAGCTGCACGGAGACGGGCGGACGCCCGCGCCCGGAGCGGTGGTACGCCCCGACGAACGGCTGTCCTGGCCCCGCACGGTCGGGCTCGGCGCCCAACACGTGGTGGCGATGTTCGGGGCGTCCTTCGTGGCCCCCGTCCTGATGGGCCTGGACCCCAACCTGGCCATCATGATGTCCGGCGTCGCGACCGTGATCTTCCTGCTCGCCACGCGCGGCCGGGTGCCCAGCTATCTCGGCTGCTCACTGTCCTTCGTGGGTGTCGCGGCCGTGATCCGCGCCCAGGGTGGTACGAGTGCCACCGTCACCGGCGCGGTCTTCGTGGTCGGCGTCGCGCTGTTCCTCGTCGGGCTCGCCGTCCAGCGCTTCGGGGCGCGGATCATCCATGCCGCGATGCCGCCGATCGTCACCGGCGCGGTGGTTATGCTGATCGGCTTCAACCTGGCTCCCGTGACCGCGAGCACCTACTGGCCGCAGGACCAGTGGACGGCCCTGCTGGTCATGCTGTTCACCGGTCTGGCCGTCGTCTGTCTGCGCGGTTTCTGGTCCCGGATCGCGATCTTCCTGGGGCTGATCTTCGGGTACGGCATCTCCTGGGCCTTCGACCGGATCTTCGGCCGTATCCACTCGGTGGACGCGAGCGGCAAGCTCACCGACCACTGGCGGCTGGACCTCTCCGCCGTCGGCAACGCCGACTGGGTCGGTCTGCCGGACTTCCACGGCCCGTCCTTCGAGTGGTCGGCGATCCTCGTCGCCCTCCCCGTCGTCATCGCGCTGGTCGCGGAGAACGCCGGGCACGTCAAGGCGGTCGGCGAGATGACCGGCGACCCGCTGGACGACAAGCTCGGCACGGCGATCTCGGCGGACGGCGTCGGTTCGATGCTGTCCACCGCGCTGGGCGGCCCGCCCAACACCACGTACTCCGAGAACATCGGCGTGATGGCCGCGACCCGCGTCTACTCGACCGCCGCCTACTGGGCCGCCGCCGGCTTCGCCCTGCTCTTCGGCCTCTGCCCCAAGTTCGGCGCGGTCGTCGCCGCGATCCCGGGCGGTGTCCTCGGCGGTATCACCGTCATCCTCTACGGCATGATCGGTCTGCTCGGCGCGCAGATCTGGATCACCTCCAAGGTGGACCTGCGCAATCCGCTGAACCTGGTGCCGGCCGCGGCGGGCATCATCATCGGTGTGGGCAACGTGACGATGAAGTTCACCGACACCTTCTCGCTGAGCGGCATCGCGCTCGGCACGGTGGTCGTCATCACCGGCTACCACGCGCTGCGGGCGTTCGCGCCGGCCCATCTCAGGGAGCAGAAGCCGCTGTTGGACGAGGGAACGTCGTCCTACGAAGGCTCTCCCGGCGACGGCTCACCGAACGACCGCTCTCCCGGCGACGGCCCTTACGACGACGCCAAGTCGTAGGCGTACGACGGGGTGAACGTCCCCGGCGCCCCCTTGCAGCCGTCCGACTCGCCCGGCAGCTTCACCCACAGATAGCCGTCGATCCGGGCCTCGCCCGTGTTCAGCGTGGGCGGCCGGCCCAGCTTGCGGCCGTCGGGGTCGCACCACTCGCCGTCGGCGGGAGCGCCGTTGCCGTTGCGGCTGGTGTCGATGACGGCACCGAGGCCCGCCGGGCCGCCCAGCGCGGCGAGGACCCGGCGGTCGTAGGCGATCTCGTCGGCGGTGCGGTGGAAGTTCGAGACGTTGCTGAAGACCCCGTCGGAGGACGCGGCCGACCCGGCGCCCGCCTGCCGCAGCAGCTCCGCCTGCCTGGCCGCCGGGTGCCAGCCGGAGTGGCCGGCGTCGTAGTAGACCCGCGCCTTGGGGTTCGCGGCCTTCAGTACGCGGCCCGCGCGGGCCAAGGAGGCGAATCGGTCGGCCCGTTGGCCACCGGACAGACACTCGGACTGGGCGATCGAGTCGGGCTCCAGGATCACGACGACCTCGCCGGAGCCGAGCCCCGCGGCGAACCGGTCGATCCAGGCGTCGTACGCGTCGAGGTCCGGCGCCCCGCCCTGGGAGGCGCCGCCGCAGTCGCGGCCCGGGATGGTGTACGCCACGACGACCGGCACCCGGCCCTGCGCGGCGGCGCCCGCGGTGACGGACTCGACCCGCGCGGTGACGCTGTCCGGCGCGTAGTCGGCGAACCAGACGGCCGCGGGCTGGTCGGCGATCCGGGACTCGATGACGTCGTGCCGCGGGTCGCCGGCGTTCTCCCTGACCCAGTCGAGCACCTGGGAGTCGGGGTGGCGGTAGAGGCGGACGGACGCGGACGACGGCCGCTGCTTGTCGGCCTCGGTCCTCGTCGGCGAGGGCGTCGGGCTCGGCTTCTTCTTCGGGGTGGCCGACGGGGACGCCGATCTGGTGGTCACCGACGGGGACGGCGAGGGTGCGGGCGGCCGGATGTCCAGGGTCGGCGACTCCGTCACCCCGGGGCGGGCCTCGTCGACGCCGCGTCCCTCGCCCAGCGCCGACACCATCCCGGTCGCGGTGCCGACGGCGACCACGACGGACGCCGCCGCGACCATGCCGTTGCGGCGCGCGGCACGCCGGCGCTCGGCCCTGCGCTCGGCCAGGCGACGCGCACGTAAGCCCGACACCCGCTGATCCCCTCCCCCACGGCGGGTGCGTTCCCCCGTTCTGGGGAAGCGTCGGGCCCGCCGCCACTTCGGCCAGCCTAGGCCTGGGACCCTGCCTGCATGGCGCAGTTG
The DNA here is from genome assembly GCF_044593635.1 of Streptomyces sp. NPDC051913. NCBI lineage: Bacteria > Bacillati > Actinomycetota > Actinomycetes > Kitasatosporales > Streptomycetaceae > Streptomyces > Streptomyces sp. NPDC051913. Next base: position 461,155 of record NZ_JBIUCI010000006.1, on the reverse strand, counting down.
GAACACTTCACCACCCCCGTCGACACCGTCGTCGACCGGATGCGTGCCCTGGACGAGGCCCTTCCGGAACGGGACGGGCTCGCGGTGTTCAACCGCGTCTACCTCGCCGTCACCGAGGCGGTCGACCGGGGTATCGACAGCGGCCGGTTCGCGGACGCGCGCACCGCGATCACGCTGGACGTGCGGTTCGCGGAGCGCTATCTGCGGGCGGTGGACGCGGTGACCCGCGACCGGCGCCCGCCCGCCTGCTGGCGGCCTCTCTTCCAGTTCCGCCGCCATCCGGGCGTACGACCGCTTCAGTTCGCCCTCGCGGGCATCAACGCGCACATCGGGCACGATCTGGCGCTCGCCGTCGTGGACACCTGTCGTACGCTCGACTGCGAACCCGTCGATGTCGAGGACGAGTTCGACCGCGTGGGCGATCTCCTCGTCTCGCTGGAGGAGCGCATCCGCGAAGATCTGATGCCGGGCCCCGATCTGCTCCAGATCGCCGACCCGCTCACCCATCTGCTGGGCGCGTGGAGCCTGGAGCGGGCCAGGGACGCGACCTGGACCGCGGCCCGGGCCCTGTGGGCACTGCGCGGACTGCCGGACGTGGCGGCCGAGTTCACGGAACGGCTGGACACGGCGGTGGGGTTCGCGGGGCGGATGCTGCTGACGCCGCTTCCCGGTTGAGGAGTGCCGCGGAGGCTCAGTCCTCCGGCAGTTCCACCGGTGCGATCTCGTCGTAGACGTCACCCGGTCCCGGGTTGGTCGCGTCGGTCGCGCCGCCGAAGTGGTGCATGACGCCCCAGACCGCGTTCAGCGCGGTCTGGATCGCGCCCTCGGCCCAGCCGGCCGTCCAGGAGATGTCGTCGCCGGCGAGGAAGATGCCGCGCTTGTCCGCGGGCAGCCGGTCCTGCATGAAGTGGGTGAACAGGCGCCGCTGGTAGCGGTAGTGGCCCGGGAGGTTGGCCTTGAACGCGCCCATGAAGTACGGCTCGTTCTCCCAGGACACGGTCACCGGGTTGCCGATGATGTGCTTGCGGATGTCGACCTTGGGATAGATCTCGCCGAGCGACTTCAGCATGACCTCCATCCGCTCGTTGGCGGACAGCGGCAGCCACTTCAGGCTGTCGTCGCACCAGGTGTAGGAGAGGCAGATGACGGCCGGCTTGTCGGGTCCGTCGTCCAGGAGGTAGGTCCCGCGCGTCATCCGGTCGGTGAGGGTCATCGACATGACGTCCCGCCCGGTCTCCTCGTCCTTGTCCAGCCAGAACGGCCGGTCCACGGGCACGAAGAGCTTCGAGGACTCCATGTAGTGGGTGCGCTCGATGGCGGTCCAGTGGTCGATCGGGAAGAGCGAGTCGTCGCAGGCGATCTTCGAGAGGAGCATCCAGGACTGGGCGGTGAAGATCGCCGCCTGGAAGGTGCGGATGTCGCCGTTGGCGTCGGTGACCGTGATCTGGTTGCCCGCGGTGCGGTGCAGCCGGGTCACGGCGGGCCGGGGCTCGCCGTTCATGTGCAGGCTCGCCAGCGAGGTGCCGTGGGGCCAGTGGAGGATCTTCTCGGGCTCGCGCTCCCACAGCCGCAGCGGCAGCTGCTGGGAACCGCCGACGATGCCGCGGTGGTGGTCGTCGGCCTCGGTGTAGACGACGCGCAGGATCTCCAGGATGGAGTTGGGGAAGTCGGTGTCCCAGCCACCGGTGCCGAAGCCGACCTGGCCGAAGATCTCGCGGTGCCGGAAGGACCTGAACGCCTCGGAGTCGCAGAGGAAGCCGTAGAAGGTCTGGTTGTCGAGCTTCTCGACGAGCTTCGCCCAGATCTCCCGGATGCGCGGCACGTCCCGCTCGCGCATGGCCCGGTTCATGTCGGAGAAGTCGGCGCCCTCTTCGAGGCACTTGTTCCAGGCGGCGGCGACATCGCGGTAGACCTGCGGCAGATCGTCGACGGTCTCGGCGTAGTGCGACTCGCCCTTGAGATCGACGACGGTCGAAGGAGTGCACTCCGCAAGGGGGTTGGGGAACGCCCGGGTCTCCAGACCCACCAGGTCGATGTAGTGCTGGAGCGCGGTGGAGGACGGTGGGAAGCGCATCGCGCCCATCTCCGCCGTCAGGGAGCTGTCACAGCCCTCGAAGCCGACCGTCCGCAGCCGTCCGCCGATCTGATCGGCCTCGTAGACGACCGGCTTCAGGCCCATCTTCATCAGCTCGTAGGCGGCCACGATGCCGGACAGACCGCCGCCGATGACCGCGACCTCGGTGCCGTGCTCGGTCGCCGGTATCTGACCGAGGCCCGCCGGGTGGGCGAGGAAGTCGTCGTACGCGTACGGGAAGTCCGGGCCGAACATGGTGATCGGCGGCTGCTGCGCGTCGGCGTGCTGGACGGCGTTGGGCACCGTGGACGTCATGGGGTACGGACTCCTTGCGAAATGCTGCTGCGAAGAATGCGGGGTGTTCAGGCGTAGAGCTCGGGACGCCGGTCCCGCAGATACGGGTTGGCCTCGCGGGAGGCGGCGAGGAAGGCCGGGTCGGCGTCGGCGAACACCAGCTGTTCATCGCGTCCGGCGCGGGTGCGGGCGACCCCGTCGGGCCCGGCGAGGACGGAGAGCCCGATGAACTCGAACTCCCCTTCCTGGCCGACCCGGTTGACGTAGGCGACGTACATCTGGTTCTCGAAGGCCCGCACCGGGATCATCGACTCGGCGACGAACTGGAACGGATGCATCTGGGCCGTGGGGACGACGAGGAGGTCCGTCCCGGCCAGGGCGTGCGCCCGGACGTTCTCCGGGAACTCGACGTCGTAGCAGATCAGGAGCCCGACGGTCAGACCGTTCAGCTCGGCCTGGACGACGTGCTGCTGGCCCGGCGTGAAGTGGTCGCGCTCGAAGCAGCCGAAGAGATGGGTCTTGCGGTAGTTGGCGAGGCGGTCGCCGGCGGCCGAGATCAGCTGGGCGGAGTTGAAGACGGCTCCGGAGGACGCCTCCGGGTATCCGTACGCGATGGCCACCCCGTGCCGTACGGCGATCTCCGCGACCGCGTCCGCGCCCTCCCCGTCGGCCGGCTCGGCGAGGCGGGCGATGTCGTCGCCGATCGCGTACCCGGTGAGGAACATCTCCGGCGCGGTCAGCAGCCCGGCGCCCGCGGCGGCGGCACGGCCCGCGGCCTCGTCGAGGACCTTGAGGTTCCCGTCGACCGAGCCGGGGCGGCCGGAGCTCTGGAGCAGGGCGGTGCGCATGCGTGATCCTCACCGGGGCGGAAGGGGTGGTTGCGGGGGCCATCTAGCGGGCCATCTAGACGGTACGGTCGCCTGACCAGGCCCGACAAGAAGGAGCCGTTGCGCGCCGCCGGGCGGTTCATTGCGCGCGAGGCGGCTGCGGCGGCGATTCGTTGCGTCGGCTGCCCAGGGCCAGGGCGGTGACCAGGTAGGGCACCGACAGGATCACGAAGACGGTGCTGTGGTCGGCCCGCGCGCCGAGCAGCGCGTACGCGGCGAAGGTGAGGACCGTGACCAGCTCCGTGCCGAGGCTCGCCACCGAGGTGAGCGTGGCCCGGCGGGCGTCGTCGATGCGGTGCTGGAGCCGTACGTCGGCGAGCACCTCCGCCAGCTGGAAGCCGCCGAAGGCCAGGCCCACCAGGGCGATACCGGCCGGGGTGCGCAGGGCGGCGCCGACGGCCAGGGCGAGGGCCGAGCCGGCCAGCAGCCAGGCCATGCCGGTGGTGCCGAGGCGTTCGGCGGGGCCGGTCAGCAGGCTCGCCGCGGTCACGAGCGTCCAGACGAGGAGGATCAGATAGGGGACGGTCGCCTCGGCGACGCCGGTGTCGCGGGCCAGCAGCGGGGTGTACTCGTCGAGCGCGCCCCACACCGCGGCGACGGCCGGGATCAGCAGCAGAGCGCCGCGGACGGAACGGTTCCCGCGCGCCTCGCCGAGCCCGGTCCGCAGGGTGACCCACCAGCCGTCACCGTCTGCCTCGCGCCCCGCCCGGTGCTCAGGGAGCCGGGTCGCCACCAGAGCGGCCAGCACACAGGCCAGGACACTGGCCGCACCCACGGCCGGGTAGCCGCCCAGCGCGAACACCGGCCCGGCGGCCCCGATCGAGGCCATGGTGGCCACCAGCCGCGCCGCCCGGACCCGCCCCATCACCCGGGCGTAGCGATCCGCGCCCCCGAGCCGGTCCAGCTCGTCGTACGCCAGCGCCTCCAGTGAACCGGAGCAGAGTGCTCCGCCGATGCCCCACAGGACGAAGCCGAGCGCGAAGGCGCCGTACGACGGGACGATCACCCACAGCGCGAAGCCGACCGCGTTGAACAGCGGGCCGACCCACAGCAGCAGCCGTCGGGACACGGCGTCGGCGAGTGCGCCCGAGGGCACCTCCAGGACGACGGCCGTGATCGACCACAGGGCGAAGAGCGAGGAGATCTGCCAGAGCGACAGCCCGGTGTCCGCGAACAGCAGCGCGTACACCGGGTAGAGCAGCACGAAGTCGTCGAGGAACGCGTAGCCGTACAGCGTGGTCGTCAGCCGGCGGACGCCGGTCGCGGGCACACGTGCGGGTGAGAGTGTCATGAGGCCTTCCCGGAAGGGCGGTTCGGACGTCGTCGCTGCGGCGTCCGAGGCGGCCCTCGGGAGGCACGGCTGCTGGATCAATGTCGCCAGGTCATGACACCGATGCTAGACACCTGTGGGCCCGCTGCCCAGCGAAATACGCGGGGCTCACGACGGGAGCAGCGCGCGCAGTGCCGACGGCGTCACCCCGGCCAGGCCGGCCACGACGGTCCGGCCGGGTGCCGCCTCGATGGGGGCGAGGGACGGCACCGCGAGCACCGTGCAGCCCGCCGCCTCGGCGGAGGTCACGCCGGTCTCCGTGTCCTCGACGGCGACGCACCCCGAGGGGTCCACGCCGAGCGCCCGGCACGCGGCCAGATAGGGGTCCGGCTCCGGCTTGGTGCGCTCGGTGTCGTCGGCGGTGACGGAGACGGCGAAACGGCCGGTGCCCAGTGCGCTCAGCACGGTGTCCGCGACCGACCGGGGCGACGCCGTCACCAGCGCGGTCGGTACGCCCTCACGGGCCAGCGCGTCGAGCAGGTCGAGTGCGCCGGGGCGGGGCACGACACCGTCGCGGACCCGGTCGGCGAACTCCCGGTGGAGGGTGTCGGCGAGATCGGCGGCCGGGGCGCCGGTGGCGGCGGCCAGCCAGTCGGCGGTGTGCTCGACGGGACGGCCGAGGACGTCCGCCCGGTCCGCCTCGGTCAGCTCCCGCCCGGCGACCCCCTCCACCGCCTGCCACCACAGCCGCTCGGTGTCGACGAGCGTGCCGTCCATGTCGAACAGGACGGCCTGGAGCGCAAGTCGGGTCATGTCCTTCTCTTTCATACGGTCCGTTCCGCGACCAGCACCGGCCGCTCGGGCAGCGAGACGCTCACCGGGGCACCGGCCGTCAGGGCACCCGCCTCGTGCGCGGGCAGATCGGCCTTGACCTCGCCGCCGTCGGCGAGCCGGACGGTGACCCGGACGGCCGCGCCCAGGAAGGACGTGGCGAGCACCCGCGCCTTCCCGTCGGCGTCGGCGCTCACCCGTACCGCCTCGGGCCGCACCAGCACGTCCACGTCGCCCGTCCCCGGCACCGGGCCGTCGACCGGCAGCCGCTGTCCGAGCACGTCGACCACACCGTCGGCCACGCGCCCCGGGATCCGGCTCATCGTGCCGACGAACTCGGCGACGAAGGCGGTGGCCGGACGGCCGTACAGCTCGGCCGGTGCCGCGCACTGTTCGAGCTTCCCGGCGTGCATCACGGCGACCCGGTCCGCCATGGACAGAGCCTCCTCCTGGTCATGGGTGACGAACAGCGTGGTGATGCCCAGCTCCTGCTGGAGCCGCCTGATCTCCTCGCGGAGCGTGAGCCGCACCTTGGCGTCCAGCGCGGACAGCGGCTCGTCCAGCAGCAGCACCCGGGGCCGCAGGGCGAGGGCACGGGCCAGCGCGACGCGCTGCTGCTGGCCTCCGGAGAGCTGGTGCGGATAGCGCGCGCCCTTGTCGGCGAGCCCGACCAGTTCCAGCAACTCGGCGGCACGCGCCCGCCGTTCCGCCGTGCGCACTCCTCGCATCCGCAGCCCGAAGGCCACGTTGTCGAGCGCGTCGAGGTGCGGGAAGAGGCTGTACGACTGGAAGACCATCCCGGCGTCGCGGCGGTGGGCCGGGATCCGGGTGACGTCTTCGCCGTCCACCAACACCGCGCCGGAGTCGGGGTGTTCGAAGCCGGCGAGCATCCTGAGGGCGGTGGTCTTGCCGCAGCCGGAGGGGCCGAGCAGGGCGATCAGCTCACCGGGGCGGACGGTGAGATCGAGGCCGTCGAGGGCGACCGTGGGCCCGAACTCCCTTCTGAGTCCGCGGAATTCGACGGTGGCGGCTTTGTCGGTGGTGTTCAGCGTGGCGGTGTTCTCGTTCGTTTTCATGGTTCAACCCCGGGAGGTGGTACGGGAGCGCCCGCCGAAGCCGGCCAGGACGAGGAGCAGCAGCCAGGTGACGAGCAGGCTCATCACGGACACGGCGACGGACAACTGGGCCTGCGAGCCGCTGACGTTGACGATCCACACCGCGAAGGGCTGGAAGCCCAGCAGTTGGGCGACGGTGAACTCGCCGAGCACCAGGGCCAGGGTGAGGAAGGAGGCGTTGAGCAGGGCCCCGCGCAGGTTGGGCAGCACCGCCTGGACCAGGGCCTGCGGCCAGCTCGCGCCACAGCTCCGCGCGGCCTCGACGAGGGTGGGGACGTCGATCGCGCGCAGTCCGGCGTCCAGCGCCCGGTACACGAAGGGCAGCGCCATCACGACGTACGCCAGGACGAGTACGACGGGGAAGTCGGGGTTCTGGATCGCCACGAAGGTCTGGAACAGCGGCGTGCGCGACAGGTGTTCCGGTCCCCACTTCAGGACCGTGACGATGCCGGCGACGAACGCGATCGGGGGCACGACCAGCGGCAGCGAGCACACCACCTCCACCACCGGCCGCAGCCTCGGGGCGCCGAGCCGCAGCGCGACCATCGCGGGCACCATCAGCAGCAGGACGACGGCGATGGTGGCGAGGGCCAGCTCCAGCGAGAGCAGCAGGCTGGAGCCGAAGCCGCCGGTGGCGACGATCTGTGTGTAGGCGTCGAAGGTGAGGCCCTGTCCCGGTACGTCGACCGTGAAGACCACGGAGGCGACCAGCGGCACCAGGAAGTACAGCCCGGCGAGGCCGAACACGCCCCACCGCCACAGGTTCAGGCGAGCCATCGCGCACTCCTCCGCTGTAGGGGCAGGTACACGGCCATGACGAGGCCCGCGACGAGGACCATGTCGAGGCTGAGGGCGAGGGCCACGTTCTCCTGGCCGACGAGCACGTTGCCGGAGAGGGCGTCGGCGATCTGGAGGGTGATCAGCGGGACGGAGCTGCCCACGATCGCGGCGGCGGTGGCGTAGGCGGCGAAGGCGCTGCCGAAGAGCAGGACGAACCCACCGAGCAGCGTGGGCAGCAGCACCGGCAGGGCGACATGCAACCAGTACTGCGCGCTGGTCGCCCCGTTGTTCTGCGCGGCCTCCCGCCACTGGACGCGCAGCCCCTCCAGGGCGGGCGTGATGGTGAGGACCATCAGCGGGATCAGGAAGTACAGGTAGACGACGACCAGTCCCCAGAAGCTGTAGAGGTCCCAGCCCTGGTCGGTGAGGCCCAGGTGCCGGGTCAGTACGCCGGCGTTGCCGAGGGTGGCGACGAAGGCGAAGGCGAGCGGGACGCCGCCGAAGTTGGCGAGGACGCCGGAGGCGGTGAGCACGGCCTCGCGCAGCGCGCGGTACCGGGAGGTGACGACGGCCTGGGCGAGCGGCAGTCCGAGGAGCGTGGCGAGGGCGGCGGACACGGCGGACAGCTTGACGCTGCCGACGAGGGCGGTGAGGTAGGCGCCCTGCAACGAGGCGGTCAGGTTGGCCGTGCTGTAGGCGCCGGTGCTCTTGAGCGTGAAGGCTCCGTCGAGGACCGCCCAGGCGGGCAGTCCGAAGGCCACGGCGGTGAAGGCGAGCAGCGGGACGACGGCGACCCAGCCGAGCGACCGGCGCCGCCGCCCGACCGCGGCGGCGGGCACCGGGTCGACCCGCGGGAGCGTGGCCGTCATCCGGAGACGGCCTTCGCCCAGCCCTGCCCGAGGACCGTCTTGGCCTTGTCCTGCTGGGCCTCGGTCGGGAAGGAGGGTGTGCCGGAGACCTCGGGGAGCTTGGCCGCCGCGGTCTTGTCGAGGGTGCCGGCCTTCTCCATGGCGGTCATCAGGGCCGGGCGGGCGTATCCCTTGAGCCACAGGTTCTGGCCCTCAGCGCTGTACAGGTACTCCTGCCACAGCCGGGCGGCCGCCGGATGCGGGGCGTCCTTGTTGATGGCCTGGGAGTAGTACTGGGAGAACTGCCCGTCGCTCGGCACGGCGACCTTCCAGTCGACACCCTTGGACTTGAACTCCTCGGCGTACCCGGCGTTGAGGTAGTCCCAGTCGATGCTGATCGGCGTCTCGCCCTTCTCGACGGTGGCCGGGGTGGACTCGACGGGCGTGTAATTGCCGTTGCCCTTCAGCTTCTTGAAGAAGTCGAGGCCGGGCTGGATGTCGTCGAAGGAGCCGCCGTTCGCGAGCGCGGCCGCCCAGACGCCGCCGAACGCCGAACCGGACTTGGTGGGGTTGCCGTTGAGGGCGACCTGGCCCTTGTACTGCGGCTTGAGCAGGTCGGCGAAGGTGGTGGGACAGCTCTTGACCCGCTTCGCGTCGCAGCCGATGGAGATGTAGCCGCCGTAGTCGTTGTACCAGCGGGCCTGTGCGTCCTTCTGTCCCTCGGGGATGTCGGCGAAGTCCTGGACCTTGTAGGGGGCGAGCAGCCCCTGCTGGGCCGCGCTGATCGCGAAGGAGCTGCCGAGGTCGAGCACGTCGGGTGCGCGGCCCTGGCCCTTCCTCGACGTCACGGCGTTGATCTCGTCCTGGCTGGCGCCGTCGGGGTTCTCGACGGAGATCTTGATGCCGTACTTCTTCTCGAACCCGTCGATGAGGGCACCGTAGTTGGTCCAGTCGCGGGGCAGCGCGATGGCGTTGAGCGTGCCCTCCTTCTTGGCCGCGGTCGCCAGGGCGTCGAGGCCGCCGAAGTCGGCGGCGGAGGTGGCGGTGGCGGCGTTCTTGCCGTCGGCGGTGGTGGAGGCGGTGTCGGGGGCGGCGCCGCAGGCGCTCAGGGTGAGCGCGGCTATGGCGCCGAGGGCGGCGGTTCTCGGCAGGGAAACGGTCACGACTTCTCCAGGACGTTGAGAACTTGTCTGAACAAGTTGGCCCCAGTAAGGCTGCCGCTGGTGTCACCCCCGTAAACACTGAAGAAACGCTGGCCCCCGAACTCCGGGCCAATCATGGGCCCCTCCGGATGCCGCCGCATGTCGACTAGGCTGGTCACGCTGTGCACAGCAGTCGACTCAGAGGGGAAGCATGGCGGCGCGACACGAAGAGATCGCCGACGAACTGCGCCGGGCGATCGACCGCGAGGAGTACACGGTCGGCAGCCGCCTGCCCGCCGAGACGGATCTCGCCGCCCACTACGGCGTCTCACGCGGCACGGTCCGCCAGGCCGTCGCCGCGCTGACCGCAGAGGGCCTCATCGGCTCCCGCCAGGGCGCCCGCCGCGTGGTGCTGGCCAGCCGCCGCAGCCAGAGCTTCGCCGAACTGCGCAGCTTCGCCCAGTGGGCCCGCGCGATGGGCCGCGAGGCAACGGGACAGGTCATCGCCCAGGAGTACCGCCCGGCTACCGCCGAGGATGCCGTACGCCTCCAACTACGCTCCGGGACACCGGTGTTGCACGTTCTGCGGGTCCGCGGCCTGGACGGCGAGCCGGTCCTGCTGGAACGGACGGTGTACGCCGACTGGATCTCCCCCGCGGTCGAGCCCATCGAGGCCGACTGCCCGTCCGTCACCCAACGCCTGTACGACGACACGGGATTGGTCTTCGCGTACGGCGAGCATGTCATCGACGCGGTCGCGGCGGGCGCACAGGACGCGGACCTGCTGTCCGTCCGCCGCACCAGCCCCCTCCTCCGGGTCCGCCGCGTGACGACGACCCGCGAGGGCCGCCCGGTGGAGTGGTCGGACGACCGCTACCGCTCGGACGCGGTGAGTTTCAGCGTCCACAACTCGATGGACAACAACGCGCTGGCGAGGAAGACGGCGGAGTAGGGGGTGGGGGTGGGGGTGCGGATGCAGCACCAGACCTGGTCCGACCTCAAGGGGCGCGGGGAACTGCGCGAACGGCCACGACGCACCCGCACCCGGCCATGCACCGCAACCAGCCGAGCTCTACCCCGGCGCCCCGGACGAGAACCGCCTCAGCAACGGCGACAGCACCAGCACCGACTTGGTCCGCTCCACGAACGGCTCCCCGGCGATCCGCTCCAGGACCCGTTCGAAGTGCCGCATGTCGGATGCGAAGACCTGCACGATCGCATCCGCGTCCCCCGTGACCGTGGACGCCGCCACGACCTCCTGATACCGCTCAAGACCCCGCCGGATGATCTCCGGCGAGGTGTTGTGCCGGCAGTAGATCTCGACGAACCCCTCGGTCTCCCAGCCGAGCGCCGACGGGTCGACCCGCACCGTGAACCCGGTGATGGCGCCGGTGGCACGCAGCCGGTCCACCCGTCGTTTCACGGCGGGCGCGGACAGACCGACGATCTGCCCGATGTCCGCGTAGGAGCGGCGGGCGTCCTCGGCGAGGGCGTGGACGATGCGTTCGTCGAGATCGTTGAGCACGGTGGGTGGATCAGCTCTCAGGTGATGCGGGCGTTGCGGTCGTCGCGAGACGGGAGCGGCGATGGCCGTACACGAAGTAGAACACGAGCCCGGCCGCCATCCAGACTCCGAAGACCACCCAGGTGACGGCGGACAGGCTGCCCATCATCCAGACGCAGAACCCGAGGCCCAGCACCGGCAGCACCGGCGACAGCGGCACCCGGAAGGTGCGCGGCATGTCGGGGCGGGTGCGACGCAGCACCACGACGGCGATGTTGACCAGGCCGAAGGCGAAGAGCGTGCCGATGCTGGTGGCGTCGGCGAGCTGCCCCAGCGGGATCGCGGCGGCGAGGACACCGCAGAACAGGGACACGATCACCGTGTTGGCCCGTGGCGAACCCGTCTTGGGATGCACCCGCCCGAACACCTTCGGCACCAGCCCGTCCCGGGACATCGCGAAGAGGATGCGGGTCTGGCCGTAGAGCACCGTCAGGACGACACTCGCGATGGCGATGACCGCGCAGGCGGCCAGCAGGGTCCCCCAGAAGCTCTGCCCGGTCACCTCGCGCATGATCTGGGCGAGCGCCGCCTCGGAGTCCCCGAACCGCTGCCAGGGCTTGGCGCCGACGGCGACGGCCGCGACGAGGACGTACAGCGCGGTGACGATGACCAGGGACAGCATGATCGCGCGCGGCAGGTCGCGCTGGGCGTTCTTCGCCTCCTCACCGGCGGTGGAGGCGGCGTCGAAGCCGATGTACGAGAAGAAGAGCGTGGCCCCGGCCGCACTGACACCCGCCATGCCGAGCGGCATGAAGTGCGCGTAGTTGCCGGAGCGGAAGCCCTGGATGCCGATGGCGCAGAACAGCACCAGCGCGGCGATCTTCACGACCACCATGATCGTGTTGGCGCGTGCGGACTCCCGCGCCCCGCCCAGCAGGAACGCCATGGCCAACAGGACGACGATCAGCGCCGGCAGGTTGAAGATGCCACCGTCTCCGGGCGGGGCGGACAGCGCGTCGGGGATGGTGACGCCGATCGTCCCGTCGAGGAGCTCGTTCAGGTACTCGCCCCAGCCGACCGCGACGGCGGCGACCGAGACGCCGTACTCCAGGAGCAGACACCAGCCGCAGACCCAGGCGACCAGCTCGCCCAGCGTTGCGTACGCATACGAGTACGACGAGCCCGCGACCGGGATGGTGCCCGCGAGCTCGGCGTAGGACAGGGCCGAGAAGAGGGCCGTCAGTCCGGCGATGACGAAGGACAGGGTGACCGCGGGACCGGCCTTCGGCACGGCCTCGCCGAGGACGACGAAGATGCCGGTGCCGAGGGTGGCACCGATGCTGATCATGGTCAGCTGCCACAGCCCGAGGGTGCGGCGCAGACTGCCGCCCTCACCCTGGCCGCCCTCGGCGACCAGGCGTTCCACGGGCTTGCGCCGCATCAGACGCGCACCCAGCCCCGGGGACGGCGTGGTGCGGTGTTGCGGGGGTGCGCCTTGGTCGAGCACGCGCTGACTCCTTCGTCGCTGCGATCGGCGCGAGGGGACCGGCGGCACACCTGCGCGAGCAGGAACCCACCGAGCGGGGTCCCCGCCACGCCACGTACAGCGCATGACCCTATGAGCCAGACGTCACGGTCGTCATGCGGCAACCTTGCGCACCACCGCAAGATCGTTGCGTTCATGGCGGAGGGGCGGGCGTTCGTTGCGCGGCAGCTCCTAGGGGCTCGGTTCGGCCACAGGACCAGGAAGTTCCTTGACGAGAAAGGTGCACACATCGGCCCGCTCGTGCCGTACGCCCGTCTGATCGACGTACGCCCACCGGTCCACGTAGGCCACCGTCGACCGGTACCCGAGCCGCGCGTACAGCGCCGCGGCCCGCGGATTGTCGATGCCCACTCCGAGCCCCATGACCTCGACGCCCCGCGCCCGCGCCAGCTCCTCGGCGGCCCGCACGAGCCCGCTGCCGACGCCCCGTGAGCGCAGCCGCTCAGGCCAGACCAGGAGACCGTTGATCTCGGGGCAGCCGGAGTGGACCGCCCGCACCTCGGGCGCCGCGCAGCCGGTCCAGCGGACCTCGGCATGGCCGACGGGCCGGCCGTTCAGCCACGGGATCAGATAGGTGCTCTCCCCCGCCTCCTGGCGGGCGAAGCGTGCCGCGTGGCTGCCGTCGACACTGGACGACGGCATGACGTCCTCCAGGACGCCGAGATCCTCGGTCCGGCAGGGTGCGATCTCCATGCCCGCGACCGTAGCCGCCCGGGCATGCGAACGGCCCCCGAATTTCCAACGGGGGCCGTGCGCAACGGACTTGGCTCCAGCCTGAGGCCGGGACTCAGCTCCAGCTGGCGTGCAGCGGCTTGCCCTCGGCGTAGCCGGCCGCGCTCTGGATGCCGACGACCGCCTTCTCGGCGAACTCCTCGAGCGAGCCCGCGCCGGCGTAGGTGCAGGAGGAGCGGACGCCCGCGATGATCGAGTCGACCAGGTCCTCGACGCCCGGACGGGTCGGGTCGAGGAACATGCGGGAGGTGGAGATGCCCTCCTCGAAGAGCGCCTTGCGGGCCCGGTCGTAGGACGACTCGTCGGACGTACGGTTGCGCACCGCACGCGCCGACGCCATGCCGAACGACTCCTTGTAGAGACGGCCGTTGGCGTCCTGCTGGAGGTCGCCCGGCGACTCGTACGTCCCTGCGAACCACGACCCGATCATCACGTTGGACGCGCCCGCGGCCAGCGCCATGGCGACGTCACGCGGGTGCCGGACCCCGCCGTCGGCCCAGACGTGCTTGCCGTACTTCTTGGCCTCCGCCGCGCATTCCAGGACGGCGGAGAACTGCGGCCGGCCGACGCCGGTCATCATCCGGGTCGTGCACATGGCACCGGGGCCGACGCCGACCTTGATGATGTCCGCGCCCGCCTCGATGAGGTCCCGCACACCCTCGGCGGCGACGATGTTGCCGGCCGCGATCGGGACGTGCGGGTCGAGCGCCCGGACGACCTTGATCGCGTTGATCATCGACTCCTGGTGGCCGTGGGCCGTGTCGATGACGAGCGTGTCGACGCCCGCGTCGAGCAGCTGCTTGGCCTTGCCCGCCACATCGCCGTTGATCCCGACGGCGGCGGCGATCCGCAGCTTGCCGTCGGCGTCGACCGCCGGCGTGTAGAGGGTGGCCCGCAGGGCGCCCTTGCGGGTGAGGATGCCGGCCAGCTTGCCGTCCTTGTCGACGGCGGGGGCGTAGCGGCGGTTGGCGCCGTCGAGGCGGTTGAAGGCCTCGCGCGGGTCGATGTCCGCGTCGAGCAGCAGCAGGTCACGGGACATGACCTCGGCGAGCTGCGTGAACCGGTCGACGCCGGTGAGGTCCTGGTCGGTGACGACACCGACGGGACGGCCCTCCTCGTCGACGACGACACCGGCGTTGTGCGCCCGCTTGGGCAGCAGTGCGAGGGCGTCGGCGACGGTCTGGTGCGGGGCCAGCACGATCGGGGTGTCGAGGACGTGGTGCCGGCTCTTCACCCAGGAGATGACGTCGGTGACGACCTCGATCGGGATGTCCTGCGGGATGACCACGAGGCCACCGCGCCGGGCCATCGTCTCGGCCATACGGCGACCGGCGATGGCGGTCATGTTGGCGACGACCAGCGGGATCGTGGTGCCCGTGCCGTCCGGGGAGCTGAGGTCCACGCCCTGCCGCGAACCGACGGCGCTCCGGCTCGGGACCATGAAGACGTCGTCGTACGTCAGGTCGTACGGGGGCTGGATGTCGTTGAGGAAACGCACGTGCTGCACATCCCAGTCGATCAGAGGTGGCCCCCGGACAGGTCAGCCAGGGGGAAAGAGCACGTACCTCATTCTCCCATGACGCCCGGAACGCCATGCACGGTCGATTCATCCAGGCTGGTCAGAGGCGTCTAGGAGGATCCTCCGAGAGCCAGGGCCACAGTGACGGCGGAGGCGTGCGAGAACACGTCACAGGCGGTCGCCCACTCGCCCGGCCGCGTCTCGGCGTACGGCTGCCAGTTCCGTACGACGACCACGGCGGCGCTCTCGGGCCACAGTCCCGGGTCGGACAGGACGTCGGCCAGCGCGTCCCAGTTGCGGCCGAAGTAGTCCGGCAGCCCCAGGTCCCGGGCGCAGCGGTCCATCAGGCCCGCCTTGTCGGTGACGCCGTCGAGGTCCAGCGAGACCACGGCCTCCGTCATCTCAGTACCGCCCTGAACGAGTCGTAGTGATCATCCGTGTAGTAGATCTCGGCGTTCCGCCCGGTGACAAGGCGCCGGGCTCCGCGATCGCGTGAGCCCGGCGTGGGGACGGTGTATTCGTGGTAATAACCGCGCTCGTGGGCGGGAAGGAGCCGTTCCCGGTTCCCGAAGACGGAGCCGTCCCTGGCGTACGGAAAAGGCCCGCCGACGTCGATGAGTTCGAGCGTCTCGCGGGCCTGCGCGGGCAGCCGGGCCTCCTGGACGGTGGCCATGTCACCGACCCACGACGGAACGGCCTCGCCGGAGTCCCGGGTCGACGAGCACCCGAGCACGAGCAGGAGCAGGCAGAGGACGAACCGCAGCGGCATGTCACCCACGCTGCCACGGCCGCCCTCCCCCGACCTTCCGTCAGAGGCCGTCCGGGTCAGCCCTGTTCAACGCGGGCTTCGGCGTCGGCCCCGCCGCCATCAGCACATCGGCCGCGGACGTGTCCGTGACGAGGCTGGTGACCAGCCCGGACCGCAGCACCGCGTCGATCGCCATGGCCTTGCGGGCCCCGCCCGCGATCGCCACGACCTCGGGGATACGGCGGAGCTGGTCGGCCTTGACCGTGATGCACCGCTCGCCCAGGTCCCGGCCCACCCGGCGCCCCTGGGCGTCGAAGAGGTGCGCGGACATCTCGGCGGCGACGCCGAGGGAGGCGTAGTGCGCCCGCTCCTCGTCGCTGAGCATGTCGTGCACCGTGGAGATGCCCGGCTCCCAGGAGCCGATCGACACACAGGCGACGGTGACCTTGTCGAAGTACTCGAAGGCCCGCGCGATCCCGGTCTGGTTGCGCAGCGCCGCCGCGGTGGCCGCGTCCGGCAGCAGCATCGGCGCGTAGATGGGGTGCGCGTCCCCGCCCGACACCTGGGCCGCACGCCGTACCGCCTCCACCGAGCCGCGCTCGGCGGTCCCGGCGTCGTACACGCCCGTCAGCTGCACCACCGTGCACGGCGGCAGCCGGTCGAGGGCGGCCGCCATGTGGATGGTGGACCGGCCCCAGGCGAGCCCCAGGACATCACCCTCGTTGACGAGCTCGCCGAGCAGGTCCGCGGCCGTCTCACCGAGGTTCTCGGGGTCGGGCGACTCCTCGGCCTCGGCCGGGGACTCCACCACCACCGCGTGCCTGAGGCCGTACCGGGCGCGCAGCGCGTCCGAGCGCTCCGCGTCCAGCTCGGCCGGGACGCGGATCTCGATGCGTACAAGATCCCGTTCGAGAGCGGTCTCCAGGACCCTGGCCACCTTGAAGCGGCTCACGCCGAACTCCTCGGCGATCTGGATCTTCGATTTGCCCTCGAGGTAGAAGCGGCGGGCCATGGCCGCCGCCTGCACCAGCTCAGCGGGTCCCATCCGCATGGCTGACCGGCCCGCCGACATACCCGACACGGCCATCTCCTCACTGCTGTTCACACTCTGGATTCGCCGTTCATCCTTGCAGATCCGGCGGACTTGATCAGCCCTGATGGGAGCCGTTCACGTTCCTGTGGCTCAGTGGCCGCATGCCCAGCTCGCCTTGGCGGTCGCCCCTTCCGCTTGGTTGCGCAGTGCACGTACCGCCTCGGCCGGGTCGGACGCGTTGTACACGGCCGACCCGGCGACGAAGACGTCCGCCCCGGCGTCGGCACACTGCTCGATGGTGGAGGCCGCGACCCCGCCGTCCACCTGGAGCCACAGTTCGAGGCCGTGCTTGCTGATCAACTCGCGGGTGCGGCGGATCTTGGGGAGCATGATGTCGAGGAACGACTGTCCCCCGAAGCCCGGCTCCACCGTCATGATCAGCAGCATGTCGAGCTCGGGGAGCAGATCCTCGTACGGCTCGATGGGCGTCGCCGGCTTCAGCGCCATGGAGGCGCGGGCGCCCTTGGCGCGGATCTCCCGGGCGAGCCGGACGGGGGCGGCGGCGGCCTCGACGTGGAAGGTGACGGATCCGGCCCCCGCTTCGACGTACTGGGGCGCCCACCGATCAGGGGCCTCGATCATCAGATGGCAGTCCAGCGGAGTGTCCGTCGCACGGGCCAGAGACTCTACGACCGGCACTCCGAGCGTGAGGTTCGGGACGAAATGGTTGTCCATGACGTCGACGTGGAGCCAGTCGGCTCCCTCCACCGCCTTAGCCTCGTCCGCGAGGCGGGCGAAGTCTGCGGACAGGATGCTGGGGTTGATCTGCACGGCCATGGGCCAAGCCTCCCATGTCCGGGCACGAATGTTCGCGTCGGTCCAGACCTAAGCCGTTCATCGGATGTTGCTCCGGGACGGTACGTGCCATATTGGGCCGCCGACCGCGAGGGCGAAGGGCTGCGGGGGTGGCCATGACCGAGAACCGAGGCATCGCGCATCTGGTGTGCGGGCGGCGGGCCAAGTGGGTCGTGCTGGTGCTGTGGCTGGTGCTGCTCTTCCTGACGGCGCCCCTCGCCTCCAAACTCACCGACGCCCAGGACAACGACGCCGCCTCCTGGCTGCCCGGCTCCGCGGAGTCCACCCAGGTCCTTCAGATCTCCGAGGGCTTCAGGCCCGAACAGATCCCCGCCGTCGTCATCTACGCGCGCGACAGCGGTCTCACGGCCGAGGACAAGGCGCAGATCGCCGAGGACGCCGCGCAGATCAGGCAATTGCGCGACCACGGCGTCCGGGGCGCCGAGACCCGTGGTCCGGTCTACGACCGCGAGACGGACCCGCGCGCGGCCCAGATCTACGTCCCCATCACGATGGACGAGAAGGGCTGGGAGGAGATCTCCCCCGCGGTCGACTCCATCCGGGACATCACCGGCAAGAGCACCGCCGGCCTCGCCGTGCACATCACGGGCCCGGGCGGCACGTCCGCCGACTTCTCCAAGGCCTTCGAGGGCATCGACTCCACGCTGCTGCTGTCCGCGATGGGCGTCGTCATCGTGATGCTGCTGATCACCTACCGCAGCCCCACGCTCCTGCTGGTGCCGTTGTTGTCGGTCATCGCGGCCCTGTTCACCGCGCAGGCCTTCGTCTATCTCCTCGCCCAGCACGCGGGCCTGACGGTCAACGGCCAGAGCGCGGGCATCCTCACGGTCCTCGTCTTCGGCGCGGGGACGGACTACGCCCTGCTCCTGGTGGCCCGTTACCGGGAAGAGCTGCGCCGTCACGAGGACCGCCACGAGGCCATGGCCCTGGCGCTGCACAGGGCGGGCCCCGCGGTGATCGCCTCGGGCGCCACGGTGGTCCTGAGCATGCTGGTGCTCCTCGCCGCCGAGATGAACTCGACGCGGGGTCTGGGCCCGGTGGCCGCGATCGGCGTCGCGGTGGCCCTGCTGGCGATGATGACCCTGTTCCCCGCCCTGCTGGTGATCTGCGGCCGCTGGCTCTTCTGGCCGGCGATCCCGCACTTCGGCACGGCCGACCCCACCGAACGCGGCGTCTGGGCGCGCACGGGCGGCCGTATCGCCCGCCGCCCCCGCATGATCTGGGGCGTCACGGCGCTGGCCCTGGCGATCTGCTCCCTGGGCCTGATCCAGCTGCGCGCGGAGGGCATCAGCAACGCGGACGCCTTCACCGGCAAGCCGGACTCGATCGTCGGCCAGGAGGTTTCCGAGAAGTACTTCCCGGCGGGCAGCGGCGACCCCTTGGTCATCGTCAGCAACCAGGCCCAGGCCCGACAGGTCGGCGAGGCGGTGGCCGGCACGCGCGGTGTCGTCCCCGACTCGCTGGGTCTGCCACCGGGTACGAAACCCTCCCACGACGGCCAGGTCCTCTTCGAGGCGACGATGACCGCCCCGTCCGACAGCGAGGCCGCCAAACAGACGGTCGAACGCGTCCGCGACGCCGTCCACGCGGTCCCGGACGCCGATGCCCAGGTGGGCGGCGGTACGGCGGCGCTGCTCGACATGGACAAGGCCACCGCCCATGACAATCAGCTGATCATCCCGCTCGTCCTGGTCGTGGTCATGCTGATCCTGTGCGCCCTGCTGCGGGCCCTGATCGCCCCGCTGCTGCTGGTCGGCACGGTGATCCTGTCCTTCGCGGCGGCCCTGGGTCTCAGCGCACTCGCGTTCAGGCATGTGTTCGACTACGCGGGCGAGTCGACGGACTTCCCGCTCTTCGTCTTCGTCTTCCTGGTGGCCCTGGGCATCGACTACAACATCTTCCTCACGACCCGTATCCGCGAGGAGGCGGTCCGCCAGGGCACCCGCCCCGGCGTGGTGACGGGCCTGGCGGCGACGGGCGCGGTCATCACATCGGCGGGCCTGGTCCTGGCCGGCACCTTCGCCGCCCTGGGCACCCTCCCCATGGTCGCCTTCGCGGAGATCGGCTTCGCGGTGGCCCTGGGCATCATCCTGGACACGTTCGTGGTCAGGTCGGTGCTGGTCACGTCCTTGTTCCTGGACGTGGGTCCGAGGGTGTGGTGGCCACACCGGTTGTCGAAGGAGGACGGTACAAAGATGCCGGTCGCCAAGGAGCCAGCGGTCGAACAACGCCCTTAGGGGCGCGGGGAACTGCGCGACAAGCCACATCGGACCCGCACTGACCCGACGCCCCCGACCCCTACGGCGCAGTCCTCCGAATCAACGCCAAATACATCGCATCGGTCCCGTGCACATGCGGCCACAACTGCACATCAGGCCCCTCCCCAAGATCCGCCACGCCCGGCAACAGAGGCCGCGCGTCGATCAACTCCGCGTCCGGCACCTGCTTGAGCACGTCCTGCACCACGGCCCGGGTCTCGGCAAGGTGCGGCGAACACGTGGCGTACCCGACGACGCCCCCCACCCGCACGGAGTCCAGCGCGGTCCGCAAGAGGCTGCGCTGCAACGGCCCGAACCCCTCGAGATCCTCAGGCCGCCGCCGCCACCGAGCCTCAGGCCGCCGCCGCAAGGCCCCCAGTCCCGTGCACGGCACATCCACCAGCACCCGGTCGAAACTCCCGGCCCGCCACGGCGGCTGCGTCCCGTCCGCGGCGATCACCTGATACGGACCGGGATTCCCGGCCAGGGCCTTGGCGACGAGCCCCGCCCGATGCGGCTGCTTCTCGGAAGCGAGCAGCATGGCCCCCCGCTCCGCGGCGAGCGCACCGAGCAGCGCGGCCTTCCCTCCCGGCCCCGCACACCCGTCGAGCCACTTCTCGTCGGGCCCGTCGAGCGGCGCGTTGGCAAGGGCGAGGGCGACCAGCTGGCTGCCTTCGTCCTGCACACCGGCCCGGCCTTCCCGTACGGCCTCGATGGCCCCGGGCTCACCGCCCTCGGCGAGCCGCACGGCGTACGGCGACCAGCGCCCCGCGACGGCGGCCTCCTCCCGCAGCAGCTCATCGACGCTCGCCCGCCCGGGCCGGGCGACCAGCGTCACCTCGGGCCGCTCGTTGTCGGCGGCGAGCAGCGCCTCGATCCCGGCTCGCCCGCCCCCGAGGGAGTCCCACAGCGCGGAGACGACCCACCGGGGATGCGAGTGCACCACGGCCAGGTGGTCCTCGGGGTCGTCGTCGTAGGGCGGCGCGACCTTGGCGATCCACCCGTCCAGATCGTCCTGCGCGACCTTGCGCAGCACGGCGTTGACGAACTTGGCCCGCCCGTCGCCGAGCACGACCCGGGCGAGTTCGACGGACGCGGACACGGCGGCATGCGTGGGAATCCGGGTCCCGAGCAGCTGATGCACCCCGAGGCTCAGCACGTCCAGCACCGGCGGGTCGACCTCACGCAGCGGCCGGTCGACACACGCGGAGATGACGGCGTCGTACGTCCCCTGCCGCCGCAGCGTCCCGTACACGAGCTCGGTCGCGAGCGCGGCGTCACGCCCGTCGAAGTCGCCCTTCTCCCGCGCCTTGCGCAGCAGCGGCGGGAGAACGAGGTTGGCGTAGGCGTCCCGTTCGTCCACGGCCCGCAGGGCCTCGAAGGCGAGGAAGCGGACGGGGTCCTTCTTGGGCCGACGGTAGGGCTTGCCGGACGTGCCGGGCCGACGGGGCTGGTCGCTCACGAAAAAGGTGCTCCGGATGTCTTGAGGGATACGCACCAAGCCTACGTCCCCCTCGTCGGGCCGCCCGGCCGACGGCCTCCCCCCAGGCGGCGGGCCCGGCCGACGACCTTCCCCTCGGCGGCGGACCCGGCCGACGACTCCTCCCCCCGCCGGCGGGCTATCGGCCGACGACCTCTCCCTCGCCGATGCGCACCCCGCGCGCCCAGTCGGCGGCCCGCATCGGCTTCTTGCCCTGGGCCTGCACCCACAGCAGCTCCACGGCGTGGGAGCCGGTGCCGACATGGACGCTGTTCTTGCCGACGGCCAACTGCCCCGGCGCGAGGTCGGTCCGCTCGGGCGCGGGAGTGACCTGGATGAGCTTGAGCCGCTCGCCGCGGAAGACGGTCCAGGCGCCGGGAGCGGGAGTGCAGCCGCGCACGACCCGGTCGACGCGCAGCGCCGGGGTCGCCCAGTCCACCTGCGCGTCCTCGACGGTGATCTTCGGGGCGAGCGTGATGCCGTCGTTCGGCTGCGGTACGGCCTTCAGGGTGCCGTCCTCGATGCCGTCCATGGTCGCGGCGAGCAGCCCGGCGCCGGCGAAGGCGAGCCGGGTGAGCAGGTCGCCGCTGGTGTCGGTGGCGCGGACCTCCTCCGTCACGGTCCCGTACACGGGCCCGGAGTCGAGCCCCTCCTCGATGAGGAAGGTGGAGGCGCCGGTGATCTCGTCGCCCGCCATGACGGAGTGCTGCACGGGCGCGGCCCCCCGCCAGGCGGGCAGCAGCGAGAAGTGCAGGTTGACCCAGCCCTGGGCGGGGATGTCGAGGGCGACACGGGGCAGCAGGGCGCCGTAGGCGACGACGGGACAGCAGTCGGGGGCGATCTCCCGCAACCGCTCCAAGAACTCCGGGTCCCGCGGCTTGAGGGGCTTCAGCACCTCGATGCCCGCCTCTTCCGCCCGCTCCGCGACCGGGCTCGCGACCAGCCTGCGCCCACGGCCGGCCGGCGCGTCGGGCCGCGTGACGACAGCGGCCACCTCGTGCCGCCCGGAGGCGATGAGGGCGTCCAGTGCGGGAACGGCGACTTCGGGGGTACCGGCGAAGACGAGCTTCATGGGTGGGTGAGGGCCTCTCGGGCGGAATGGCTGATGTCTTGTGCGAGCGGACGGTCGCCCAATTCTATGACCGGGAACGGAAACCCGCCGAAGGCCGACGACCGCGGCGCGAACCCGCCCCCCACGGCGCACGCATATGCCACCACGCCCCCACTGCGTGACCAGCGGAGCGCAAACGCGTTGGTCAAGAAAGAGTTGACCACAACGGGCCGCAGTCGCGGCCCGATCCTTTTCAACGCCGGTTCGAGAGGCTTGTTCATGGCCGACCACGCAACCCACGACGCCCAGGCTCGGGCCAGCCTGCACTTGCTGGTGCGGGACATCGAGCGGGTCCGCCGGCAGGTGGACGCGTTGCGCACGCTCACCGCCCAGTTGGGCAATGTCTACCGCCCGCGCCGCTCCGGCCCCTCCACGGGCTTCGTCGTCTACGGACGCGCTCCCGCCCCGACGGTCCGTCTCGCCCAGGAACTGCGGGACAGCGTCGAGACCCTGGTCACGGCCGCGGTCGACTTCGACCGCTCGCTGGGCTTCTCGTGGGACGCGGTGGGTTCCGCGCTCGGCGTCACCAAGCAGGCGGTGCACCGCCGTTACGGTGCGCGTCGCGCCGCGACCCAGGCGGCGGCCGACGCCGAGCGCACCACCGACGTGTCGGCCACCCGCACGGTCGGCGTCAACACCGGGATGCCCACGATGCCGACGGTCCCCGCGGCCCGCTCCATGCCGACCCAGCCGACGGCAGGCAGCGCCGCCCTGCGCGACGACGTAAGACCCACGGCATTCCCCGGACCCCGCAACGGCTGACACTCCCCCACCCCATCCTTGCCCTCCCGGCCCACTCCGGGAGGGCATACGCATGCACTCCGCCCCGCAAGAACCCAGCTCCCCCAGCCGCAGCCGCTGCTCGGCCCCCACGAGGGCCACCCGCACCCGACGACGAATCCCGCACGGGCGACGCACGGGCGATGCGGGTGGGCGATGCGGGTGGGAACCCCAAACCCGGCCGAAGGCCGGGTGCCCACCCACCACCCGTCACCCAATGTCCGGCGGATCAACCCGCACCCGCACCGCAGCCTCCCCACCTACGCCCCCCCGAGCCATCCGAGCAGCCTGCGCGGCCTTCAACGCGCCGGCCAACGCCGCCCCCATCCCCCGCGGCACCCGGATCAACACCCGCTCCCACTGCTCCCCCACCGGCGGCGCCCCCACCCGCCGAGGACCCCGTCCCCCCGTCACAGGCAACGGCACCGGCCCCAACACCTCCGCCTCCCCCGGCAGTTCAACGGCACCGAGGAACCCCGCGACCGCCTCCGCCGCCCCCGACACCGCCGCCATCCGAGACACCGGCGGAAACCCCAACTCGGCCCGCTCAGCCAGCTCCCGCACCGCATGCCCGACGGGATCCCACCGCACCAGCGCCTGCACAGGCCGCAACGTAGGCTCCGCGACGACCACCACGGTCCCCCCGTCCCCCTGCGGCCGCACCAACGCAGCCGCAGCGATCCACCTCCGCAACGCGTCCTCTCCGGCCCGCAGATCAGGCCGCCCGAGCATCGCCCACCCGTCCAGCAGCAGGGCCGCCGCATACCCGCCCTCAGCCACGGGCTCGGCCCCCGGTGTACTCACCACCAGCGCGGGCGCCCCCGGCACCGTGTCCAGCACATGCTCCCGGCCGGACGTCCGCACCGGCACAGCAGGAAACGCCCGCCCCAGTTCCTCCGCGGTCCGCCGTGCCCCGACCACCTGGGCCCGCAGCCGAAAGCCACCACATTCAGGACAGTGCCAGGCCCCTTCCTCCTGACCACACCACCCGCACCGCAGGGCGTCCACACCCTCCTGCGCCTCCAACGGCCCCGAGCAGTGCCGACAGCGCGCGGGCGCCCGACAGTTGGCGCAGGCCATCCGCGGCACGTACCCCCGCCGCGGCACCTGCACCAGCACCGGTCCCTGCTTCAGCCCCTCCCGGACGGCCTGCCAGGCGAGGGTGGGCAGCCGAGCGGCCCGAGCGGCCTCGTCGCGGGCCAGATCCCCGTCCCCCACGGTCCGTACGAGCGGCGCGGCCCCCCGCACCTGCTCCCGCACGGCGACGAGCGGCCGAGCCCATCCGCTCTCGACCAGCTGCGCGGCCTCGACGGTGCAACTCCAACTCCCCAGCAGGAAACCGCACTTGTCCAGCGCGGCGCGCAGCAGCAACACCTCACGGGCATGGGGCTGCGGAGCGTGCGGTTCGCTGTGGCTGTCGTCCCCGTCGTCCCAGATGGCGACGAGCCCAAGATCCCGCACCGGCGCGAACATGGCGGCCCGGGTCCCCACCACAGCCCGCACGCTCCCCCGCCGCACGGCCAGCCACTCCCGGTAACGCTTCTCGGGCCCGGCGTCGGCGGTGAGCACGGCATGCCGTCCCTCCCCCAGCAACGAGGTCAGCGCGGCATCGACGCGCGCGACGGCCCGCCCGTCCGGCACGACGACCAGGGCTCCCCGCCCGGAAGCGAGCGTGGCGGCAACGGCCCGTGCCAGCTCCTCACTCCACTCGGGCCCGGGCAACGCATTCCACACGGCGCGAGGCGCCCCACCCGAGGCGAGTGCCTCAAGAAACCCGGTCCCCCGCTCGTACCGCCCCCAGGACCCCACCTCAGGCACCGCGGGCGGCGGCAGCGGCTCCGCAGAGGCCCGCTGCTCAGCCCGAGCACTCCGGGGGGGCACAGCCAGCTGCAACACATCAGCAAGACTTCCCGCATACCGATCGGCGACAGCCCGAGCCAGCCCCAGCAGCTCCGGCCCGAGGACCGGCTCAGGCGACACGACCTGCGCCAGCGCGGCCAACGGCCCCGAATAATCCGTCTCGGCAACCCGCTCGACGAGAAACCCGTCGATCAGCCCCCCACCCTCACGCCGTCCGTCCCGCACCCTGCCCCGTCCGGCCCCGAACCGCACCCGCACCCGCACCCCGGGCTGCGCGTCGGCATCAAGCTCCTCGGGCACGGCGTAGTCGAAGTACCGATCAAGATGCAGCACCCCCTTGTCCACGAGCACCCGAGCAACAGGCAACTCCTTCGCGAGCGCGGCCCCCCGCCACGTCCGCGGCTTCGCCCGCGGCACCTCAGCCTTGCGCACACTCTCCCGAATCAACGCAAGCTGCTCAGGCGGCGCCCCCTCACCCCGCCCGCCATCCCGCTCATCTCCGCTGCTCACGCAAGCATTCTTACCAAACCCGACTGACATCCGACGTCGCCCGGACATGCCGAGGCCCGGCACCCCTCAGGGATGCCGGGCCTCGGAAAACCCCGGAAAGCCGAGCCTTACAGCCCCGCAGCCTTCCGCAGCGCCTCCACGCGGTCCGTCTTCTCCCACGTGAAGTCGGGCAGCTCACGGCCGAAGTGGCCGTACGCCGCCGTCTGGGCGTAGATCGGGCGGAGCAGGTCCAGGTCGCGGATGATCGCGGCCGGGCGGAGGTCGAAGACCTCGTCGATGGCCTTCTCGATCTTCTCGGCCTCGACCTTGGCGGTGCCGAAGGTCTCGACGAACAGACCGACGGGCTCGGCCTTGCCGATCGCGTACGCGACCTGCACCTCGCAGCGCGAGGCAAGGCCCGCGGCTACGACGTTCTTGGCGACCCAGCGCATCGCGTACGCGGCGGAGCGGTCGACCTTGGACGGGTCCTTGCCCGAGAAGGCGCCGCCGCCGTGGCGGGCCATGCCGCCGTAGGTGTCGATGATGATCTTGCGGCCGGTGAGGCCGGCGTCGCCCATCGGGCCGCCGATCTCGAAGCGACCGGTCGGGTTGACCAGCAGGCGGTAGCCCTCGGTGTCGAGCTTGATGCCCTCGTCGAGAAGAGCCTTCAGCTCCGGCTCCACCACGAACTCGCGGATGTCGGGGGCGAGGAGGGACTCCAGGTCGATGTCCGACGCGTGCTGCGAGGAGACCACGACGGTGTCGAGACGGACGGCCTTGTCGCCGTCGTACTCGATGGTGACCTGCGTCTTGCCGTCGGGGCGCAGGTAGGGGATCGTGCCGTTCTTGCGGACCTCGGACAGACGGTTCGACAGTCGGTGCGCCAGGAAGATCGGCAGCGGCATCAGCGTCGGCGTCTCGTCCGTCGCGTAGCCGAACATCAGGCCCTGATCGCCGGCGCCCTGCTTGTCGAGCTCGTCCTCGTCGCCCTCGACACGGGACTCGTACGCCGTGTCCACGCCCTGGGCGATGTCCGGGGACTGCGAGCCGATCGACACGGACACGCCACAGGAGGCGCCGTCGAAGCCCTTCTTCGAGGAGTCGTAGCCGATCGCGAGGATCTTGTCCCGCACCAGCTGCGGGATCGGGGCGTACGCCTTGGTGGTGACCTCACCGGCCACGTGCACCAGGCCGGTCGTGATCAGGGTCTCGACCGCGACCCGGGAGGTCGGGTCCTCGCGCAGGAGCGCGTCGAGAATGGTGTCGCTGATCTGGTCAGCGATCTTGTCGGGGTGACCCTCGGTCACGGACTCCGAGGTAAAGAGACGACGGGACACAACGCTCCCTGAGGTTGCAGCGGCTGCTGGCTGATCATGGGCGGACGGGCTCGGGGGCTGCGCCCGGCATCGTCCGAGAACAGTTTATCGGTCGCGGTCGGCCACGGGCTCACCCGTCTCGATTGTCGGGAGCGCTGTGACCTGCGGCACGGGCATTCTGCCCAATCCGGAGCGAGCTTGGCCAGGGCCGCCACGCCTCAAATAGTGAGGTTCGAGGGCTCTGTGAAGTGAATGAAACATTCAGCGCAGGCGCCCGGCCACCAGGTCCCACACGATTTCGGCCAGGGCCTCCTTGGGGCCGTGCGGCACCGGGGTCTCGGTGCCGTCGGCGCCGAGCACCACCGCCTCGTTCTCCTCCGCCCCGAAGGTCTTGCGCTCGCCCACCTCGTTGACGACGAGCAGATCGCAGCCCTTGCGGGTGAGCTTGGTCCGGCCGTTGGCGAGGACGTCGTCCGTCTCGGCGGCGAACCCGACGACCACCTGACCGGGGCGGGCGCGGTCGGCCGAGATCTCGGCCAGGATGTCCGGATTCCGCACCAGCACGATGGGGTCCGGGTCCTGCCCGTCCTTCTTCTTGATCTTCCCGCTCGCATAGTTCTCGGGGCGGAAGTCGGCGACGGCCGCGGCCATCACGACCGCATCGGCGTCCGCGGCGGCCTTGAGTACCGCCTCGCGCATCTGTACGGCCGTGCCGACCGGGACGACGTCCACGCCCGCCGGGTCCGGCAGGCCGGTGTTCGCGGCGACAAGGGTGACCCGGGCGCCGCGCGCGGCGGCGGTGCGGGCGAGGGCGTAACCCTGCTTGCCGGAGGAGCGGTTGCCGAGGAAGCGGACCGGGTCGAGGGGTTCGCGGGTGCCACCGGCGCTGACGACGACATGGCGGCCGGCCAGATCGGGTTCGCGCACGCCCCTGGCGAGGACCCGGCGGCACACCTCGAAGATCTCCGCCGGGTCGGGCAGCCGCCCCTTGCCGGTGTCGACGCCGGTGAGGCGCCCGACGGCGGGCTCGATGACGACCGCGCCGCGGCGGCGCAGCGTCGCCACGTTCTCCTGGGTGGCCGGGTGTTCCCACATCTCCGTGTGCATCGCGGGTGCGAAGACGACCGGACAGCGGGCGGTCAGGAGCGTGTTGGTGAGCAGATCGTCCGCCAGACCGTGGGCCGCCTTGGCGAGCATGTCGGCGGTCGCCGGGGCCACGACGACAAGGTCGGCGTGCTGGCCGATGCGGACGTGCGGCACCTCGTGGACGTCGTCCCACACCTCGGTCGAGACGGGGTGGCCGGACAGGGCGGACCAGGTGGCGGCGCCGACGAAGTGCAGCGCGGAGGCGGTGGGGACGACACGGACGTCATGCCCCGACTCCGTCAGTCTGCGCAGCAGCTCACAGGCCTTGTACGCGGCGATGCCACCGCTGACCCCCAGCACGACCCTCGGCTTGTCCACCAGGTCTCCCATCCCTCGAACCCCTCGAACCCCTCGAACCTACGACTCCCATGACACACCACAGGCCCGACAGTCGCGCTGTCGGGCCTGTGGAAAAGTCAACCGCAATCTGAAAGTACTACTGCGCCGGGCCCTCGACGGCCTCGGACGTCAGCAGACCCGCGTTGATCTCGCGCAGCGCGATCGAGAGCGGCTTCTCGTGCACGTGGGTGTCGACGAGCGGACCGACGTACTCAAGGAGACCCTCGCCGAGCTGCGAGTAGTACGCGTTGATCTGACGGGCACGCTTGGCCGCGTAGATCACGAGGCTGTACTTCGAGTCGGTGGCCTCGAGGAGCTCGTCGATCGGAGGGTTGATGATGCCCTCGGGCGCGGTGATGGAAGAGGACACGCTCTGCCTTCCGAAAGTTGGGATGAGATCTAGAAAACGATCACACAACGTCCATCAAGGCTAGCAGCTCACGCGCCACGTCCTCGACGGAGGTGTTGACCAGGGTCTCGTCGAACTCGGGCTCGGCCGCCAGTTCCACCTTCGCGGCGTCGAGCCGGCGCTCGATGACCTCGGGCGACTCGGTGCCCCGGCCGGTGAGTCTGCGCACGAGCTCCTCCCAGGAGGGAGGAGCCAGGAACACCAGCTGGGCCTCCGGCATGGACTCCCGGACCTGCCGGGCGCCCTGGAGGTCGATCTCCAGCAGGACCCCCTCCCCCGCCTCCAGCCGTTCCAGGACGGCCTTGCGGGGGGTGCCGTAGCGGTTCCCGGCGAACTCGGCCCACTCCAGCAGCTCGCCGTTGGCGATCAGCTTGTCCATCTCCTCGTCACTGACGAAGAAGTAGTGGACTCCGTGCTGCTCGCCGGGGCGGGGCCTGCGGGTCGTCGCCGACACCGAGAGCCAGACCTCGGGGTGTTCCTTGCGCATATGGGCGACGACCGTGCTCTTGCCGACCCCGGAGGGGCCGGAGAGCACGGTCAGCCGCGGACGTACGTCCGGGGGCTCGGGGGTCGTCCCCCGGAATGTTGCAGCCATGCAGCGATTATTCCAGCAATCCCGGGGTGCCCGGGACTCCCGGTCCGGATGGTGCCGGACTCAGGAACCGGTGCTGCCGAACTCACGCTCCAGGGAAGCGATCTGGTTCGAACCGAGACCACGCACGCGGCGGCTCTCGGAGATGCCCAGACGCTCCATGATCTGCTTGGCGCGGACCTTGCCCACGCCCGGCAGGGACTCCAGCAGCGCGGAGACCTTCATCTTGCCGATGACGTCGTTCTCCTGGCCCTGCTTGATGACCTCGTGAAGGGAGGCGCCGGAGTGCTTGAGTCGATTCTTGACCTCGGCCCGCTCCCGGCGAGCCGCGGCGGCCTTTTCGAGCGCGGCTGCGCGCTGTTCAGGGGTAAGGGGCGGAAGAGCCACGCCTACGTCACCTCGGATGTTGAACTGTCGGATACGGACCGGTGAGGAACCTAGTCGCCCCTCACCTGGTGAGCCACGAGCAACACGCTTGCCCGCAGACTCTGCTCGGAGACTAGCGGCCAAGTCCGCCAGAGTCAGCGAGAACAGCGGAAAAGTCCTGGTCAGCCTCCGTCAGGCCGGACATTTCAGACAAACTGCCCCGGATTTGAGGATGTATTCAGACTCAAGTCGTCCCGGGAACACTCATCGGAGGACTCGCGAGAGCGTCTCGAACGCCCCGGACGACCGTCATACGAGCGCCACAGCCGCCTTGATCTCCGCCGCGAACCGTTCCGCGGACTCCCGCAGCGCGCCGACGTCGGGACCGTGCCGCAGCACGCCCCGGCTGACGTTGGGCAGGACGTTGCGCAGCACCTTGCCGAACACCGCCGGCAGATCGGCCGGAGTGGCCCCCTGGGCGCCGATGCCGGGCGCGAGGAGGGGACCGTTGATGTCCAGGTCGTAGGACGACAGATCGCCGAGCGTGGCGCCGACCACCGCCCCGAAGGAACCGAGGGGCTCCTCCCCGGTGTTCTCGGCCGCGAGGTGCGCGAGCATCGTCGCGCCGATGTTCCGGCCGTCCGCGCGGACGGCGTGCTGGACCTCGCCGCCCTCGGGGTTGGAGGTCAGCGCCAGCACGAACAGCCCCGCGCCGCTCTCCCTGGCCAGCGCGATCGCCGGCGACAGCGAGCCGTAGCCGAGGTACGGCGAGACGGTCAGCGCGTCGGAGAACAGCGGCGAGTCCTTGCGCAGGAAGGCCTCGGCGTACGCCGCCATGGTCGAGCCGATGTCGCCGCGCTTGGCGTCCATGACGACCAGCGCGCCGCCCGCCCGCGCCTCCTCGACCGTCTTCTCCAGTACGGCGACGCCGCGCGAGCCGAAGCGCTCGAAGAACGCGGCCTGCGGCTTGAAGACCGCCACCCGGTCGGCCAGCGCCTCGACGACCGTGCGGCTGAACCGCTCCAGGCCGGCCACGTCGTCGTTCAACCCCCACTCGGTGAGCAGGGAGGCGTGCGGGTCGATACCGACGCACAGGGGGCCGCGCTCGTCCATGGCCCGGCGCAGGCGGGTGCCGAAGGCGTCAGTCATGCGGTCTCCCTCACATCGGCGCCGACCGCGTCGGCGAGCGTGGCGTACGGGCTGGTGCGCAGACGCGCGGCGAGCCCCTTGTGGATGGCGCGACCCCAGAAGGGGCCTTCGTAGATGAACGCGCTGTAGCCCTGTACGAGCGTGGCACCGGCGAGGATGCGCTGCCAGGCGTCCTCGGCGTTCTCGATGCCGCCGACGCCGACGAGCGTGACGCGGTCGCCCACGCGCGCGTAGAGGCGCCTGAGCACCTCCAGGGAGCGCGCCTTCAGGGGTGCTCCGGACAGGCCGCCGGTCTCCTTCACCAGCGAGGGTTCGGATCTCAAACCGAGCCCCTCGCGCGCGATGGTCGTGTTCGTGGCGATGATCCCGTCCAGGCCCAGCTCGACGGCCAGGTCGGCGACGGCGTCGATGTCCTCGTCGGCGAGGTCGGGCGCGATCTTCACCAGGAGCGGGACACGGCGACTCGTCACCGTACGGTCGGCGGCCTCGCGTACGGCGCTCAGCAGCGGCCGCAGCGACTCCGTGGCCTGGAGGTTGCGCAGCCCGGGCGTGTTCGGCGACGACACGTTCACGACCAGGTAGTCGGCGTAGGGCGCGAGCCGCTCGGTGGACTTCACGTAGTCCGCGGCGGCCTCGGCCTCCGGTACGACCTTGGTCTTGCCGATGTTGACGCCCACGACGGTCCTGAAGACCTCCTCCCGGGACGCCAGACGGGCCGCGACGGCCAGTGAGCCCTCGTTGTTGAAGCCCATGCGGTTGATGAGCGCGCGGTCCTGTACGAGGCGGAACAGCCGCTTCTTGGGGTTGCCGGGCTGGGCCTCCCCCGTCACCGTGCCGATCTCGACGTGGTCGAAGCCGAGCATCGACATGCCGTCGATCGCGACCGCGTTCTTGTCGAAGCCGGCGGCGAGGCCGAAGGGGCCGTGCATCCGCAGACCGAAGGCCTCGGTGCGGAGTTCCTTGTGGCGGGGGGCGAGGGCGGCGGCGACGAAGGTGCGCAGCACGGGGATACGGACCGCGAGGCGGATCCAGCGGAAGGCCAGGTAGTGCGCCTGCTCGGGGTCCATCCGTTTGAAAACCAGACGGAAGAAAATCTTGTACATGTCGGTGTCCTCACGAAGAGGGGGACACCGTTTCCGGTGTCCCCCTCAGGGCTGCTAGTCGCGGGCCGCAGTCAGGTGTTCCGCGTGTTCCTGGAGCGAACGGACGCCCACGTCGCCGTGGTTGAGGGCGTCGATGCCCTGGACGGCCGCGGCGAGCGCCTGGACCGTCGTCAGGCACGGCACCGACCGCGCCACGGCCGCCGTACGGATCTCGTAGCCGTCGAGGCGGCCACCGGTGCCGTACGGGGTGTTGACGATGAGGTCGACCTCGCCGTCGTGGATGAGCTGGACGATGGTCTTCTCGCCGGCCGGGCCGGTGCCCTCGGACTGCTTGCGCACGATGGTGGCGTTGATGCCGTTGCGCTTGAGGACCTCGGCGGTGCCGGAGGTGGCGAGCAGCTCGAAGCCGTGGGCGACCAGCTCGCGGGCCGGGAAGATCATCGACCGCTTGTCGCGGTTGGCGACCGAGATGAACGCGCGGCCCTTGGTGGGCAGCGGGCCGTAGGCGCCGGCCTGCGACTTGGCGTACGCCGTGCCGAAGACCGAGTCGATGCCCATGACCTCGCCGGTGGAGCGCATCTCCGGGCCGAGGACGGTGTCGACGCCGCGGCCGTGGATGTCGCGGAAGCGCGACCACGGCATGACGGCCTCCTTGACGGAGATCGGGGCGTCGAAGGGCAGCTCGCCGCCGTCGCTGTTGGCCGGAAGCAGGCCCTCGGCACGCAGCTCGGCGATGGTCGCGCCGAGCGAGATGCGGGCGGCGGCCTTGGCCAGCGGTACCGCGGTCGCCTTCGAGGTGAAGGGAACGGTGCGGGACGCGCGCGGGTTGGCCTCCAGGACGTAGAGGATGTCGCCGGCCATCGCGAACTGGATGTTGATCAGGCCGCGGACGCCGACACCGCGCGCGATGGCCTCGGTCGAGGCGCGCAGGCGCTTGATGTCGAAGCCGCCCAGCGTGATCGGGGGCAGGGCGCACGCCGAGTCGCCGGAGTGGATGCCGGCCTCCTCGATGTGCTCCATGACGCCGCCGAGGTAGAGCTCCTCGCCGTCGTAGAGCGCGTCGACGTCGATCTCGATGGCGTCGTCGAGGAAGCGGTCGACGAGGACCGGCCGGGAGGGGCTGATCTCGGTCGACTCGGCGATGTAGGAGGCGAGGCGGGTCTCGTCGTAGACGATCTCCATGCCGCGTCCGCCGAGGACGTAGGACGGGCGGACGAGAACCGGGTAGCCGATCTCGTCGGCGATGGCCTTGGCCTCGGCGAAGGTGGTCGCGGTGCCGTGCTTGGGAGCCGGGAGGCCCGCCTCGGCGAGCACGCGCCCGAAGGCGCCCCGGTCCTCGGCCGCGTGGATGGCCTCCGGCGAGGTGCCGACGATCGGCACGCCGTTGTCCTTCAGCGCCTGCGCCAGGCCCAGCGGGGTCTGGCCGCCCAGCTGGACGACTACACCGGCGATCGGACCCGCGAGGGACTCCGCGTGGACGATCTCCAGCACGTCTTCCAGCGTCAACGGCTCGAAGTACAGGCGGTCGGAGGTGTCGTAGTCCGTGGAGACGGTCTCCGGGTTGCAGTTGACCATCACGGTCTCGTACCCGGCGTCGCTCAGCGCGAAGGAGGCGTGGACGCAGGAGTAGTCGAACTCGATGCCCTGGCCGATGCGGTTGGGGCCGGAGCCGAGAATGATGACGGCCGGCTTCTCGCGCTGCGCGACCTCGGTCTCCTCGTCGTAGGAGGAGTAGAAGTACGGCGTCTTCGCGGCGAACTCGGCGGCGCAGGTGTCGACCGTCTTGTAGACCGGGCGGATGCCGAGCGCGTGCCGGACCTCACGGACCACGTCCTCGCGCAGGCCGCGGATCTCGGCGATCTGCTGGTCGGAGAAGCCGTGCCGCTTGGCCTCGGCGAGGAGTTCGGAGGTGAGCTCCGGGGCCTCGGCGAGCTCGTCGGCGATCTCCTTGATGAGGAAGAGCTGGTCGACGAACCACGGGTCGATCTTCGTGTACTCGAAGATCTCCTCCGGCGTGGCACCCGCGCGGATGGCCTGCATGACGGTGTTGATCCGGCCGTCGGTGGGCCGGACGGACTCCGCGAGCAGCGCCTCCTTGTCGCCGGGCTCTCCGACGAAGGTGAACTGGCTGCCCTTCTTCTCCAGCGAGCGCAGCGCCTTCTGGAAGGCCTCGGTGAAGTTGCGGCCGATGGCCATGGCCTCGCCGACCGACTTCATGGTCGTGGTCAGCGTGGAGTCGGCCTGCGGGAACTTCTCGAAGGCGAAGCGCGGAGCCTTGACGACCACGTAGTCGAGCGTGGGCTCGAAGGAGGCCGGGGTCTCCTGCGTGATGTCGTTCGGGATCTCGTCGAGGGTGTAGCCGACGGCGAGCTTGGCGGCGATCTTGGCGATGGGGAAGCCGGTCGCCTTGGAGGCGAGGGCCGAGGACCGGGACACGCGCGGGTTCATCTCGATGACGATCACGCGACCGTCCTCGGGGTTGATCGCGAACTGGATGTTGCAGCCGCCGGTGTCGACGCCGACCTCGCGGATGATCGCGATACCGATGTCGCGAAGGCGCTGGTACTCGCGGTCGGTGAGCGTCATCGCGGGCGCGACGGTGATCGAGTCGCCGGTGTGGACGCCCATCGGGTCGAAGTTCTCGATGGAGCAGACGACCACGACGTTGTCGTTCGTGTCGCGCATCAGCTCCAGCTCGTACTCCTTCCAGCCGAGGATGGACTCCTCCAGGAGCACCTCGGTGGTCGGGGAGAGCGTGAGGCCCTGCCCGGCGATGCGGCGCAGCTCCTCCTCGTCGTGCGCGAAGCCGGAGCCGGCGCCGCCCATGGTGAAGGACGGGCGGACCACGACCGGGTAGCCGCCGAGGGTGTCGACGCCCTGGAGGACGTCGTCCATGGAGTGGCAGATGACCGAGCGGGCGGACTCGCCGTGGCCGATCTTCTTGCGCACCTCCTCGACGACGCCCTTGAACAGGTCGCGGTCCTCGCCCTTGTTGATGGCCTCGACGTTGGCGCCGATCAGCTCGACGCCGTACTTCTCCAGCGTGCCCGCCTCGTGCAGCGAGATGGCCGTGTTGAGGGCCGTCTGACCGCCCAGGGTGGGCAGCAGGGCGTCGGGGCGCTCCTTGGCGATGATCTTCTCGACGAACTCGGGGGTGATCGGCTCGACGTACGTGGCGTCGGCGATCTCCGGGTCGGTCATGATCGTCGCCGGGTTGGAGTTGACCAGGATGACCCTGAGGCCCTCGGCGCGCAGGATGCGGCAGGCCTGGGTGCCGGAGTAGTCGAACTCGGCGGCCTGGCCGATGACGATCGGGCCGGAGCCGATGACCAGGACGGACTGGATATCGGTGCGCTTAGGCACGCTGGCCCTCCATCGAAGCGGTGCTCATCAAAGACGTGAAGCGGTCGAACAGGTAGGCGGCGTCGTGCGGGCCCGCTGCCGCTTCGGGGTGGTACTGGACGCTGAAGGCCGGCTGGTCGAGCAGCTGGAGGCCCTCCACCACGTTGTCGTTGAGGCAGACGTGGGAGACCTCGGCGCGGCCGTAGGGGGTGTCGGAGACCTTGTCGAGCGGGGCGTCGACGGCGAAGCCGTGGTTGTGCGCGGTGACCTCGACCTTGCCGGTCGTACGGTCCTGCACCGGCTGGTTGATGCCGCGGTGGCCGTACTTCAGCTTGTAGGTGCCGAAGCCGAGGGCGCGGCCCAGGATCTGGTTGCCGAAGCAGATGCCGAAGAGGGGCGTCCTGCGCTCCAGGACGGCCTGCATGACGGAGACCGGGTGGTCGGCGGTGGCCGGGTCGCCGGGACCGTTGGAGAAGAACACACCGTCGGGGTTGACGGCGTAGATGTCCTCGACGGTGGCCGTCGCGGGCAGCACGTGCACCTCGATGCCGCGCTCGGCCATCCGGTGCGGGGTCATGCCCTTGATGCCGAGGTCGACCGCGGCGACGGTGAACTTCTTCTCGCCGATCGCGGGGACGACGTACGCCTCCTTGGTGGCGACCTCCGCGGAGAGGTCGGCGCCCTTCATCTCGGGGGCCTGGCGCACCTCGGTGAGCATGGTGCCCTCGTCGGGCAGCGCGTTGCCGGAGAAGATGCCGACGCGCATGGCGCCGCGCTCGCGCAGATGGCGCGTCAACGCGCGCGTGTCGATGCCGGAGATGCCGACGACGCCCTGCTGGGCCAGCTCCTCGTCGAGGGAGCGGCGCGAGCGCCAGTTGGAGGGCACGCGCGCGGGGTCGCGCACCACGTATCCGGCGACCCAGATCCGCTTGCTCTCGGGGTCCTCGTCGTTGACGCCGGTGTTGCCGACGTGCGGGGCGGTCATCACGACGACCTGGCGGTGGTACGACGGGTCGGTGAGGGTCTCCTGGTAGCCGGTCATGCCGGTGGAGAACACCGCCTCGCCGAAGGTCACCCCCACGGCCCCGTAGGCGCGGCCGCGGAAGATCCGGCCGTCCTCCAGGACGAGTACCGCGGGAAGCGCCCCTTTCCTCTGCGAGGCGTTCCCCTTCGTGGAGGTCGTCATCGTGCGCCTTCCGTTTCCGTCTTGTCCATCTTGTTGATCATGGAGTTAATGGCGTCGACCCACTCGTTGTGCTCGGCCGCGTGGTCGGAGCGGAAGCCGGAGTCGATCAGCTTGTCCCCGTGTTCCCAGGTCACGATCAGCAGGCCGCCCTCGGTGAGGACCTTGCCGGCGATGCCCTTGCCGAGCACCGCCTCCCGCAGCGCGGAGACCGGGACGAAGAAGTCGGTCGCACCGGGGCGTACGACGTCCAGTCCCGCGTCCGTCAGCGTGAGCTCGACCCGGCTGCGGGTGCCCAGGCCGTGCGCCACGATGCGGTCGAGCCACTGCCCGGCGGTGGTGGAGCCGTGGTAGCGGCCGCTCATCGTCAGTCTCGCCGCACCGGGGTCGTCCGGCGCGTCGGGCAGCTCGGGCAGGTCGCTCTGGAGCGTGCCGCGCCACTTCCAGCCCTCGCGCATCAGCCAGTAGATGAGCGCGACGAACAGCGCCAGCCCCACGAGCCAGCCGATGCGCGCGGCCCAGTCGGTGACCTCGGCCGATTCCTTCTCGGCGGCGAGACCGTTGGCGAGCAGGATTACAGGTGTCACGTGAGCTTCCCGTCGACGAGCGTGGCCTTGCCCCGGAGCCACGTGTGCGTCACACGGCCCGGCAGCTCACGCCCCTCGTACGGGGTGTTCCGGCTGCGCGAGGCGAAGCCCGCGGGGTCCACGGACCCACGGTATGCCGTGTCGACGAGCGTGAGGTTGGCGGGCTCACCAGCCGAGACGGGTCGCCCGTGGCCCTTCGCCCGCCCGATCTCGGCGGGCTTGACGGACATGCGCTCGGCGACCCCGGCCCAAGTGAGGAGCCCGGTGTCCACCATGGTCTCCTGCACCACTGACAACGCGGTCTCCAGGCCCACCATCCCCATGGCGGCCGCGGCCCACTCGCAGTCCTTGTCCTCGTGCGGGTGCGGGGCGTGGTCGGTGGCGACGATGTCGATCGTGCCGTCGGCGAGCGCCTCGCGCAGGGCGAAGACGTCGCGCTCGGTGCGCAGCGGCGGGTTCACCTTGTAGACCGGGTTGTAGGTCCGGACGAGCTCGTCCGTCAGCAGCAGGTGGTGCGGGGTGACCTCGGCGGTGACGTCGATGCCGCGGGACTTGGCCCAGCGGACGATCTCCACGGAGCCGGCGGTCGACAGATGGCAGATGTGGACGCGGGAGCCGACGTGCTCGGCGAGCAGGACGTCCCGGGCGATGATCGATTCCTCGGCCACCGCGGGCCAGCCCCCGAGCCCCAGCTCGGCGGAGACGACGCCCTCGTTCATCTGGGCGCCCTCGGTCAGCCGAGGCTCCTGCGCGTGCTGGGCGACGACCCCGCCGAAGGCCTTCACGTACTCCAGGGCGCGCCGCATGATCACCGCGTCGTCGACGCACTTGCCGTCGTCGGAGAAGACGGTGACACCGGCGGCCGACTCGTGCATGGCACCGAGTTCGGCGAGCTTCCTGCCCTCCAGGCCGACCGTGACGGCGCCGATGGGCTGCACGTCGCAGTACCCGTGCTCCTGGCCGAGCCGGTAGACCTGCTCGACCACACCGGCGGTGTCGGCGACCGGGAAGGTGTTGGCCATGGCGAACACGGC
This sequence comes from Streptomyces sp. NPDC051913, assembly GCF_044593635.1. Lineage (NCBI taxonomy): Bacteria > Bacillati > Actinomycetota > Actinomycetes > Kitasatosporales > Streptomycetaceae > Streptomyces > Streptomyces sp. NPDC051913. The sequence goes on along the minus strand of NZ_JBIUCI010000006.1, from coordinate 423,412 downwards.
GGTGTAGCCGCCGGAGGCCGCCGCGCGCGTGCCGGTCAGCACGGTCTCGGAGTCCTCACGGCCGGGCTCGCGCAGATGGGTGTGCAGGTCGACGAGGCCCGGCAGGAGGACCTTGCCGCCGGCCTCGATGACCTCGGCGCCTTCGTCCGAGAGCCCCTGACCGACCGCCTCGATGAGATCACCGTTGATCAGGACGTCCTGCGGCTCGCCGCCGAGCACCTTCGCACCACGGATCAGGATCTTGCTCATGTCTCTTACTTCTCCTCGATACGGGTGTGGCTGACGGCGGGCTCGTTTCCACCCAGCAGCAGGTACAGAACGGCCATCCGGATGGAGACTCCGTTTGCGACCTGCTCCACGACGGTGCAGCGGTCGGAGTCGGCGACCTCGGCGGTGATCTCCATACCCCGGACCATCGGGCCGGGGTGCATCACGATGGCGTGCTCGGGCATCCGCGCCATGCGGTCGCCGTCGAGGCCGTAGCGCCGCGAGTACTCGCGCTCGGTCGGGAAGAACGCGGCGTTCATGCGCTCGCGCTGCACGCGCAGCATCATCACCGCGTCGGACTTGGCGAGCGTGCTGTCCAGGTCGTACGACACCTCACAGGGCCAGGTCTCGACGCCGACCGGCACCAGGGTCGGCGGCGCGACGAGGGTGACCTCGGCGCCGAGGGTGTGCAGCAGGTCGACGTTGGACCGGGCGACCCGGCTGTGCAGGACGTCCCCGACGATCGTGATGCGCTTGCCGGACAGGTCCTGGCCGAGCCCGGCGTCCCGCCCGATGAGCCGGCGGCGCATCGTGAAGGCGTCCAACAGGGCCTGTGTGGGGTGCTGGTGGGTGCCGTCACCGGCGTTGATGACGGCGGCGTCGATCCAGTCGGAGGTGGCGAGCCGGTACGGCGCTCCGGAGGCGCCGTGCCGGATGACGACGGCGTCGACGCCCATGGCCTCCAGGGTCTGGGCGGTGTCCTTCAGGGACTCGCCCTTGGAGACGCTCGACCCCTTGGCGGTGAAGTTGATGACATCGGCCGAGAGGCGCTTCTCGGCGGCCTCGAACGAGATACGCGTGCGCGTGGAGTCCTCGAAGAAGAGGTTGACGATCGTGCGGCCGCGCAGGGTCGGCAGCTTCTTGATCGGCCGGTCGGCGACCCGGGCCATCTCCTCGGCGGTGTCGAGGATCAGGACGGCGTCGTCACGGGTGAGGTCGGCGGCCGAGATGAGATGACGCTGCATCTGTCAGGCTCCGTAGGGAAGTTCAGTGGGAGATTCCGGGCAGGCGAGAGCACACCGAAAGGCGCGCGCGGACGTCTGCTACTGGGTCGGCTTGGCACCGAGCAGCACGGTGTCGCGACCGTCCTCCTCGGCGAGCTGGACCTTGACCGTCTCCCGCAACGACGTGGGGAGGTTCTTGCCGACGTAGTCGGCGCGGATGGGCAGTTCGCGGTGGCCGCGGTCGACGAGGACCGCGAGCTGCACCGCGCGCGGACGCCCGATGTCGTTCAGGGCGTCGAGGGCGGCGCGGATGGTGCGGCCGGAGAAGAGCACGTCGTCGACGAGGACGACGAGGCGGCCGTCGATGCCGTCACCGGGGATCTCGGTGCGGGCCAGCGCACGCGGCGGGTGCATGCGCAGGTCGTCCCGGTACATGGTGATGTCGAGCGAACCGACCGGAATCTTGCGGTCGGTGATCTCCTCCAGCTTGGCGGCGAGCCGCTGGGCGAGGAAGACGCCTCGGGTCGGAATGCCGAGGAGCACCACGTCGTCGGCGCCCTTGGCGCGTTCGACGATCTCGTGGGCGATCCGGGTCAGCACGCGTGCGATGTCGGGGCCTTCGAGAACGGGCCGCGCATCGGTCGATGCGTCCTGCTGGATGTCCTGCTGGTTCTGCTGCTTGTCCATAAGAAACGGACCTCCTTCTCCGCCTCACGGGACGGACCTTAAAGGACGTCGGAATTGCGCCATCCACGGTATCAGGCCCGGAGGACACCCCCGATCACCCCCATGGCCTAATCGGCCACCGCCACCACGGAAGAGTCGGTGCGGCTCATTCGGCTTGACGCAGAAGAGTAACGCTGCGTAACCTCACAGTGAGTTACCAGCCGCGCGGTACGGCGCCCCTGCCGGCCGCGTCGACACAGTGCCGGGGAGCTATATGTCCAGCGAATACGCCAAACAGCTCGGGGCCAAGCTCCGGGCCATCCGCACCCAGCAGGGCCTTTCCCTCCACGGTGTCGAGGAGAAGTCCCAGGGACGCTGGAAGGCGGTCGTGGTCGGTTCGTACGAGCGCGGCGACCGTGCCGTGACCGTGCAGCGCCTCGCCGAGTTGGCGGATTTCTACGGTGTGCCCGTTCAGGAACTGCTGCCGGGCACCACGCCGGGCGGCGCCGCCGAGCCGCCGCCGAAGCTGGTCCTCGACCTGGAGCGGCTGGCCCACGTGCCGGCCGAGAAGGCGGGCCCCCTCCAGCGCTACGCCGCGACGATCCAGTCGCAGCGCGGTGACTACAACGGCAAGGTGCTCTCGATCCGCCAGGACGACCTGCGCACACTCGCCGTCATCTACGACCAGTCGCCCTCGGTCCTCACCGAGCAGCTGATCAGCTGGGGCGTGCTGGACGCGGACGCGCGTCGCGCGGTGTCCCACGAGGAGAGCTGAGCCGCTTCACGCCTCAGCAGAAACGTGCCGCCGGGGGGGGGGGGCCCTTATTAGTTGGGGCCCCCCCCCGCGGGTGTTGGGGGCCCCAGGGGGGCCCCCGCCCCCCAAAACCCCCCGCGTAGCCCCCGGGCCCCCCCCCGCCCGC